>DASXGN010000014.1:0-95026 GCA_036489025.1 Buttiauxella sp.
AGGAATTTGCAAAATGGCAAAGATTAAAGGTCAAGTTAAGTGGTTCAACGAGT
Source organism: Buttiauxella sp. (assembly GCA_036489025.1). Lineage (GTDB taxonomy): Bacteria > Pseudomonadota > Gammaproteobacteria > Enterobacterales > Enterobacteriaceae > Dryocola. Next base: position 54 of record DASXGN010000014.1, read on the forward strand.
CTAAAGGTTTTGGTTTCATTACTCCTGCTGACGGCAGCAAAGACGTGTTCGTACACTTCTCTGCAATCCAGGGTAACGGCTTCAAAACTCTGGCTGAAGGCCAGAACGTTGAGTTCGAAATCCAGGACGGCCAGAAAGGCCCTGCTGCAGTTAACGTGACTGCCATCTAATTCAGCTGAATTAGGCTCAGGCGCCAAAACGCCTAATTGAGTTAAAAGCCTCGCCTCTGCTGCGGGGCTTTTTAATGCTCGAAAGAAAAACACAATCTTTCAAAGTATGACTAAAACCCTCCGCGCGTTGCCTCTTGTTGCAATCCTTCGACGTCTGTAGCACTGTTCCCGCACGAACTGCCTCGCAAATCTGGTTAAATTTTCAATCGCTTAAGATTTACTAAGGATTGATTGTGAGGAAAATTACCCCCGCCTTCGTGGGCAATTTTATCCAGTGGCGCTTTGGGGTGCTTTGTCTGGCCATTTTACTGAGCCTGGTGTTCCTGCTGGGGCGTGTGGCATGGCTGCAAATTATTTCCCCGGACAATCTTGTTAAACAAGAAGATATGCGCTCCCTGCGAGAAAAGCCCATCGTCGTGCCGCGGGGAATGATAGAAGATCGCAACGGCCGCCCGCTGGCGGTAAGCGTTCCGGTGGAGGCTATCTGGGCCGACCCCAAAACAATCATGGAAAAAGGCGGCGTCCAGTTCAATACTCGCTGGCAGGCGCTGGCCAATGCCTTACATCTTCCCCTGAGCGAAATTGCCGCGCGCATTCACCACAACGATCGCAGCCGCTTTATCTATCTGGCCCGTCAGCTCGATCCCCAACAGGCAGCCTGGGTCGACAAACTCAATATTCCCGGTATTTCCCTGCGTGAAGAATCTCGCCGTTTCTATCCTGCGGGGCACGTCGCCTCGAACCTGCTGGGTTTCACGAACATTGACGATCAGGGCATCGAAGGCATAGAGAAAAGTTTCAATCGCCAGCTGACGGGCGTTTCAGGCGAACGGCTGGTGCGTAAAGACCGCTATGGACACGTTATTGAAAATATAACGGAAACGCCCGCCAGCCCGGCCCATAACATCATGCTGAGCATTGACGAGCGTCTGCAAACGGTGACCGAAGATGCGCTGAGCAACGCGGTCTCCTGGAACAAAGCGGAAGCCGGAGCCGCCGTTATTATTGATATTGGCACCGGTGAAGTGCTGGCTATGGCAAGCTACCCAACGTTTAATCCAAACAACCGCGAAGGGGCCACGTTAGACGATTTTCGTAATCGAGCCATTAGCGATACTTTCGAACCTGGCTCGACCGTCAAGCCGATGGTCATTATGACCGCGCTGCAAAAAGGTATCGTGCAGCCAGATAGCGTGGTTGATACCCATCCCTACACCATCGATGGGCACCGCATCCGGGATGTGGGTTTTTACCCTCAGCTAACGCTCACCGGCATATTGCAAAAATCGAGCGATACCGGCGTGTCCCGCCTGTCGCTGGCTATGCCGATTCAGGCTCTGCTGGATACCTATAAAAACTTTGGCTTCGGCACGCCGACAGGCTTGGGGCTGACCGGCGAAAGCAGCGGCTTATTGCCCCATCGCCAGCGCTGGGGCGAGCTGGACAGGGCGACATTTTCGTTCGGCTATGGGCTGATGGTGACGCCGCTGCAGCTGGCTCACGTTTACGCCACTATCGGCAGCTATGGGATTTCAAAGCCGCTCTCTATCACCCGCGTCGATCCGCCGATTGTCGGGCAGCGCGTCATGTCCGAACAGATTGCTCATCAGGTTGAACATATGATGGAAAGCGTGGCGCTGCCGGGCGGAGGAGGGACAAAAGCCGCCGTGCGCGGATATCGCGTTGCGGTGAAAACGGGTACGGCGAAAAAGATTGGTGACGACGGGAAATACGTCGATAAATACATTGCCTATACGGCGGGCGTAGCACCGGCCAGCAATCCTCGCTTTGCCCTGGCGGTGGTGATTAATAATCCTTCCAACGGCTCCTATTACGGCGGTGCGGTTTCCGCCCCCGTTTTCAGTCAGATTATGGGTAACGTTTTACGCCTGGAGAATATCGAACCTGACGGCCTGCCGCCGGGAGATGAAAACCTGGTCCTGCTCAACAAGGCTAATGCGACGGCTCCGGCGCTGGAGTGACTTTTCGCGGCGGGGCGTAAGAGTTACACTTGCGCCCTCGAACGCTATCCGGAGTCTCCATGTCCTATCTCTGCCCGCTGTGTCATTCGCCCTTGAGCCTGAAAGAAAAAAGTTTTGTCTGCCCGCAGGGGCACCAGTTTGATAAGGCGAAAGAGGGCTACGTCAATCTTCTGCCGGTGCAGCACAAGCGTTCCAAAGATCCCGGCGATAGCAGTGAAATGATGCAGGCGCGGCGCGCGTTCCTGGACGCCGGGCATTACCAGCCGCTGCGTGAAAAGATTTGCCAGATTTTGAAGCAAAGCACGCCAACATCTTTGCTGGATATCGGCTGCGGCGAAGGCTATTACACCGCCGGATTTGCCGAGGTGCTGGGCGATCGGGTGGAAGGGATCTGGGGCCTGGACGTGTCGAAAGTCGCGATTCGCTACGCCGCTAAACGCTATGGCGGAGTACAGTTTTGCGTGGCGTCCAGCCACCGCCTGCCTTTTGACGACGGCAGCCTGGATTCAGCGGTCAGAATTTTTGCGCCCTGCAAGGCGGAGGAATTATCGAGAGTGCTGAAGCCCGGCGGCGTGGTCATTACCGCCACGCCCGGGCCTCGTCATCTGATGCAGCTGAAGGGGTTAATTTATCAGGATGTGATGCTGCACTCCGAAGAAGCCGAATCTCTGCCGGGCTTTGTCGAAGCGCAGACGCATAAAATTGGCTGGTCAATGAGCCTGAAAGGGCAGGAAGCGGTGGCCCTGCTGCAAATGACGCCGTTTGCCTGGCGCGCTCGCCCGCAGGTGTGGGAAGCCCTGAAAGAGGAAACGGCGTTTGACTGCGAAACTGATTTTGTGGTTCGCGTCTGGCGACGCGAAGGTTAATCAAGGGTAGAAGTGGCTGTACATAATCTGGCAGCCAATCCCAATCAGCACCAGACCGCCGAGGATTTCGGCGCGTTTGCCCAGAATCGGACCGATGAAACGGCCAATCATCATCCCCAGCGTGGTCATCACCAGCGTGGCACAGCCGATAGCCAGCGCGGTTTCGATAATATTGACCTGCAGGAATGCAAGGCCAACCCCAACGGCCATGGCATCAAGACTGGTGGCAATAGCGGTGGTAACCAGCAGCCAGAACCCGTGCCGCTGCAGCTTCGGTGCTTCTTCTGCATTACCGCCGCGGAAGCCTTCACTCAGCATTCGGCCACCGAGGAATATCAGCAGGATAAAGGCTACCCAGTGATTCCATTCCAGCACGACCTGGCTTGCCAGCATGCCGAGGCACCAGCCAATAAGCGGGGTGAGCATTTCAATCACGCCAAAGATAAGGCCGGTACGTAGCGCTTCGGAGAATTTGGGTTTGTGCAGCGAGGCACCTTTACCGATTGATACGGCGAAAGCATCCATCGACATGCCTAAAGCGAGCAGAATTGTTGCGGTGAGATTCATTACTGTGCCTCAGTTGGGAATATCCATATACACGTCACCCATCCCCAACTCACGATGGCTACGTGCCTATGGTCTCGCCTACTCACGGTAATGAGTCGTACATGCCACGTTTTATCTTTATTGATAAGTAACGAGTATGTTGACATGTACATTTTCACGGAGGTGAAAATCGGCTACTCCCCAACGACGGGCGCAACCTTAACATATTTTTTGAAGTTAAAACAATAATTGATATTGACTATTATCCACCTAAATGATAACGATTTTCATTTAAAAAAATTAAGTTATAAAACCGTTAATGAATAAGCACGAAGAATAGCCGGTAATAGCCTTGGCTATGTTTTAAGTTTATGCAAATTGGTTAAAAAATATAGGTTTTGCTATGTTTTTAACCTATTGACTTGCAACGAGAAGTTTATAAATTTTTTCCAGGTCATCTATATTCTTAACCCGAATAAGCAGCCGCCGCTGTTCTAATTGCATCACCAGCACGCCGTCTTCGGATAAATTCATTTCTTTTATTCGGGAATAGAGGATCCATACGCCGGCAAAGAAGAACCCCTCATTTTTGAACAACAGCTTAGGCTGCCGAATCCACGAAATATAAATAGCCACCAGCGCCAGAGCAGATAATAACCATGTGGTAATCGCGGTGCCGTGCGTCGTCACGTTGTTGTAGATGAGGATGCCGACAAGGCCGACGAAAATGGTGCTATCGATTCGATTTCGGCGCAGAAGGGGGATGGAGAGTCGCGTTTTGCCTTTCAGCCTGTCCAGCAGGAACTCGTCGTAGATTGCCCAACCCAGCAGCAGAATAATAAAGACCAGCAGAACCACATCCGTTAACGTCATGACACCTCCACTTTCATACTCAGCATAAAAAAACCGGGGCAGAGCCCCGGCCAGACCTTCGGTATTATCTTGAAATTTAAAAGCGCTAGGTTCAGCCCTCACAAAAACAAAGAATAGACACCTCTGGTTTACCCAAACGCCTGAACACCACGTTTTCGGGTTTTGTCATCAACCAAACCGGGGCTGAGCCCCGGCTGTACGGATTGATTACAGACCCAGCAGGCCGATAGCATAACCGACAATACCGATGACGAAGAAGCCCATGATGATCCACAGCGCGTTAACTTTCTTACGCAGCAGCCACATACAGGCGAAGGTCAGCAGCAGCGGAACGAGGCCCGGCATCAGCTGGTCAAGGATGGTTTGCACGGTGGTCACTTTAACGGCGCCGGTTTGGTCGGTTATCTTCGACACCACCAGCGGGATGTTAACGTGCGTCCACTTGTTGACCAGTGCCCCCATGACAAAGAGGCCGAGAATGGACGCCCCCTCGGTCAATTTCTGCAGGAAGCCACCGCCCATATCCTTAACGATATCAATACCTTTACGGTAGCCGTATGCCACGCCGTAGTAACGGGTCAGCAAACGCACGGCGTTAAACAGAATGAAGAACAGCAGTGGACCAAGCAGGCTGCCGCTCATGGCAATCCCCGCGCCAAGAGCTGCAAAGACCGGGCGCACCGTACCCCAGAAAATCGGGTCGCCCACGCCTGCCAGCGGGCCCATCAGACCCACTTTGATGCCGTTGATGGCGCCGTCGTCGATTTCCGCGCCGTTAGCACGCTGTTCTTCCATCGCCAGCGTTACGCCCAGAACCGGAGCCGCAACGTAAGGGTGGGTGTTGAAGAACTCCAGGTGGCGTTTAATCGCCTGTTTGCGCGCATCGTTGTTCTCTGGATACAGGCGTTTAATCGCCGGAATCATGGAGAAGCAGAAGCCCAGCGCCTGCATACGTTCGAAGTTCCAGGACCCCTGGAAAATGTTCGAGCGCATAAACACGGCGCGAATATCACCCTGGGTGAGTTTCTTCTCGGTAGTCGTTGTTTTGGTGGTATCAACCATTTCGCTCACCTATTAATCTAATTCGTTATCGAGGTCGTTAGAACCAGCGGCCGGTGCCGCAGCGCCTGCGGAACGGTTGTATTTCGGGCTCAGCTGGATGTACAGGATGGCCATAACGGCACCAATCACACCCAGAGCAACCAGGTTGAACTCGGTAAACGCGGCGGTGACGAAGCCCAGATAGAAGAACGGCATCAGGTAGCCCGCACGCATCATGTTGATAACCATGGCGTAACCTACGACGACGATCATGCCGCCGGCGATGTTCAGGCCGCTGGTCACCACTTCAGGAATGGCGTTCAGCATGTTCTGAACTTCGCTGGTCCCTACGGAGATAGCCACGATAACCGCCGGGATGGCGATACGCATGGCCTGCAGGAACAGGGAAGATACATGGATCCAGGACAGCGCTGAGAGGTTACCGTTTTCGGCCGCCTTATCCGCCGCGTGCTGGAAGCCAACGGTGATAGTACGAACGATGATGGTCAGTACCTGACCGGCTGCGGCCAGTGGAATCGCCAGCGCGATGCCGGAGCCGATGCCCTGATGGCCGGCGATAACCAGAATAGTGGAAATAATAGAAGCCAGCGCGGCATCGGGAGCCACAGCGGCACCGATGTTCATCCAGCCCAGAGCGATCATTTCGAGCGTACCGCCGATAATAATACCGGTTTTCATGTCGCCCAGAACGAGACCAATTAACGTACAGGCAACCAGCGGACGGTGAAACTGAAATTCATCAAGGACCGATTCCATACCGGCAATACAGGCTACGATGAACACCAGCACAATTTGAAGAGTGGTAATCTCCATTGTACTTCTCCTTAAACGTAAGACTTAAGTGTAAAAACTGAGCAAAACGTAGAATTAAACAGGCAAAGCCGCAGTTAGCTTTTCACCTTCGCGATCAGGTCCATCATTTTCAGTTTTTGATCGGTAGAGACCTTACGGGCTTCAAGCTCAATGCCGCGCTCGTTCAGTTTCTTAAAGGCTTCAATATCTTTCTCATCCACGGAAATCGCGTTGTTCACCTGGGTTTTACCCTGACGGAACGCCATACCACCGATGTTGACAGAAGTAATCTTCACGCCGCCTTCGACAACGCGCTCAACGTCGGTCGGGTTAGTAAAGAGAAGCATTACGCGGTCACCCGCATATTTCGGGTTGTTGTAAACGCGGATCATTTTCGCCACGTCAACCACATGCGCGGTGACGCCTGGAGGAGCAACCTGAGTGAGCAACGTTTTACGCACGGTATCGGCGGCAACTTCGTCGCTGACCACGATAATGCGCGTTACGTTGGTCTCTTTCGTCCAGCGGGTAGCAACCTGGCCATGAATCAAACGGTCATCGATACGCGCCAGACCGATATTCATGTAGTCGTTTGGACCCATTGGTTTTAACGGTGCAGCCGCTTTAGGTGCAGCCTGAACCGGGGCCGCCTGTTCGACAGGTTTTGCCTTCAGCGCTTTAACCCCTTCGCGGCCTGTTTCTACCGCCAGGGCAACCAGTTCGTCAAACGAAGGGTTGTCATCACGAGCCATGAAGGTTTCGACCAGCATCGGAATATTGACCCCGGCCACCACTTCGTAATGCTCTTTATCGACGACAATACGGCTGGCCGCATTGAAAGGGCTACCGCCCCAGGTATCGACGAGAAACAGCACGCCTTTGCTGGTATCAAGATCAGCCAGTCTCGCGTTGTACTTTTCGATAAGCGTCTCGGCATTTTCGCCGGGAACGAAATCTATCCAGCCAACGTTTTCTTGCTCGCCTAATAGCATTTCGGCCGTTTTCAGCAGCTGTTCCGCCGCCCAGCCGTGCGTGCCTATGACAATAGCAATAGTCACTTGCTACCTCCTGTGTTTGTCATTGCAACATCCTTACGAATGTTTCAGAGATCTGACTCGTTCACATGAATCGATTCAGATAAGGGATAATTAAAAGTCGAATCATTTGCCGGAATTATTTTAGACAGTGAAAAAATAATTTATGTGATGAAGATCCGTAATTTAACTTTGTTACGTTTTCAATGGATTGAGGAGCAGAATATGACCGCAATAAGTGACATAAAAATTGCAAAGACAGGTAAATCTTTGCAAAAGGCGCTTTTGCTCTGATAATGTTGAGCTCTTGTTTAATTTCTAAGGAGTATAGGGCAGTAGCCCACCGTATGGACCGTCACCGACGTCTTTTCACTTTTCGGACTGTAGCCTCAGTCCTGCAACGCGGCGTTTCTCGTCCGTTTACTCATTTAATTCAAAGTGTTGCGCCCGCTAATCATGCGGTGCCGCCTGGTCATTCCTGCGTCTGGAGGTTGTCATGGAAATCCTGATGGACCCTCAAATTTGGATAGGCCTGTTAACGCTTGTCGTGCTGGAGATCGTACTGGGTATCGACAACCTGGTATTTATCGCCATCCTTGCAGATAAACTGCCGCCAAAACAACGTGATAAAGCCCGACTCATTGGTTTATCCCTGGCTTTGGTGATGCGACTCGGTTTGCTGTCATTAATTTCATGGTTGGTGACGCTTACGCAGCCGCTGTTCAGCGTAATGGATAAAACCTTCTCGGGGCGTGATTTGATCATGCTGGTCGGGGGTATTTTCCTGCTGTTCAAGGCCACGACGGAATTACACGAAAGGCTGGAAAACCGTCAGCATGACGACGGCCACGGAAAAGGCTATGCCAGCTTCTGGGTTGTCGTGCTGCAAATTGTTGTGCTTGACGCGGTGTTCTCCCTCGACGCGGTAATTACCGCCGTGGGAATGGTCAACCACCTGCCGGTCATGATGGCTGCGGTCATTATTGCGATGGGTGTGATGCTGCTGGCGTCAAAGCCGCTGACAAACTTCGTCAACCAGCATCCTACGGTAGTGGTGCTCTGTCTGAGCTTCCTGCTGATGATTGGTCTGAGCCTGGTGGCAGAGGGCTTCGGGTTCCACATCCCGAAAGGCTATCTCTACGCGGCCATCGGTTTCTCTATCATCATCGAGCTGTTTAACCAGATTGCGCGGCGGAATTTTATCCGCCATCAGTCGAACGTACCGCTGCGTGCCCGCACCGCTGACGCCATCCTGCGTTTGATGAACGGCAAGCGCCAGCAGCGAGTCGAGCGCGACGAAAGCAAAACGATTACGCCGATTGAAGCGGAAGCCTTTGCGGAAGAAGAACGCTACATGATTAACGGCGTGCTGACCCTGGCCTCGCGTTCTTTGCGCAGTATTATGACGCCGCGCGGAGAAATCTCGTGGGTTGACGCAGATAAGACCGTGGAGGAAATTCGCGAGCAGCTGCTTGAATCCCCGCACAGCCTGTTCCCGGTATGTCGCGGCGAGCTGGATGAAATTATCGGCATCGTGCGCGCCAAAGAGCTGCTGGTAGCTCTGGATAAAGGGGCCGACGTCACGGAGATTGCATCCCGGACGCCCGCTATTGTGGTACCGGAAACGCTGGATCCCATCAACCTGCTGGGCGTATTGCGCCGGGCCCGCGGCAGCTTCGTGATCGTGAATAACGAGTTTGGCGTAGTACAGGGGCTGGTAACGCCGCTGGACGTGCTGGAAGCTATCGCCGGTGAATTCCCGGATGCCGATGAAACCCCGGAAATTGTCCGCGACGGCGACGGTTGGCTGGTGAAAGGATCTACCGATCTGCACGCCATTCAGCAGCATCTGGACATCAACAACCTGGTCAATGACGAAGAAGATATCGCTTCTATCGCCGGGCTGGTGATTTCGGTAAACGGCCAGATCCCTAAACCTGGCGACGTCATCGAATTTGCTCCGCTGAGCATCCAGATTGTGGAAGCGAACGATTACCGCGTGGACCTTGTCCGCGTAGTGAAAGAACGCGATCCGCACCAGGAAGAAGAAGAGTAAATCAGCGCAATGGGATCACGGGAACAGCGTGACCATTATGGCGTGGGGGCCGCGGCGTGCGGCCCTCAAGCCAGCGAGGAAACTCCTTAATCGGCATTGGCCGGGCGTATAAATAGCCCTGTAATACGTTCACACCGTGGTTGCGCAGATACTCTGCCTGCTGCGGTGTTTCCACTCCCTCCGCCACTAAATCAATCCCCAGCCTTTGCGCCAGCGCGATAATAATATCGGTCACCGTGGAGTTCACCGCATCGGTTCCGATGGCTGCGGTGAACGATTTATCGATTTTCAGCACGTTCGGATTAAGCGTCTCCAGATAAGCCAGCGAACTCTGCCCGGTGCCAAAATCATCTATCGCCAGCGCCACGCCCAGGCGATGTAAATCTCTCACCACGCGATGATCGACATCCGGCAGCGCATCCCGCTCGGTGAGCTCCAGCGTCAGCTGCTGAACGGGGTTGGGCGGGAACCAGTAGCGTCGTAAATCATCAATGATTTCACCGTTGTGGAAATGGCTGGCGGCCACGTTCAGGCCAATATGAAAATCTCGCGACTTCGGAAATAAATCCAGCTGGCGCACGGTTTCATCCAGTACAAAACGCGTGAGCGGGGCGATGAGATTCTGCTGTTCGGCAAGCGGGATAAACACGTCCGGTGAAATCCAGCCCTGACGCGGGTTATTCCAGCGCAGCAGCAGCTCCACGCCCACGCATTGCAGGCTGCGCGAATTGAGCAGCGGCTGGCAAAAAACCTCGAACTCCCGCGAGGCAAGGCCAAGATTAATTTCCCACGAAAAGCTCATCCGGTTAGCGGTAGCCAGCCAGGTGATATAGCCGATAAGCATGCTCAGAATCAGCGCCAGAGGCAGCTGGGTGGGCAGGTTTTTCAGCGCCAAATCGCTGGCGGAAGGGCCGATGGTGGTTATCGAAAACGGAAATTTCTCCGAAGCCATTTCGTGAATGGCCAGCCCTTCGTCGGCGCTAACTCTTGCCAGCAGTCCCTTGCCATACTCAAGGTGTGAGCCCGCCACGTTAAGAACGGCCCGCGACACCCACGGGCGCTCAGGCTCCAGCATCAGGCCGGTGAGCATCTCAATATTCACGATTTCCATCACGCCATCGCGGCTGCCGTTTGCCAGCGGGTGCCAGGCAATCAGAATCGGCGATCCTTTAAGCAATGAGCGGTCGGTTGAAAGCAGCAGCAGCGGCGTGGCGGTGGGCAACCGGGGCTGAAGAAGCGAAAGGGGAATATTTCGGGGTCCAAAAATACTCGAACAATAAAGCACGCCGTTTTTAATTAGCGCGATGGCCCGCAGGGTCTGCATTCTGGCTACGTGTTCGCGCAGCTTAAGCTGTGCGGCATCGCATGACATACCGACCATCCGAAGGACGTCCGCGCTGACGTCTTCCAGAGGCGTCAGGACGCTCTCAAGCGTGCTGATGGCGCGGGAATTGAAGGCCAGCATGCGCTGTTCGTTGATATTTCGTTCGGCGACGTAGCGCACGCTGAGCGTCAGAAAAAGGACCAGCACGGCCATAGCGGCACAGACAATAAAGCGTCTGCGACGATACCCCTTAATGATACGTTGCGCGGTCTGCATCCTTGGTCACCTGTGCTCGGGCCTGCGACCAACAATTGTGCGCAGAACATTCAAAGTGTAGTGGGGGAATAGGCTAGCGACGAGGTGGCGAGGCAGGAATATTAAGCAAAGAAAAAGCGCCCGGGTGGGCGCTTTGAAGATTTAGTCACACTGGACTTTAATCGCCAGCCCCCCGCGTGAGGTTTCGCGGTATTTGGCGTTCATGTCTTTGCCCGTTTCATACATCGTCTCAATGACCTTATCGAGGGAAACGCGCGGCTCGCTGGTGCGGCGCATAGCCATACGGGTAGCGTTGATGGCTTTCACCGAGGCAATCGCGTTACGTTCGATGCACGGCACCTGAACCTGACCGGCAACCGGGTCGCAGGTTAAGCCAAGGTTGTGCTCCATACCGATTTCCGCCGCGACGCAGACCTGTTCCGGGCTCGCGCCTAAAATTTCTGCCAGGCCTGCTGCGGCCATAGAACAGGCCACGCCCACTTCGCCCTGGCAGCCAACTTCGGCCCCGGAAATTGAAGCGTTCATTTTGTACAGTGCGCCGATGGCGCCAGAGGCCAGGAAGTAGCGGATGTAGGTGTCCGGGCTAACGGACTCAATAAAGTGATCGTAGTAGGCGAGCACCGCGGGCACGATACCGCAGGCGCCGTTGGTCGGCGCGGTAACGACTCGCCCGCCAGCGGCGTTTTCTTCGTTAACCGCCAGCGCGAACATATTCACCCAGTCGACCACGTTCATCGGATCGTGGGACAGTTTGTCGCTGGAAACCAGCATGCGGCGCAGCGCGGAAGCGCGGCGCGGTACGCGCAGCGGGCCAGGCAACACGCCTTCGGTATTCACGCCGCGGTCGATACAGGCGCGCATGGTGCTCCAGACGTTCGCAAAGTAGTCTTCGATTTCTTTACGGCTGTGCAGCGCCAGTTCGTTCTGCATGATCACGCCGGACAGCGACATCCCGGTGTCTTTACAGTGCTGAAGCATCTCTTCGGCAGAGTTAAAGGAATAGGGCACAACGATTTCGTTAACGTCGGCTTTGCCAAAGTTCTCTTCATCGACGATAAAACCGCCGCCGATAGAATAGTAAGTTTTGCTGAAGATCTCTTTGTCATCGCGGTAAGCGTGGATTGTCATGCCGTTTTCGTGCAGCGGCAGATTGTCATTGCTAAAGCGCATGCCGTTGTCTTTTGGGAAATCCACTTCGTGGCGACCCTGCGCCAGCCACAGACGGCCGCGGGCTTCGACATCGCGAATAAACCCAGGAATAGCGTCGATATCAACGTTGTCCGGCTGGTTACCCGCCAGGCCCATAATAATGGCGATATCGGTGTGGTGGCCTTTGCCCGTTAAAGACAGGGAGCCGTAGACGTCCACCGCGACGCGCGTGGTGCTCTCGAGCAGTCCTTTTTCGACCAGCGAGTCGACAAACTGCTTACCGGCTTTCATCGGCCCGACGGTATGGGAGCTGGAAGGCCCAATGCCGACTTTGAACATGTCGAATATGCTAATCACACTAAAACTCCTCTGAGGCACCGCGTTTGTAAAATATGATGCTATAAATTGGCTGGTCGCTAGTTTAAAAATTTATTGCTTACCTGAGTAAACTATTCACATGAATTAAACTAATGGTTAACGATAAAACACCTAATAACAGCCTATTTACAGCAAGACTCTCTCCTTAATATAGGCTCTCTGGCAGAATTAAAGGGTGATCAAGGTTCCACACCTATCTGTAATGCCAGCTCGCGGATAATGCCCGCGGTCATGCCCCAGACAAAATAGTGCTGATACCAGGAAAGCCAGACGCGGTGCGCGTTGCCACGGCGGTGGATATCCAGCGGATGATAGCGCCCGAGGCTTAGCGCCTCCATCAGCGGCATCTCAAAGACGGCGGAAACTTCGTCTTCGCTGGCGCGCCACGGCAGATTTGGCGGAATGATGCCGACGACCGGCGTAACCTGAAAGCCCGTCACGCTGTCGACCGGCGGCAGGATGCCGATAATTTCAACGGCTTCAGGCGGAATGGCGACTTCTTCCTGCGCCTCGCGCAGGGCGGCGGCAATCAGCGAGGCGTCCGTGCTGTCTACCGCGCCGCCGGGGAAAGCGACCTGGCCGGGATGCTTGCGCAGCAGCGGCGAACGCTGGGTGAGAAGCAGGCCGGGTTCACGGCGCCGTACGATGGGCACCAGCACGGCGGCCTGGCGCTTATTGCCGCTCACAGGTGAGACGGGCGGCTGCAACATCTGGAAGCGGGATAAAAAGTCATTTAGCGTCAGGGACGGGCCGGGCATGCATCAGTTCTCCAGAACGGGAAGGATACGGTTAACTTTATCAAATGTTTCCTGGTATTCGCTGTCCTCTGTGCTGTCCGCGACAACGCCTCCTCCCGCCGGACAGTAAAGCTTCCCGGCTTCGGCGGTTATTGTGCGGATGGTAATGCTGGTATCCATCTTGCCGCAGAAGCTGATATAGCCCACGCTTCCGCACCAGGCGTTGCGGCGCTGCGGCTCCAGCTCTTCGATGATTTCCATCGCGCGGACTTTTGGCGCGCCGGTAATTGAGCCGCCGGGGAAGCAGGCACGCAGCAAATCGGTGGCCTGTAGCGCTTCAGGAAGCTCTGCGGTGATGGTGCTGACAAGATGGTGCACCGCCGGGAAGGGCTCGACGACGAACAGCTCTGGCACCCGTACGCTGCCGGGCACGGCAACCCGACCAATATCGTTGCGCAGCAGATCGACGATCATCAGGTTCTCGGCGCGATCCTTCGGTGAATGGGCCAGCTTTTCGGCCTGCTGTGCATCTTCTTCGGCGTTGGCAAGGCGCGGCAGGGTCCCTTTTATCGGGCGCGTCTGAATGTTTTTGCCTTCCAGCAGAATAAACCGCTCCGGGGAAAGGCTCAGGATGGCGCTTGCTTCCAGACGAATAAACGCGCTGAAGGGGGCCCGGTTAGCCTGGTTCAGCTTTTGGAAAGCCTGCCATTCGCAGCCAGCGTAAGAAGCGCTGAAGCGCTGGGCCAGATTGACCTGATAACAGTCGCCGCTGCGCAGATATTCCTGTACCTGACGGAAATTACGTCCATACTGCTCGCGAGTCATGTTGGACTGCCAGCCGCTGGTTAACCGGAACGGTTCGCGCTGCGGCAGCTGGCGCGAATGAAGCCAGCTTAAACGGGCCGAAATATCGCCCCAGCACAGCAGCGTTAGCCGTTTTTGCCGATGATCGGCGATCAAAGCCCAGTCGTAGATCCCTACCGCCATATCAGGCGTGTTCAGGGAGGCTTGCGCAAGCTGCGGGATTTTTTCAAAATGACGCCCCAGGTCATAGCCAAACAAACCCAGCGCGCCGCCTAAAAACGGCAGGTCCGCGTGAGCCTGCGGCGTAAACCCAAAGCTATCAAGCGTTTGTTGCACAATCGCCAGCGGATCGCCCGAGTGTTCCGAGGACACGCCATCGATAAAACGCGTGGTTTGCGAGCCACGGGTCATTACCGTCGCGCGGGGATCGGCGACCAAAATATCAAAGCGGTTATGGGGATGATCGGCAAAGCCCGAATGGAGCAGCATGGCCCATGGCTCATCGGCCAGCGCGGCAAAGGTTTGTTGAGCAGCGTCTGGCTGCCAGGGAAGCATCTGAAAAGAAGGAGTTTGCAACGTCGTCACCACAACCTGAAAACGAAAGCCGCCAGCCTGCCACAAAACGGCCTTTCTGGCATCAACTAGCGCGGCGTGAAATATAATTTACCTACAGCTTTATCACAGGAGTCTACGATGATTTCAGGTTTACCAGCCTTGTCCCATGCACAGCAGCAGCAGGCCGTAGAGCGTATTCAGGAGCTTATGGCGCAGGGTATGAGCAGCGGCGAAGCGATCGCGATCGTTGCGGCGGAGATCCGCGCCACGCATACCGGCGACATGATAGTTGCCCGATTTGAAGATGATGAAGAAGAAGAGCAGACGCCGGAAGAGCAGCCGGACTACGGCCACGGCCCGGATAGCGATCAGGAAGACGATTAACTTCTCTGTCAGTAGAGAATGATCGCGTGAACTTCCCTGCGCGGCTTATTTATTCTTAAGCCGTTATCAGAGGAAACCTGGGGTCAGGCTCCTGGAAGGGTGCCTCACTCCAGGATTGCCCTGGGTATCTCAATCGCCCGCTAGAATTTACACCGCTGCGATAATCTTAATCTCGACTTTGTAACGCGGGTTCATCAACTGAGCCTGCACGGTGCACCGCACCGGCGCTTTGCCCGCCACAACCCACTCGTCCCACGCTTTATTCATCGCCGCAAAGTCTGCGCCGTCCGGTAAAAAAATCGTCACGTCGAGGATACGGGTCTTATCGCTGTCCAGCTCTGCCAGCAGGGCATCGATCTGCGCCAGCGTATTAGCAGTCTGCTCGTAGGCGTCTGCATCCAGATTTTCCGGCACGCCTGTGTAGTAAACGGTCTGGTTATGGATGATCGCATCGGACATACGGGCTTCTGGTTTAATACGCACAAGACTCATGACATTTTCCTTATCGGCTTTCTAAAAGTGGCCAACAGCCTGCCATAAACCTCGCCTGGCTGCCACCGGCTTGCTGGATTAACTTCGCTCGGGCTGACATAATCACTGTCAATATATCCAGGGGGTAATGTGACGGACGATTTTGCAGCAGACGGTCAGCTGGCGCTGGCGATACCCGGTTTTAAGCCGCGGGAACCGCAAAGAGAAATGGCGCAGGCCGTCACCAAAGCTATTACCGACGGGCGCGAGCTGGTGGTGGAAGCCGGAACGGGGACGGGGAAAACTTACGCCTATCTTGCGCCAGCGCTGCGTTCAGGCAAAAAAGTCATTATCTCCACCGGTTCCAAAGCCCTTCAGGATCAGCTCTATTCCCGCGACTTACCGACCGTTGCCAAAGCGCTGGGCTTCAAAGGCCGTCTTGCCCTGCTGAAAGGGCGTTCGAACTATCTGTGCCTGGAGCGCCTCGAACAGCAGGCGCTGGCGGGCGGCGATCTGCCGGTGCAAACCCTGAGCGAGGTCGTCCAGCTGCGCAACTGGGCCATTGAAGCCACGGACGGCGATATCAGCGCCTGTTCCAACGTCGCCGAGGATTCTACCGTCTGGCCGCTGGTGACCAGCACCAACGATAACTGCCTCGGCCAGGACTGCCCGCTGTACAAAGATTGCTTCGTCGTCAAGGCGCGTAAAAAAGCGATGGATGCGGATGTGGTGGTGGTTAACCATCACCTGTTTCTTGCCGACATGGTGGTCAAAGAGAGCGGCTTTGCCGAGCTGATCCCCGAGGCCGAAGTGATGATCTTCGATGAAGCCCACCAGATCCCCGACATCGCCAGCCAGTATTTCGGCCAGTCCGTCTCCAGCCGTCAGCTGTTGGATCTCGCCAAAGATATTTCGATTGCCTATCGCACCGAAGTTCGCGACGCCCAGCAGCTGCAAAAAAGCGCCGACCGTCTGGCGCAAAGCACCCAGGATTTTCGACTGCAGCTTGGCGACCCCGGCTATCGCGGCAACCTGCGTGAACTGCTTGCCCAGCCTGCCATTCAACGCGCTTTGCTGCTGCTCGACGATGCGCTGGAACTTTGCTATGACGTCGCGAAACTGTCCCTTGGCCGCTCGGCGCTGCTTGATGCCGCCTTTGAACGCGCGGTTATTTATCGGGGGCGCATCAAACGGCTGAAGGATGTCAATCAGCCGGGCTACAGCTACTGGTACGAATGCAACTCGCGTCACTTTACGCTGGCGCTGACGCCGCTTTCGGTGGCGGACAAATTTAAAGAGGTGATCGCTCAGAAAGCCGGGACGTGGATTTTTACCTCGGCCACACTTTCGGTGAACGACCAGCTTAGCCATTTTACCGACCGTCTTGGCATTGATAATGCGCAGACTCTGCTGCTGGCAAGTCCGTTTGACTATGCCACGCAGGCGCTGCTTTGCGTGCCTCGCGGGCTGCCGACGCCGAATCAGCCTCACGCCGCCCGCCATCTGGCCAAACTGCTCCAGCCGCTGATCGAAGCTAACAACGGCCGCTGCTTTATGCTTTGCACTTCCCACGCCATGATGCGCGAGCTGGCCGAACAGTTTCGCGCCAGTATGACGCTGCCGGTCCTGCTACAGGGCGAAACCAGCAAGGGCCAGCTTCTGGAGCAGTTTGTCAACGCCGGGAATGCGCTGCTTGTCGCCACCAGCAGCTTCTGGGAAGGGGTTGACGTACGCGGTGACGCGCTGTCGCTGGTGATTATCGACAAGCTGCCGTTTACCTCGCCGGACGATCCGCTGCTGAAAGCGCGTATGGAAGACTGCCGCATTCGCGGCGGCGAGCCGTTCGATGACGTGCAGCTTCCCGATGCGGTGATCACCCTCAAACAGGGCGTTGGTCGCCTGATCCGCGACGTTGACGATCGCGGCGTGCTGGTGATTTGCGACAACCGCCTGGTGATGCGGCCCTACGGCGAAGTTTTCCTCAATAGTCTGCCGCCCACGCCGCGCACGCGGGATATAAATCGGGCGGTCGAGTTCCTTAAGTCCCCACCGACGCAGTAATTTGTGCCAGGCTATGGTATGATGCGCGCCGATTTTTTTACCTTGTTTTTTACCTTAGATTTTCGCCAGAGGTTGGCCAGTCCATGCGAATTTTAGCCATCGATACCGCGACAGAAGCCTGTTCGGTTGCCCTGTATAACGACGGCACCACCCGTGCCCATTTTGAACTCTGCCCGCGAGAGCATACCCAGCGTATTTTGCCTTTGGTGCGGGACATCCTGAACCAGGGCGAACTTACCTTGTCTGAACTGAACGCGCTGGCCTACGGGCGAGGGCCGGGGAGTTTTACCGGCGTGCGTATTGGTATTGGTATTGCGCAGGGGCTGGCGCTGGGGGCTGAACTGCCGATGATTGGCGTGTCGACCCTCGCGACGATGGCGCAGGGCGCCTGGCGTTTAACCGGCGCTACGCGCGTGCTGGCAGCTATCGACGCGCGCATGGGGGAGGTCTACTGGGCTGAATACCAGCGCGATGAAAACGGCGTCTGGCACGGCGAAGAAACGGAAGCGGTATTAAAACCTGAAGCGGTTGCCGCGCGGTTGAAGCAGCTCGCTGGAGACTGGGTTACCGTGGGCACTGGCTGGCAGGCATGGCCCGATATGGCAGGCGATAACAGCCTGACCCTCCGCGACGGCGGGGTGACTCTCCCCGCGGCTGAAGACATGCTGCCGCTGGCGATTCAGGCGCTGAATGCGAACCGCACCGTGGCCGTTGAACATGCGGAGCCGGTTTACCTGCGCAACGAAGTGACATGGAAGAAGCTTCCCGGCAAAGAGTGATACTCAGCGTTACCAGGGTGCGTAATGCGGTATAAGGAGATGGGGTATGGCAGGTAATCATGTCAGGAAGTTCGGCGGTGTGCTGACCGTAGTCGCCACGCTGCTGCTTAGCGGCTGCGTGACGGTGCCGGATGCTATCAAAGGCACCAGCGCAACGCCGCAGCAAAATCTCAGTCAGGTCATGGCGGCTCCACAGCTGTACGTTGGACAGGAAGCGCGGTTCGGTGGTCGAGTGGTTAACATCGACAACCGCGACGGCAAAACCCGCCTTGAAATCGCCACGGTAAGCCTCGATGAAGGCGCTCGGCCAGCGCTGGGTGAACCTTCGAAAGGACGCATTTATGCGGACGTGAACGGTTTCCTCGACCCGGTTGATTTCCGCGGGCAGCTGGTAACGGTGGTGGGGCCAATCAAAGGTTCCATCGAAGGTAAAGTCGGTGAAACGCCGTATAAGTTTATGCTGATGCAGGCCAACGGCTACAAACGCTGGAACGTCGTGCAGCAGGTGGTGATGCCTCCGCAGCCGATGGATCCGTGGTTCTGGGGAGGGCCATATCCCCGTCGCGGGCACTATCCCTACGGCGGTTACGGCGCATGGGGCGGCTGGTACACACCGGGCCCCGCCCAGGTCCAGACCATAGTGACTGAGTAGCGTATTGTTTTAAATTTTATTTTAAACAGCGGCTTTGCCGCTGTTTGCTTTTATCCAGGACGGATGAAAAAAAAGAGTGATGTGCTTCGCAACCTTAAATCAGCTTAATTCTTAAACTGGTACGCTGAGTTAATATTATGTTAACGGTGTGTTTGTTTATTGGGGTTGTGATGACGATAAATAATAAATTCAGAGGTGAATCCTTGAAGAAGGTTTGGCTTAACCGCTACCCGGCCGACGTTGCGGCTGAGATTAATCCCGATCGTTATCAATCCCTGGTGGATATGTTTGAGCAGGCGACCTCGCGCTATGCGGATCAGCCCGCGTTTATGAACATGGGCGAAGTCATGACGTTCCGCAAGCTGGAGGAGCGCAGCCGTGCTTTTGCGGCCTATTTGCAGCAGGGTCTGGGCCTGCAAAAAGGCGACCGCGTGGCCCTGATGATGCCGAACCTGCTGCAATATCCCGTGGCGCTGTTTGGCATCCTGCGTGCCGGAATGGTGGTAGTGAACGTGAACCCGCTTTATACCCCGCGCGAGCTCGAGCACCAGCTCAACGACAGCGGAGCCAGCGCCATCGTTATCGTATCCAACTTTGCCCATACTCTGGAAAAGGTGGTTGATAAAACTCAGGTGAAGCACGTTATCCTGACCCGCATGGGCGACCAGCTTTCCGCTGCCAAAGGCACGCTCGTTAACTTCGTCGTGAAATACATCAAGCGCCTGGTGCCGAAATACCATTTGCCTGACGCGATTTCCTTCCGCAGCGCGCTGCACAGCGGCTATCGGATGCAGTACATCAAGCCGGAAGTGATTAATACCGATCTGGCGTTCCTGCAATACACCGGCGGCACGACGGGCGTGGCGAAAGGAGCGATGCTGACCCATCGCAACATGCTGGCCAACCTGGAGCAGGTGAGGGCGGCCTACAGCCCGCTGCTGTACGAACGCAAAGAGCTGGTGGTCACCGCGCTGCCGCTCTACCACATCTTTGCGTTAACCATGAACTGCCTGCTGTTTATCGAGCTGGGCGGGCAAAATTTGCTGATCACCAATCCGCGTGATATTCCGGGCCTGGTGAAAGAGCTGGCGAAGTATCCGTTCACCGCGATGACCGGCGTGAATACCTTATTCAACGCCCTGTTGAACAATAAAGAGTTCCAGCAGCTTGATTTCTCCAGCCTGCACCTTTCCGCAGGCGGCGGTATGCCGGTTCAGCACGCCGTAGCCGAACGCTGGGAGAAACTGACCGGTCGCTTCCTGCTGGAAGGCTATGGTCTGACGGAGTGTGCCCCGCTGGTCAGCGCCAATCCGCACGATATGGATTACCACAGCGGCAGCATCGGCCTGCCCGTGCCGTCCACCGAAGTCAAAATGATTGATGACGAAGGCCATGAAGTGCCGCCGGGCGAGCCTGGCGAACTGTGCGTCAAAGGCCCGCAGGTGATGCTGGGCTACTGGCAGCGCCCGGATGCTACCGACGAAATCATGACCGACGGCTGGCTGCGTACCGGTGATATCGCGACGATGGACGAAGAAGGCTTCATGCGCATCGTCGACCGTAAAAAGGACATGATTCTGGTCTCCGGCTTCAACGTTTATCCAAACGAGATTGAAGACGTGGTCATGCAGCACCCGGGGGTGCTCGAAGTGGCCGCCGTCGGCGTGCCGGGCGGGGCAAGCGGCGAAACGGTGAAGATCTTCGTGGTGAAGAAAGATCCGTCTTTGAATGAAGAGTCGCTGGTGACATTTTGCCGTCGTCACCTGACCGGATACAAGGTGCCGAAGCTCATTGAGTTCCGCACCGAGCTGCCTAAATCGAACGTTGGCAAAATTTTAAGGCGAGAATTGCGTGACGAAGAGGCCGGGACAGGCAACAATAAAGCCTGAGCGCCGAGTCAGTCGCCCTGACGCCGGTTCAGCCGGCGTTGGATATTGCTGACAAAGAAGGTAAAAGCGTGGTTTTTCCTTCTTTGTGGCGAGCAGCCGAAAATCAACGAGTTGATTTTCCTTGTTTTTAATTTGGTGATATTTGCTCGCCCGCGACAGGATGAGGTTTGTCATCAGTCTGCAACGCCGGTTCAGCCGGCGTTTTTATGACGCAAACCAAGAGAATTAAATTTGACCTACCATATGATCACCACCGACGAGGCGCTGGCCGAGGTTTGCCAGGCCGCTCGTCAGGTTTCAGCCATCGCGCTGGACACCGAATTCGTACGTACGCGCACCTATTACCCGCAGCTTGGCCTGATTCAGCTTTACGATGCTAATCAGGTTTCCCTCATCGATCCGCTGACGATTACCGACTGGACGCCTTTTAAAGAGCTGCTGGCCGATAGCCAGGTGATTAAATTCCTGCACGCGGGCAGCGAAGATCTGGAAGTGTTTCTGAATACCTTCGGCGCGCTGCCGGATCCGTTTATCGACACTCAGATCCTCGCCGCCTTCAGCGGAAGAGCGCTTTCCTGCGGTTTTGCCACTATCGTTGAGGCCTACACGGGCATCGCGCTGGATAAAAGCGAATCCCGCACCGACTGGCTGGCGCGTCCGCTGACCGAACGCCAGTGCGAGTACGCGGCGGCAGATGTTTTTTACCTGCTGCCTATCGCCCACAAACTGATGGCGGAAACCGAAGCCGCTGGCTGGATGAAGGCCGCGCTGGGCGAATGTAACCTGATGGCGAGCCGCCGCCAGGAAGTCCTCGATCCTGAGGAAGCCTGGCGTGAAATTGGCAATGCCTGGCAGCTGCGTACGCGCCAGCTGGCGTGCCTGAAAAAGCTGGCTTCCTGGCGTCTGCGTAAGGCGCGCGAGCGGGATATGGCGGTGAACTTCGTGGTGCGTGAAGAAAATCTCTGGCAGGTAGCGCGCTATATGCCGGGATCGCTCGGCGAACTCGATAAGCTGGGCCTGAGCGGCAGCGAAATTCGTTTCCATGGCAAGACCTTAATTGCGCTGGTTGCCGAGGCCGAGGCGCTGCCGGAAGACCAGTGGCCAGCCCCGCTGAGCAATCTGGTGGATATGCCGGGCTACCGCAAAGTGTTTAAGGCGATTAAGGCTTTGGTGCAGGAAGTGAGTGAAACCAGCGGCTTAAGCGCGGAGCTGCTGGCATCACGCCGCCAGATTAACCAGCTGTTGAACTGGCACTGGCAATTAAAAACCAGAACGACGGCGCCGGAATTAATCAGCGGCTGGCGCGGTGAATTATTGGGCGACAGACTAAAAGTATTGCTGGCTGATTATTAATAAAGTACGCAATGCCTGTAAATAAATACAGTGTGCACATCCGGACCAATAATAAAATTAAGACCAGTCCAGGACTGGTCTTAATTTACAGGCTGAAGACCGTGGCCGAAAAAATAAACCCCCTGTATAACGCAGGGGGTTTTTATTTTTGTCAGGCGGACTTTGATGCTTCCTGATGCTCTGGCAACGTGACGTTGAGTTCCAGAACGGAAATATCATCGTCTTTTTGATCGAGCACGACGGTGAGCATTTCCGGATCGATTTGCACATATTTGCAAATGACCTCGAGGATGTCGCGTTTTAGCTGCGGTAAATATTGCGGTTCACGCTCGCCGCGACGGCGTTCCGCGACGATGATTTGCAGCCGCTCTTTAGCGATATTTGCGGTGTTCTTTTTCCTTGAGAGAAAAAAGTCTAGTAATGCCATAACTTATCCTCCGAACAGGCGTTTGAGGAAACCTTTCTTCTCTTCTTCGATGAAGCGGAAAGGGCGTTCTTCTCCAAGAAGGCGTTCAACGGTGTCTGCGTAGGCCTGGCCTGCGTCAGCTTCAGCATCGAGGATCACCGGCTCGCCCTGGTTTGAGGCGCGCAGCACGGACTGATCTTCAGGGATCACGCCCACCAGAGGAATGCGCAGGATTTCCAGCACGTCTTCCATGCTCAACATGTCGCCACGATTCACGCGGCCCGGGTTGTAGCGGGTCAGCAGCAGGTGTTCTTTAATCGGGTCTTCGCCGTTTTCAGCGCGACGAGATTTGGAGGACAGGATGCCGAGAATACGGTCGGAGTCACGGACGGATGAGACTTCCGGGTTGGTGGTGATGATCGCTTCATCGGCGAAGTAGAGCGCCATCAGCGCGCCGGTTTCAATCCCTGCCGGGGAGTCACAAACGATAAACTCGAAATCCATATTTTTAAGATCTTCGAGCACTTTAGCCACGCCTTCGCGGGTTAAAGCGTCTTTATCACGAGTTTGTGAAGCGGGTAGAATGTACAGCTGCTCGGTGCGTTTGTCGCGAATAAGCGCCTGGTTCAGCGTCGCGTCGCCCTGGATCACGTTCACAAAATCGTAGACCACGCGGCGTTCGCAGCCCATGATCAAATCCAGATTACGCAGACCGATATCAAAATCGATAACGACGGTTTTTCTTCCCTTTTGGGCCAAACCCGTAGCGATGGCCGCGCTGGACGTGGTCTTACCGACGCCCCCTTTACCCGATGTAACAACAATAATGCGTGCCATAAAGGAATTCCTTGTTAAAAGGGCTTAATTCAAAGGTTGAACGGAGAGAGCACCGCCCGCCAGACTCAGGCGCGCCGCTTTCCCATAATAATCGGCCGGTATTTGGTCACTCAGCCAGTATTCACCCGCTATTGAGACCAGCTCAGCTACCAGGTTTGTACAAAATATTTGTGCATCACGATCGCCGCTGGCACCTGCCAGGGCTCGGCCACGCATCATGCCGTAAATATGAATATTACCATCAGCGATTAATTCCGCACCGGCGCTGACGTGATTGGTGACAATCAAATCACAGTGTGGCGCATAAATGCGCTGACCGGAACGAACCGGGGTATCAATCAAACGCGTTTTTGTGACCGGTGTAACAATTGGTTCCACAATCGCAACCGGTTCGGCGGCATTCACCTTCGCGGCACGCGGGGCTTTCTCTTTCCCCTCGCTCAGCAGAGGCAGACCGGCGCGTTCGATTTCCTGCTTCAGCTCGTCATCTTTACAGCCGCTTATGCCGACGACGCGTAACCCCGTGGACGCCACCGCCTGCTGAACTTTCTTCCAGTTCACAGAACCATCGAGGCTGGCTACGTTGACGACAACCGGGGCATTTTTTAAAAACGCCGGCGCCTGGGCAATTTTATCCTGCAAAGCCTGGCGGATGACCTCGGGTTGCGCATCATGCAAATGAACCACTGATAAGGTAAAACTGCTGCCCTTTAACTCGATTGGCGTGTTTGACATCCTGGCCTTACTCAATTCAGTTTCAATCCCCACCGCGTGTGGGACGATATTCCGAAGTACGCTAAGCATGGTATAGTCACAGGTATATTCAGGCAAGCCACCATCCGGCGAAAATAGAGTAAAAAAAATGTTTTGTGTGATCTACAGAAGTAGCAAACGTGACCAGACTTATCTTTATGTCGAAAAAAAAGACGATTTCTCCCGCGTGCCTGAGGAATTGATGAAAGGATTCGGTGAGCCTAAGCTGGCGATGATATTACCGCTCGACGGCAGTAAAAAACTGGCCAACGCTGATTTGGATAAAGTCAAAACGGCGCTTAGCGAAGAGGGTTATTATTTACAGCTGCCGCCACCGCCAGAAAGTTTGTTAAAAATGCACCTGGAAAACGCCCCAAAAAAATAAGTTTCAGACTCGCGGTAAATCTTTCCTATACATAAAGGAGGAAGATAACAGCAGCAATTAACCGTGAGAGGGTAGATGAAAACTTCAACAATTTGTTTAACCGTCAGCACGTTACTCCTTGCCAGCTGTGCCGCAAAATCACCCAGCGCGGAGGCCGTTACGCCCACTACGGCTCCCGCTGTCGCACAGCCTGCGGCCCCCTCCGCTCCCGCCACGTCAACGACTCTTGCTGAGCAAGGTCGCGATCCGGCTGAATTCCCCGCTTTCGTTGAAACGCTTAAAGCACAGGCGCGTAGCCAGGGTATCCGCGAAGCAACAATCAGCGCGGCCTTTGCCAACGTCCATTTTGTTGACCGGGTCATTAAATCCGATCGGAACCAGCTGGAGAAAAAAATCACCCTGGATGACTACCTTGCCCGCGTGATAACGCCAGCAAAGGTCGAAGAGGCACGAACGCTGCATCAGCAATACCAGCCGCAGCTGGCTCCGATAAGCGCGCATAGCGGCGTGCAGAGTAACTATATTGTTGCCCTGTGGGCGATGGAAAGCCGCTTCGGCAAAATTCAGGGCAAAGAAGATATTGTCTCGGCATTATCCACGCTTGCTTTTGAAGGACGGCGGCAGGCGTTCTTTACCAAAGAGCTGATGTCGTCGTTAAAAATACTCGATCGGGGCCATATTTCGGTTGATGAGCTAAAAGGTTCCTGGGCCGGAGCGATGGGGCAAAACCAGTTCATGCCGAGTTCATATCTGCGATACGGGGCGGACGGCGACGGCGATGGAAAAATCGATATCTGGAAGAATACCAGCGACGTTTTTGCCTCCACGGCAAATTACCTGGCTAAAGAAGGCTGGCAGGCGGGGGGCTCGTGGGGAACCGAAGTGAAGCTGCCTGCGGGGTTTGATGCAAATCTTGCGGGCACCAAAACGGCCCAGGGCAAACCGGTTTCACAATGGCAGAAGCTTGGCGTCACGCTGCCGGATGGGCTGCTGCTCCCGGCCTCCAGCGAGCGAGCCTGGATAGTGACGCCGGACGATAATCGGGGACGTTCGTTTATGGTTTACAACAACTTCAGAACGATCATGCGCTGGAATCGCTCATCCTATTTTGCCATCAGTATCGGCACCATAGCCGACGCCATTGCCCGTTAATCCCTGACAGGGTAAACCGCCCGATAATAAGCTCAGCTCCCCGGTATTCACCGGGGATTTTTTTCTCTAGTATCAGACAGAGTTAACACAACGACGCAGAGGAAAGGCATGTATCAACATCATAACTGGCAGGGTGCGCTGCTGGATTTTCCGGTCAGCAAAGTAGTGTGCGTGGGCAGCAACTACGCCAAACATATTAAAGAAATGGGCAGCGCTACGCCGGAAGAGCCGGTGCTGTTTATTAAGCCGGAAAGCGCGCTGTGCGATATTCGCCAGCCGCTGGCGCTGCCGCAGGGTTTAGGCTCCGTGCATCACGAGGTGGAGCTGGCTATTCTGATTGGTGCCACGCTCAGGCAGGCAACGGAAGAACACGTGGAAAAAGCGATCGCAGGCTACGGCGTCGCACTGGATCTGACGCTGCGCGATCTTCAGGGCAAGCTGAAGAAGGCAGGGCAGCCGTGGGAAAAGGCGAAGGGTTTTGATAACTCTTGCCCAATCTCCGGATTTATTCCAGCAGCGGAGTTTACCGCCGATCCGCAGAACACGCAGATCTCCCTGAAAGTGAACGGTGAGACACGCCAGCAGGGCTCTACGTCGGACATGATCCACAAAATTGTGCCGCTAATAGCCTACATGAGCCGCTTCTTCACGCTGCGCGCGGGCGATGTCATCCTGACCGGCACCCCGGAAGGCGTCGGCCCGCTTGCCAGCGGCGACTCGCTGGAAGTTAGCTTTGACGGACGTAGCCTGAGCACCCGCGTACTATAATGAATTTGCCGCCCCGGGGCGGCAATACTTGCATCTTTAACCCACAGCGTTTATAAGGTGCAGCTTGATTTTTCAAATGCGGGCACCATCATGACACAGGCACCTTTTTGGCAGAGTAAAACGCTCGACGAAATGAGCGACGCGGAGTGGGAATCACTTTGCGACGGCTGTGGCCAGTGCTGCCTGCACAAGCTGATGGACGAAGACACGGATGAAATTTATTTCACCAACGTCGCCTGCAAACAGCTGAATATCAAAACCTGCCAGTGCAAGAACTACGCTCGTCGATTCGAATATGAACCGGACTGTATCAAGCTAACCCGCGATAATCTGCCGACGTTTGAGTGGCTGCCGCACACCTGCGCCTACCGCCTGCTAGCTGAAGGGAAGGGATTACCGGAATGGCACCCGTTGCTGACCGGCTCCAAAGCGGCGATGCACGGTGAACGCATTTCGGTACGGCATATTGCGGTGAAAGAGTCGGAAGTGCGCGACTGGCAGGAGCATATTTTAAACAAACCTGAGTGGGCAGACTGAACCACCAGAACAGATTAAGTACACAAAAATAAATATCACAAAGCTATTTTTTTGTGGTAGGGTGTACTTTCAATAACGAAAATAAGAAGGTTTTTATCCTGAAGTTAACATTTAAGTGTCCGTCCTGCGGCGGTTCACAGTATCGCACCTCCCCCTACGATGTCCGAGAAAAAAATCCCCATGGCGCTGTTTGTATCTTCTGTAAATCAGGGATGCATACTCTTCATCGTCCGATGAGTGCGATTCATCATCAAGTAGCTGCTCGCTAAGAGCTTATTCCGCTGGCTTTGCTTTCTCCTCGTCCGCACTGTTAACATTCTGCCTCCAGACTGGAGGAACAATGAAAAAGCTAACGTTACTGCTCGGGGCGATGGTACTCAGCGGCTGTTCGTCGCCTGAACCTGTTGCACCTAAACCGCCTCAGGTTATCGGCATGCCGAACCCGGCTTCCGTTTACTGCAAAGACATGGGCGGTGAGCTTAGGTCGGTGAAGACGGACCTCGGTGAACGCGGAGACTGTATTTTGCCGAGCGGTGAGAGAGTCGACGAATGGACGCTCTACCGGCGCGATCGCTGATAATAAAAAACCCGCCTGCTGGCGGGTTTTTGCTTTCTGGATTTGGCTATTAGCGGCCAAACAGATCGCGGCGTTTTGGTTTGAACGGCTGGGCAATCAGTACCAGCACGGCAATCACCAGGAAGATGGCGAATACGCCGACCAGCCACTGCACCATGTCGAGGGACAGGAAGACCCACTGGCGCTCGGCGCAGTCGCCGGTAGCCACGAACATCGATGGGAGCCACTTATCCAGAGGCAGCCAGGACGGGAAGCGCGCCGCGAAATCGCAGGTCACGAAAGGAGAAGGATGCAGCTGAAGCATGACGTGATCCCACGCCAGCTGAAGGCCCTTTCCTGCGCTGTACAGCCAGATGGCCAGCGCCCCGTAGCGTAACGGTGACTTCGGCGCGATAGCACCCACAATACCCGCACCCACCACGCCCCACAGGGCGCAGCGCTCGTAAATACACATAACACACGGCTTCAGCAGCATCACGTGCTGGAACCACAACGCCACCATTTCCAGCGCAAAAGCGGTGAAGGCTAACAGCAGCCAGGCGCCGCGCCCGCGGGAGCATTGGTTTAAATATCGCAACATAATCTGTTTCCCTGCAATTTGCGGTGATTCGGCAGTGTAAACGAATTCGGTTTTTGCGCCAGTGGCACCGCGAAAAATATGTGCTTATTCGGATATTTAACAAGCGAATAAGAGATCGGGACGGCGAACCGTCCGTAAAATTACCTTAGTGCGGCAGATCCGCAGTCCCCGGAGTGGTAATCCATCCGCTGTGCATCATCCAGTCCGTTGCCGGCACAAGCGTGAACTCCACGCACAGCAGCCCCACCAGAGTCAGCACAATCGTATACGGCAGCGCCATCAGCACCATGCGGCCATAAGACAGGCGAATCAGCGGTGCGAGGGCGGAGGTTAACAGGAACAGAAACGCAGCCTGGCCGTTAGGCGTCGCCACTGAAGGCAGGTTGGTGCCGGTATTGATGGCCACCGCGAGCAGCTCAAACTGCTTAAGATCGATAATGCCGTTGGTCATCGCCGTTTTGGCTTCGTTAATGTAGACCGTGCCGACAAACACGTTATCGGAAATAGAGGACAGCACGCCGTTGAAGAGATAGAACAGCGAAAGCTGGGCGTGCGGTTCCGCCTGCAGGACGAAGTGAATGACCGGCGCAAACAGCTGCTGATCGATAATCACGGCAACCACGGCAAAGAAGACGGTTAGCAGGGCGGTAAAAGGCAGCGCTTCGGAGAAAGCTTTGCCAATGGCATGTTCATCGGTCACGCCGCATAGCGAAGTGGCAAAGATAATGACCGACAGGCCAATCAGCCCCACTTCTGCAAGGTGCAGCGCAAGGGCGATAACCAGCCAGACGCCGATAATGGCCTGCACAACCAGCTTAACGCTGTCCTGCCTGCTGCGCTTTTGCGCGCTCTTCGTATCAAAATCTTGCAGAATAGCGCGGACCCTTTCCGGGAGCGGAGCGCCGTAGCCGAGAATTTTACTGTATTCAAGCAAAACGCAGGTCAACAGCCCGCAGATAAGCACGGGAATGGAAACCGGGGCCATGCGCAGGAAGAAATCGCCGAAGTGCCAGCCCGCATTTTTGGCAATAATCAGGTTTTGCGGTTCGCCGACCATCGTCATCACGCCGCCCAGCGCGGTGCCCACGCCCGCGTGCATCATCAGGCTGCGCAAAAAGGCGCGGAACTGTTCCAGAACCACCCGGCTATCGTTTTCGATTTGGCTGTCGTCCAGCAGATCGTTTTCGTCCTCTCCCTGAGACGCGACGCGATGGTAGATGCCGTAGAAGCCAACGGCCACGCTGATGACCACTGCCACAACGGTCAGCGCATCCAGGAAGGCGGAGAGAAAGGCAGCGGCGATGCAAAATGCCAGCGAAAGCAGAATCTTGGAGCGGATGCCGAGCAGCAGCTTGGTGAAGACCAGCAGTAATAACTGCTTCATGAAATAGATCCCCGCGACCATAAAGATCAGCAGCAGCAGAACTTCCAGGTTGCTCGAGACTTCGTCGCGCACGTGCTGCGCGCTGGTCATGCCGATCGCCACCGCTTCAATAGCCAGCAGGCCGCCGGGCAGAAGGGGATAGCACTTGAGGGCCATCGCCAGAGTAAAGATGAACTCGGCGACCAGCAGCCAGCCGGCGGCAAACGGGCTGACAAACCAAAAAATAAGCGGATTAATCACCAAAAAACAAAGGATTGCGAGTTTATACCAGTCGGGAGACTGGCCCAAAAAATTGCGATAAAGGGCACGGCCAGTGGACATTTCCATGGTGAGCTAATCGTTCTCCGAAAGACTATTGTGTTGCGTTTAGCGAGTGATATTCAGGTTACTCGCGCCCTGCGCGACGATCAAGGCGCAGAAAATATTACCTGCATCGCTATTTCAGTAAATTTAAACACCGATCCCGTAAATGGCGGGCTGGTCTGCTATCTGGCGCGCAGCGCATCTGGTATGATGAGTCCAATTGCTAAACCTGTGTAATGGAAATTCATACTATGGTCATTAAGGCGCAGAGCCCAGCGGGTTTCGCGGAAGAGTATATTATTGAAAGCATCTGGAACAGCCGTTTCCCACCGGGTTCCATTTTGCCTGCTGAACGCGAACTGTCTGAACTGATTGGCGTCACCCGCACCACGCTGCGCGAGGTGCTTCAGCGCCTGGCGCGCGACGGCTGGCTGACTATCCAGCACGGTAAACCGACCAAAGTGAATAACTTCTGGGAAACCTCAGGATTAAATATCCTCGAAACGCTGGCCCGTCTGGATCACGACAGCGTTCCGCAGCTTATTGATAACCTGCTGTCGGTGCGTACCAACATTGCGACCATTTTTATTCGCACCGCGATTCGTCAGCACCCTGACAAAGCGCAGGAAGTGCTGGCTACCGCAGACAGCGTTGAAGACCACGCGGATGCGTTTGCCAACCTGGACTACAGCATCTTCCGTGGCCTGGCGTTTGCCTCCGGCAATCCCATTTACGGCTTGATCCTCAACGGAATGAAAGGGCTGTACACCCGCATCGGGCGTCATTATTTCTCGAGCCCCGAAGCGCGCAGTCTGGCGCTGGGTTTTTACCATCGTCTGGGCACCATCTGCAAAGAAGGCCTGCACGATCAGGTATTTGAGACGGTACGTACCTACGGGCGTGAGAGCGGCGAGATCTGGCACCGCATGCAGAAGAATCTGCCCGGCGATTTAGCGATGCACAGTCGTTAAGCTTACCGGTATTAAAAAAGGCTTCCCTTGGGAAGCCTTTTGCATTTCTACAGGCTGTTCATTCTCGGCGGGCATTTATCCAGCAGCTCTACGCTGCCGTCCTCATTTTGCTGCTCAAGCATCACGTCGAAGCCCCACAGGCGATGAACGTGCTTCAGCACTTCCCGGCGGCCTTTATCCAGCGGGGCACGGTTCTGCGGAATATAACGAAGCGTGAGCGAACGGTCGCCGCGCAAATCCACGTTCCACACCTGGATGTTCGGCTCCAGATTGCTCAGGTTGTACTGCGCGGAAAGCTCCGCGCGAATTTCCCGATAGCCTTCCTCATTGTGAATCGCAGAGATTTCCAGGTAATTGTTACGATCGTCATCCAGCACGGTGAACAGCCGGAAATCGCGCATCAGCTTCGGCGACAGGAACTGGCTGATAAAACTCTCGTCCTTAAAATCGCGCATCGCGAAGTGCAGCGTCTCCAGCCAGTCTTTGCCCGCAATGTCCGGGAACCAGTATTTATCTTCCTCGGTGGGCGTCTGGCAAATGCGTTTGATGTCCTGGAACATCGCAAAGCCCAGCGCGTAGGGGTTGATGCCGTTGTACCACGGGCTGTTATACGGCGGCTGGAACACCACGTTGGTGTGGCTGTGCAAAAACTCCAGCATGAAACGCTCGGTGACTTTGCCCTCGTCGTACAGGTGGTTGAGAATGGTGTAATGCCAGAATGTGGCCCAGCCTTCGTTCATCACCTGAGTCTGCTTCTGCGGGTAGAAATACTGGCTCACCTTACGCACGATGCGCAGAACCTCACGCTGCCAGGGCTCCAGCAGCGGCGCGTTCTTTTCCATAAAATAGAGCAGGTTTTCCTGAGGCTCCGAAGGGTAGCGCCGGGCTTCAGCGACAGTTTTCTCTTCTTCACGGCGCGGCAGCGTGCGCCACAGGGTATTGACCTGGCTTTGCAGATACTCTTCGCGGCTTTTTTGACGCGCTTTTTCTTCCTGAAGCGAAATCTTCTGCGGGCGCTTGTAGCGATCCACGCCGTAATTCATCAGCGCATGGCAGGAGTCAAGCAGCCGTTCAACCTCGTCTACGCCATAGCGCTCTTCACACTCGCTGATGTATTTGCGGGCGAAAATCAGGTAGTCGATTATCGAGCTGGCATCGGTCCAGCTGCGGAATAAATAGTTATTTTTAAAGAAAGAGTTATGACCGTAGCAGGCGTGGGCAATCACCAGCGCCTGCATGGTAATGGTGTTCTCTTCCATCAGATAGGCGATGCAAGGATTGGAGTTAATCACTATCTCATAGGCCAGACCCTGCTGCCCGTGCTTGTACAGCCGTTCGGTTTCAATAAATTTTTTACCGAACGACCAGTGAGGATAGTTAATGGGCATGCCGACGCTGGAATAGGCATCCATCATCTGCTCCGAGGTGATGACTTCGATTTGATGCGGGTAGGTGTCCAGGCGATACAGCTTCGCCACCCGATCTATTTCGGCGAGATAAACATCCAGCAGCTCGAACGTCCAGTCCGGGCCGTCACTCAGCCGTTGGGAATCCTTTGTGGCGGAATTGGTAACAGTAGCCATCAGCGCGCCCTCATTGTTGTCGGCCCTCTCTGGATGGAAAGCCTCACCTCAAAGAATAGAACACTCCGCAAACTTAGCGCCCGCAAGGAAAATTTTTTCTGCGCGATTTAGTGATTTCGATAGCCCGGTTTTTACGATGGATGCAGCATTATATGCTGCGGCTAATATCTTCCCGCGCAGGAGATGCCAATTATCAGCTTTCAGCTATATCAGGCGAAGATGTGAGGGTGCTCACCATAATAAAGCCATATGTTGAATAACATTTTCATCTGGGTTATCAATTTGTAATCAGAAGATTATTCTTTTAGCTAAATGGTGGGATGGATATGCGTGTTGTGGTGCTGGGAAGTGGCGTCGTCGGTGTTGCCAGTGCGTGGTATTTACGCCAGGCAGGCCACGATGTGACGGTCATCGACAGGGAGGCGGGGCCGGCGCTGGAAACCAGTGCGGCCAACGCGGGGCAAATTTCTCCGGGCTATGCTGCGCCCTGGGCGGCTCCCGGCGTTCCGCTGAAGGCCATTAAATGGATGTTCCAGCGGCACGCTCCGCTGGCTATTAGCCTCGACGGCACGCGTTTTCAGCTGAAGTGGATGCTGCAAATGCTGCGCAACTGCGACATCCGCCACTACACCGAAAACAAAGGCCGCATGGTGCGTCTGGCGGAGTACAGCCGCGACTGCCTGAAAGAACTCCGCCACAGCACGGGCATTCAGTACGAAGGCCGTCAGGGCGGAACCCTACAGCTTTTCCGCACCGCCCAGCAGTTTGAGAATGCGGCGAAAGATATCGCCGTACTCGAGGACGCGGGGGTGCCGTATCAGCTGTTGGAAGCGAGCCAGCTGGGACAGGTTGAGCCCGCGCTGGCAGCTGTGGCGCATAAGCTCACCGGCGGGCTGCGCTTGCCGAATGATGAAACAGGCGACTGCCAGCTGTTCACGCAGAACCTGGCCCGCATGGCCGCCGAGGCGGGCGTAGAGTTTCGATTCAATACCTCCGTCGATCGCCTGCTTTATGAAGGGCAGAATATTTACGGCGTGCAGTGCGGCAAAGAAGTGGTGAAAGGGGACGCTTACGTGGTGGCCTTTGGTTCTTACTCTACGGGGCTGCTGAAAAATATTGTCGATATTCCCGTCTACCCGCTGAAAGGCTATTCCCTGACAATCCCCATTGCCGACGAGCAGGGGGCGCCGGTATCCACTATTCTCGATGAAACGTACAAAATCGCTATTACCCGCTTCGATAATCGTATTCGCGTTGGCGGAATGGCGGAAATTGTCGGCTATAACAAAGAGCTGCTGGCTCCGCGCCGTGAAACGCTGGAAATGGTGGTGCGGGATCTTTATCCGCGAGGCGGAGACGTCGATCGAGCCACGTTCTGGACCGGCCTGCGCCCGATGACGCCGGACGGCACGCCCATTGTTGGCCGCACGGCGTTCAAAAATCTGTGGTTGAATACCGGGCACGGCACGCTGGGCTGGACGATGGCCTGCGGGTCGGGGCAAATGCTCAGCGATCTGATTTCGGGCAGAACGCCCGCCATCCCGTTTGATGATTTATCGGTGGCGCGCTATTCCCCGGGGTTTTCCCCGTCGGGATCGCAGCGGCTGCACGGCGCGCATAACTGACGCACGAATAACGAAAACAAGGAGCGGAGATGTCTCGTCCCGTTGCGGCAACGCTTGATTTAAGCGCGCTACGTAATAATTTGCAGGTGGCACGCCAGGCCGCGCCGAACTCCCGCGTCTGGTCGGTTGTGAAAGCCAACGCTTATGGCCACGGGCTGGACCGTATCTGGTCGGCTCTGGGGACCACCGATGGGTTTGCCATG
Source organism: Buttiauxella sp. (assembly GCA_036489025.1). Lineage (GTDB taxonomy): Bacteria > Pseudomonadota > Gammaproteobacteria > Enterobacterales > Enterobacteriaceae > Dryocola. The sequence continues at coordinate 34,311 of DASXGN010000014.1, forward strand.
CTGAACCTGGAAGAGGCTATTTTGCTGCGCGAGCGCGGCTGGAAAGGGCCGATTCTGATGCTGGAAGGCTTTTTCCACGCCGACGAGCTGCCCGTCTTCGATCGATATCGCCTGACAACCAGCCTGCACAGTAACTGGCAGGTGAAGGCGCTGGCGAATGCCCGCCTGAAAGCGCCGCTGGACGTTTATCTGAAGATGAACAGCGGCATGAACCGGCTCGGCTTCACCGCCGACCGGGTGCACTCTATCTGGCAGCAGCTGCGGGGACTGGCCAACGTCGGCCAGCTCACGCTGATGGCGCACTTCGCCGACGCAGAGCAGCCGGAAGGTATTGCGGGACCGCTGGCGCGCATTGAACAGGCGGCGGAAGGGCTGGACTGCGCCCGTTCGCTTTCCAACTCTGCGGCTACCCTGTGGCATCCGGAAGCACATTACGACTGGGTCAGGCCGGGGATTATTCTCTACGGCGCGTCCCCCAGCGGCCGGTGGCAAGATATCGCTAACAGCGGCCTGCGTCCGGTGATGTCTTTGCGCAGTGAAATTATCGGTATTCAGAATCTTAAGGCGGGTGAGACGGTCGGCTACGGCAGCCGCTATCGCGCCGCCGGCGAGCAGCGCATAGGCATCGTCGCCTGCGGCTACGCGGACGGCTATCCGCGGCTGGCACCGAACGGCACGCCGGTCCACGTCGACGGCGTCAGAACGTGCACCGTTGGCACGGTTTCGATGGATATGCTGGCGGTGGATTTAACGCCTTGCCCGCATGCGGGCATCGGTAGCCCGGTAGAACTGTGGGGCAACGAGGTGAAAATTGACGATGTGGCCTCGGCTTCGGGCACCGTAGGATACGAACTGATGTGCGCCCTGGCACAGCGCGTGCCGGTGGTCGTGCAGTCTTAAAAATAAAAGGATGTTTATTTGTTCACGCCCTCAGGGCGTAGTCCCTAAATACCCCTTCCTCTCCCTAAGTGAGAGGAAGGGGTGAGGGCGGTCTTCCCGCTTACTCTTCTTCTTCCTCAGCTACGCGAACGCCAATCTTGCGTACCTGATTATTTTCTTTCTCGGCTACCGTCCAGATCATTCCCGCGAACTCAACCTGGTCACCGACAACCGGCGCGCCGCCCAGCATGCCCAGCACAAATTCACCGAGGGTTTGCTGCGTGTTTACCGTCTCATCGAGCTCGAGGCCGTAGATGGTTGCCACATCTGAGAACTGCGCGTTGGCTTCCAGAATGAAGTCGCCGAAGAAGCGCTGGTCGAGCGCCACCGGCGGCGACTGGCTGAAAAGTTTGCCCAGCGACGGCAGGTCTTTTTCCCGGCCAATTACGCACAGCACGTCACCCTCGCGCAGTCGGGTGCTGCCGGTTGGGTGCAGCAAAGCGTTATCGCGGAACAGGGCGGCAATGCGCGTCTCTTTTGGCATGTGCAGATCGCGCAGGGCCGCGCCAACGCACCATTTATCGGCGCTCAGCTGGTAGACAAACTGTTCCCACGGGTTTTCCGGATGAATATCCAGCCCGACGCGGGAAACCGGCCAGCCAACGGGCGGCACCACAACTTTGGCTTTTTTAGCCGCCCAGTCGAGAGATGAGCCTTGTAGCAGCAGCGAAACCAGCACCACGAAGAAGGCCACGTTGAAGAACAGCCTGGCGTTGTCCAGCCCGGCCATCATCGGGAAGACGGCAAGGATGATCGGCACCGCGCCGCGCAGGCCAACCCAGCTGATAAAGATGCGCTCGCGGCCGTTAAAGCCGCGGAAAGGCAGCAGCCCGACGAGAACCGACAGCGGCCGGGCGAAGAAAATCATCCACGCGGAAAGCAGCAGGGCGGGAACGGCGATGGTTAACAGGTCCGACGGATTAACCAGCAGGCCCAGCACCAGGAACATGCCGATTTGCGCCAGCCACGCCAGGCCATCAAAGGTTTGCAGAATGCCGAAGCGGGTGCGAATCGGGCGGTTGCCCAGCAGGAAGCCGCACAGGTAGACGGCCAAAATGCCGCTGCCGTCCAGCGCGGTGGTAATGCCGAAGACCATAATCCCGCCGCTCAGCGCCAGCAGCGGATAAAGCCCCTGCGGCAGCGTAATGCGGTTAATCATTTGCAGCAGCAGATAGCCGCCGCCCAGGCCGAGGAGAATGCCCAGACCAAACTGCTGGATGATATGCACGGCGAACATCCAGCTCAGGCCGGTTTGCCCCTGCTGGATCATCTCGATAAGCGTGATGGTCAGAAACACCGCCATCGGATCGTTGCTGCCGGATTCAATCTCAAGCGTAGCGCCGACGCGCTCGTTGAGGCCCTTGCCGCCGAGCAGTGAAAACACCGCCGCCGCATCGGTAGACCCGACGATAGCACCAATCAGCAGGCCTTCAATCAGGTTGAGATTAAACAGCCACGCGGCGGCAACGCCCGTCAGACCGGAGGTAATAAGCACGCCCACCGTGGCGAGAGAAAGGGCCGGGCCAAGGGCCACGCGAAATGAACTGGCCTGGGTTCGCATCCCGCCGTCGAGCAGGATAACGGCCAGCGCAAGGTTACTGACCAGATAGGCAAAAGGATAATTATCGAACGGGATCCCGCCTACGCCGTCCACGCCCGCCAGCATGCCGATAGCGAGAAAGATAACGAGGATGGGGATACCAAGACGGGAGGAAAAAGAACTTAATAAGATGCTACAAGTTACCAGCACGGAACCTAAAATAAACAGACTAATTATCGCACCCGCGTCCAAAATTATCTTTCTCCTTTCATCAAAGCCAGCGTATTGCAAAATGTTACCACGGAAACGCCTGTTCAAACGTTCAAAAAGCACGTTTTTTTAAGTGATTACCGGGTGTCCGCTCACGGATAGCACGCTTTGCTGCCCATCGTGATGCAATTCGCCGTACGCGCCAAGCGGCAGGGTGACGGTTTGCGGCTCGTGTCCGAACGGCAGGCCGGTCAATACGGGGATTGCAAGCCTGTCGCGAAGCATGTCGCACATTTTTTTAAAATCGTAGCCCGCGTCGTAATCGCTCAGCACCGCGCCGTTGAAGCTGCCCAAAACAAGCGCTTTCTGCCGCTGAAGAATGCCCGCGTGATGAAGCTGAAGCAGCAGACGTTCAATGCGGAAAGGGTGCTCGTTGATGTCCTCAACCACCAGAATGCCGCCGTCAATCGCCGGAAGCCACGGCGAACCTAGCAGCGATACCAGCATGGCCAGATTACCGCCCCAGATTGTGCCGCCAACGGAGCAGGCTGGCCCGTCATTCTGCCAGCTCACCGTAAACTGCGGCTGAGAAACAGCGGTCCAGAAGTGTTGCCAGGTATAGCTATCCAGCTCTTCCGCGCCAAAATTCCCGGCAAGCATCGGACCGCTGAAGGTTATGGTGCCGCACTGCGCCAGCAGCGCCAGCTGGACGGCGGTGAAATCGCTGTGGCCACAGATAACCGGCAGGCGAGCCCGCAAAGCATGGCCCAAACGTGAATAATCGATTTGCTCAAGCAGGCGGGACGCGCCATAGCCACCGCGCACTGCCAGCACGATATCGCACTCGGGAGAAAGCGAGGCGAGCCGGTGAACGTCCGCCAGGCGTTCCGCATCGGTACCGGCAAAGCGCTGAAAGCGCCGGGTAACCGCCTGCTGATTTTCAATCTGATGTCCGGCCTGCTGCAAACGGTCAATGCCGCGCGCCGCCGCAGCCTGGTTAACACAGTAGCCCGACGGCGCAATCAAACGAATCAGAGACATGGCATTTCCTTGCGTAAAGTGAATTGGTTATGATGCCGCTATCGTGGGCGGTTGTCACTGCCCGGCGGCCCAGCGGCGAGCACAGCGTTTAATAAGGATAGATTGCATGAATTTAAGATGGCTGATTGTTTTAGTCCTGTTTTTAGCCGGCTGCTCCAGCCATACCACAAAGCAACCCGAGTGGAATCCTGATAAACCGGTGCAGCGTGCGCTCACCTGGATGCCAATCACCGAGCAGGCCGGGAAAGAATGGGGCGTCAGTCCGCGAGTGATTACGGCCATCATCGCCGTGGAGTCCGGCGGCAATCCGGCGCTGGTCAGCAAATCTAACGCCGTAGGCCTGATGCAAATTAAGGCTTCCACCGCCGGAGCCGACGTTTATCGTCATCTGGGATGGAGTGGCCAGCCGTCGACCAGCGAGCTAAAAGATCCCGCGCGCAATATCTCTATCGGTACGGCCTACCTGAGCATTATGGAACACGGCATTCTCGCCGGAATAGAAGACCCGCAGACCATGCAATACGCGCTGCTGGTTTCGTATGCGAACGGAGCAGGGGCGCTGCTGCGCACGTTTTCGTCCGATCGCAAAAAGGCCATCAGCAAGATCAATGACCTGAGTCCGAATGAGTTTTGGGAATACGTGGCGGATAACCATCCTGCCGCCCAGGCACCGCGCTACCTCTATAAAGTCTCGCGGGCCATGGAAGCCATGTAGCCTGAAGGAAAATAGTTATTTGACGCGGTCGGCCTTTTGCCTGGCTGACCGCTCCAGCGAAAAGATAATTCGCTGTAGCTCCCGCTCAACCGCCGGGTTGACGTTCAGGAAGCGGAAGCTCAGGCGCGGGGTGCTAATGGTCTGATTTTTGCCGTCCACCACTTTGCGTTCCGACAGCGTCACCAGCTGCATATCGAAGTAAAACTTCCCCCATTCTGCCAGATCGATTTCTACCCGCGTAAAACGCATTCCCGCCGCCAGTCCTGCGGGCAACGGCCCGTCAACCAGCGCGCCCATTCCGCCGAGCGACAGATCGCATAGCCTGAAGTCAAACGGCGTGCCGTCCGGCAGTTTGGTATGGCAAAAATAAAACGGATGCAGCGGAGCGTTAATGCGGAAATATTCCCGGCGCTGAACAAACCACAGCGTCGGCGGTAATGGCGAGCTGAACGCGGGCAAATTCAGATAATTAACCGCGTGCAGTTTTGGCAGCGTGAATTCCACTTTCGCGCCCTGAGTCTCTGCGGTGAACTGAATATTGGTTGCTTTCTGCGCCGCGAGGTTCTCCTGCGACTGGCTGCCGAAATCCATCACCAGCTGCGCGGGAGAAACGTCCAGAATCTTGCTGATAAACTGCCCTGAACCCCAGGTTAGGCATACCGGCACCTGGTTCTTATGAAGATCGCGTAACACACCTAATACGGCGAGAGGACTTTGTTTCAGAAACTGCTCGTTATAGTTACTCAAGGCCCTGGTCCTTGTTGCGTTCTGAGATAGTGGTAAGCCAGATTATCGGCCGTTGATCTGGAAACTTAAGATAAATCTCAGGAAGTTAGCTCGAAATTTCCGATAAGCTAGTGATGTCGGTCACGTTTTTCTGCAGCTTGATTATACTTAGCGTACCGACAGCCCGAATCCTGCAACAGGCAGCGGTTTGGACTTGTTACTGCACACAATAATGAAGAGGAATTTCAAAAATGGGTATCATTGCCTGGATTGTATTCGGTTTGATCGCGGGTGTTATTGCGAAGCTTATTATGCCCGGTAAAGACGGCGGCGGTTTTATCCTGACCTGCCTGCTGGGCGTAGTCGGTGCCGTAGTCGGTGGATGGTTGGCGACATTTTTCCATATTGGCGGCGGGGTGACAGGGTTCAACCTGCCAAGCTTCCTGGTCGCGGTTGTGGGCGCCATTGTTGTGCTGGCGATTTTCCGCATGGTGCGCAGATAAAATTACGTTTTAGCCATTAAAAAAAGCCGGCCTGTGCAAACAGGCTGGCTTTCTTTTTGGCGGCGATTGAGCTTACCAGGTCGCCGGGTAAATCATCATGCCAAGCCCCATCAGGCAGCCCCCGGCAATAAACAAATGCAGCCGAGGCGAGCGGCCGGTCAGCGCCAGCAGCAGGTTAACCAGGCTCACCGTAAGCAGCGTAAATAAAACGGCCATCAAATATCCCCCTCGGCTGAATTGTTTATGAATCCATTCTTTGACGTTTAACGATTTCAATCACCACCGGCGCGCTTTTATATGCGGGCGTGGCGCTTTGCTTATCATAGTGATCCAGATCGACGAGGATATTGGCCTCAGGGTAATAAGCGCCCACCGCACCTTCGGCCATTTCATGGATCGCTACTGTTAGCCCTTCCACTACGCGCTCATGGCGGACCCCTTCACGGTTCACCGCTTTCAGATTGACGATATCCCCGGCGCTCAGGCTCAGATTTTCAGCCTGTTTTGCGCTAATAAAGGCCACGTCTCGACGGCCCGTTACGCCCCGGTAGCGGTCGTCCATGCCGTAAATAGTGGTGTTGTACTGATCGTGGCTGCGCATTGTAGTCAGCATCAGCGCATTCTCAGGCAGCGCCCGTGCGGTGGTGTTCCGTATTTCGGTCACGATGAAGTTTGCTTTTTCCGAATCGGTCATCCAAATTCTGCGCGACGCACCGTTCCACATTCTGAAGCCGCCCGGCTGCTGAATGCGCTGGTTGTAGTCCGTAAAGCCGGGTACCACGTCTTCAATCGCGCCGCGAATCAGCCGATAGTCGCCGATCATCTCCTGCCAGTTCACCTTACTGTCGGGCAGTGCCGCCGCGGCCAGCCCGGCTATAATGGCCGGCTCCGAGCGCAGGTGAGGAGACGCGGGTTTCAGCGAGCCGCAGGAAGCGTGCACCATAGACATAGAATCTTCGACGGTTACGCTCTGCACGCCGCCCGCCTGCATATCACGTTCGGTGCGGCCCAGCACCGGCAGGATGTAGCTGTGCTTTGTCAGCAGCAGATGGGAGCGGTTGAGCTTGGTGGTCATATGCACGGCCATATCCAGCTGGCGCATGGCCGGGAAGGTCACCAGCGGGTCGGGCATCGCCACCGCCATGTTGCCGCCGAGGCAGAACAGTGCCTTCGATCGTCCGTCGCGGATAGCCTTAATGCTTTCCACCGAGGAGTGGCCGTGCTTGCGGGGAGCGACGAAGCCAAAGCGTTTTTCCAGCGCTTGCAGGAAGGCTTCGTTCGGCGCTTCGTTGATGCCCACGGAGCGGTCGCCCTGCACGTTGGAGTGACCGCGTAACGGGCAAATCCCCGCGCCTTTGCGGCCCATATTGCCTTTCAGCAACAGCAGGTTAGCCAGCTGCTGAATATTTTCAGAGCCGTTTTCATGCTGGGTAATGCCCAGCCCGTAGCTGATGATTGTGGCTTCGGACTGCTCGTAGCAGCGGGTCAGCTCGCTAATCTTTTCATAGCTCAGGCCCGAAGACTCGGTGATCTCTTGCCAGGTCGTCTTCGTAAGATCTTCCGCCAGCGCTTTAAAGCCGCCGGTGTGCTCGGCAATAAACGCTTTGTCGATAACGTCGGGCAGGCTATGCAGCTCGGCGGAAAGCTGATGCTCCAGCAGCAGCTTCATCATGCCTTTCACCAGCGCCACGTCGCCGCCGACGCGCACGTTAAACAGCTCGGTGCTGAGCGGCGTTGAGCCGTTGGTCAGCATATCGACCGGGCTCTGCGGGAAGCTGAATTTCTCCAGGCCGCGCTCGCGAAGCGGGTTAACGGTGACGATTTTCGCCCCGCGCAGGGAAACTTCGCGCAGCGTGCTGAGCATCCGCGGATGGTTAGTCGCCGGGTTGTGGCCGACGCAAATCACCAGATCGCAGTGGTCAAAATCTTCAAGCGATACCGTGCCTTTGCCGATGCCGATGGACTGCGGCAGACCGACGCTGGTCGGGCCGTGGCACATATTCGAGCAGTCGGGGAAGTTATTGGTCCCGTACTCGCGCGCAAAAAGCTGATACAGAAATGCGGCCTCGTTGGAGGCTCGGCCCGAAGTATAGAACTCTACGCTGTCCGGATTGTCATAGCCGCGCAGGCGTTCGCCGATTTCCGCGAAGGCCTTCTCCCAGCTAATCGGCCGGTAGGTATCGCTCTGCGCATCGTATTTCATCGGATGGGTCAGGCGGCCTTTATCTTCAAGCTGAAAATCACTCCACTTCCACAGGCTGCTTACCGGATTCGCGGCGAGAAATTCAGGCGTCACTTTTTTGGTGGTGGTTTCCCACGACACGGCCTTCACGCCGTTTTCGCACAGCTCCATTGGCCCGCGATGGTCGGGATCGGGCCATGCGCAGCCCGGGCAGTCAAAGCCCTTCACCTGGTTCATCCTGAATAAGGCAATCACCCCGCGACGCAGGGTTTTCTGTCCACGTACCGCCTGAGCGACGGATTTTACCGCGCCCCATCCGCCTGCGGCGCCCTGGTAATCGGCAATACCTTCAGCATTCTGTTTCATTTATCTCTGGCCTGAATAACGCTCAAATCAGGCGGCACCTTAGCAAAAAAGAGGCGAAAACCCGGGGCGTTCAGGGAGTAACGAGGGGAAGGAAAACTACCCCCTCAAAGAATAAGGCGGGCAGCAGGGCGGTGAGAAAACCGCCGCTGACGTGAGATTTAACGGGGGATATATTCACCATTAATTACGTCATACAAAAATCTTTGCCACGAAAGAGTTAGCTGCGGAGGACGCAAACGTGCGGTTTTTGTTACCCCTTAATTTATTCGTACGGTGAATGAATCTGGGTGAAAAAAAACCGGTCAGAGCAATCTGACCGGCCTTGAGAGCCCCGTTGGTTAGCCGGGCTGATTAAAAATCATATCCCACGGTGGCGATAACCGAACGTTCCGCGCCCCAGTAGCAGTAGCCCGTGCCGTAGCAGCCCGCAACGTAGTCGCGGCCCGTCAGGTTCGTGGCATTGACCTGCACGTAAGCCCCTTTCAGCGCCGGAGTCCAGGCGCCCATATCGGCACGCACCATGGCGTCAAGCAGCGTAACGGATGGTACGCGCAGCGTATTTTCGTTATCCGCCCACTGTTTGCCGATGTAGCGCACGCCCGCGCCCATGCTGAGGCCGAAATCAGCCTTGAACACGCCCCACGCGCTGGCCATTTGCTCCGGCGTCACATAAGGCGTGTTGCCATCGTTACCGTCAATCGCGTCTTTAAAGCGCACTTTATTATAGGTGTAGCCCGCGATGGTGGAGAATCCCTGATTCCACTGGGAGCGGGCCTCCAGCTCAACGCCCTGGGAGTGAACCTTCCCGGCGGGCTCATAATAGCTGCCCTGAACCACGCGGTTGCCCACGTCTTTTTGCGTCAGGTCAAATACCGCCGCCGTGTAGAGATCTTCGCTGCCCACCGGCTGGTATTTCACCCCGGCTTCATACTGCTCGGCGGTGGTTGGCTTCAGCAGCCTGCCGTCCGCGCCCGGCAGAACCTGCGGGGTGACGGCCTGGCTGTAGCTGAGGTAGGGCGAAACCCCGTTCTGGAAAGCGTAAAGCAGCGAGGCGCGGCCGCTGAAATGGTCGTCCGTGCGGTTGTCGGTCACGTCGCTTTCAACGGCGGGCGCCACGATGTGGCTCTTAGTGACGATATGGTCATAGCGGCCCGACAGCGTCATGTGCCACTGGTTCCACTTCATATCATCCTGCAAATACACGCCGCTTTGCTCGTACTGGCGTTTGCCAGATTTGGTCAGCAGGCCCTGATTAATCGTGGCGTAGGTCGGATCGCGCGGATCGTAATAGTAGAAGCCGCCCGGGCCGCCGGACTCGCCGGTCCACGGATTCAGGTTGGTGGTGTAGGCGGAATCATCGGACAGATTATTGCTGTACCTGTGGAATTCGCCGCCGAGCACGACTTTATGATCGAGGCTGCCGGTGGCAAAATCTGCTTCCAGCTGGTTATCCATGGCCCAGGCGTCCAGGGAAGAGTTTTCGCCGCTGTAGTAGCGCGTCAGCTCGTTATGAGCCGCGTCCGCCCAGCCAATCTGATAGGCCTGCTTTAAGCTCACGTTCGAATGGGTATAGCTGGCGTTGGATCGGAAGGCCCAGACATCGTTGAAGCGGTGGGCAAACTCATAGCTGTAAATCTGCTGGTGGCGTTTAAATTCGTCGTTGCCCGGCTCCACGTCAGAGAAACCGGTGCTAAGCTTGCGCCCGGTGGTGGAATACAGGCTGCCGTCGGCGGGGACGGAACCGTGGAAGCCGCCGGAGGGATCTTTCTCCAGGTAGGCGCGCAGCAGCAGAGAAGTGCCTTCGTCAGGCTGCCACAGTACGGAAGGGGCGATGGCGTAACGCTCTTCGCGGGTATGCTCGTACTGCGTGTCGGTATTTTTCGTCATACCGGTTATCCGCCAGGCCCACGCATCGTTGATAGCGTTGGTGTAGTCGAAGCCGGTGCCGGTCGTGCTGTTGTTGCCATACATCGCCCGAACGTGGCCTTCTTCAACAAACTGCGGTCGCTTTGAGGTTTCCATTACCAGGCCGCCCGGCACGGTTTGTCCGTAAAGCGCTGAAGAAGGGCCTTTGATGACGTCGATGCGTTCCAGGAACCACGGGTCAACCTGCACCACGTTGTAGCTACCGCCGTCGCTCATCAGGCGCAGGCCGTCGAGGAAAATATTATTCACATCGCCACCGTGGAAGCCGCGCAGCGCCACGGTGTCATAGCGCGTTGCGCCGCCGCCAAAGCCAGTAAACACGCCCGGCGTATAGTTCAGCGCGCTGTTCACCGTCATCGCGCCCTGGTCTTCCATCTGCTGGCGCGTGACCACGGAAATAGACTGGCCGGTAGTAATCAGCGGCTCATCGCTTTTGGTCGCGCCGCGGCTAATGGGTGCGGTATAGCCCTGAGTCTGGCTGGTGGAGGTTTCCGGTGGTTTAGCGGTAACCACCACCGTGTCTTCTGCCATGACGTAAGCCGGTGCGGCAAGCGCGAGCGCGCAGAGTAAAGCGGAGCGCTTTACGGTGAATGCCAGTTTCATTTTATTATTTTCCCGTGAAGGTAAAGTTGTCGCCACGAGCGGATGCCGCTGCTCGTTATTCCCGAAGGGCCGCTGTGGCTGTCGCTGTATTTTAAGAATGCGAATTATTATCGTTATTGTTTATCGTTTCAAGTGCAGATTTTGGCAGGTTGGGCAGCGAAAACCCATGAAAAGAATGGTGTTTTAAAGTGGAGTGCAGAGGGTACTGAGGGAAAAGGTGGACAGCCAGAATCGCTATCCACCGTTTGGATTACTGGGCGACGGAAGTTTGTTCGGTTTTCAGCGGAGCGGTTTCCGTCACCGGGCCGGGCGTAGCGGAGGGCAGCTTATCCGGCGAGGAATCGCAGGGCTTTTCCTTGCCGCACAGCATATCGAGCATTTTCAGCGTCACGCCGTTGGTCCAGCCGAAGCCATCCTGCAAAGGATATTCACCGCCACCGCCGCCGGTTCCCGTGGAAGAAACGTCGTATTTCTCGACCAGTTTTTGCTCGCGATTATAGGTGTGCTGCACGTTGGTCAGGAAGCGCCAGGTCACTTCCATTGCCAGGTCTTTATGACCGTAGTTCTGCAATCCTTCCGTGGCCACCCACTGTAGCGGGGCCCAGCCGTTTGGCGCATCCCACTGCTGGCCTGATTTGACGTTGGTGGTCGCCAGGCCACCGGCTTTCAGGAGCTGGGCGCGGGTCACTGTTGCCATTTTATCCGCATGTTCTTTAGACGCCGCATGAACGTAAAGCGGGAATAGCGCGGCGGCGGTGAGCTGGGTTCGCACGGCGTTACGCTTCAGATCGTAATCCGCGTACCAGCCTTCCTTAGCATTCCACAGATTGGCCTCAATCGCCTTCTGTCGGTCATCTGCCAGCTGTTGATAGGCCGTAGCCCCGGTTTCATCTTTCGCCACCCCGCTGGCGTGAGCGAGCGTTTTTTCAAGCTGGTACATCAGGGCGTTCAGATCCACCGGCACGATGGAAGTGGTGCGAATTGAGCCGAGCTGGTTCGGATTGTCCATCCAGCGAGAGCTGAAATCCCAGCCCGATGCGGCTCCGGCGCGAAGATCGCGATAAATCTCCGTGGCCGGGCGGTTCGGGTTGTTCTTCGCGGTGGTGACGTCATCCAGATAAGACTCTGTTCGCGGCGTATCGCGGTCGTCCCAGTAGCGGTTGAGGATTGCCCCGTCCTTAAGCTTCACCACGCGTTTGTTTTGTTCACCGGCCTTAAGCGCGTCGCTGCCTTCCATCCAGTAAGCGTATTCTTTTTTCAGCTGCGGCAGGTATTTGCTGTAAACCTCATCGCCGTCGTGGCCGGCGAGCAGTTCGACCATCAGCGAGAAGAACGGCGGCTGCGAGCGGCTCAGGTAGTAGCTGCGGTTGCCGTTGGGGATATGGCCCCAGGTATCAATCTCGCTGGCAAAGTTATCGGTCATATCCTGCACTTTGTCCCACTGGCCGCTTTCCGCCAGCCCCATCATGGTGAAGTAGCTGTCCCAGTAATAAACCTCGCGGAAGCGGCCGCCGGGCACAACGTAAGGTTTTGGCAGCGGCAGCAGGGAGTCCCATTTTCCGACGCTCTCGGTGCTGCGGGTCAGCACCGGCCATAGCCCGTCGATATGCTCGCGCAAAGTCTGTCCGGCGGGCGGCACGTATTTTTTGCCTTCGGTGGGCAGCACAAAGTTCATCTCAATAAAATGCTGGAGATCGAAGCTCGACTGGCTGCGCTGCATGCGGTAGTCCGCCAGAATCATCAGCGGATCGCTTTTGGGCACCGCGTCGGCGAAGGTTTTCTGATCCGGGAAAAGCTTCGCCGTCTGCACGTCGGTGAACAGCGGGCCGAGCAGGGCATCCGGCGGCTGCGGCTGGGTGCTAATCTGCGGGGTATCATCGGCGCTGGTGGGTAGGGTAAAGGTCACGAAGGCGCAGCCCAGCGCCATCTGAATGGCAAGCAGCAGCGTACGCGGGCGGCGCAAAACGGGATTTATCATCTCTTATTCTCCTTTGCAGGACCGCGGCCAAAGTTTGCCGCGATCAACCATATGAAAACCTTAGACGAATTTCAGCGAGGACGCGTGGCGGGCTTAACAAAAGTGGTGAATGCAGACGATTCTCGCAGGGAAATCGGCCCCGGAAAGCGGGGCCGTTGGGTTACCAGCTGATGATGCGACCCTGCTGAACCGGGCGGACATATTTGATAGTGAGCTGATTGGCGGGCTTCACGCCGACCAGTTCGTTGTCGATATGCCCGTCGTCAAGCTTGTCTCGCTTCAGCTTTTCATACTCGGCCTGCGAGATGCGAATACCGAAGGTTCTGACCTTTTCCTGCCTGCCGGTTTCACTGTCCTTAATCGGCAGCGGGAACGGCTGCTCCTGAGGCGTAATGGCCTCGGCTATCAGATACCAGCTTTTACCGCCTGAATTGTCGTAGGTTCTCTCCACTCCCGACTTCTCGCCAACCCGGTCAACGATGACCAGACGCAGCGGGGTAGTGATGAACCTGTAAGTATCATCCAGGCCCTGGAGCGTGTCGGCCCATCCGGCTGGCGTGGCGCTGTTCGACAAATCTGCCGTTGCCACGAGGTTTTTGGCGGCAGCAATCTGCTCGTCTACGACCTTTTTATCGCCAGGAGAAAGCTTCAGGGCGGCCAGCTTACCGCTGCGCTGCTCCAGCTCGTTAAACAGCTCAAGGCGCGCGCCTTCCCGGTCGGCAACGCTAACAACTTTGTCAATTTCAGCCGGCGCAGATTCTTTGTTAGCCGCCAGCGCCAGGGCTGCGGAAGAGACAAGCGAAGTCAGTTCTGGGGCCTGATGGGTAAAGGTATTGAAGCTCGGATCGCGGGTCACGCTGCTCAGGCGACGATCTTCTTTAATTAGCTGCGGCAGTTTTTTAGCCAGCGTCAGCGCCTGGTCGTACAGCGTGAAAAGCTGGTAATTGCTGTGGATATGCTCTTCCAGGCGTTGCTGGAGCTGTTCTTTGCTCCCGACAAGACTAGCGGGGGCAGCCGAGCCAGCCTGCGTTTTTATCTCGCTCAGTTTTTGCCTGGCCTGGGTAATGATGTCTGCCACGGGGCGCGAGGCATAGTTCAGCGGAACTCTGGTATAGGAATCGATTTGCGTCGCCAGCGTGCCCGCCTGAGACTCGATCTGCTTATGTTCGGTCTGCCGGGCGATTATTTCGCGGTTCAGCTGCGCCAAATCGCGGTTCTCAGTGTAAACCCCGTAAGCAAAGACCAGCGCCACGGCCAGCAGCAACAGGCCCAGCCATTTCAGCCAGCTGCGGCTGGTCATGTACAGAAAGGCGCCCAATCTTTGTGCCAGCCCCGGCTTTGGTGCCTGATAGCGCAGGCGGCTGGCGAACCAGCTTGTGACGCCTTGCTCAATCAGCTCGTCGCTAACATCCTGGTCGTTTTGCCGATAGTACTCCCGAATACGTGCGGCCACGCGAAGGCGCAGCTCGGGCAGGTTGAGGTGTTCTTCTAAGGCAATTTGCTGCGCATACAGTGAATCGATAATCGCCATTGCGCCAAGCTGATCGCTAAGCTTCATATCACTCATGGGCGCATACTCCCTCGCATTCCGCTATTTGATTGTGCTTCATCAGAAACTGTCCGTAGTGCGGAACCCGCCGCCGCCGCTTGAAGAGGAAGTTGAAAATCCGCCGCCCGATGAAGAAGAGGACGAAGAAGAGGACGACGAGCTTCTGTTCCCGGAAGAGGATGGGCTTCGGCTGCCCCATGAGCTGCTGCTGCCCCATGAGCGGCTGCTGCGGCTCGGCGAAGCGCTGGCTAAAGGGAGCAGACGAGCGATAGACGTCAGCTTCATTTGCACCTCTTGCAGGCTGATTTCGCCGCTAATATAGCTTGCGAAGAAGGATTCGGGCCGCTCAAACCAGCCCCAGCTGTATTCCCTCCGCGGGTTGTTATAGCCATCGCGAATGTACGAGGTTTCCAGTTCGTCGGCGGCAACTACCCTGGCCGTACAAGCCTGCATGGCATCCTGCTTCTGAAGCGCAAGAATTGTGATTTTTGCCTCTTCGCCCAGCAGCGTCCTGAGCTCTCCCAGCAGTAAATCATCTTGCTGGGTGGCGGTTTTGTTGACCAGCGCGTTGAGCTTATCGAGCGGCAGCTTGCTCATCTGTTCTGAAAGCCGCAGCTGGATACGGCTAAACTCCTCTCCTTCGCCTCGGGCATAGCGCTGAATTTTCTGCGTAAGTTTGTCAATGAGACCCTGGCTGCTGGAAAGTCTGGCTTCGACGGCATTAATTCGCTGATAGACCTCAGGCAGCTGCAAAGCCTCTTCTGACTGAGAGACAAAATTCTGGAACAGGGAAGTGCGCGTATCGCTCTGCTGCTGAAGCGACGCCAGGCGTGCGGCCGAGGCTTTTTGCAGAGCCTCAAGCATTTGATAGTTAGCGTGGTTGTCTTTAAAACGAACCAGGCCTGCCAGCCAGCCGTCCAGATTGCGCGCTAGCCGCCAGGGGCGGTATTCAGGCCTGCCGTATCCTTTCTTAACCAGGAACATAAAAATACGCTGCCGTTCGTATTCCTGCCGTTTGCCGGAGACTTCCTTCAGCAGCTCCTGATGCAAAGCGTTCGCGCGCTCCAGCTCGCCCTGGAAATGGAGCATATCTCTGCGAGCCTGCACTGCGGCTTCATTATCCCTGAGCTGGCTATCACTTTGCGACTCAAGCTCAGCGGCCCGCTCGGTGAGCGTCAAATGCTGGGCGTGAAGGCGCTGAAACTCCTCTTCCTGCTGGCTCAGCCCTTGTGTAGCCTGGGCAATTTCCTGCCGCAGGGTATCAAGAGAACGCTGAATCGCCTGGAATTCGCCGAGCTGCGGCGATTCTTGCAGCAGCAAATGAGCCATCTGCTGGTAGTGGCCGTTGATCCGCTGGCTCAGTGAAAGCTGTTCGGCGCGTATTCCGGCCACTTCAGTTTCCGCTCTGGAAAGCTCGCTTCGGGTATTCCAGGCCAGGCGCTGTAAAAGTTTGCCAAGCTGGTCTGCATTCATGTCGTGACTCCTGTCAGCGCCCGTTCTGCTCAGTTAGGGGGCTGTAAATTTCTTAGCGGGCCAGTTCGGCTTTGGTCACCACATTGGCAAAGCGGCGTTTGCCGTCTTCCACCACCGAGGCCAGCTCCGCGGCGTTTTTGCTCGCCTCGGCGCGCAGCTCTTCAATCATCTGATAGCTTGACTCCTGGAAGGTGACGATGGCGTTGACCAGCGAACGGACAGAATCCGCTTTGAGCGTCGAGCCGTAACCCGCGCGCAGCCCGGCCTCCAGCTGTTTCGAACCCTGAGTTGAGATGCTGTTCAGCCCGTCGTTGATCCCGGCTTTCATCGCTTCGAGCGTTTTGGTGCTCTCATCTAGCCCCTGCAAAGAGGTCATGGAAGCGGACAGGGCGGTAAAGACAATTTCGTTGGTGCTAAAGAAGGTGACGCTCTGACGATAAACACGCTCTTTAATGGCGTTGGTTTGTTGCAGACGGGCAAACACCGCTTCGGCCGCGCTGTAGGCCACCAAAAGGTTATCGGCCAAATCCTTGACGATCTGGAAACGTTCATCTTCCTTCTGCATAGACCGCAGGGCTTCGTCGCGGGCCAGTTCCAGCCTGGAACGCTCCACGCCGTCGATGACCTGGTCGCTTTCAGTGGCGGTCTGCGCGGCCTGAAGCGTTTTGCGGCACTGCTCGATTTTTTCTTCCGCCAGGGCTAACAGCGATTGCGCATCGACCTGAGCTTCCTTCAGGCCGAAGCGGAAATCCTGATAGGCGTCGAGAATGGCTTTTTCGCGGCTAATTTGCTCGTTGGAGGCTTTAGCCACTTCCAGGTAGGTTTTCTTAATGTCGTTAAAACGATCCGGAATGGAGCCGCGGCGCAGCTTCATCCAGCCCGCCTTGATGCGCTCCATTAAATCCAGTTTGCCGTCTTCCAGCCAGCTCACCATCTGGCGCGCGTCTTCGCGGATCGAATCAAAATCGGCCACGATGCTGGCCTGGCGGTTGGCCACGTCCATATTGGCTATATTGTCGCGCACCACCGCGTTGAACGCGCTTTGCTGCTGAAGCGTACGGCCAATGGCCATCACGCGGCTGGCGTCCAGATCGGCAATCGCGTCCAGCAGCGCCAGCACGGGGGTTTCGGATTCCACCGGGTTCACAATCCCTAGCTTTTGCAGCTTCTGGATGGCAAGCGTGGTGTATGAGGCAAGAGTAGTGGTCATCATTTATTCCTTTTAGATGTCATCGCCGGGCGCGTAGAGCGTCATGATAATCGTTTTATTTTACAGGCGCTAACGGCGTGGGGCTGGCGGGAGAGAAGTACGCCGGAGGAGGAGTATGTTCCGGCGTAGATGTTTATGAGCCGCGGGCGTTTAACTCTGCGGATTGAGCAGCCAGGTGCCCGGATGGGTGACGGAGAGCGAGGCGCTGCGCGACTGGTCCTGGTTGCGCAGCATAATGTCATATTTGCCCTCGGGGAGCTGGAGCTGGCCGTAACCGTTGCTGGTCGGAATATTTTTCTGCGGCTTGCCGTTAACGAACATCCGATCGCCTTCTTCCATGCGAACGTAGACTCTGGCAATCAGCCCAACGGCGGCAGCGCTTTCAGCCACCGGCGCGGCTTTGTTTTCGACCGCTGGCTTTTGTGGCGCTGCGGAGACAGTTTCTGCCACCTCGGTCGTTGAGCGGCCAAAAATCGCTGCGCCAGCGATAAGGCCGATAATGACGCCCGCGGCGATTTGCAGCGGGGATTGATAGCGTTTCCACAGCGGCAGCGCAGGGGCGTCGGTTTTTTCTTCTTCCAGCGCAACCAGCATCGTGCCGGGCTGTTGATCGCCGGAGGCTTCGTCGCCCAGCGGGATTTCAGCCAGAGCGGCAAACTCGGCAATCGACTGCGGGCGCGATTCCGGTTTTAACGACAGCGCCCGGTCAACCGCCAGCAGCAGGCTGGATGAGTAGCCCGCAGGCTGCAATTCGGCGAGAGGCGTACAGGTGTCGTGAATGCTGCGGGCCACGCTGGCCTGCGGCGTATTGCCGGTAATCAGCGTGTAGAGAATGGCACCCAGGGCGTAGATATCCGTCCACGGGCCAAGCTGGTTTTGCAAATCTTCGGTGTATTGTTCAAGCGGGGCAAACCCCGGGTGAAGCAGCGTTTTACTTTCATCGCTCATGCCGTTCACGTTGCGGCGCGAGGCGGCAAAGTTTAGCAGGATTGGCACGCCGCTGTCCTGAATCTGCACGCTTTTTAACGACAGATCGCGATGGATGTAATCCCCGTCGTGCAGCGCGGCAAGCGCTCCGCAAAGCGGCGGCAGCATGCGGCGAATCCAGGCTTCATCAACGATCTCTGGCTGCTGCTGTTGCAGTTCCGCAAGGGTCAGGCCGCTGTAGAACAGCGTGGCGGTATAGGCGGTTTCGTTGAGCGTCCAGAAGCGTAAAACCTGCAGCAGGTTCGGATGGTTAAAATGGGCGAGCTGCCGCGCTTCCTGAATAAAACTGTTCAGGCCCGCGTTAAAAGCGGTGCTGTCCTGTTTGCTGCGCAGCACCAGGCGCATATTGTCGCTGCGCACCGTGAGCGCGCGCGGCATAAATTCTCGGATGGCAACCGGGCGCTCAAGCTGGTGGTCCCAGGCGCGGTAGACCATTCCGGTGTTGGTCGAGTCGATGACTTCCTGAATTTCAAATTCGTCGAAACGATAGCCGGGCGGCAGAGCGTCGGGGATCCTCGGGGTGTAATCGTTATCTGTCATGATAGCTTTCTCGGCTCGAAAATTGACGAAGATTCAGGGTTACTTCTGGGCGCGCCAGGCGCCAACCGCCGGGTCGCGCAGCTGCGGGCGCAGGGAATCAATCAGCAGCAGCGTGATGGTGGTGTCCGGCTCAAGCCAGCCTGCCCACACTTTGCGCACCTCGTTCAGCCGCGTCTGCAAACGCGTTTCATCGAGCGCCATCTCGCGGGGCACCTCAACGGCAATCGTGCCGCTGGCCTGCCAGCCGTTCAGCTCGGGCTTATACGGTAGGATCATCCAGCTTTGCGGGGCATGCTCCGTGCTGACCACCATGCGTTCGTTGTTCAGACCGGTAATCAGCAGGCTGTCGGCATTGATTTTGGCATTCAGCCCGCTCACCGGGAAACCGTGCACGAAAGTCATTTCGAGGCGTTTCTCGCCGTTCTTTCCGCTCTGAACGACTTCGCTTCGGCCGTTCAGCCAGCCGCCTTTTTCACACTTGCCGTCGGGAATAAACAGCGCTGAGGCGTTGGCGTCGCCTTTCCAGAAGGTGCGCAGGTGGCAGCCGTCCTGCAGCGTAAACTCCTGCCACGGCGTGCGATCGGCTGGAGGGGACATCTCTTCGGCCCTTTCTGCGGAGTTGGCGACGCCCGTAACAACCGGCGCAATGGCGATCGCCCAGTCGCTACTTTTGGTGGCGGTGCCGTAGGCCAGCGTGACGCCCTGGTCATCTTCCATCCGCCAGTTCACCAGCTCGACTTTCTCGCACTGGTTTTCCAGCAGCGTGCCAAGGCGGGGCATAAAGGTATTCAGCAACGCGGGATTTTTATCACCGTTGGCGACGATGCGCAGTGGAATATCGGCGTCGCACCAGCTTTGCGGGGTGTTGTTTTTGATGTTGTCGATCCAGACATCCAGCTTCTGAGAGGGGGACTGCACGATGCGATAATTCCCTGCCCACACGGTTGTAGATGCCAGGAGCAGTGCCACACCTGAAAGCCAGAATTTCATAAATTTCCTTGCGCGCAAGTGGTGAATAAAAGTGAGTGGAACGCGGCGCCGGTCAGAGGCTGACGCCGGAGACGTTCATATTCTCATGGTAAATGATTGTTTTGAATCTTTCTTTTGAGCCGCAGAGGGCTAATCAATAATCCACGTGCCGCTATTAGCGTTTTGACACGCTTTGCTGTCGTTATCGACCGCGACGCAGGTGGTTTTCTTCGCCGCGCGACGCGGGCGAGGGCGATCTTTCTTCAGCGTTTGGGCATAAAGTTCGCTTTTCACCAGCGCACGCATTGGCACATAGCCCAGCATTTCCTGTTTATCTTCTTCGGCGACGGCAAGCCAGGCGTGTTCGACCTGTCCAAGCACGGTATAGGTTTTACCATTTTCTAACTGGCTCACCACTTTGCCGCCGAAGTCCGGCTGGCTCATGATTGAACCGGCGTAGAGGGCGCGATAGCTGGCGTTGATGGGGGTAAACTCGCTCGGAGCCGCCACCGCGTAACGGTGCGTGAGCGTCACGCCGTTAACTTCGCTGGTGACCAGCGTATCCGCGGTCATTGCCGGGGGCGGTGCTTTACAGCCGACGACGCTCATGACCACCAGAAGGGCTAAAAGATTTCGCAATTTCATCATGACTTTCCCTGAAAAAATGGTTTAAACCCGACTGCCCTGGCGCACCTGCTGCTGCGAAGGAAAAATCCATGGAGTGGGAAGCGCCCTGTCAATTTTAGCCCGTGACCGGCAAAGAGCCTGGTCAGCTAATAGCAAAGTTGTACACGCGGGGTGAACATTGTAGCCGTGATTTTACATAGCCTGAATAACAATTCAATGGTCGCATTACAGCATGTCTGCATTAAGCGAAGCGGCAATATAAGAAGAAAAGGGAGACGGTAAGAAAGCGGTAGGTCACGAGGCTATCACTGGCCGCCTGGAAAACGCACAGTAAAGAACAGGTTACACGTAACAAATTGAATTTCCGCTATAAAACTGTACGCCATGGCAGCCGAAACCAACGCACAAAAAGGTCGAAAACGAGAGACAGAAAGCGCGCGTGAGGTTAATCTTAAATCAATAGTAACGAATAAACTGCCGCCAGAAATTGTCCTCCTCGTACCGTCTTTCGGATATTTGATTGCTTACCAGCGAAGCCGAAGAAAATGCCTTTTACGGGAAATATATAAACGCAAGAATATCGAATCTCAGCCCACGTGAATAAATTCCCTCATTTAAAAAACTACAGATAACTTTAATTCTGGAAAGATTAGGACAACAAATCGTGACGGTCAGGCGGCGCTGGCTAAAATTGTCGTACAAAAAATGCAGCGACCTCCGCCATATTAAAGCCTGCTCATCAGGCTTACAGCAGCATGAAGCTCTGATTTTTAAGTAACCGCATGATAATAATGAGTAAATAATAGTACCTGTCCGGACAGGAAATGATTGAGTAGCGGGCTAAAAAAAACTATATTGGCCGCGCTTTTCGTAAGCAACTAACTTTTCTATTTCAATTATTCAACTGCTGCGTAACCAGTCCGGCGGTTGTGGGAGTGATATGATGACGGATAAAGTCCGTATTGACAGTTTAGGTGCAGATTCATTTAAGGGAAACAACGAGGCATATTTAGCCAGACAGGCTGAGTTTGAATCGAATGTCAGAAGTTATCCACGCAAGCTGCCGCTGGCTATCGCCAGGGCCGAAGGTGTATGGATAACGGACGTTGAGAATAATCAATATCTTGACTGTCTTGCCGGCGCGGGAACGCTGGCGCTGGGTCACAACCATCCTGATATGCTGCAAAGCATCCAAAATGTCATTACCAGCGGCTTGCCGTTACATACCTTAGATCTGACAACGCCGTTGAAAGATCGCTTCTCCGAATATCTCCTCTCTTTACTGCCGGGCCAGGGCAAAGAATATTGCCTGCAGTTCACCGGCCCGTCCGGCGCTGATGCGGTAGAAGCCGCGCTGAAACTGGCGAAAAAACACACCGGCCGTACCAGCGTGATCAGCTTCTCCGGCGGCTATCACGGCATGACTCACGGCGCGCTGTCGGTTACCGGCAACCTGTCTCCGAAAGAAGCCGTTAACGGCATGATGCCGGAAGTACAGTTCATGCCTTACCCGCATCTTTACCGCTGCCCGCTGGGCATTGGCGGCGACGCGGGCGTCAAAGCCTTAAGCTATTACTTCGAAAACCTGATCAACGACGTTGAAAGCGGCGTACGCAAGCCTGCGGCGGTGATTCTGGAGGCGGTGCAGGGTGAAGGCGGCGTCAATCCGGCGCCGGTTGAATGGCTGCAACGCATTCGCAAAGTGACCCAGGAACACGGCATTCTGCTGATTATTGATGAAGTGCAGGCGGGCTTTGCCCGTACCGGCAAGTTCTTCGCTTTCGAGCATGCGGGCATCGAGCCGGACATCATCGTGATGTCCAAAGCCGTTGGCGGCGGCCTGCCGCTTGCCGTGCTGGGCATCAAGAAACAGTTCGACGCCTGGGAACCCGGCCACCATACCGGCACCTTCCGCGGCAACCAGCTGGCGATGGCCACCGGGCTGACAACCTTGCAGCATCTGAAAGATAACAAGATTGCCGACAAGGTTGCCGCGCAGGGTGAATGGCTGAAAGGTCAACTGGCTGAGCTGCAAAAACGCTACCCGGTTATCGGCCACGTGCGCGGATTAGGCTTAATGATCGGCATTGAGATTGTTAAACCAGACGAAGCGCCGGATCACATGGGCTGCTACCCGGCGGATGCCGAGCTGTCCGCGCTGTTGCAGAAAAAATGCTTCCAGGCCGGGCTGATCCTCGAACGCGGCGGGCGTAACGGCTGCGTGCTGCGTCTGCTGCCGTCGCTGCTGATCGCCGATAGTGAACTGCGGATTTTCCTTGATAAATTTGAGCAGGCGCTGTTAGCGGCCGGCGTCAAGCCCGTCTGAGTGGAGCAAATGACCGCAATGTCCGAGACAAACCCGATTCTGGCTACCTCAGCGCAGAGCATAGAAGCCTATCAGCAGGCTATCGCCCAGAGTAGCCAGGCCGTTGTGCAGTGGCTGCAGCAGCCCGAAATGTACCAGGGCAAAACCGTGGCCGAGCTGCGCGAGCGTATCAAGCTTGATTTTAATCCGCAGGGGCTGGGCAACCAGGCCGCCATCGAGCGCGCCGTTGAATACTTTTTAAAAGACAGCCTGTCGGTGCATCACCCGCAGTGCGTGGCGCACCTACACTGCCCGAGCCTGGTGATCAGCCAGGCTGCCGAAGTGCTGATTAACGCCACCAACCAAAGCATGGATTCCTGGGACCAAAGCCCGTCGGCCACGCTTATTGAAATTAAGCTTATCGAATGGCTGCGCGCTCGGGTGGGCTACCAGCCCGGCGATGCGGGCGTGTTCACCAGCGGCGGCACCCAGAGCAACCTGATGGGCCTGATGCTGGCGCGCGATGCGTTCTTCGCGCGCCAGGGCCACTCCGTTCAGCAGGACGGGCTGGTGGGCAACCTGAGAAAAATCAAAGTGCTGTGTTCCGAGAACGCGCACTTCTCGGTGCAGAAAAATATGGCCCTGATGGGGCTGGGCTATCAGTCCGTCACGCTGGTTAAAACCGACCGCTTTGCGCGTATGGACGTGAACGATTTAGCCGAGAAAATCGCCCAGGCTCAGGCCCGCGACGAGCAAATCCTCGCGATTGTCGCCACCGCTGGCACCACCGATGCGGGCGCTATCGATCCGCTGCGTGAGATAGCTGCGCTTGCGGCCCGGCACGATATTTGGGTGCACGTTGACGCGGCATGGGGCGGGGCGCTGCTGCTGTCTGAGCAATACCGCGACTACCTGGACGGTATCGAGCTGGTGGATTCCATCACCCTCGACTTCCACAAGCAGTTCTTCCAGACGATTAGCTGCGGCGCGTTCCTGCTTAAAGAGGCCCGCCACTATGAGCTGATGCGCTATCAGGCCGCCTACCTCAACTCCGAGTTTGACGAGGCGCAGGGCGTGCCGAATCTGGTTTCCAAATCGCTGCAAACCACGCGCCGCTTCGACGCGCTGAAGCTGTGGATGGGGCTGGAAGCGCTGGGGGAGAAGCAGTACGCGGCAATCATCGACAGCGGGGTGACGCTGGCCCGCCGGGTGGCGCACTACATCAGCGAACAGCCGATGCTGGAGCTGGTGATGGAGCCGCAGCTGGCAAGCGTGCTCTTCCGCTATCGCCCGCAGCGGGTGCAGGATGTGGCCGCAATCGCGCTGCTGAACCAGAAGATTGGCGATGCGCTGCTGGAGTCTGGCCGGGCTAACGTAGGCGTCACCGAGTTTGACGGCGTCACCTGCCTGAAAATGACGCTGCTTAATCCAACGGTCAGCCTTGAAGATATTCAGGTTCTGTTGGCGCTGGTGGATAAGACGGCCCGGCAGCTGCTGGACGCATAGCCCGCAGATTCTGATTAATAAAATTTAAGCCGGTAGCATTTGCGTGCTACCGGCTTTATTACATCCTTAAATCCGAATAATTGCGCTGCGGATATATTAGGTAAAATATCAGCTGAGCGTGCAAATTAATTCCACACAAACATTGTCGCTGCTTTTTTTAATTAAAAAAAGCAGCGACAATGTTTATAAGGTTAATTTTATTTGTGAATGAAATTTTAAATTTTCGTAAAATTGCGCTAGCATAGATTCACTTATTTCATTTCTGCTAAGTAATATTCCCGTTATGACCACAGTTAATAAAGCAATTATTTCCCTGACGACGCTCGCGCTGTTCGTCAGCTCCGCCGGCTGGGCGAAAGACGAAGCCACC
This sequence comes from Buttiauxella sp., assembly GCA_036489025.1. GTDB lineage: Bacteria > Pseudomonadota > Gammaproteobacteria > Enterobacterales > Enterobacteriaceae > Dryocola. The sequence goes on from DASXGN010000014.1 coordinate 58,576, forward strand.
CCAAAAACCGACTTCCTGCTGATTGGCGGCGGCATCATGAGCGCCTCACTGGGCACCTGGCTTGAAGAGCTTCAGCCTGACTGGAAGCAGGTGATGGTGGAAAAACTCGACGGCGTCGCCCTGGAATCCTCCAACGGCTGGAATAACGCCGGCACCGGCCACTCTGCAAATATGGAATTGAACTATACGCCGGAACGTCCGGACGGCTCGATTGACGTCAGCAAGGCGCTGGATATTAACGAACAGTTCATGATCTCCCGCCAGTTCTGGTCGGCGCAGGTTAAGCGCGGTATTTTGAACGATCCCCACGCCTTTATTAACTCCACGCCGCACATGAGCTTTGTCTGGGGCGATAAGAACGTTAACTACCTTGAAAAACGTTATGCCGCTCTGCAGCAAACAACGCTTTTCCAGGGGATGAAATTCTCCACCGATCGTCAGCAAATTAAGCAGTGGGCTCCGCTGGTGATGGAAGGGCGGGATGCTAATCAGAAAGTTGCCGCGACCTGGACGCCGGTCGGCACCGACGTTAACTATGGCGAAATAACCCGCCAGCTGATTGGCAGCCTGAAGAAAAATAAAAACTTCACGCTGCAAACCTCTGCCGAAGTGACGGATTTCAAACGTAACGAAGACAATTCGTGGCACGTGACCATCAAAGATGTGAACAGCGGCGACGAGCACGCGATTGATGCGAAATACGTGTTTATCGGTGCAGGCGGCGGGGCGCTGAAGCTGCTGCAAAAAACCGGCATCCCCGAAGCGGATAATTACGCCGGTTTCCCGGTGGGGGGTTCCTTCCTGATGACCGAAAACCCGGCAATTACCAGCCAGCATAGGCAAAAAGTGTACGGCCAGGCCTCGGTGGGCGCGCCGCCGATGTCCGTGCCGCATATTGATGCGCGCTTTATCGACGGCAAACGCGTGGTGCTGTTCGGGCCGTTCGCGACCTTCTCCACTAAGTTCCTTAAAAACGGCTCCATCTTCGATCTGCTGAGCACCACGACCACCAGCAACTTTATGCCGATGACCGACGTGGGGCTGGATAACTTCGATCTGGTGAAATACCTAATTAGCCAGGTGCTGCTGAGCGATGAAGATCGTTTTGCCGCGCTGAAGGAATACTATCCGGGCGCGCGTCAGGAAGACTGGAAGCTGATTCAGGCCGGGCAGCGCGTGCAGATCATCAAAAAAGACGCGGATAAAGGCGGCGTGCTAAAGCTGGGGACCGAAGTGGTTGTCGATAAGCAGAAGACGATTTCTGCGCTGCTGGGCGCCTCACCGGGTGCATCAACCGCCGCGCCGATTACCCTGAACGTCATTAAACAGATGTTCCCGGAGCAGTTCAGCTCTCCGGAATGGCAAAGCAAAATTCACCAGCTTGTGCCGAGCTACGGCCAAAAGCTCAACGACAACGCCGCGCTGACCCAGCAGGTCTGGAATGATACGGCGGCCACGCTGAAGCTGACCAAACCGCCGGTGATTGAGATGAGAACGCAGGCGGCAGAGCCTGCCGCTAAACCAGCGGAGCCGAAAAAGGAAGACTCTCCGCAGCACGACATGGCGCTGTAAGCCCGCCATATTGCAAAACAAAAAAACCACGCTGACGCGTGGTTTTTTTACGGCTGCAATCCGGATTCAACCGCATAGTCATTGGTATTTCGTAATCCTAAAAGCGCGGGTTATATTCACATGGATTATCGTTTTTTTATATCTTGCGCATTTGGATGTTGATATAAAACGGCCTGGTACAGGTTATTAATTTCCAACATAAAGGCTTACATAACGATGAGTGGTATATTTTCATGTTTTACCCGGCAGTCGCCGGTCGATACTTTACAGGCTTTTCAGAACAGCGTTGAAAAAGCGGCTGACAAAGGGCGGATTAGCACTTCAAACCTGGATAAGCTGCTTAAAACCGTTCAGAACTCTCCTGAGCAAATGACGATTAATCAATACCGACAAATTCAGGATAAAGTCCAAATACTGGACTCCGTGCTGATAAAACAAGATTCAGCAAAGTATGAGCAGAAAAATGCCAAAATTACCGAGGCGTACAACCTGGTAAGCCAGAAACTGACCCCTGAAGCAAAAATAGCCCGTGCCTGGGAGGCAAAACAGGGTTATACCGACGAAATTAAGAGGGCGCTAGACACGGTTAAGACAAACATGCCGCAACTGAAGCTCAGCGTAGTTGAGGCAAGAGAGAGGGTCAATTCGACGGTAGCAAACCTGCCCACGAAAGAGTCTCAGCAAAAGGCACGGGAGCTTATTTCCAGCCAACATTATTCAGCGTTTGGTAAAGATGCGGCTATCACCGATAGCTTGTTCCCGTCGCAGACGAAGCAAGTTGAAAGGAGAAATGGTTTTCGTGAACAGAAGTTTGACCATCCTGATAAATCAAAGTGGACATCTCTTGAGAGCAAATCAAGGCAGCTGGCAGAAGTAAAATTGGAGCTAAATGCAGCGAAGACACTCCTTAATCACGCCGATAACTTTTCCTTTAATAAGCCGGACAGCACGGGCAAGCTTGAGCTCACTGCACACCAAAAGGAACTGCTGAAATTTGCACGGCAAATAACAAGCTAAATATATTAAATTAGTTATATAGTAAAAATTCAATTTAACAGTCGCTGGAATTTAGTCTGGCGGCTGTCTCAATTCTTCTGAGCCTTATCTGGTATCTGTCATTTTAGCCTTGTGAATTTCACACCCTGGCGCGGTGAAGCGTTTTTTGGAAGTCCTGTTAACTCTGAATATGTCATCATTTCCTCACCTGTTCCGTGCGTTGGAATATCTCCCCGGCGAGGGGGTTTTGTCGTGCCTGATGGATGGCCCGCCTCTCCAGTATATGTATTGATTCTTAATTCATTCAACCATCGAAAGATGAGTTTTTCTGTGGAGCTTATTTGTGAAGAATGCCTGTCGGGACACGCTCCCGTTTCATATTAAAATTTTTGCCTGGTTGAATATCGGTATCCAGACCGTATTTCCGCTGACCGCAGCATTTACACCAATAATGGCGGGAGCAGGAAGCGATACCCGCTTTTTGCAGGACAGGCAACAAAGTGTTCTTCAGACAAGCGTCTATATCCTTTCGGGGGGGGAAACGACTGCGTCCGTGGCCGCGAAGTTTAATATAAGCCCGGCCGCACTGCGAAAGATGAATCAGTTACGCACCTTTGCGCACGGCTTTGACAATCTTCAGCCGGGTGATGAACTTGATGTGCCGCTGGTCGCGCTGCCGAAAGTTCACTGGGATATTGCGCCGTCTGCATCTGGAGACAGGAGCGAGGACAGAAAGGCTCAGCAGCAAAAAATAGCGAGCTTTGCTACCCAGACCGGGGGATGGCTGGCGAACCATCCTGATGGGGATACCACGGCCTCCCTGGTGCGGGGAGCGGTGACCGGCGCGGCGAGTAGCGAAGTGCAGCAGTGGCTGAGCCAGTTCGGCACCGCCCGGGTTCAACTGGGGGCAGACAGCCATTTCTCATTAGAAAACTCACAGTTAGACCTGCTGATCCCCTGGTATGAGCAAAAGAACTCGCTGTTTTTCACCCAGAGCAGCCTCCACCGTACCGACGATCGCACCCAGGGAAACCTTGGCGTGGGCTACCGCTGGTTTACAAAAGCATGGATGGTGGGCGGCAACACCTTCGTAGACTATGATTTTTCGCGCAATCATGCGCGTACAGGTCTTGGCGTTGAATACTGGCGCGATTTCGTGAAGCTCGGCGTCAATAGCTATTATCGCCTGACGAGCTGGAAGACCTCTCCGGATCTGGAAGATTATGAAGAGCGTCCGGCGAACGGTTGGGATCTTCGTGCTCAGGCCTGGCTGCCAGCGCTGCCGCAGCTGGGAGGAAAGCTGATTTACGAGCAGTACTACGGCAGTGAGGTGGCGCTGTTTGGCAAAGATAGCCGTCAGCGCGATCCTCATGCCATGACGGCCGGCATTAACTACACTCCGGTTCCATTGCTGACATTGAGCGCCGAACAGCGCCAGGGAAAGGCAGGAGAGAGCGATACCCGTTTCGGGGTTGAGATGAGCTATCGGCTGGGCGTGCCCTGGTCGCAACAGATCGATCCGGAAGCGGTGGCGGCAACGCGTAGCCTCGCAGGCAGCCGCTATGATCTGGTTGAGCGTAACAACAACATCGTACTTGAGTACCGTAAGAAAGAAGTTATTCGCCTGAAAACGGCTGACCTGGTCACGGGCTATGCCGGAGAACAGAAGTCGCTGGGCGTATCGGTAACCAGTAAGTACGGGCTGGAACGCATCGACTGGTCGGCCGCGCCGCTTATTCTTGCTGGCGGGAAGATAGTACAGCGTGGCGACGGCTGGACGGTCGTCCTCCCTGACAGAAAGGCGGGAGCAGATGCCGTCAACAGTTATACCCTCAGCGCCGTTGCGGTGGATAAAAAGGGGAACGTTTCCGGGCGGGCAGATACCCAGGTCACGGTAACCCAGGCGGCTATCGATATCGGCAAAAGCACGCTGACGCCCGGCACACTTAGCCTCCCGGCAGACGGTAAAGCGCAGGGTCAGCTGCTGCTTAAGGTCAACGACGGCGACGGAAAACCGGTGGATATCGCCGCCGATGAAATCACTCTGGAAAGAGTATCAAAGCTTCGCGGGAGCAGCGGCGCGACGGTAACTGCTTTTACCCGTAAAGCCGCGGGCGAATACGGGGCGACGCTGACCGCGGGTACTCTGCCGGAGGCGTTTGAGCTGGTCCCTTCCGCGCGTAATGCACGGTTCCCATCGGCAAGCGTAGTGCTCACCGCCGACAGCGCTACCGCCATGCTGGACTCTCTGTCGGTGGTGAACGATCGCGCCATCGCCGATGGCGCTGCGCAAAATACCGTCAAAGCGAGGGTGGTAGATGCTCAAAATAACCCCGTCCCGGGCCAAAACGTCGCCTTTAGCGTCGGGAACGAGGCTTCCGTTGCCGCCTCGATGACGACCGAGAAAGACGGCAGCGTCCTTGTCCCTGTCACCAGCACCCGTGCGGGAGAGGCCACGCTTACGGCGAATATTAACGGCAAGGGCAATAAAGAGGTCAGGCTCATCTTCCGTCCGGACCAGAATACGGCTCATATCGTTGAAAAGGATCTGAGCGTTCTGCCGGATATCTCCGTGGCGGATGGGAAAATTGCAAAAACGGTGAGCGCAAAAGTAACCGATGCTCAGGGAAATCCTGTTCCGGATGTGCTGGTCACCTTCAGCGCAGACAATCATGCCAGCGTGGCACAAAAAGCGGTTAAGGCCGACGCGCAGGGACGCGCCAGCACTCAACTTACCAGCGTGACCGCCGGAATTGCGCGCGTGACGGCCAGCGTCAATCAAACTCCAACCGTGCGAGACACCACGTTTATCGGCGATGGTACAACGGCGCTCGTTGCGGCAGTCAGGGCGGGACAGGCCGCGGGCGTTGCCGACGGTAAAACGGCCGCCGTGTTCCGCGCGCTGATTAAGGATCAGAACGGAAATCCACTGCCTGGGATCCCCGTCGACTGGAAGTCTGACAAGGACGGGAGTCTTGTTATTTTCAGCCAGGGTCAGACGTTGACCGACGATCGGGGCATCGCTGAAACAGCAATAACCAGCATCCGTGCCTATAACAACGTCATTGTTACAGCGTCGACCAACGCTTCGGCGGGTCATGCAGAGCCGTTTACCTTTGTCGCGGATCGACAAAATCCCGTCATTGCCCAATTCACCAGTGATAAAAAGACATTGACGGCAAACGGCAGCGATGCCGCCACTTTGACCGTGAAGGTTGAAGATGCGAACGGCAATCCGCTGTCAGGGATAAACATCAATCTTGCCAGCAAAGAAGGCGCGGTGGCGGTGCCGTCGCGGCTGATGTCCGATGCGGGAGGCGTTGCGACTGCCATACTAACCACGCTGCGTGCCGGAGACGTCACCGTCTCTGCCAGCCTGGAGAACGGGTCGGATAAAACGCTTTCTCTGCAGGCCATGGCCGATACGCAAACCGCTTCCGTTATCGTCAAGCCAGATGTGTCATTTGCCACCGCCGGGCAGCCTTCGCCCGTAACGCTTACGGCCGTGGTGACGGATGCACAGAACAATCCGTTGTCTGACACCAGCGTAGCATGGCAGGCGGACCATAATCAGCTCAACGGCGCGGTGACCGTCACCAACGCAAAAGGCGAGGCCCTGGTGGCACTCTCCGGTACGCAAGCGGCCATCACCACGGTGACCGCCGTGCTTTACAACGGAAAAAAAGGTTCGGCTCAGGTGACATTCGGGCCGGGGAACCCGGCGCAGGGGCACAGTACGCTGACGGTAACGCCGCAGTCCATTACGGCTGATGGTAAATCAACCGCGCTGGCCACGCTTTTATTAAGAGATCAATGGGATAACCCCGTTGCCGTGCAGCCTGTTAACTGGCATGCGGAGAAGCAGTCGGGTATCAGTTTTGATGCCAGAGAGCTGGGCAATGGGCTCTACCAGGCTAACGTTATCGGCACCAAAGAAGGGGCCTGGAATCTTTTCGCGCAGAGTGGGAACGTGAATTTGCAAACCGTGCTGGGTTTGCTGGCCAGCCAGGATTCTGCGCTGGTGGACAGCGTGTCCCTGTCCGGCAGCGATACGGCAAAAGCGGACGGCGTTGAAACGGTTATGCTTCGCGCACAGGTTAAAGATAAAAATGGCAATACAAAGTTAAAAGGCCTGACGGTGGGCTGGGATACCAGTCTCGGGACGCTCTCTTCACACCTGAGCCAGACGGATGAAAACGGGGTGGCTGAAATAAAGCTCAGCAGTCGATTTGCAGGGCTGGCTCAGGTATCCGCCATGCTGGGAGGCAGCACGTCGGTTGATGCGGATAAAAAAATTACGTTTACGGCGGGCGCTATCAGCGCGGATAAATCCTCAGTCAGCCTTTCTCCGGCCAGCATTATTGCAGAAAGAGAGCGTGCAACCCTCCGCGTGACCGCCAGAGATGCGCAGGGAAATCTGCTTTCCGGCCTGGATAGAAACATTACCCTGAATTTTTCTGTCGATCTGGTGATGAGCGTCTCCACGTTTACCGAGGTCTCAAACGGCGTATACGAGACAACAGTCACCGGCAAAAAAGCCGGTACAGCTGAAATCTCCGCTCTGATCGATGGCAAAGAAATCGCCCGTAAGGTCAACCTCACCCTCAGGGCAGACAATGATTCTGCGATGGTGTCAGGCAGCATTCAGGTCACGCCGCCGTCAGCCGTGGTGGGTGACATAGTCACCTACCGTGCCGTTCTCACGGATAAAAACGATAACGTGCTTGGCGCGGGCATCCCGGTGACCTGGAGTGCCAATGAGGGCAGCAAGCTTGAGGCGCAGGTTACCCAAACTGATTCCTCCGGCACGGCCCAGGTCACGCTGACGCGGCTGAGAGCAGGGACTGCAAAAGTGCAGATCGTTCTGCCGTCGGGCACCGTAAGCGCACCGGACGTGATTTTCAGCCCCGGCAGTGCCGATGAAAGCCGCTCTGAGCTAACGCTGTCCCCCTCCGTCATCGTGGCAGGGAAAGAGACGGCCACGCTTGCACTGTTGCTGCGTGATAAAAATGGAAACCTTCTGGCCGATCGGAACGTGAGCGGCAGCAGCGATAACGCGGCGGTCAGCATTGGTGCAAGCCAGCAAAGCGCCAACGCGGCCGGCCTGTATGCCATGACGGTCAGCGGTATCAAAGCGGGCAGCGCGACGCTGTCGGTGAAGGTCGAGGATAAAACGTTCGCTCAGACCAGGGTATTGACGGTGAAAGGTAACACGGAAAGCTGGAAATTCACCGGCGTTGTACCAGACCGGACGAGCATGGTGGCAGGGGAGGCGAAAGGCGTGACTTACAGCGCAACCGTCACCGATGCGCTGGGGAACAGGCTGCCGGGCGTGGTGGTATCGTGGCAGCTGCAGGGGCAGGCGGAAAGCTATCCGCCCACCTCCCGCACCGATGAAAATGGGACAGCGAAGGTTACCGTGACCAGCCACACCGCCGGTCTCCTGCAAATGACGGCCTGGCTGGATGAAAACAACCACCGGCAGGCCGACGGGGTGACGGTGCTGCCAGCAGAGATGGACGGCGCCCGCTCCACCTTTGACGCGAATAAAACGACCATCGGGTCAGACGGTAAAGAAGCCGTTAAGCTTACCGTTCATCTTGAAGACCGGTATGGCAACACCCTTCCCGGGCAGAGCGTAAAAATTACCGGGGCTGAAACGCTGCCAGGTTTTACCCTGACGGCCGTCGTGGAGACAGGCGACGGAAACTATACGGCGCAGGGAACCTCAACCGCCAAGGGCGAAGCCACGCTGGGTGCTGCGGCGGGCAATAAAAAGGTGGGCGGTGATATCAACGTCACCGTCGGCGCCATCACGCCGGATTTGAGGTTTGCCAACGCACAGCAATCAGCGGTGTACACGAAAAATTATCTGGCGTCACAGCCTGTGGAAGGGATGCCGTCGGGCGTTCAGCAAATATGGTCCAGTTCCGATCCTGACGTGGCCAAAGTGGACGGTAATTCCGGGAAGGTCACTCTGCTGAAATCGGGCAAAGTCAAAGTCACGGTCTATACCCCTGGGAATACGCAATATAACCCTGCGATGGCCTCCTATGAACTCAACGTCAATAGGGCCGATCCGAAGCTGAAAGCGGGCGAGGGAAATCCCATCACGGCAACGTGGGCCGACGGCAAAAGCTACAGCATCCGTGCCACCTTCGACAATACCGATGTCGGCAGTGAACTTATTGCCACCTACGAATCCAGCGACAACGGCGTGGTGTCGGTCGATTCGGTTGGCATGCTGAAAGCCGTTAAACCGGGCATCACAAAGGTCAGCGTCAGAACGCCGGAAACGGATCGATTCAACGCCGCCTCGATTGATGTCCCTTATGTCCTGGGCAAGGGCACCGTTGAGGTCAATTTTGCGACAAAGGAAGAAAGCACGACCGATGAGGCGACGTTCACCGTTCAGACGCCGGTTAATGGCCTGCCAGCAGACGCCTCGGTAGCATGGCAGTCCAGCGACACCAGCGTAATCAATATTGCTGCCTCAGGCGTGGTTCATGATAAACCCGGCAAGGGTCGCGCGCGCTTAACGCTGTCGGTTGCAGCAAATGATTATTACAACGCCAGCACCGGATATTACGATGTGAAGGTTTATACCCGACCGGCGATCAGCATGGGGACCGTGAGTTACACCGGTAAAGGTGCGACGGGCAGCTCAGGGACATGGACGCCGGTCTTCGTTGACGATCGGATCTCCGTTTCCTGGAGCACGGATGTCGCCAGCGAGTTTAGCAAACCAGAAAGCGTGACCGTTTATCTGAAAGACAGCGGCGGGAACGTCCTTTCTACGCAGAATGTAACCTCACCCGCTGGCAGCCAGACGACGACGATGGATCCGAAAACGACATTCTGGGGAAAAAATATTTACGTGGAACTGGTGGCTAAGGGCTACGAAACGCTGACGAACAGTGTGACATCCAAAACGATTAGCGTAAGAAATCTCAACCCCGCGCAGATCTGGACCACGTTTACGGTACGTTCTCACGTTGAGACCAGAACGTCTAACGGAGGTGGAACGGACAGTTCATGTCAGGCTAGCTACTTAGGGTATTCTCACTGGAATAATGCCGTTGCTACCGGAGACAAAATAACCTTTGGCGGTAAGACGCTCCTTTCACCCATGTCAATTGGTGCCAAAGTAACAGCGACGCAGAACGGTAGCGACCGCTCAGGCAATTTCCCCAATCGCTATAATTCGGTGAATACCGATCAAAGCGTTGCCTTTGGCTCCGTAGAAATAGCCAAAGAGTGCTGGAATAACCATGTTGGCGGGTATCGTGTGGGAGTTGTTGTCAACTATGGCGGCAGTGACTACACCTATTACGCCGATGAATCCCACGGTTGGGGAGGTAACGGCGATGGAATGTATGCCGATCGCGTGGATAGCATCCACAATTAATTACTGATGCGATAAAAGCTCAGAACGTTGCAGTGATAATCACCTCCCAGCGGCAGGTCGCCGGGAGGTTTCTATATAGATAAGATTTTTCTCGTCACGGCGAGGGAATTAAAAATCAGCATAAATCATTGTATTAATAATAATTAAGTCCTGTTGGATACGGCGATAAATACGGTAAGAGGCGTTTTTTGATAGAGCGTACTTTGTCCAGCATGATATGTTCCTGCCTGCGGAATGAGTCGGGAATTAAAATAATAGTTGCCAAATGGTTGCATGCAAATTGGCGGCCATCACCTGAAAAGAAGTCAATATTCATGTAGCGTGAAGACTGTTCTTTCATTGGAAACAAGGATGTTTCTCCCCTTCCTGTGCCGCAAAAGTCGGCGTGGTGGCATTGAGTGATTTATTTGTGATTCACAAAATGACTAAACAGCATCTAAATTAATGTGTAAAATACACGTCTCATATTAAAAAGCAATGTGATTTGTATCATCTATTGACACGTATATATCGATCGTTTAAAACAATTACAACTTAGGGTAATTGCTGTGGTAAAATATTTGTTTATTCTTGCGAGAAGGCAGTTTTGTCTAATTTAAATTAAACTCTTGCCCGTGAGCGTTATTACTTATCTGACCAGTTATTATTTATAATGGCTTTATCATTGTGGGGGTTGACTAAGGTAATTTAGGTTAGCTGGAAGGGAAATACCTAAGGACATGGAGTGAGGTTTTCGGCCATGCGTTTTCCTGATGGTGCATTCACTCATGAAATTAAATGCCTGAGGGATCTGAAAATGAAAAATAGCTCAGCAAATGCAGGGAAGATATATTTTCTGGATTTTACTTTTGATCCAGCGTTAAGAACACTGCAACGAAATGATATCAACTTACAACTGCGAAAGAAGCAGTCAGGCGTGCTCGCATTACTCTGCGCTAAATATCCCAATCCAGTCTCACAGGAGGACTTCCTTGCTGAGGTTTGGGAAGGGGGCTATGTGACCTCGCAAAGTATTGCTCAAATGATACGCTCGCTGCGCCTGAGCCTTGGGGACGAGTCGAAAAGCATTATTGTCACCATCCCAAAATTAGGCTATCAGCTCACCGCCGAGCCTTCCTGGGAAGAGCCAGAGCCGTATAAGAGTAATTTTGAAAGATTCTCTTCGGGTACGATTGAACTGGATAATGTTTCTTTCACTACGCAGCCGGTTGTGAGTATTAAGCCACCGAGCTCCAGCACGACGATGGCCGTCATTCCATATTCCGTTCCCAGAACGATACCCGCCAGACGAAGATTTAATTCGCGAACGTATATCGTTAGCTCCGTAGTTGCAGTTTTTATCAGTCTGCTCTATATGGCATTGAGCGTTAGCAGTTATCCTTTAAACTCGTCCCTCGAAAGCAAAGATCTTTTTCAGGAATCATTAGTCGATATCGCTCCTGAAATAACGCATAGCTTTCTATACTGTTGTATAACGGATAGAGGTGTGATCTGTAGCCCCAGGCCCAATGCTTTAATTGGCAAATGTATTGTCAGTCAAAAAAATAATCACGGTTAATCTGCGCATTAATAATAACCTGGCCTCTTTTTTCTTTAGCAATCCGCAGGCGGCATCTTTACAAAGTGATGAACTTTTTGTGCTTTGATCGTTTTATTCTTGGGGGGCTCGACTGTCCTAAATGAAGACGCAGGCGTTTTGCCTGCGTTATTTCATGGCATGAACAGCGGTTGCTAATTTCTTTACTGACAAGAAAATCGCTCACGAATGCCGTCCTGACGAGCCACTTCAATTTTTTCAATGGTAGACGTTCGATGTGCAATCAGTGAAATAATATTTTTGACATATCTATCGTGATGCGCAGGCGTGCGTGAATGATAGTTGCCGATCCCGTCCCAGGTGTAGCCGTAGCGATTTATACTCTGTTTCAGCACCCATGTGCCAGAGAAAACGTTAGCGCAGCTGTTTTTGCGCAGCAGCTCCTCATCGATGCCGCGAGCTTTTAATGCTTTAAAATGCACGGTATTAATCTGCATGATGCCGACGTCAACGGTGCTATTTTTATTTACATTAACCGCCCGCTGCTGATTTTTGGATTCTTGCCAAATAATGGCTTTTATCAGCAATGGGTTAATCTGAAAGCACTGCGCCGCATCGGTAATACAGTCTCCTTTTTGCGCCGCGGCGAAAGAAGAAATCAGTAAGGAAAAACTTACTGCGACAGAAATAAAGAGTTTTATCTGCATGGCCTGTAAACCCGGCGCGAAGCCGGGAAAGAGAGTTAAATGAATTTATAACGAGCTATCGTCGTCGGATTGAGTGAAGCTTTTGTAGAGCATATTGTTGAAGAACATATTCACTCCCACGAGCCGGATAGCGAGTTTATCCAGCGTGCCGTCGGTATAATCCTTATATTCTTCATTCTTTCTCATGTGACCATCGGCATTGAGCAGCGCCGCATTCAGCTGCTGCATAGAAACCGCTTTGTCAGGCGAGAGCGCTCGCATCTTCTCCAGCAGGTCGTTAAGGGAACCATCCGGCTGGTTCTGCTCGATATAATTAAGCACCTTTTCGTTAAAATTCAGTTCATACAAACCGTTGTCTTTTGCGGGCGGTATATCTTTAGCTGGGGGATCTATTATGCTGATATTACTCATGGTTTTCCTCCTGGTCGTCATGAAGGGTGGGGGGGCGCTGGCTCATATCGATGAGCTTAGCGGCGATATCGCGAAGCAGATTGGGTATGAGAGCGTTAATCGCCGCATCAAGCGGCACGACTTTTTCCTCCGCGTGCTGTAGCCATTGCTGACACAGCGACTCGCTGGGAAAGCGGATCGCATCCATGTCGTTCTGAACGGTGATGTGGTTATCGTCGGTGTACTGATAGTTCGAAGCGTCTGCGCCGTTCGGCAGCTTAACCGCGGCGGGAATGATAATGCGCAACGCTTTCTGGTGTCCGCACCGTTCCTGAAGATGGTGGATAATGCGTTCCACGATCGTAGGATCGTGCAGGGATTTGCTCAGCGCCTCGGTGACGTGCTGGCGAAACTGCTTTTCTCGCTGCTGCTGCCGACGCTGATATTCATCAAGAAGAGCGATCAACTGGGAAAAGAACAGCTCGAAGCCCGCGTTGAAGCCCTGTCTCTCACAGCTTTCCCTGAGCCTGACGGTCTGGATTTCATATTCAGCATGAATTTCGCTGCAGCGGTTCAGGGTGCGCTCCAGCGCCACGGCCATCCGCTGATGGCGGGTTCGTTCGCCTAGTTTAATCACCGCCTGGCGGTGTAAATCTTCGGGCAACTCATCAATCGTAATTGTGCGCATAGGTCAAAGCCATTCGTAGCAGGTTGATATTATTCGGCGTCTTAGGCGCAGATATCTTTGCCAGCTTCATTTCCGCAGGAAACAGCAGGAGCAGGCGCTCGCGCAGCGCGGCGGGCAGCCCGGGAAACTGGCCGAGGATAAATGCCGCGCCGCAGGAAGCGGTGTCGAGCCCGGTATGCTTATGGTCGATGTGCACCTGGTGAAGCAAAGGTAAAGAGATAAAAGCCAGTAGGCGAGGGTCGGACATTAGCACCGCGCTCTGTTTCAGCAGGCGGCTGCGCAGCAGATAACCACCAATCAAATGTGCGGCTGCGGGGATCTGCTGCCAGTGGGAAAGCAGCCGCGAAAGAGTGGCATCACCGGGCTGCCACGTATCGGGCAGATCGCAAAGCTTGCTTTGCCTTAGCAGCCAGAAATTGAGCAGCGTGTCATCCTGTCTTTCACCCGCACGGAACATTTTCGGCAGGCGGCTCGCATGCGTATAGCCTGCCGGAGCGTACAAGATGGACATCATGCGCTGGTCTTCTGCGTTCATGGTTCAACGGCCTCATCCTCGGCTCGCGCGGGCGTCGTCTCCGCGCCTGCCGGTGGTCGGCGGCTAAATCTGTAAAGCATGTAGCCTGTCGTTGCGGTAGCACACAGGCCAAGGGCGGCCAGAATGAGCATCCACAGCGTGGGAACGGTGTCCGGCACTTTGGTCGGCGTGACATATTGAATTACCGGGGCAGGGAACAGCACTACCGAAATGTTTTCGTAGCGCACGTCATCAAAACTGTTTTTGATGAGCGTTTTTATCTGCGAAATAAACAGATTGTCATCGATCTCGCCTTTATAGGTGATGATGATGCCGACGTGTCCGGTCGGCTGTTTCCCGCTGGAGTCATTATTAAAGGCGGGGTAGCTCACATGGACACGAGCGTTGACCACCTGAGCAATCATGCGCAGAGATTGTTCCAGCCGCTGTTCCTGTAGGGAAAGCACGCGGGCCTGCTCGGCGTTTGGCGAAGCCACAAGAGAACCGTCCGGGAAAGCCTGAGCAATCTGGACTTCTGCGGCCCACGGCAGCTGGTATTGATTGATAATGGACAGCGCGGCGGTGCTTTCCGAATCTCCCACCGTCACGGTATAGCCCGCCTTGAGCGTGCCTTCTTTCTTCGCCGAAATATTATGCTGTTGTAAAATAGCCAGCACCTGATTCGCCTGTTCCTGGGTCAGGTTAAACAGCAGCTGTTCGTCATTGCAGGCGCTGAGAAGCAGAGCAAGAAGCAGCGCTGCGAGCGCGCGTGAATATTTGTTCATCATTATTGTGATTTTTCCAGTGTTTCAATGGTGCTCACCCCCTTACGCGCCAGCGTACTCACCAGGGAAACATAATTGCTGTATTCCCCAATATAGCTTTGCAGCATTAATAGTTTCTGCGGATCGCTGGTGAACTCCGGGGACTGGCTGAGGGTATTAATCACATTTTTAAACTGAGCATCGGTTTCGCTGATTTTATTGAAGGTGCTGGATACCAGGTTATTAAAGTTGTGGTCATGGACCGTGGTGGATAAATTATCTTCGGGGTTAATTGTGTGCGGTGTCAGTCGCGTTAGGGCTGAAAGTGCTTCGATCGTCTGGCTCATGATCACTCCAGTGAGAAAAAGGGTACGAGAAGATCTCGTACCACCAGTAATTAACGGAAGTTCTGAATAATGGCGGCGCCAATATCTTTGTATGCCTTAACCGTACTGGTCTGGGCATTACGAAATAGCGTATATTCCTGCAGCTTGGCCTGATAATTTGCCAGCACTGACGGGTCCGAAGGGTCTTTTTCCAAAGCTTCTTCTGCGTCTTTAAGCTCGTCCATCATTTTGCTCGCTCCGGCCTCAAAGGCTCCGGATACATTATCTAAGAAGTAGCCATTATCATAAGTCAGTCGTGCATTTTGGTCAGACATTTATATCTCCATGTTTCAGTGGGAAGTACCAATGGCGAGGGTTTAAAAAAAGATAACCGTTGGATGAATCAAGATAAGACTTATTCTCTAACCAGTTTTCATCCAGATTAATAGAAAAATTAATAATGCGGTTTCCCCATTGGTGATTAAAATCGGTCATAAAATGCTGTAGTGCCCTAAGGGTATTATCGTTGAGTGCATCACGGACCACCAACGCATAGCCCGTAGAGGTATTTATCTGACGGTAAGGAATATGCAGGCGATCCAGCCCCTGGCGGGCATCCTGTAATAGCTGCGCTTTCGGTTTAACAACCGTTTTAATATCGAGGGCAAAAGGGATTTTTTGCAGAGCCGCAGATTTTAAATTCAACTGCTGCTGGGCAGATAAATTCTGCCACAGGGCGATAACCGGATGCTGTGGTTTCGTATAATCAATCTGCAACACCGGGTAACCTGCCCTGGCAAGCTGTTCGACCACTTCTTTTTTCTGCTGCGTTAACCAGACTGGCACGGTGGTATTCTTTTCCTTCAGCTTGAAAAGAGCTTCCCGCGCCCATTCCATTGCCTGATATTTTGTCGCCAGCACATAAATTAAGTTATCCGCACGCCCGCGGACAATATCCAGCGGAACAGGCGCGCCGGCCAGCGCTTCGTTCAGGCTTAATACCTGCCGATCGTTTTCCAGCTTTTTGTACCAAATGCCTGCCGCAACCATCAGCAGTACAACCAGAATCAGCGAGCCGATAATGGCGGCATGGTGTTTTTTTGCCTGAAATTCCTCCAGCGTTTCCCTTTCGTTAAATTCAGCATCCAGCGCCGCTGGCAAAGTGAAATTCTTTATACTATCTGGCCACTCATCTTCGCTGCGCTTAACGGCAAAGCGGATATGATCGAGGGTAAATACTTCATTTTCATTCAGCAGCGCAGGATAGCTTTTGACTTCGTCCTGAACTTCTACGCGGTAGCCTCCCTGCAGCCCCTCGTCTTCACTGGGCGCCGCGAGGTATAGAATGAGATTCGGTGAAGGCATATCACAGGGAAGATACAGCGTGCTCTGCGTGTAGGCGGCGGCATGCTCGCCAGCAGAAGCCGGTGCGTAGCGGCTATCCTGCAGGGCATTCCCCGGATTGATAATTAAAAAATAGTTATCTGCCGGAAGGTGTAGTTCACAGCCGAACATGGGACCAAACAACACCTTCAGGGTATATTTACTTTGCGCCTCGGGTGCAGGCACCGCATCGGCTATTTCATTCATGTCGCTGTTCATAGAAAGGGACCATATAAAATATAAGACAAGCAATCGGCGGATATTATCAATGCGCACGATTTTTATTTAACCTGCAGCTATCTAACTTAGGGTGTCATCATCTGATA
This sequence comes from Buttiauxella sp., assembly GCA_036489025.1. Lineage (GTDB taxonomy): Bacteria > Pseudomonadota > Gammaproteobacteria > Enterobacterales > Enterobacteriaceae > Dryocola. The sequence continues at coordinate 75,187 of DASXGN010000014.1, forward strand.
GAAGTTTTGTTACATTGCTTTCATGCGACGAATTTATTTTCATCTTTGCTAAGGAATAATGAAGATAACAGTTCGTGCATTATCACTGCGGCTTTTAGATGGCGCACTATAGCGATGTTACGTGTTGAACTCAATTCTGTTTCTTTGATTTTTTTTTGAATCTTTATTAAAAAAATTATTAAATTTTTAACTTTTTCATTTTGTGTTGACCGGTGGGAATTTTCTGATAAGTTTCCTGGCATTCACCAACTGATAAAAGTCATCCTCTAAAATTATAGCCATGCTCACTGAAAGGGAGTAGCAATATGCTTATTAGCGATACTCAATTCCCGTTGCCAGGTATTTTTCGGCAGAGCGTTAATGAAAGCGAACTATTGACATCGCTAAAATTGAGCGGTGAAACTATCGAGCTTGATAACGCTATGCTATTCGCCAGGCCGTTAAATAAAAATGCTGAAATGGCATTTACCGCCGCAGCCGATGAAGAAGGAAGCGCGAGCGGGGAAAGTCATATTCGTCAGACCATTGTATTATCGACGCTGGATAAAATTGAAGCCTGCTTCAGCGGCGAATGGGCCGTTGAAATTCTGGCAATGTCGCAGGTAACAACACTTTTTTCTTTTCTCGACTTCCAGGCTAAACACCGCTGCACACTTTCCAGCCGGTCAGAAAATACTAATCGACCTGCGGCCATTATGCAGACTGAACGAAATTTTGCGTTAACTATTGAGCAGGAAACTAAAACGTTTATGGCGATGATTATTTCTGCCGCGCTCAATCCTCAGGATCGCCGTCTGGAATGTCTCTTTTCATTTGTCAGGAATGTTGAAAGCTATTGGATTGCGCATTTCTTGCTATCTCAGGTGATGAATGAGGATAAAGAAAGCGACACCCACAAAATTTGCAATGCCAGCAAGATTTACGGCGTGTCGGAGTCCTATTTCAGGAAGCTTTGCCATCATGCATTTACCCGTGGGCCGAAAAAACAATTACGCCTCTGGCGGGCCGCGCATAGCGCTTTACAGCTGATTGAGAAAGATAATTCGATTGCCACTATTGCGGGAAATAACGGCTACGCTTCGTCATCCCATTTTTCCAGCGAAATAAAATCGCTTTTTGGCATAACACCGAGGGAGTTTAAAAAATTGGAAGGCCTGCTTCATGAATAATTTCGTTATGAAAACGCTAAGCCGCCAGCTGCCTTATTTATTACTGGGCGCATTAAGCTGTTCTTCAGCGGCGGCCGCACTGCTGGATACTCAAAGTGCGCAGGCAGAGTCGAGAGATATGCTGGCGACAAGCCGGGATGCCGACAATATTTATGTCGCCAGCAATAACAGCGTACAGCAGCTATTTTTTGTCATTGGCGGTGCGCTTCATAAGCCCTTCGTGGTTAGCACCGAGGCGGCAAAAAAGCGGGTGTCCGGGAATTTCGATCTCAGCAAACCCAGAGAGCTGCTGAACACACTGGCCGCACGTACCGGTTTAATCTGGTACGACGACGGTAGCTCCGTGTACGTCTATGATACCAGCGAGCTACAAAGTAACGTTGTGCGCCTGGCGTACGCGCCGTTTGACAGGCTGGTAGCCTACCTGAAGTCATCCGGGCTCTATGATTCTCGCTTCCCGCTGCGTTCGGACGGCCGTTCGGGATCGTTCTATGTCTCAGGGCCGCCGGTTTACGTGGAGCTGATCTCCGCCGCGGCAAAGTATATTGACGCTACCTACGCGCGTCCGGGCACCGGTGAAAGTACGATTCGCGTTATCAAACTGAAGAACACGTTCGTCAACGACCGGACTTATACCCAACGTGATACGCCCATTACCGTACCGGGCGTGGCTACCGTGCTAAATCAGCTGCTGAATAATACCGCCGATAATCGTGGTGGCCGCTCTGCCGTGGCCGGGGCAAATATCACTATCGATAGCGATACCCGAGGGGCGCTGGAAGCAGCCTCTGCAACTCAGAAAGGTAATTTTCCGCCGCTGCCTTCATTTAATACGGCACCGGCGGCCAGCAGACATAGCGACCCCGGCAACTCCGGGCAGCAGTCAATTAACATCGTGGCCTATTCGGATACGAACAGCCTGCTTATTCAGGGCTCGGAGCGGCAGGTGAGCTTTGTTGAAGACCTGGTTAACGCCATCGATATTCCAAAGCAGCAGATCCAGCTTTCCCTGTGGATAATTGATATTTCAAAGGACGATATTAACGAACTTGGGATCCGCTGGCAGGGAGCTGCAAAAATTGGCAATAACGGCTTCACCTTCAATACAAGTTCACTGACGCCTGAAAACAGCATCCATTTTTTGGCGGACGTTTCTGCCCTGGCGCAAAAGGGCAATGCTCAGGTCGTTTCTCGTCCGGAAATTCTGACCCAGGAGAATGTTCCCGCGCTGTTTGATAACAACAGCAGTTTTTACGCCAAGCTGGTTGGCGAGCGAACCTCCTCATTAGAGAAAATCACCTATGGCACGATGATCAGCGTGCTTCCCCGTCTGGCGCAGCGCCAGCAGGAAATTGAAATGATCCTCAATATCCAGGACGGCGGCCTGCCGCTGAATGCGGACGGCAAAACAGAAAATGTCGATAGCCTGCCGATGGTGAACAACACGCAGATTAGCACCGAGGCGCGCGTGCCGGTGGGATTCAGCCTGCTGGTTGGCGGCTATAGCCGCGATCAGGATGAGCACCACAGCATCGGCATTCCGCTGCTGCGGGACATTCCTTTGTTGGGCAAGCTGTTTGATTATAGCTATGTCAGCCATAAGAAAATGGTTCGTATTTTCCTCATCCATCCAAGGCTGCTGACCAACGGCGAAACCTGGCAGGGTCGGGATGATAATAATCCGGTGCTGGGCCGCAACTGGGTAGGAAACGAAGTGACGCTGCAGTCAACGGTTTCCATGCTGCGCGACACGATGAATAAGAAGTAAAGGCAGGATAAATCATGGCTATTCGCTCCGTAGGTGCCGTTGAGTTTAATCGTGTGGATTTTCAAAAGGCGGACGGCCGTGCTCCGCAGCATACTGAAGATGCTGCAGAAAACGCGCCGGTCGTTAATTTGCAGGAAGAGATGAACAATGCCGCCGAGGAAATGGCGGATATTCTCAGCGCGTTTGGCCGGTTCAGTAAATCCGGCCGCAAGAATGACAGCGCGGAAAATGACTTTGTTTCTTCCATGCTCGAGGATCAGGCGGATGAGAAGCTTGATACTTTAGTCAGGCAGGTCGCAAAACTGCGTGACCTGAATAATTTGCTTAATTTTGCCCGTCAGCTTTTTCCGAATGACAGTGATTTAATGCTGGCGCTGCGGGAACTGCTTTTGAGCCGTAAGCTATCGGAGCTGCAAAAAAAGAAGATTAAAGAGGCTATCGCCGACCTGGAAAAATTTGGCGATCGCCAAAAAATGCAGTCGGGTATTAACGTCGGCCGACTGGCTAAACGCTTTAGTGAGGGAAACGGTAATAAGCAGCTTTCAGCCAGGGATTTACGCAATAGCTATCTCAATTTCCTGGAGCTGGATATGCCGGCCGGGTTTATTTATAAGGACTGGATAGACGTTTACGGCTGCCATAATCGTAAACGCCTGTTGTCCTTCACGCTTTCAGCTCTGATTGCCGACATGAAGGCCAACGAGCCGGGCATTCATTTTTCTGAATTTGGCCCTTTAAGCGGAAAGCTTTCCGACGCGCGGGTGCTGCATACTCTCGACCAGTCGCTGAACGAGAGTTTTGCCGGATTTACCTTCCGGCATCAAATGCGCAAGGATCAGGTCATGCTGGAAGAAGAGGACATCGTGAATCTGTATATGACCGGGTTGGTTGACGCCGAGAGTTTAAAACCGGCATTGCAGGTGTTCAGCAAAGATTTTATGTCGCTGCTGCTGCTTAAGCAGCGGGCCACCGTTATTCAGGCCATACGCCAAATTTATCATCTGACGCCGGGCTTTCTTTTTGTCGCTCCTGTTTATCACGAGATAGTGCTTGACTCCCTTTCTTCGCTGCTGAGTTTAATGCAGAAGAAAGAAAAGAATACCGGCATCTGGAACGAATATTACAAATAACAGTGGCTGCGATTAATTTCGCCCACTGTACAGCGATGTGTTAATAAAAAATGCTTAAAAATCTCATGCTGCAAATTCGCAACAGGCCAGAGCTTATTATCCTGATGATAATGGTGATGGTGGTTGTGATGCTAATTATACCTTTGCCAACGTACCTGGTTGATTTTTTAATTGGCCTGAATCTCACGATGGCACTGCTGATATTCTTAGGATCGTTTTATATTTCCCGAATTTTGGATTTTTCGACTTTTCCATCCATTTTATTAATTAGCACCATCTTTCGACTGGCGATATCAATCAGTACCAGCCGTCTGGTGCTGACGGATGCCGACGCGGGAGAAATTATCGCCAGCTTCGGTGAGTTTGTTATTGCCGACAACCTGGTCGTCGGCTTCGTTATCTTCTTTATTGTCACCATCGTGCAGTTCATCGTGATAACCAAGGGGTCGGAGCGAATTGCCGAGGTGGCCGCACGTTTCTCTCTTGACGCGATGCCGGGCAAACAGATGAGCATCGATGCCGATCTCAAGGCCGGGGTGATTGATGAAAAAGAGGTGAAGCGACGCCGCAGCGATCTGGAAGCCGAGAGCCAGCTTTACGGCGCGCTCGACGGCGCAATGAAGTTTATTAAGGGCGATGCGATCGCGGGGATAATTATTATCTTCGTCAACCTGCTGGGCGGTATCTCCGTCGGCGTGCTGCAGCACGGCATGGATTTATCACATGCGATGTCGGTCTTTACGCTGCTGACCATCGGTGATGCGCTGGTGGCGCAAATTCCCGCGCTGCTTATCTCAATCAGCGGCGGGCTTATTGTTACCCGCGTCAATAACAGCGACGACATGAACCTCGGCGCCAGAATTTTGCAGGACATGTTCGCCAATAAATTCATTCTGGTGATCACGGCGATTCTGGCTATTGCGCTGGGGATGCTGCCCGGATTTCCACTGCCGGTATTTATTCTGCTCGCGGCGCTTTTAATGGGCATATTTATCAAAGACAGGATTGATCAAAAAAGAGGGAAAAAACCCGCCGCTGTCGCTGACGATGAGGATGAAGAGCCGGTGCTGAAAAGCAAGCCGGTGATGATTGACGGTGAATATATCCCAGAGACTATCCCGCTGATCATCACTGCCTGGAAAGGGTATGAGAGCTACTTTCAGGAGCACAATTTGTGTTCGCTGCTGAAGCGCAACTTCTTTATTGAATATGGCGTGCGCCTTCCCGAAGTGGTGATGAACTATGACCCGCAGACGGAGCGGGGGAAATTGACGGTCGCCATCAATGAAATCCAGGTTTCCGCGTACGATATTTTCCCCGGTATGTGCAAGGTGCTGATGCGCGGCGATGAGCTGCAGATGATTGATGACAGCGTGCAGGCCGTGGATACAGCTCAGGGGGTGGCCTATTGGATCCCGGAAGAACGCAGCGAAACGGCGCTGGAGCTGGGCTTTTATTCGAGGACGGCGATAGATGAGTTTTACGCCTGCGTCTCGACGCTGCTGGTACACAATATTTCGGAATTTTTCGGCATTCAGGAGGCCAAAACGCTGCTTGATGACCTCGAGAAAAAATATCCCGAACTGCTGAAAGAGTGTTATCGAAATAATACCGTTCAGCGCATAACGGAAGTCTTCCAGCGGCTGCTGCAAGAGCGAATTTCGATCCGCAATATGCGCCTGATTCTTGAGGCTCTGGTGCAGTGGGCGCCAAAAGAGAAAGATCCGATTATGCTGGTTGAGCACGTACGCGGCATCTTATCCCGCTATATATCCAATCGCTTTGCCGCCAATGGGCAAATCCGTACGCTGGTCATGTCCCATGATATGGAAAGCCTGGTGCGCGGTGGAATACGGCAGACCTCCGGGGGCACCTTTATTAATCTTCCGCCGCCGGAGACCGAGAGCATTATTAAGAGTCTGGAAAACTCCATTCACAGCAATGGCGTCAATGCCCGCGACATTATTTTGATGGTGTCACTCGATATTCGCCGCTTTGTGAAAAAAATTATTGAAGGAAGCTATCCGGAAATGGAGGTGCTTTCCTATGGTGACGTCGCTTCCGGCGTCGATGTTGACGTAATTGGTTCTTTAGAAAACTAGAACGAGGTAATAAATGAAATACGACATTGTTTCGCTGCTCTCCACCATGCTAAACGACGCCGGTGTGGGCGATATTCTGGACAGCGATCTGAGCAACCACTCCACCATCTCGCTTAATATGAAAGAGAATATTCCGACCATTCATATTCGCAGCGAAGACGATGAAGTTTGGGTCTGGGCCACCATCGTGGAAAATGCGCCGGCATCTTTAGCGTATTGCAGTGCCAGCCTGCTGCCGATGATGATGACCTATAACGAAGATTACTTTTATGCCGGACAACCCTGCTTATATCCGGTAGAGGGGAATCTTGAACTTCGCGCCCAGGTTAAAGAAAAACATCTGCAAATGCCGGACGCATTTTTATCGATGCTGGATAGCTACCTGACTATTTTGCAGGATTATCGTTCCGTACTCGTTTAATTACGGAGGCTACTTTTATGGTTGCGCAATGTCTGGTTCATCTCGCTCATCCGTTACGTATTCAGGGCAATGTGGTTGAAGCACATCTGCCGGGCACGCGAATCGGGGAGATCTGCGAGATTCAAAAATCTTTGCTCGATCCCGAGGTGCTGGGCGTGGCCCAGGTGATTGGGTTTAACAAAGAACATACGTTACTCAGTTTGCTCAATGACAATCAGGGCTTTTCGCGCAGCAACGTTCTGCTGCCTACCGGCAAACCTTTTCGTATCGATGTGCATGAAAATATTGCCGGAGCCATCATTGACGCAACCGGAACCGTTCGCGGACGTCTGGACGATCGCGTCCAGGCGCCGTTGACCGGGGGAGTCAGCCTCAAGGCCAGCGGATCGCCTCGCGATTTTACCGGCCGTAAACCTATTGCCGAAGCGCTGGCAACGGGCGTCAGGGCGATTGATGGCCTGCTGACCTGCGGGCAGGGGCAGCGGATGGGGATTTTCGCCGCGGCGGGCTGCGGTAAAACCTCGCTGATGAGCATGATTGTTGAGCATTCCGAAGCGGATATTTACGTCATTGGCCTGATCGGCGAGCGCGGACGCGAGGTGACCGAATTCGTGGAAGAGCTGCGGCAATCATCGCGGCGCTCGCAAATTATTCTGGTGTACGCCACTTCAGATCGTTCCTGCGTAGAACGCTGCAACGCGGCGCAGATAGCCACAACCATTGCCGAGTTCTTTAGTGAAAAGGGCAACAACGTCCTGCTGTTTGTGGATTCAATTACCCGCTATGCAAGGGCGCTGCGTGATGTGGCCCTGAGCATGGGGGAAATGCCGGCCAGGCGAGGTTATCCCGCGTCAGTTTTTGAAGCACTGCCTAAACTGCTGGAGAGGCCGGGACGGTTTCTAACCGGTTCAATCACGGCGTTTTACACGGTATTAATTGAAAATGAGGAGGAGTCGGACGTCATCGGCGATGAAGTACGCTCCATTCTGGACGGGCATATCTATCTGAGTAAGAAGCTGGCGGCGAAGGGGCATTATCCGGCTATTGACGTGATGCAGAGTATCAGCCGGGTATTCTTACAGATTACCCGCCCCGATCATCAGCAAATAGCCGCTCGCTTTCGTGAATATTTGAGTCGCCAGAAAGATATGCAGCTGTATCTGGATTTGGGTGAGTATCGTCGCGGTGAGAATTCAGAAAACGATGCCGCTTTTGACAGAAAAGAGCTCATGGAAGCTTTCTTAAAACAAATGATGGCTGAAAAGACGGATATGCCAACCTGTCTGGAAAACTTATATGGAAGCGTGGCGTAGAGGGCGCGAATTTGTACGGCTGCTGGAACGTAAGCAGGATGTATTAAAAGGCGATATCGCCAAAGCCGAGGGCCGTTTAACCAACGTTAAGTTACTTATTGCGGAATACCAGCAGGAGTTTGCCGATATAAATCAACAGATAAAAATGTTAACCCCAGCGGGCGTATTGAGTCGGGCTGATATTTATAAGGGGATAAGGCAGCAGGGTGCGTTATTAACGCACCAGCAGCTGCTTTTCCATAAAATAACTCAGATGGAAGACGAGAAATACAATCTCGAACAATCTATTCAACGCTACCGTGCTTCGATGGTCGTGCTGGATAAAAAACACTACAAACTTAATTATTATTTGCAGCCGCTGCGGCTGGACTATTTACGACGCAGCGACAACGCGGCCGAAAATGAAATTCAGGAGATGGCGAGCTATGGTGGAAAAAGTGTCTGAGGTGAGCATAAAAGCGGCTATGAATATGAATTCCTCAGCCGACGATCGCACCCTGCTGGAATGGATAGATAAAAAGAAAAGACAAAAGCAGGTTGGAGAGCATATGCCGTCCGGCATGACTGTATCCTCGGAGATGCTCATCCGGCTGATTAACGCGCCAACGGCGGCGGTAGCCGGCAACGGCGGTCTGCAAAAAACGGAACAGCAGCCGTCAAAACAGAGTATTCCAGCGGCCTTTGGCAGCGGCGTAAATTCTCTGCTTTCTGACAAAGGCGACAGCCTGCGTCAGCAGGTGAGGGGGGCCGCCGCGGTTCAGCCTGCCTCTGTCTCAGGCACTACCCAGGCAAAATCAACCGTTGCGCAGGCCGAGATGCCGAATGTCGGGAAGAGTAAAACCGCTGATGCAGTATCTAAAACTGAGCCGCTACCCGCGGCGATTCCTGTCGCAAAAAATCAGCCTATAGCGACGACCGCGCTGCCCGTTACCGAAAGGCTGATGGCCCTGCCTGCGGTCGCGACCATGAGCAAACCCCAGCCTGAGGTCACGGAACAGCGACAGCAGCGTAAGGAAGAGGCTGGTGAGGTTAAACCGCTGCTTCACAGCGGAAAACCGCAGGAGTTTACGCCGCCTCAGCAAAGCGAAATCAGGATGCAAAATAAAAACGTGCCGACGACGCTTCAGCAGCGAAAAGCGCAGGCCAGCGCGGCAGATCCGGTAACTAAGCCAGGTGCCGAATCGCAAATGCTGGAGGTGGACTATACGTTTCAGCGCTGGTCCGGCGACCATTCGGTCAAGATCTCTGTGCCTACCCAGGCCCTGCGGGAAGGAAACATCACTCTGCTGCCTTCGGACGCCCGTGCAGCAGACATACTCTCCCGAAATATGGGCCATCTGGCGGGGCTGACGCCGGAGCTGCTCCAGCCGCAACGGGATCGGGACGAACAGCAACAGCAGCGCCGCCAGCAGCCCCAGCAGGATGAGGATCAGGAATGAGTTTGCGGAGTCATTTTCGCCTGAGAGACAACCGCCAGCAGGCGCTGGCGCAGCTGCGCAATCAGCACCCGGGCAGCGAAATTACCCCCCTTAGCCCGGAGGCGCGTTATTTGCAGCTCCAGCTTCAAGACGAGCTGGACTGCCGGGCGCAGGCCTGGCTTAACGTGGACGCCTGGCTTGAGCAAATGAATATTCATCTCCCCGACATCCCGTGGCAGGAGGTTCCCCTCCGCTATCTGGCCCGCTGGCTGAACCCGCTTCAGCTTAGTTTCCTGATCGAAGAAAAAATCTGGGACGTGATTCAGATAGCGGTCAGCGTCAGTCCACTGCCGGAAGAGGCTCTTTCGCTGGTGGCCGAACCCTGTTCGCTGCTGTGTCTCGGCTGGCCGCAGGAAGATGCAGGCCCTCAGGACGCGTGGGCCTCGGTGACCGAGCAGATACCTTTTCAGCTGCGGTTCGTTCTGGGCTACAGCCAGCTGAGCCTCGCCCAGCTGGCTAACGTCGAGCCTGGGGATTTGCTGCTGATTAAGCGCGAGCTTGCCCATCTGGCCGTTGGCCCGCGCCGTCTTTACCGATTGAGTTATTACCCGAACCAGGAGGTTATTGTGGAAGAGCAGTTTGCAGAGCATTACGAAGAGTTTCGCCAGGAAGAAGAACCCCTGCACGACTGGGCCAGTCTGCCCGTAGACATTGAGTTTGTACTGGACGGTCGTACCGTGACGCTGGCGGAGCTGGAGGGTATTAAACCCGGAACTGCGCTAACGCTGAATCCTGAAGCGGAGCAGAACATCAAAATATTCCTCAATAAAAGATTGTTCGCCCGCGGTGAGCTGGTGGCGCTCGAAAATGGATCTCTTGCGGTGGAGGTCAATCGCGTCAATCCCGGGCTTATCGGAGAGATGGAACATTCCGATGCTGAATAACGACATCTCCCTGATCGCGGTTCTGTCTTTCTTTACGCTGCTGCCGTTCATTATTGCCGGGGGAACCTGCTTTATTAAATTCTCTATTGTGCTGGTGATGGTTCGCAACGCCCTGGGGATTCAGCAGGTCCCTTCAACGTTAACCCTGAACGGCGTGGCGCTTATTTTAAGCGCCTTCGTGATGATGCCGGTGTGCCAGCGGATCTCCAGCTATATAGAATCTAATCATATCGACTTTAATAACAGCGCTTCGGTGACGCAATTAGTGGAGCAGGGGCTGGGCAGCTACCGCGATTATCTGGTGCGCTATTCCGATCGGGATCTGATTCGTTACTTTAATAAGGTACAGCAGCAGCGAAACGGCGAGCCAGAGCCGATAGTAGAGGATCATGAATTAGCCACTTTATCGCTTATGACATTAATGCCGGCCTATGCATTAAGTGAAATCCAGAGCGCATTTAAAATTGCTTTCTATCTTTACGTGCCTTTCGTGGTGATTGATATGGTGGTCTCCAGCATATTACTGGCGCTGGGGATGATGATGATGAGCCCGGTGACCATCTCGATTCCCATCAAGCTTATTCTGTTTGTTTCGATGAACGGCTGGAGCCTGCTAACCAAGGGATTGATCGCCCAATACGCGGACCTGATGACATCATGAGTAACGTTCTGTTTATCGGTAACTCAGCGCTGATTGTGGTGCTGAAACTGACGGCGGTGCCGATTGCGTTTGCCACCATCGTCGGGATTATTGTTGGCCTGTTCCAGACGGTGATGCAAATTCAGGAACAAACCCTGCCTTTTGGTCTGAAAATGCTGGCGGTCTTCGCCAGTATTTTTATGCTCATGGAATGGTTCTCCGCCGAAATGATGAATTTTGCCACCCAGGCTTTTTACATGGCTTTTCATTAACACGGAAAATATATGCTGTTTGTTGCGCTTTATCTCAATTTTCAGCACAGCGTGCTGACGTTTGTCATGGTGTACGCGCGTCTGGCTATCGTCTTTTATATGCTGCCGGTGCTGGGTGAGCGGGTTTTATCTAATCTCATTATTAAAAACACCATTATTTCCCTGACGATTATCGGCCTGTGGCCCTGTTTTGAAACGGTGATTACCCCGGAGCAGGGCTGGTTCTATATTCTTATTAAAGAATGCATTGTCGGATTAATTCTGGCGATGACGCTGTGCGTGCCGTTCTGGGTCATTATTAGCCTTGGCGAAATTCTCGATAACCAGCGCGGAGCCACTATCAGCGACAGTATTGACCCGGTAAACGGCGTGCAAAGCTCAATTCTTTCCGGCTTTCTCAACTTTGCCTTCGGCGCTATTTTCTTCGCCAGCGGCGGCATGGTCCGGCTAATGGACGTCATGGTCCAGAGCTATCAGATGCTGCCCCGAGGCAGCACGCTGGAAGGGATTCACTGGGAGCAAGCCGGGCAGATGCTGCAGGTGCTGATGCAAAACAGCATTCTGCTGGCCGCGCCGGTTATGCTGGTGATGATGGTGGCGGAGATGCTGCTCGGCGTGTTCGCGCGCTATTGCCCGCAGCTCAACCCCTTCTCGCTGTCGTTAACGATCAAAAGTTTTATCGCCTTCGTGATTTTCCTTTTCTACGGCTTCCAGGCCATGTCAGAAAAGCCGCTCCAGCTGTTCTCCGCTGCGGGCTTTAGGCAGTTTATTTCCTGAGGAGAGCACGATGGCGGAAAAAACAGAGCAGCCGACCAGTAAGCGGCGCAAGGATTCGGCTAAAAAAGGCCAGACGTTTAAAAGTAAAGATCTTATTACCACCCTTATTCTGCTGGTGGGGGTCTACTTCCTCGCGCATGGCATGAACTTTCGCGATTTTATTTCCTTTTACACTATGATCCTGCAGTACAACACTCAGATTGGCATGAATGATTTCCTGCTTGGTTTGGCACGCATTTTCTTTCTGCTTGCGCTGCCTTTTATCACGATTTGCGCCCTGGTAGGGATTGCCGGCACTTTATTTCAGACAGGGTTCACCATAGCTACGGAGGCCATTAAGCTGAACTTTAAAGCACTCAATCCGGTGGAGGGGGTGAAGAAAATTTTTAGCATGCGCACGGTTAAAGAACTGGTGAAATCACTCTGCTACCTGATTATTTTCGCCGTGACCTGCTACAACCTGGTTCATGACGATCTCCGCCAGGCATTAACCCTTTATCGAACGGATATGGCAGGGCTTATCGCCTGTTGGGTGGCCTTGACGGTGAAAGCTGTGCTGGTGTTTATCGGCTGGTCTGTATTCGTGCTGCTGGCTGATTTTATCGTCGAGTATTTTCTGCATTTTAAAGATATGAAAATGGATAAGCACGAGGTGAAACAGGAACGCAAGGAGAGCGACGGCAACCCACAAATTAAGAGCGCCAGGCGGCGCGCCCACCAGGAAATTCTTTCCGGCGAAGAGATGGCTGCGGTCAGAAATTCTGAAGTGGTGATGGCCAACCCGACGCATATTGCCATGGCTATTTATTTTAATCCCGAAGTGGCGTCGCTGCCCTTTATTGCGCTGCGCTGTACCAACATGAAAGCGAAAGCGGCTATTGCCTATGCGGAAAAAATCGGCGTGCCGGTGGTACGTAACATTCCGCTAACCCGTCGGCTTTTCCGCACCTACGATCAGTTCAATTTCATTTCGCTTAATGACGACGTGCTTATCGACGTAATGGATATTCTTATCTGGCTACGCCAGGTTGAAACTGCCGGTATGACGCTAATGGCGCCGGCCAGTCATGAAATGGATGCAAATTCTTCAGCATCTGGGGGCACGTCTCCGGGAGAGCTGTAGCAGGGAGCTGTACGGTTTTTTTGTATTAACTATCGGGGGGCAACAGTATGATGATTATATCTTCTTCACTGTCTGCGCTTGGGTTAATTGACTGTTTTTATAAATTTCAATAAATAATGTAAGAGGCGGAGATGGCTAAAAAAAATATGCTGGATTTTCTCAATGATGATGAAAATCATGTCAGCGATGAAGAACTCGAAGCTTATTCTGAAAGTTTGCTTGACGCTATTCAGAATGGCGCGACGATGAAGGATGTTTACGGCGTTGCCAATGACACCATGCAGGATATGTACAAGCTGGCATACGATTTTTATCATCAGGGCAAGCTGGACGATGCCGAGTCGTTATTCCGCTTTCTGTGTATTTATGATTTTTATAATCCTGAATATGCCATGGGGCTGGCGGCGGTATACCAATTAAAAAAGAATTATGCCAAAGCAATAGATTTCTATGCGCTTGCCTATTCATTATCAAAAGAGGACTACCGGCCAATGTTTTATGCCGGCCAGTGTAATCTGATGCTTCGTCAGGCAGTCCAGGCCCGCAAGTGTTTCGATATTGTTATTACCCGATGCAGCGATCCAGCACTAGGTGAAAAAGCTAAAGCTTATCTTTCCGCGCTGAATAATATTGAGCGCGATAAGGCACGGACTCCTGAAAAGGAGATTATAAATGAGGATTGAAAATGAATATGCGGGTAGAGAGTACTGGCTTTTATGACCACTTAATGGGTGGCGAGGAAGTCAGCAATGTCGAAATAAAAAAACGCCGCGATCGGGCGAAAAGTTCTGCGGATGAGGAATTACAACAACAAAAGCAGAAGCAGAAATCTAAGAGCCAAAGCGATGCTTTGCAGCGTTATGCCGCGCGGCGTAATGCGAATACTGAAGATCAAAAACAAGGCGATCGCGCTACTGCTTTTGCGAATGAAGAGTTAAAAAAACAAAATGCTCAGGCGCAGCGTTTCGCAAATGAAGAATTAAAAAGGCATCCCCAGCTGGGGACTATTCAGGAAGCGCTTAAAGTCTTACAGCCGGAACAGCTGCTGGAAGTGTTGAAAAATACCCGGACCGCCATCGGCGGGAATGCGGCAACGGTTAATATTGAAAAGCAGGATATGCCTGTTTTGTTAGCTCCGCAAAGCGGCCCGGATGAAAAGAGCGGGGGGAAAAATACCAGCCTGTCTGCCTCCGCGCTGATGACGGCGCTGCTGGGCAAAATTACCCAGCTCACCACCGATTCTTCGCTCACGAATCTGGTATCGCAGCTGCAGGGGTTCAACGCCATGATGGCCGGAGCGGGGAACGCTTACGGCCAGCTCGCGGAACAGCTGGAGCAGCAGGGCGAGGCGTGGGCTAATGCGAATGATGCGTTAAAAGACGCTCAGCAGCAGGCTGATGCGCTATCGCAGGATGTCGATAAGGCTCAGTCGGCGCTGGATGACGCGCAGAAAAAACTGAGTGCCCTGGAGGCGGAAGCCGCAAAACAGGATCCGGTGTCTGAAAGCCTGCAAAAACAGATTGATACAGCAAAAGCGGTGGTGACGGGCGCGCAGGCTACTCTGACGCAGGCGAAGACGGCCAGTCATAACTTTGTTGAGAAGACCCTCAATCCGGCGACGAAAACGGAGCAAAATGCCCGGGCCGCGCTGGATGCAACCCAGGCCCAGTCGAAGGCGTTGATTAATACCTTATCACCGCAGCAGCAGAGCGCCGTTGAGCAACACCGCAAGCAGGCCGACGAGCAGGCGAAGACCCTGACATTCCTGATGGCGCTGATGTCGCAGCTGATTGACAAAAGTTCAAGCGAAGACCTTAAGGCGACTGCCGAGCTGAAACAAAAGCTGGCGGAAGCGTCCGCAAAAGACGCTGAGAAAAAGGCGAAAGAGTACGAAGAAGAAGTGCGTAAAGCCGAAGAGATGCAGAAGACCATGGGCTGCATCGGCAAAATACTCGGCTGGCTTATCACCGCGGTCAGTTTCGTTGCCGCAGCGTTCACCGGCGGGGCTTCCCTGGCGCTGGCGGCCGTTGGGCTGGCGCTGGCGATAGGCGATGAAATCAGTCAGGCGGTAACAGGACATTCATTTATGGCAGATGCCATGCAGCCGCTGATGGATGCCATCGTGAAGCCGCTAATGGAACTGATGGGCAAAATGTTTTCCGCCATTCTTGAGGGTTTGGGCGTCGATAAAGGGACGGCTGAGATGGTCGGGCAGATCCTCGGTGCTATTGCCGCCGCGGCAGCATTGGTCGTTGGGGTGATGGTGGCCGGTAGCGTCATGAGCAAAGTCTTCGGCGTGGTGATGAAGAAGATTGGCATGGACGTCGCAGAAGAAGCCAGTAAGACCATGGCCAAAAATGTGGCGGTGGAAGTTGAAAAAGAAGTGGTACAGGACGTGACCAAAAACGTCGTGAAATCCGTGGTGAAGGAAGTGGCGGAGGAGGTGGCGGAGGAAGTGGCTGAGAAAGCAACCAAAACCACCATGCAGCGACTGATGGACAGTGCCGTTGGCCAGGTGTTTAAGCGTCTGAGCCAGGGTTTCGGTCGGTCAATGGGGATGAACGAAGTCAAAATGGCTAAGGTCTATAACCGCACCCAGATGGGCATGACCGGCGCGAATATGGTGAATACCTCTATTCAGGTCGCGGGTGGCATCGCTGTGGCCAGCATGATGCTGGACGCCACAAAAATCCGCGCGCAAATGATGAAAGACGCTGCGCTCCAGGAGCTGCTTGGCGAAATGATGGATCGCGCTGTCGATACCTTTGCCCACCGTATGGAGACGGTCAATCAGATTGTCAAAAACATCTCGACCGTGGCGGAAAACCAAAAGCAGGCCGGGAATTACATTACCCGACAGATGAGCGCCGTTGCCGGATAAAAGGCGGCCAGTCTGTTTCTTTAATATCGATTAATCATGGAGTTTTAAATTATGCCAAATATTACCGGTAGTACTACGCAATATATTCCAGCGCAGGACTATTTACAGAAAGACAATACCAAAAATGTCGCGCATGAAGAGAGCCGAAGTGTTCTAAGCGTCACGGCATTAGCTGAGGAAAAAGGCGGGCTGTCCATGATGCTTGATAAGCAAAGCTTGCGGACCGATGATTCCCGGGCAATGTCCGCATCGCTTAAGCGCAAAGGCGGCGATGTAGAAGGTGAACCCGCCGCTAAGGCCGTCAAGCTTTCCACCGCAGGTGAAGGCGATAGTCGTAAAGCTGAACTTCTGGCGGGAACGGCGGCAAGCGTGATGCCACCGCAGAATAATATTACCCAGGCGAATAATAAACCCTCTGAGAGCAAGGGCACCGAGGTGTCAACCGCGAATGGTTCATCGTCTGTTGCCGGGCAAAAACGTTCACATTCTGCCGTTGAAGGGGGCACCGATATTACCGGTGCGAGCCCGGCTAAACGCACGTTCATAAACGTGATTGGGTCGGACCTTTCTATGCAAGTCGCGAACAGCGTGCAGATAACCTCTTTGTCCGCCGAACGTACGCAAAGCATCATGGGAGCCAATGCCTCTGTCCGCGGATTAGACGCGGCGGTTCGTTCCGGTGAACACCTGGAGAAAGCCGCACAGCAGAACATGATCGGTTCTATCACCTCGGGCGTGGAGCGAATTGGGGGAGGCCTCGCAACTGCCGGGAGCCAAATGAAAGCGCTGGGCAAAGAAGCCAAATCGATTAAAACTAACCTTAGTCCGTCACGTAATATGGAGCTGGGCGTAAGTCAGAGCAAAACGTCTATTAACGCTGGCAAAGATACCATGGTGCATCAGGGCAAGGCGCTCTCCGGCGATACCCAGGCGGTTCTGAGCCAGTCTCACGCGGGCGATTTGCACACCAGCGCAACGCTGCGTGATAGCCATAACAAGGTTCAGCTTGATACCACCCAGTCCCGCATCCGGGCTGAGTATGGAAACCAGGTCATCAATGCGGGGGCAGGCATCACCGAAGCTGGTTTTGGCGTAGCCGCCGCCGCGGAGCAGAAAGAGTCGAAGTTGGCCGATGCTAACCGTGAGGTCGAGATTTCGCTGGCAAACGTTCACAGTCAGGTCGAGAAGAAAAACGCCGACAACAGGAAATCAACGCTCGACGCCTTAAGCAACGCTCTGGATACCAATCTCAATACCGTTTCGTCCATGGCGGAGCGTACCTAACACCTCATGCTTTTCGCGGGCGGAGCATATCCTGCCGCCCGCACCCTAAAAGGAAATATCGTTATGCTTCCCGTTCAGGCTTCATCTACTGTTATTCGTCATCTTCCTTTGGAAACGGCCAGCGCGCAGGCGGTCCCTGGGGCAGAGGTTCATGTCGGATCGACCTCCGAATTAAACACTAAATTGCTTAAAGAACTGCTTACCCATCTGGAAACCTCCGGCGGGGCAGAGAAAATGGATGAGCTCCGGGCGTCATTAAAGCAGTTCGGGCTGGATACCAGCGATGACGATTTCGAAAACAGCAAACTTCGCGCGGCGGTAGAGCAGTTAAAAAATGCCAATGACACCGCGCGTCCGCAGGATGATGTGTCGCAAACCATCGCCGCTCAGCAGCAGCGGGTGAAGGAGAGCGCGCGGGCGCTGAGTGAAATCCAGCGTGAAGTTGCCACCGGTCGCACGAAAGCAAATTACGCCGCCAGTCAGTTTACGGCCGCCAAAGAGAATGCTTTGCGGAGCTCTGCTCCTGATGAAAGCAGCAGCGATGACGAGATCAGCGTTCACACCAGCTATGCACAGCTGTGGGCGAGGATGGCGGAAGCCATTAAAAATATCAAAACGGAATACGTCGATTTCTATGCCGATCTGATGCAAAAGTACACGGAAATGTACGAGTCGTTTAATAACAACGTTCAAAAAGCTGGCTCAGAGGCTGTTACTGCGGGTAAGGATGGCAACAATGTTAATTTTGATGCCGCAGCTATGCAAAATGGGTATAAAAAATTTCAGGATGAAGTTGATGCTATCGATTTAGGCAGCGTAAAAAACTGGGATCAAATGTCTGATGCCGAGAAACAAACGATGAAAACCACGCTACAGCCTGCCTTTAATGTCGATAGCAGTGGCAAGATCAGTTTCAATTTAGATCAGTACAATGCAGCACCAAATTACCCGGCAGGTTTTATCGATTTTAACGGAATGGTTATACCGTCAAAAACAGAAATTTCTACCGCCGGCTATCAGGCCTGGCTGGCCAGTTTTAATGCCAGTGGCACCGCGCTGCAAAGTAATATGCAATCTTTTGCCCAGCGTTACAGCCAGGCCAACAGTACCTTTGATAACTTAAATAAAGTCCTCAGCGGGGCAATTAGCTCCCTGGCAGACAGCGCAAAAGACGTGCTTAAAGCCCTGGGCTAAATGATGAGGAGTGAGGGTTATGGAGGAAATATTTGGTCTTGGGCCGAGTAGCAATGGTTGGCATGAATTATATATGCCGCCGAATGGTTTTGAATCCTACAGTCAGTCTGCATTACGAATACAGGGCATTAATTGCTACCGGGGAGGACCTGAAGCCATAATGCGTCGCAACAGCAATCCTCGTGATAATTATCATTCAGTGACGGAAAATATTATCGGCGTCTCTGGGCGAAACGACATTAATGTCGCTCCGGTAGAAAGCGGCGGCAGGCGTGGGTCATATCATATCCATCTGACTGCCGGTCCGACAGGAAAGGTGGCTCCGCAGAACAACGAGCGGCGCAGAATGCCGTTTGCTAAAGCCCATTCTCCTGGTCAATCTGCACCGGCTTCGCATAAGAAGCCAGGTTTTTTAAGGACCTTACGGGGCTTTTTGAGCTGCCTGATTCCCTGCATGGCAAACAGAAAAACGAATCACTAAGGATTACTTATGCCTTCATTATTAGGTGCAATTAATAGTAATAGTATCGCTACGCAAACTTCATTTTGCCAGGTTGGTGGCCCCGTCAGTCAAACGGAACGTCCGGCAATTATCAAATTGACTGATAATATCCAAAACGATCCGGCGGTGGAATTGACTGATAAAATCCATAACGATGCAGTTGTAGCTTATATAAAAAATCCCCACCAGACCCATTTAGCTCTGTCCGCGGTGCTCTCTGGTATGCGAAAAGATCTTCCGCAGCCCCTTATTAAGGCCGACTTGAGTCTGGCAGGTGAGCGAGTTAAAAATTTGATTGGGGTTATTTATAGCGATGTTAAAAACAGCAACCATCGGAATGATATTAAAACCCTGAACAATATTTGCGACAAGCTTATTGCTGCCCATGGCAATGCTGAAAAAGAGTGCAAAATAAAGGGGCAGCTTACCGGGCTGGTGAAGAAATATGGTACTCCGGCGTTGGAAAGGACTATCAATACATTTATCGATATTTGTACTCAGGCCTGGCAGTATGACCATGATTTGAGGTCGATTAATGTTGAAAATAGACCGATATTTACTGCCGATTTGGATCTTTGCAAGTGTAATTTGCACGACCGAGTTAAAGATCTGAACGATTCGGAGTTAGCCTGGGAATCGATCGGTCAGAAAATGAATCAATTTGTTGACGGTTGCACCGCCATCTCCAAGACGATGACATTTTATAACCTCGAGCCGGCCTCACCTGCTGCGGGAGAACCGGTCCGGAATAGCCCTGCTGCGCCGCAGGCTGAGCCTGGAAATAAACCCGATGTTCAGTCGCTGACCCTCCCCGCCGGGCCGGGGAACGGGCCGATCACGCTGCATATCACCAATACCAGTACGGGCGGCAGCGTTGGCGATATTAATAATTCATCCGGCGG
>DASXGN010000005.1:0-107870 GCA_036489025.1 Buttiauxella sp.
CGTGAGACAGTTCGGTCCCTATCTGCCGTGGGCGCTGGAGAATTGAGGGGGGCTGCTCCTAGTACGAGAGGACCGGAGTGGACGCATCACTGGTGTTCGGGTTGTCATGCCAATGGCATTGCCCGGTAGCTAAATGCGGAAGAGATAAGCGCTGAAAGCATCTAAGCGCGAAACTTGCCCCGAGATGAATTCTCCCTGACTCCTTGAGAGTCCTGAAGGAACGTTGAAGACTACGACGTTGATAGGCTGGGTGTGTAAGCGTAGCGATACGTTGAGCTAACCAGTACTAATGATCCGTGAGGCTTAACCTTACAACACCGAAGGTGTTTTGGTGAGAGAGAAGATTTTCAGCTGAATTCCGAGATTAGACATTGATGGTCATGAGAATGACGGTTGATGTAACAGAATATGCCTGGCGGCACTAGCGCGGTGGTCCCACCTGACCCCATGCCGAACTCAGAAGTGAAACGCCGTAGCGCCGATGGTAGTGTGGGGTCTCCCCATGCGAGAGTAGGGAACTGCCAGGCTCCAAATAAGTAAAGTTTGCTCCTGGAGCAGGCTGTTATAAGAATTAGCGTGCTGATATGGCTCAGTTGGTAGAGCGCACCCTTGGTAAGGGTGAGGTCCCCAGTTCGACTCTGGGTATCAGCACCAGTTTTTAGGTTAAAGTTCGGCGATTTAGTAAAGAATTTGCCTGGCGGCACTAGCGCGGTGGTCCCACCTGACCCCATGCCGAACTCAGAAGTGAAACGCCGTAGCGCCGATGGTAGTGTGGGGTCTCCCCATGCGAGAGTAGGGAACTGCCAGGCTTCAAATAAACAAAAAGGCCATCCGCAAGGATGGCCTTTTTGTTATGTGTCCGAAGTATGCTGATAAAGGCCGCATTTGCGGCCTTTTCTTTATCTATCAATGAATCACCTGCGAAAGGAAAGCGCGGGTTCGCTCTGATTTTGGGTGTGCAAAGAACTCATCCGGCGCGGCCTGTTCGACTATTTCACCGCGATCCATAAAGATCACCCTGTCGGCGACCGTTCTGGCAAAGCCCATTTCATGTGTTACGCAGAGCATAGTCATACCCGACTGCGCCAGGCCAATCATCGTATCCAGTACTTCCTTCACCATTTCCGGATCCAGAGCCGACGTAGGTTCGTCGAACAGCATGATCTTTGGTTTCATACACAGCGATCGCGCAATCGCAACGCGCTGCTGTTGGCCACCAGAGATCTGGCCGGGAAACTTATGTGCATGCTCAGTGATACGTACTCTTTCCAGGTAGTGCATGCCCAGCTCCTCAGCTTCTTTCTTCGGCATTTTTCTGACCCAGATGGGAGCCAGCGTGCAGTTTTGTAGCACGGTGAGATGCGGAAAAAGGTTGAAGTGCTGGAACACCATCCCGACCTCTGTGCGCACCTTTTCTATATTGCGCAGATCGTCATTAAGCTCCGTGCCATCAACAATAATTCGTCCTTTTTGATGCTCTTCGAGGTGATTGATACAGCGAATGGTGGTTGATTTCCCGGAGCCCGACGGCCCGCAGAGGACGATGCGCTCCCCCTGTTTCACTTTCAGGTTGATGTCTTTAAGCACGTGAAACTGTCCGTACCACTTATTCACCTCTTCCAGCAGGATCATCGCGTCCGCAGGTTGCATAGTAATTTGACTCATTTTTATCCTCAGTGCGGTGCTCGCCCGGTGTTAAAGCGCTTCTCCAGATGCTGGCTGTAGCGCGACATGCTGAAACAAAAAGCCCAATAAATCATGGCTGCAAAGACGTATCCTTCCGTAGACATACCCAGCCAGGCGGGATCCACCGTGGCCTGCTGCACGCTGCTAAACAGATCGAACAGGCCGATGATGATCACCAGGCTGGTATCCTTAAACAGCGCGATGATCGTGTTTACCAGGCCTGGGATCACCAGTTTTAACGCCTGTGGCAAAATCACCAGCCCCTGCATCTTCCAGTAGCCCAAGGCCAGGGATTCTGCGGCTTCATACTGACCTTTAGGTAGAGCCTGCAGGCCCCCGCGAACAACCTCGGCAACGTAGGCCGACTGGAACAAAATTACCCCGACCAATGCACGTATTAGTTTGTCTATGCTGGTCCCTTCAGAAAGAAACAGCGGCAGCATGACCGAGGACATAAAGAGCACGGTAATCAACGGAACGCCGCGCCAGAACTCGATAAAGACCACCGATAAGATTCTTACCACCGGCATGCGTGAACGCCGCCCCAGCGCCAAAAGGATCCCCAGCGGTAATGCCCCAGCGATCCCTACAGAGGCGATAATTAGCGTCAGCGTCAGCCCGCCCCACTGGCGTGTTTCCACACGTTCCAGCCCCAGAAAACCACCGTACATTAGCCACCAGACAACCAGCGGATACAGCACGGCCCAGACGGCGATATAGCGCCCGCGGCGCGGCATGGCATTACAGAACATAGGCACGATAGAAAGCAGCCCCACGAGTAAAGCGAGATTAATACGCCAGCGCTGATCGTGGGGATACAGCCCATACATAAACTGGCCGAACCGGGCGTGAATAAATACCCAGCAGGCACCTTCTTTTGTACAGTCGGCGCGCGTCTCGCCAATCCAGTTAGCTTTGAAAATGGCCCAGTTGAGCAGCGGTGGAATGAGTTCCCACATCATCCACAGGCAAAAAAGGGTCAGCAGACTGTTAGACCAGCTGGAAAACAGATTTTTACGAGCCCACTGCACGGCGCTGGCACGAACGGCTTCAGGAGGCGCGTGATGGGAGGATAAGGCTTTCGTCATCAGGGTTCCTTAGCGCTCAATCAAGGCTATGCGGCGGTTATAAATGTTCATCAGCAATGAAATGCCAAGGCTGATAATCAGGTAAACCGACATGGTAATAGCAATGGTTTCAATGGCCTGCCCGGTTTGATTCAGTACCGTACCGGCAAACAGCGAGACCATATCCGGGTAGCCGATGGCCGCCGCCAGCGAGGAGTTTTTCACAATATTGAGATACTGGCTGGTCAGCGGTGGAATGATGACCCGCAGCGCCTGGGGGATAATGACCTGACGCAGGGTCACCGTATGCGGCAGCGCGAGCGAGCGGGCTGCTTCATGCTGACCATAGGGTACCGACTGAATCCCCGATCGGATGATTTCTGCAATAAAAGCTGAGGTATAAACGGAGAGCGCCAGCGTTAACGCCGCAAGTTCAGGGATTAAAACCATCCCGCCGCGGAAGTTGAATCCGCGCAGCGCCGGCACATCCCAGTGCAGCGCTGCGCCAAAAATCCAGTGTGCCAGAAGCGGTAAAATCACTATCAATACCACCGCCGCAGGCCATGTTCGGCGCAGCTGTCCGGTTTTAATCTGATGCATCTTATTGTAGCGATACAGCGCCGCAGAAATAACCAGCGCGGCAGCTATTGCGCCGACGAATGCCAGTACGCCTTCGCCCATTTCCGGGGAAGGGATGTAAAGCCCCCGGTTGCTGAGGAAGAGCAGATCGAACGCATTAACCGCCTGGCGAGGACCGGGCAGATTACGCAATACAGCAAAATACCAAAAGAAGATTTGCAGCAGCGGAGGAATATTACGAAACGTCTCAATATAGAGGGTGGAAAGCTTGCGCAATAGCCAGTTTTCGGAGAGGCGGGCCAGGCCAAGGAAAAAGCCAATAAAAGATGCAAATACGATGCAAAGTGCAGAAACCAAAAGCGTATTCAGCAGGCCGACGACAAACACCCGTCCGTAAGTATCGCCCTGCTCGTAATCTATAAGATGCTGCACGATGCCAAAACCGGCGCTGCGGTCCAGGAAGGCAAAGCCTGAGGTGATGCCTCGATTATTCAGGTTAGTGACGGTGTTGTGTATCAGATAAACCGCAATGCCGACGACGACGACGACCGCGACAATCTGATACAGCCAGGCACGAACCGCGGGATTAGAAAAGGAGAAGTCCCCTTTTACGGCTGGGCGGCGTTGGAACATAAGCAAACCTCAGTAACATAAACTCAAACTCTGGGCACCGCCGAAGCAGCGCCCATTCCTGACGTTTCGCTTAGCGAACTGGCGGAGCGTACTGGATGCCACCTTTGTTCCACAGGTTGTTCTGACCACGTTTGATTTTCAGCGGGCTGTTGGCACCCACGTTATTCTCGAAAATCTCCGAGTAGTTACCGACCTGCTTGACGATGTTATAAGCCCATTTGTTATCGAGCTTCAGGTCCTTACCAAAATCACCTTCTTTGCCTAACAGATGCGCCATATCCGGCGTGGTTGGGTTGGTGGCCATCTGGTCAACGTTTTTAGAATCTACGCCCATCTCTTCGGCATTTAGCATGGCGAACAGCGTCCAGCGCACAATGGCAAACCAGTCTTCGTCACCGCGGCGTACCACCGGGCCCAGCGGCTCTTTAGAAATAACTTCTGGCAGAACGATCCACTCGGCAGGGTTGCTCAGCTTGATGCGCAGCGCATAGAGCTGTGACTGATCGGAGGCGAGCGTATCGCAGCGGCCGGATTCCAGCGCTTTGGCCGATTCGTCTGAGCGGTCAAAGGTCACCGGGGTGTACTTCATATTGTTGGCTTTGAAATAGTCCGCCACGTTCAGCTCGGTGTCGGTGCCAGCCTGGATACAAACCGTGGCGCCATCCAGCTCTTTGGCACTCTTCAGACCCGCTTTATTGTGGGTCAGGAAACCGATGCCGTCATAATAGGTTACGCCGGTGAAGATCATGCCCATACCCGCGTCGCGGGAGGAGGTCCAGGTGGTGTTACGAGAAAGAATATCAACTTCGCCAGACTGCAACGCGGTGAAACGCTCTTTGGCGGTCAGCGGGGTATATTTAACCTTCGAGGCATCTCCAAATACCGCAGCGGCTACGCCACGGCAAACGTCCACATCAATACCGGTGAATTTGCCGCTGGCATCCGCATAAGAAAACCCCGGCAGGCCGTCGCTAATACCGCATTGTACAAAGCCCTTCTTTTTGACCGCATCAAGCGAGGTTCCGGCATGCGCCTGGCCTGTAATCGCGAATAACGAACCGGCGGCGACCAGAGTGGCGAGTATCATCTTTTTCATATTGCATCCTGTGTGGCGTAATTATCGTTATATGTTGAAGGCGTCCTGGAGGCGCCGTTTTTCCTGTCTGTGGCATCAGCCAGTCTGGGTAAAGCAAAGGGAGTGCCAGGTTTGCAACGGGCACATTGCGTGTATGCCCGCCGCGGTAAGCTGAGTGTAGACAGGAAAAAGGGCGCTCAACGCCCCGATGCGGTGCAAAATTGAAGCCTGCGCCACATTTCAGAGCAAAAATTTTTCAGAATTTGATCGTGCAGAATGAATTAATTGCAGGCGTTAATAGTAGCGAGGATAGGATTACTGCGGGGATGTGAGAATTATCACGAAGTTGGGTGTAACTGGTTTGGTTAATGCGGGTTGGAGTGATGTGTTTCACGATTGGCTGTATGGCTCGCTGAACGATTGCCCACAGGCTGCACTCAAATAACGCAGAGCACAAAAAAAGCGCGAGGATAAATCGCGCTTTTTAAACACCCCAGGTCTACTTACTTAGTCAGGGCGACAATACCCAGCGTTAAGCCTGCCAGAGCGGCTGCGCCACCGGCGATAGCGCCTGCGGTTTCCCAGTTATCCTGAGTGGTGCCTTTCATACAGGTATTGGTGTGCACCAGGCGGCCCTGATCGTCATAGACCGGTACGCAAGGTGAATTAGTTGCACAACCGGCCAGAAGGGTTGAAAGCAGGGCTGCGGCGATTATCTTTTTCATTTTCGAACCTCATTAACTCATATCCCGGAGCAGGGAAAACTCTGTACGGCTGGCTGAGTTTTCACGGGATGTACTCCGGTTCTAATGCAGATATTTTATCACTGCTCTGACCAGGGAATAGAGCGGGGAATAATTGCAATTCATGTGCAATGTAAACAAAGTGGAGAAAACGACGTTTGCGAACGCCAGTATGGAGGAAAAATGGAGGGAATGGCTCTACGCAGGCAATAAAAAAGGCGCTTCCCCATGCCGAGTAGCGCCTTCTTAAACACCATTAACTGACTAGTATCAGTTCATGCCGTATTTTTTCAACTTCTTGCGCAGCGTGCCACGGTTGATACCCATCATCAGGGCAGCACGGGTTTGGTTGCCACGGGTGTATTGCATCACCATGTCCAACAATGGCTGCTCTACTTCAGCCAATACCAGCTCATACAGATCGTTAACATCTTGACCATTCAGTTGAGCAAAATAGTTCTTCAGTGCCTGTTTCACGGAGTCACGCAGGGGTTTTTGGGTAACCTGGTCCTGAGAGTTAACGGTAGAAACGGTCAGTACGTCAGAATTTACGCGTTGTTCGAACATAGTTCTGTCAGCTCTTTATTTCTGTTTACGCAAAATTTTCGAAGTATGCCTCCAACGCCTCAAGCTGTTCGCTTGCATCTTCAATGGCGTTGAATGTGCGCCGAAACTGGTCATCCGGAGCGTGTTCCTGGAGATACCAGGATACGTGTTTGCGCGCAATTCGGTATCCCTTTACCTGACCATAAAAGTCATGGAGTTCCCGAATGTGTGCGCAAAGTAAGCGCTTCACCTCTACCAGAGGCAGGGGAGGAAGCAACTCTCCAGTGTCCAGATAGTGCTGGATTTCCCGAAAGATCCAGGGTCTTCCCTGAGCTGCACGTCCTATCATCAGAGCATCAGCCCCTGTATAGTCGAGCACAGCTCTGGCTTTAAGCGGGTCAGTAATGTCGCCATTCGCGATAATCGGAATGGAAACTTTCTGCTTAACTGCCCGAATGCTGTCGTACTCAGCGTTTCCCTGGAATAAACAGGCGCGGGTGCGTCCGTGAATTGTCAGGGCCTGAATGCCACAGTCCTCAGCCAGTTGGGCAATCTCTACACAGTTACGGTGCGCCGTATCCCAGCCAGTGCGAATCTTTAACGTCACAGGAACATCCACCGCCTTCACCACCGTCGTCACGATAGACTTCACCAGACTCGGGTACTGCAGAAGGGCTGAACCTGCCAGTTTGCGATTCACTTTCTTCGCCGGGCAACCCATATTGATATCAATAATCTGGGCGCCATTAGCCACGTTGATGCGTGCGGCTTCTGCCATGTCTTCGGGATCGCTGCCGGCAATTTGCACGGTGCGAATACCCGGCTCATCAACATGCACCATCCGTAACCGGGATTTGTCGCTCGCCCAAACTTCTGGGTTGGAAGACATCATCTCGGAAACGGTTAACCCTGCTCCCATCTCATAGCACAGCGTCCTGAAAGGTCTGTCAGTAATGCCAGCCATAGGTGCTGCAATAAGGCGATTTCTGAGCTGGTGGTGTCCGATGCGCATGAGTTAAGAAATGACCATACTGTACCTGCAAGGCGGCGTATATTACGCATTTTTTACCCGAGATGAAAGGACAAACTTTGAGCAATCCTCTGTTGCAGATCAATGAATCATCAGTCTGGGCATGAGAGTTAGTTAATTTTATTTACTAATCATATGTTTAAATACAACTGATTGATTTGTGCTCTTTTCAATTTTACTGAAAAACAGCAGCAATTAACTGCAATTTAAGGCTGAACAACCGGATAAACTGCTGCTTTCTTCGGCTGTTTCGGCATTTTTCTGCGAGGAATATCTCATTTTTATTGAGAGAAGAGGACGATTTCTGGGCGAGTAATGCGCTAAAAAGGCGGGTCAATCGTTTCCCCGCCTGATGATTTGTTATTCAACAATCACGCGACCGTGCAGCGGCTGCACGGGACGATTGTTGTCGTGATGCATCACCTCGGTGAACTGTTTGAGCTGCCGGGCTGAAAGCGTCAGCGGGTGCTTCATGACCAGCCAGCGCACGCCTTCGGTACACGGCGGCGTGGTCAGCGAACCGTTGAAGCGGTAGTAGGTTTTATCGGCGGGCAGAAGCTGACGCACGTCGATTTTCTGCGTCAGCGGCTGCTGAGATTCCGCCTTAGGCGGCATTGCCTGCCAGAGCCGGGTGAGTTCGCCGTTGGCTGCACCGACGTTGAACATGACCGCCACTACGGCCAGTTCACCTTCGGCATTCTTATGCACCAGATGCATCTCCATCGCCGCATGCTTGCCGTTCAGCGTATTCTCGCTGGGCGCATGGAAGTGAAACTGCTGCAATTTGAAGGCTTCTTCGTCAATCGTGACGATATCATTAGCTTTTTCCGCCATGGTGGCCTGAACGGTATGGCCATTGTTGAGGATGCTTACGGGGCTGTCCGGATAGCTGATTTCCAACGGTATGACGTGGGCGGCCAGCGTATGGCTGATATCGATCGGCGACTGGTTCATCCCTGCTTTGCACTGCACATTCTCCGGGCTCACTTCGCTCCAGTGTTCCGGCGAGCCTTCGCCCTCATAGCTCCAGTGGGATGCCATCGCCTGGCCTGACAGCAGGCCGAAAAACAGCGCCGCCGCGGAAAAATTCCTTGCTTTCATTATGTATAATTCCCATGAATGATAATTGATGTTTTATTTTTAAAATCAATACGTTGCACGGTGAATTATACGCCTGCAGCAAGAGGCGGGGTAGAGCAAAAATGGCGGGTAAAAAGTAAGTGAATTCACGCGGCCTGGCCGCCGCGTGAAGTGGGGAAGGAAACTAGCGCTTGATGCCGGTGATTCGGCACCACTCTTCTTTTTCCGCTACCGGGTCGAGAGCAAATTTGTCCGCATAGGCTTCGCATACGCCTTCGGCCTGGCTTGCCAGCACGCCGGAAAGCCCCAGCAAACCGCCCTGAACCGGCAATACGCTGATAAGCGGGGCCAGTTCACGTAACGGGCCTGCAAGGATGTTGGCAACGACGACATCGGCGCTCATGACTTCCGGCTGGTCCTGCGGTAAATACAGCTCCAGGCGCTCGGAAACACCGTTGCGCTGGGCGTTATCGCGGCTGGCCTGGATGGCCTGCGGGTCGATATCAATCCCGATGGCTTTCGCCGCGCCCAGTTTGAGAGCGGCAATTGCCAGGATACCGGAGCCGCAGCCGAAATCGATAACCGTCTTGCCTGCCAGATCCAGCCCGTCGAGCCACTCAAGGCACAGGGAGGTTGTTGGATGCGTACCGGTGCCAAATGCCAGGCCCGGGTCGAGCATCACGTTTACGGCATTGGCGTCCGGCACATCGCGCCAGCTCGGGCAAATCCACAAACGTTTCCCGAAGCGCATCGGGTGGAAATTGTCCATCCATTCGCGCTCCCAGTCTTTATCTTCCAGCTGCTCAATTTTATGCATGAAGCCCTGGCCGAGAAGAGGATGACCTTCGAGAATGGCGACCACTTCATTCATGTCGGTTTCCGCATCGTACAGGCCAATCACATCCGTATCGCCCCACAGACGAGTCTCGCCCGGTAAGGGTTCAAATACCGGCGTGTCGTGGGTGTCCTGAAAGGTGACGGAAACCGATCCGCTTTCAATCAGGGCATCGCCAAGTTCTTCTGCGTTGGCACCGGTGGTATTAACTTTTAATTGAATCCATGGCATGGCGAAACTCTTTATTTATCAGTAGTTGAAACAGGTACCGGCTCGGGGATTGCCTGACCAAATCGGTTACCGATCAGGAAAGCCAGCAAACTTAATAGTAGCGAAGGAACGATCGGATGGAAGCTGAGCAGCTGGATATTAAAGCTGGCCAGCGCGGCATACAGCACGCCGCCAACGATCATCGCGCTCAGCGCGCCCGCAGCATTGGCGCGTTCCCAGTAAAGGCCCAGCACTAACGGCCACAGGAATACGGCTTCAAGGCCGCCAAACGCCAGCAGGTTCAGCCAGATAATCATTTCTGGCGGACGCCAGGCGGCCAGCAGCAGCAGAGCGCCAAGCACCAGAGTAATGACCGAAGACATCCGCTTGAGCAGCTTCTCGTTGTGGATCTGCTCCGGCTTCATGTTCAGGTACAGATCCTTCACGATCGTCGCCGAAGACTGCAAAAGCTGCGCGTTAATGGTCGACATAATGGCCGCCATCGGTGCAGCAAGGAAGATCCCGGCGGCCACGGGTGGCAGCACGGTAACCATTAACGTCGGGATAACCAGGTCCGGCACGTTTAAATCAGGCAGCACGGCGCGGCCCAGCGCACCGGCCAGATGCATACCCAGCATCAGGATGGCGACGACAATGGTGCCCAGAATAATTCCGCGATGAACCGCCTTGCTGTCCTTATAGGAAATGCAGCGTACGGCAGTATGCGGCAGACCGATAACCCCGAAGCAGACCAGCACCCAGAACGACGTCATAAAGGCCGGAGACAGAATGTTATCCGCCCCCTGTGGGGAGACCAGTTGAGGATCGATATGCTGAAGCTTATCGACGGCGCTGTCGAGGCCACCTGCGGCGTGAACAACGCCAATCAGCAGCAAAATGGTGCCGACCAGCATGACCAGGCCCTGCATTGCGTCGTTCAGCACGCTGGCGCGGAAGCCGCCAAAGGCGGTATACAGCGCGATACTGATACCGAAGATTAGCAGGCCCGTTTCATAGGGAATGCCCGCCGCAGTTTCGAGCAGGCGAGCGCCGCCGATGAACTGCACCGTCATGGCACCGATAAATGCCACCAGCAGGCTCAGGCTTGCCAGCCAGACCAGCAGGCGGCTCTGATAGCGCGCGTACAGCATGTCATTGAGCGTCACCGCGTTGTAGCGGCGGGCCAGAATGGCGAATTTTTTGCCTAAAATCCCCAGCGATAGCCAAACCGCGGGCAGCTGGATCATCGCCAGCAATACCCACCCCAGGCCGTATTTGTAGGCCGCACCGGGTCCACCAATAAAGGAGCTGGCGCTGATGTAGGTTGCCGTCAGCGTCATCGCCAGCACGAAGCCGCCCATAGAACGACTGCCGAGGAAATATTCGTTCAGGAAGTTGCCGGCAGTGCGGCGGCGCATGGCGTAAATGGACAGGCCAAAGACGACCAGCAGGTAGGCCACAAGAGGCAAAACGACTTCAAGCTGCATGGTCATCCTCCAGCGGAATATCGCGGAAGATAAATTTAACCATCATCCAGCACAGCAGAATAAACAGCGCAGGTACCAGCAGGCAGGCCATCTCAAACCAGTGCGGCAGGCCTGTTGGGCCAATCTCATCACCGGGTAAGTAAGCAGCCACTAACCATGCGGCAAGGTAGGCCAGGGTTAGCCACAGCGCCCAGCGCGCTTCTTTATGGGCCTGAACAAAACGCGTGTCCATTGTTGTCCCTTGAGTTCGCGGAAAGCGGCGATTGTAACGCATAGCCGCCGGGGGAGGATCAAAAAAGAAAAGGCCGCATGAGCGGCCTTTTTTGCGACAGAGTTGAAAAACCTAGTCCTGAAGACCCAGCTTTTTCTCCAGATAGTGGATGTTGGTTCCACCGTGCTGGAAGTGCTCGTCGTTCATGATACGGGTCTGTAGCTCGACGTTGGTTTTGATGCCGTCGATGATCAGTTCCGCCAGGGCGTTCTTCATACGAGAGATCGCCACTTCACGGGTTTCGCCGTAGCAAATCAGTTTGCCGATCATGGAATCATAGTACGGCGGTACGGTGTAGCCGGCGTAGATATGAGATTCCCAGCGCACGCCAAAACCACCTGGCGCATGGAAACGGGTGATTTTGCCCGGGCTTGGCAGGAAGGTGTTCGGGTCTTCGGCGTTGATACGGCATTCCACCGCGTGGCCTTTAACGTGAACTTCTTCTTGCTTGATGGACAGCGGTTGACCAGCGGCAATACGCAGCTGTTCTTTAATCAGGTCCACGCCGGTGATCATTTCTGTTACCGGGTGCTCAACCTGAATACGGGTGTTCATTTCAATGAAGTAGAACTCGCCGTTTTCGAACAGGAACTCGAAGGTACCCGCGCCGCGATAGTTGATGTCTACACAGGCTTTCGCACAGCGCTCGCCGATGAATTTACGCAGTTCAGGCGTGATGCCCGGTGCTGGCGCTTCTTCAACAACTTTCTGGTGACGACGCTGCATGGAGCAATCGCGTTCCGCCAGGTAAATCGCTTTACCCTGGCCGTCCGCCAGCACCTGAATTTCGATGTGGCGTGGGTTTTCCAGGTACTTCTCCATATAGACCATATCGTTGTTGAAAGCCGCTTTTGCTTCCGCACGGGTCATATTAATGGATTGTTCCAGTTCCGCATCGCTGCGAACCACACGCATGCCACGTCCGCCGCCGCCGCCGGATGCCTTGATAATCACCGGATAACCAATGCGCTTCGCATGGGCACGGTTTTTATCCATATCGCCATCTAACGGGCCGTCAGAACCCGGTACGCAGGGTACGCCAGCTTTCTTCATCGCGTTGATGGCAGAAACTTTATCGCCCATCAGACGAATTGTTTCAGCGCGCGGGCCGATGAAGATAAAGCCTGAACGCTCAACCTGCTCGGCAAAGTTGGCGTTTTCAGACAGGAAGCCGTAGCCCGGGTGAATCGCCACCGCGCCAGTGATTTCTGCCGCAGAGATAATTGCCGGGATGTTCAGGTAGCTTTTTACGGAAGGAGCCGGGCCGATACAGACCGTCTCATCCGCCAGGAGTACGTGTTTTAAATCGCGGTCCGCGGTGGAGTGCACGGCGACGGTCTTAATGCCCAGCTCTTTACAGGCACGAAGAATACGCAGGGCAATTTCACCACGGTTAGCGATTACAATTTTATCCAGCATGTTCGCCTCGTTACTCGATGACGACCAGCGGCTCGTCAAATTCTACCGGTTGGCCGTTCTCAACCAGAATGGCCTTCACCACGCCAGCTTTATCAGCTTCGATCTGGTTCATCATTTTCATTGCTTCAACGATGCACAGGGTGTCGCCAACGTTAACCTTCTGGCCAACTTCAACAAATGATTTCGCATCCGGGCTCGGGGTGCGGTAGAAAGTACCGACCATCGGGGAACGTACGATGTGACCACTGATTTCAGCAGCCGCTGGCGCTTCCATTGCTGGTGTGGCAGCAGGCGCAACAGCGTTAGACAGACCAGGCTGCGGTTGCGGCTGGTACATTGGTGCCGCAAAGGCCTGTTGCATCATAGGATAGCCCGCGTTTGGCGCGCTACGGCTGATACGAACAGACTCTTCACCTTCAGAAATTTCCAGTTCGGAGATGCCTGATTCTTCAACCAGCTCGATCAGTTTTTTAATCTTACGAATATCCATG
The DNA here is from genome assembly GCA_036489025.1 of Buttiauxella sp. Taxonomy (GTDB): domain Bacteria; phylum Pseudomonadota; class Gammaproteobacteria; order Enterobacterales; family Enterobacteriaceae; genus Dryocola. The sequence continues at coordinate 13,153 of DASXGN010000005.1, forward strand.
AGTGGGTTCCGTACTCTTTGTTTAGATGGATTTTGACAGGCGTTTAACCGCCGTCTGTAGTGCATATGAATAACCGTCAGCGCCTAATCCGCAGATGACGCCGACGGCCTTATCAGAAAGATATGAATGATGGCGGAACGGTTCGCGCGCGTGCACATTGCTGAGGTGAATCTCGATAAACGGGATATCCACCGCCAGCAGGGCATCACGCAGCGCCACGCTCGTATGCGTAAACGCGGCCGGATTAATAAGGATAAAGTCGACGTTGTCTTTAGCCTGATGAATTCGGTCAATTAGCGCATATTCAGCATTCGATTGCAGGTGGCTGAGCGACACATTGAGGGCTTTCGCTTCGTGATCAAGCGTGTTAACAATCTGTGCCAGGGTCTGGTGGCCGTACTTATCCGGCTCGCGAGTTCCCAGCATGTTCAGATTTGGACCGTTCAAAAGCAAAATGTGAAAATTACCCGACATCGTGCTGCCATCTCCCGCAATTTGTAGGCATTTTACAAAATATACCTAAGTTGCCCGGTTGTCACCTTTAGAGCCTAAAAATGCCCCTTAGGAAAAACCAAAGTCGCACATTATAACGATTTCGTAGCAATTGGCAGCTAAATACTGGTCTTATCAGCGGAGATTTCCAACCGATATGGCTTTAAACGCCCGTCAGCGAGCGTGTTTTGCAAGGTATGGCGCAATTCTCAAATTATTGCCACCACCGGCGGAACTTCTTGTAGCGCAGGGCGAGGAGAATGAATGCAGCCAGCGCATAAAGCAAGGGCTGGGGGGAGATTATCTTCACCGACCACAGGTAATGTATCGGCGCGAGGATCGCCACCAGATAAACGAAGTTATGCAGTTTTTGCCAGCGCGGGCCAAGTTTGCGCTGCGCTCGCTGCGTTGATGTTATCGCAAGAGCAAGCAGAATTAACCAGCTGATAATCCCCAGCAGCAGATAAGGGCGCGTCACCAGCTCCTGCCCGAGCAGGCTCAGATTATTGATGCCCAGCTCCAGCAGAGAATAGCTGACCAGGTGCAGCGTAACCCAGGCAAAACACCAGAGGCCTAGCGGACGTCGGGTGCGAATCAGCAGGGGCTGCTTCGCGTAGCGAGCCAGCGGGGTAATCAGCAGGGTTGCCAGCAATAATTTCAGCGCCATTCTGCCGGTAAAATGCTGAATATCTTTGGCCGGATCGGCGCTAAAAAGCCCCTGGCTGGCGGCGAAAACCAACCATATAAAAGGTAAAAATGCGGCAAGGTGCAGAATAACCTTCAGCCACGTTATTTGCTTAGCGGTGAGTCGCACTCAGAAGTTCTCCTTTAAATTCAGACCGCGATAGAGTGAAGCGACCCGATCGGCATAGCCGTTGAACAGCAGCGTCGGCTGGCGCTTCACGTCCAGCACGCCGCCCGAACCAATGAATCTTTCCGTCGCCTGCGACCAGCGAGGATGATCGACGTGCGGATTCACGTTGGCGTAAAAACCGTATTCGCTCGGCGCAGCAAGATTCCAGGTTGTCGGCGGCAGTTCGCGAACCAGCTTAATGCTGACGATAGACTTGATGCCTTTAAAGCCGTATTTCCACGGCACGGTCAGGCGAATCGGCGCGCCGTTTTGCGGCGGCAGCGCTTTGCCGTAGACGCCGACGGTAAGCAAAGTTAAAGGGTGCATGGCTTCATCCAGACGCAGCCCTTCAACGTAAGGGTATTTCAGGCCGCCGCCGATAAAACGGTCTTTCTGGCCTGGCATCTGTTCGGGGTCATAAAGCGTTTCAAATGCGACGTACTTTGCCTGGCTTGTCGGCTCAACAAGAGCGAGCAGTTTGCTGAGCGGAAAGCCAATCCACGGCACTACCATCGACCAGGCCTCCACGCAGCGCATGCGATAAATTCGCTCCTCCAGCGGGAAGCGTTTATGCAAATCGTCCCAGTCGAGCGTTAAAGGTTTGGCGACCTCACCGCTGATTTTTACCTGCCACGGTTCGGTTTTCAGGCCGCCTGCATTCGCCGCCGGGTCGGCTTTATCCAGCCCAAACTCGTAGAAATTATTGTAGCCAGTGACTTTATCTTCCGGCGTCATAGCGAGTTTGGCCTGCCACTGCGCGGGCTGGCTAAAAGTCAGCGGCTTGCCCGCCGGCGCGGGTGGGCGATCGTTCCCCTTAAACCAGGACAGAATATCCGCCTCGGCCACGCGAGGAAGCGTCAGCGCCGCCGCGCTAATACCCAGCGCCTTCAGCACCTGACGGCGTTTAAGCATAAAAACCGATTCTGGGGTGACGTCCGCTTCGGTGAATTGATTAACCTTCTTCATGCCAGCCTCCTTTAGAGCTTTTGACTAAGCATGACGGAGAACCCGCTATCCGGCGAATATGTCACAGAAAATTGAAATTTTAAGGGCTGCTGGCTGCGGCTGGGGTCGTGTTATTGGCAAAGACAGGCGGCGGTCTATACTCGCTAATGAGTGCCTTATGTCCGATTTTCACAATGAATGGCGATATTTTGTTTGTGGGTATTTGCCAGACATGGGCTTTTGCTATGTAATGCCGCGTCAGTCCAGGTGCTGTTTGAGACGACTATTTTACAAGACGGAGTTAACACAAGGATGCGATTAACGACGAAACTTTCTGCTTTCATGACGTTGCTGACCGGGCTGGCGATTTTCGTCACGCTTATCGGCTGCTCGCTGAGCTTTTTTAATGCGGCGCATGAAACGATTAACCAGCGGGTGCTGGCCGTCGCCACGATTATTGATAACGAACTGGTGACTTCCTCACCGGACAGCGTGTTTGAACGCCTCAACCAGGTCATGGTTCCGGTAAATATCACCGGGGTCGATCTAAAAATGGGCAATACGGTGGTGTTCGAACATCAGCTTAAAAGCACCTATCGCCCTGCCGGCAGCCAGTTTGGCAATCGCAGCATGACGGTTGAGCTGATGAAACACCCTGGCATGTTCGTCAGCCTGACTTTCCGCGATCCTGTTGTGGGCTACTACAACTCCCTGTTTAACAATGTGCCGCTGACCATCGCCATCGGCCTGATGCTAATCGTGCTGTTTTTTGCCGTTCGCTGGCTGAAAAAGCAGCTTGAGGGTGAAGAGCTACTGGAAAGCCGCGCTACCCGTATCCTCAACGGAGAACGCGGAGCGGATGTGAGAGGGTCGGTACACGAATGGCCAACGCGCGCCAGCAGCGCGCTTGATGTCCTGCTTTCGGATTTACAAAGCGCGGGTGAACAGCGCAGCAGAATGGATACTCTGATTCGCGCCTTTGCCGCCCAGGACGCCAAAACCGGGCTGAATAACCGCCTGTTTTTTGACAACCAGCTGGCGATGCTGCTTGAGGATCAGGAGCAGGTTGGTTCGCACGGCGTGGTGATGATGATCCGCCTGCCGGATTTCGACACGCTCCACGATACCTGGGGTCGCCAGGCCGTCGAAGAATACCTTTTCACGCTGATTAATATGCTGTCGACCTTTATCATGCGCTACCCTGGCGCACTGCTGGCGCGCTATTTCCGCAGCGACTTTGCCGTTTTACTCCCTCACCGAACGCTAAAAGAAGCAGATGGCATAGCCAGCCAGCTCCTCAAAGCCGTGGATACTCTGCCGCCAACCCGGATGCTCGATCGTAACGATATGCTGCATATCGGCATTTGCGGCTGGCGCGGCGGGCAGACTAAAGAACAGGTGATGGAAAGTGCCGAGGTGGCAACGCGCAACGCCTCTTTACAGGGCACAAATAGCTGGTCGGTCTATGACGATAAGCTGCCTGAAAAGGGGCGAGGAAACGTGAAGTGGCGTACGCTCATTGAGCAGGCGCTGCAGCGTGGCGGCCCGCGCCTTTATCAAAAACCGGCGGTCATGCGCGATGGCTTTACTCACCATCGCGAAATCATGTGCCGCATTTTTGATGGCCAGGAGGAAGTTCTGTCGGCGGAGTATATGCCGATGGTGAAACAGTTTGGGCTGTTTGAACAGTACGATCGCCAACTGGTGAGCCGCGCGCTGCCTCTGGTCAGCTTCTGGCCCGAAGAAACCCTGGCCATTCAGATTACCGTTGACTCGCTGCTGCGCGTGCCTTTCCAGCGCTGGCTAAGGGATACGCTGATGCAGTGCGAAAAATCGCTTCGTAAGCGAATTATTTTTGAACTTGCAGAGGCGGATGTTTGTCAACACATCAGCCGGTTGCAACCGGTCCTGCGGTTGATCAGGGCGTTGGGCGCGCATGTTGCCGTCGTGCAGGCAGGATTAACCGTAGTGAGCACCAACTATATCAAGGACCTGGATGTTGAGCTGATAAAGCTTCATCCCGGCCTGGGGCGCAATATTGAGAAGCGGACCGAGAATCAGCTGTTTGTACAGAGCCTGGTTGAGGCCTGTAACGGGACGAAGACTCGAGTTTTTGCCACGGGCATCAGGAAGCGTAGTGAATGGCAGACGCTGGTTGAGAACGGAGTAAGCGGCGCGCAGGGGGATTTTTTTGCCTCTTCAGCACCTCTCGACAGCAACGTGAAAAAATATTCTCAAAGATACTCGGTTTAACCTGCCGTTTGACAATATTTCACGTAGAATAACGCGCGCTGCATCTCATGGGGGCGCGAGCGTCTGCCGGTCAGAATGTCGCAGCACTAAATGTATCGGTTTGCTACTAAGCACTGTTCGTTTAACCCACAGCGTTTGTTCACTTCCCGAGCGGTTTGAGAGCCAATGTTTACGGGGATAACAGGTGAAGCAAATTGCACAAATTTTCACCGTTGTAGAACGTTTTTGCGCCTTGTCGCTGCAACGTGTGGTTGGTTAAAGTAAGCGGATTTTGTATCCGCCCCAGCTTTCAGGATTATCCCTTAGTATGTTGAAAAAATTTCGTGGCATGTTTTCCAATGACCTGTCCATTGACCTGGGTACCGCGAATACCCTGATTTATGTAAAAGGACAAGGCATCGTACTGAATGAGCCGTCCGTCGTGGCCATTCGCCAGGATCGTGCCGGCTCTCCAAAAAGCGTTGCTGCCGTAGGCCATGACGCCAAACAGATGCTGGGCCGTACGCCGGGCAACATCGCGGCCATTCGTCCAATGAAAGACGGCGTGATCGCTGACTTCTTCGTGACCGAAAAAATGCTGCAGCACTTCATCAAGCAGGTTCACAGCAACAGCTTCATGCGCCCAAGCCCGCGCGTGCTGGTTTGTGTGCCGGTTGGCGCGACCCAGGTTGAGCGTCGTGCAATCCGTGAATCCGCTCAGGGCGCTGGCGCTCGTGAAGTCTTCCTGATTGAAGAACCCATGGCTGCGGCCATCGGTGCAGGCCTGCCGGTTTCCGAAGCAACCGGTTCTATGGTTGTGGATATCGGCGGCGGTACCACCGAAGTGGCCGTAATCTCCCTGAACGGCGTGGTTTATTCCTCTTCCGTTCGTATCGGCGGCGACCGCTTTGATGAAGCCATTATTAATTATGTGCGTCGTAACTACGGCTCACTGATTGGTGAAGCTACCGCCGAACGTATCAAACACGAAATCGGTTCTGCTTACCCAGGCGATGAAGTTCGCGAGATCGAAGTTCGCGGCCGTAACCTGGCTGAAGGCGTACCGCGCGGTTTCACCCTGAACTCCAACGAAATTCTCGAAGCGCTGCAAGAGCCGCTGACCGGCATCGTGAGCGCGGTGATGGTTGCCCTGGAACAGTGCCCACCGGAGCTGGCTTCCGACATTTCTGAACGCGGCATGGTCCTGACCGGCGGCGGCGCGCTGCTGCGCAACCTTGACCGTCTGCTGATGGAAGAGACCGGTATTCCTGTAGTAGTTGCAGAAGATCCGTTGACTTGCGTAGCCCGTGGCGGTGGCAAGGCACTGGAAATGATCGACATGCACGGCGGCGACTTGTTCAGCGAAGAGTAATCAGCCGCGGGTAAGGGGGAGTCTTTGACTGCCCCTGCTTGTTGGCCTGGGAATACGCATAGCCTATGAAGCCCATTTTTAGCCGTGGCCCGTCGCTGCAGTTTCGCCTGATCCTGGCGCTGCTGGTGGCGATTGGTGTCATTATTGCCGACAGCCGCCTCGGTACGTTCAGCCAGATCAGAACGTACATGGATACTGCCGTCAGCCCTTTCTATTTTGTCTCCAACGGTCCTCGTGAGCTGCTTGATAGCGTGTCGCAAACGCTAGCCTCGCGCGACCAGCTGGAACTCGAAAATCGTGCGTTGCGTCAGGAACTGATCCTGAAAAACAGCGAACTGCTCATGATGGGTCAATACCGTCAGGAAAACGCACGCCTGCGTGAACTCCTCGGCTCTCCGCTGCGCCAGGACGAGCAGAAAATGGTGACCCAGGTTATCTCAACGGTAAACGATCCGTACAGCGATCAGGTGGTGATTGATAAAGGCAGCGTAAACGGTGTTTACGAAGGCCAGCCGGTGATCAGCGATAAAGGCGTCGTTGGGCAAGTGGTTGCCGTGGCCAAGCTCACCAGCCGCGTGCTGTTGATTTGCGATGCCACTCATGCCCTGCCAATCCAGGTGCTGCGTAATGACATTCGTGTGATTGCCGCCGGCAACGGCTGCACCGACGATTTGCAGCTCGAGCATCTGCCGGCCAATACCGATATTCGCGTTGGCGACGTGCTGGTGACCTCCGGTTTAGGCGGCCGTTTCCCTGAGGGCTACCCGGTTGGCGTAGTCTCTTCCGTGAAGCTGGATACCCAGCGCGCCTACACCGTCATTCAGGCTCGTCCAACGGCTGGTCTGCAGCGCCTGCGCTATCTGCTTCTGCTGTGGGGCGCGGACCGTGAAGGTCAAACGCCAATGCCGCCGGAAGAAGTTCATCGCGTGGCGAATGAGCGTCTGATGCAGATGATGCCGCAGGTATTACCGCCGGCGGATACCGTCGGGCCTCCGGCTCCCGTTCCTCCACCGGCTCCCGGCATGCCGCAGGCACCTGCGGCGGCAAGTACGGCTCCTGCGGCTGCACCTCGGGGAGGGCAGTAGTGGGGAGCTATCGTAGTCAGGGGCGTTGGGTTATCTGGCTGTCCTTCCTGGTTGCTCTGCTACTGCAGGTCATGCCCTGGCCGGACGATTTGAAAGTCTATCGTCCGGACTGGGTCCTGCTAATTCTGCTTTACTGGATCCTCGCCCTGCCGCACCGCGTAAATGTGGGTACGGGTTTTGTTATGGGTGCCATACTGGATCTGATAAGTGGCTCCACGCTGGGCGTTCGCGCCCTGTCACTGAGTATTATCGCCTATCTGGCCGCACTAAAATTCCAGCTGTTCCGCAATCTTGCGCTCTGGCAACAGGCGCTGGTGGTCATGCTTTTGTCGCTGGTGACGGACGTTATCGTTTTTTGGTCAGAGTTTTTGGTGATCAACGTCTCTTTCCGACCGGAAGTCTTCTGGAGTAGCGTAGTCAACGGCGTGCTTTGGCCGTGGATCTTCCTGCTGATGCGAAAAATTCGCCAGCAATTTGCCGTGCAGTAAGGGTAAACATGCCATCTTTATATCTTGCCTCGGGTTCGCCGCGCCGTCAGGAGCTTTTAACCCTGCTGGGCGTTGACTTTGAGCGTATCGTGACCGACGTGGAAGAGCTGCGTCAGAGCCACGAAAGCGCCGAGCAGTACGTTCGGCGGCTGGCCCGCGACAAGGCGAAAGCGGGCGTGGCGCTAAGCGAGCAGGATTTACCGGTGTTAGGTGCCGATACGATCGTTATCTACGAAGGCGAAGTGCTGGAAAAGCCGCGCGATCAACAACATGCGGCGCAGATGCTACGCTTACTCTCTGGGCATCAGCATCAGGTCATGACGGCGGTTGCCCTCGCGGACAGCCGGTCGGTGCTCGACTGCCTGGTGGTCACCGAGGTGACATTCCGGAACTTATCAGAACAGGATATCGCCGGTTACATTGCCAGCGGTGAACCGATGGACAAAGCAGGGGCATACGGTATTCAGGGTCTGGGCGGTTGTTTCGTCAGGAAGATAAACGGCAGCTATCACGCCGTGGTCGGCCTGCCGCTGGTTGAAACGTATGAACTACTGAGTAATTTTCACGCGCTGCGTGATGGACGAGGAAAAGATGACGGCTGAATTACTGGTCAACGTTACCCCTTCAGAAACGCGGGTAGCCTATATTGACGGCGGAATACTGCAGGAGATCCACATCGAGCGCGAAGCGCGCCGGGGGATCGTAGGGAATATCTACAAAGGTCGTGTTAGCCGGGTGCTACCGGGGATGCAGGCGGCATTTGTAGATATTGGCCTTGATAAGGCAGCGTTTCTCCACGCTTCTGACATCATGCCGCACACCGAATGTGTGGCGGGTGAGGAGCGTAAAAACTTCACCGTCCGCGATATCTCTGAGCTGGTTCGTCAGGGGCAGGATCTCATGGTGCAGGTGGTGAAAGATCCGCTTGGCACCAAAGGCGCGCGGCTGACCACCGACATTACCCTGCCTTCGCGCTATCTGGTCTTTATGCCCGGTGCGTCGCACGTTGGCGTTTCGCAGCGTATTGAAAGCGAAGAAGAGCGCGAACGCTTAAAGCGCGTGGTTAGCGCGTACTGCGATGAGCAGGGGGGCTTTATCATTCGCACCGCGGCAGAAGGGGTCTGTGAAGAAGATCTTTCATCCGATGCGGCCTATCTGAAGCGCGTATGGACCAAAGTCAGCGAGCGCAAAAAGCGCAATAAAACCCGCTGCCAGCTTTACGGTGAGCTGGCGCTGGCCCAGCGCGTGCTGCGCGATTTTGCGGATGCCGCGCTGGACAGAATTCGCGTCGACTCCCGTCTGACCTACGAAATGCTGCTGGAGTTCACCGCGGAATACATGCCGGAAATGCATGCCAAAATCGAACACTACAGCGGTCGGCAGCCAATCTTCGATCTTTTTGACGTTGAAAACGAAATTCAGCGCGCCCTGGAGCGCAAGGTCGAGCTGAAGTCCGGCGGCTATCTGGTGATTGACCAGACCGAGGCGATGACCACGGTGGACATCAACACCGGCGCATTTGTCGGCCATCGCAACCTCGACGATACTATTTTCAATACCAATATTGAGGCTACGCAGGCCATCGCCCGCCAGCTTCGTCTGCGCAATCTGGGCGGCATTATCATCATCGACTTTATCGATATGAGTAACGAAGATCACCGCCGCCGGGTGCTGCACTCGCTTGAGCAGGCGCTGGGCAAAGACCGCGTGAAAACCAGCGTCAACGGTTTCTCGCAGCTTGGTCTGGTGGAGATGACCCGCAAGCGCACCCGCGAAAGCGTGGAGCACGTGCTGTGCGCCGGCTGCCCAACCTGTCACGGGCGCGGCACCGTCAAAACCGTGGAAACGGTGTGCTACGAGATCATGCGTGAAATCGTGCGCGTGCATCATGCCTACGACTCCGACCGCTTCCTGGTTTACGCTTCTCCGGCCGTTGGCGAGGCGCTTAAAAGCGAAGAATCTCACGCGCTGGCAGAGGTAGAAATCTTTGTTGGCAAGCAGGTAAAAGTACAGATAGAACCGCTCTATAATCAGGAGCAGTTTGACGTCGTAATGATGTGATCCCCTTTAGCGGGATGTACTTTCCAGGGTACCGAGCCATAAGGCTGACAAGGAGAGAGATGTGAGGCGACTGCCCGGCATTCTGCTGCTCACCGGCGCAACGTTGGTGGTTATCGTCGCACTGCTGGTGAGTGGCCTGCGGCTCGTTTTGCCGCATCTGGATGCCTGGCGCCCGGCGCTGCTTGAAAAGATCGAATCCGCCACCGGCATGCCGGTGGACGCCAGCCAGATTCAGGCCAGCTGGCAAAATTTTGGCCCGACGCTTGATGTTCGCGATATTAAAGCGACGATGAAAGACGGCGGCGAGCTAAGCATTAAGCGCGTCACGCTGGCGCTGGACGTCTGGCAAAGCCTGCTCCACCTCCGCTGGCAGTTCCGCGATCTTACCTTCTACCAGCTGCATATGCGCACCAACACTCCGCTGAGCAAGAACAGCAGCGACGGTAAAATCGAGCTGGATAACACCGGCGATCTCTTCCTGCGCCAGTTCGATCACTTCGATCTGCGCGACAGCTCCCTGAGCTTCCTGACGCTATCCGGCCAGCGCGCCGAACTCTCCATTCCCCAGCTCACCTGGCTTAACTCTAAGAACCGTCACCGCGCCGAAGGGCAGGTCAGCCTGTCGAGCTTTACCGGCCAGCACGGCGTGGCGAACGTCAGGATGGATTTGCGTGACGACAACGGCATTCTCAACGCGGGCAAAGTCTGGCTGCAGGCCGACAACGTCGATGTGAAGCCGTGGCTGGGCCGCTGGATGCAGGACAATATCGATCTGCAAAGCGCCGAGTTCAGCCTTGAAGCCTGGATGGACGTGAAGGCGGGCGATATCGCCGGCGGCAACATCTGGCTGAAAAAGGGCGGCACAAGCTGGAAGGGAGAGCAGAGCACCCATCAGCTGTCGGTCTATAATCTGATGGCGCGCGTAAACCGTTCCGCCGCGGGCTGGAATCTTGCTATCCCTTCCACCAACATTACGCTTGACGATAAAACCTGGCCTAAAGGTTCGCTGACGCTGGCATGGATTGGCCCGCAGGACGTGGGCGGGAAAGAAAGCCAGCGCAGCGACGAACTGCGCGTTCGCGCCACCAATATGGAGCTGGAAAGCTTCAACAGCCTGCTGCCGATCGCCGCCAAAATCTCGCCGGACCTCGGGGAAATCTGGAACACCATGAAGCCGCGCGGGCACATCAACATGCTGGCGCTGGATATTCCGCTGCAGCAGACAGAAAAAACGCGTATGCAGGGGAACTGGCAGGACGTGAGCTGGAATCAGTGGAAGATGCTGCCCGGCACCGAGCATTTCTCCGGTTCTGTCACCGGCAGCGTGGAGCACGGGCAGCTCAACGCGCTGGTTGCCGATGCAAAAATGCCGTACGAAACGGTTTTCCGCGCTCCGCTGGAAATTGAGCGCGGTGCGGCCACGCTTGAGTGGCAGAAAAATGCCGCAGGTTTCCAGCTGGACGGCAAAAATCTGGATGTGAAAGCCCGCTCGGTCTGGGCCCGCGGAGATTTCCGCTACTATCAGCCTGAGAACGGCGATCCGTGGCTGAGCATTCTGGCTGGCATCAGCACCAGTAACGGGGCCGACGCCTGGCGTTACTTCCCGGAAAACCTGATGGGCAAGGAGCTGGTGGATTATCTGAGCGGCGCGATTCAGGGCGGTCAGGCGGACAGCGCCACGCTGGTTTACGGCGGCAATCCGCATCTGTTCCCGTATAAGCATAATGAAGGGCAGTTTGAAGTGCTGGTCCCGCTGCGTAACGCGAAATTTGCCTTCCAGCCCGACTGGCCCGCGCTGGAGAATCTGGATATCGAGCTGGACTTCATCAACGATGGCCTGTGGATGAAAAGCGACGCGGTGAAGCTGGGCGGCGTGACGGGTAGGAACCTGACGGCCATTATCCCTGACTATTCCAAAGAGAAACTGCTGATTGATTCCGATATCAGCGGGCCGGGAAGCGCGGTTGGGCCGTACTTTAAAGACACCCCACTGCATGATTCTCTGGCCGCAGCCCTTGATGAATTACAGATTGGCGGCGATGTGAATGCTCGCTTACATCTCGATATTCCTCTCGATGGCACCATGACCACGGCGAAGGGCGACGTTGTGCTCAGGAACAATACGCTGCTGATCAAGCCGCTCTCCAGCACGCTGCGCAACCTGAACGGCAAATTCAGCTTTGTGAACGGCGACCTGCAAAGCGAAACGCTGCGTGCGGACTGGTTCAATCAGCCGCTAAACATTGATTTCAATACCAAAACCGGCGAGAAAGATTACCAGATTGGCGTCAATCTTAACGGTGACTGGCAGCCGACTAAAATGGGCGTCCTGCCTGAGCAGGTTAATAAAGCCCTGAGCGGCAGCGCGCCGTGGAAAGGCGTGGTGGGCATTACCTTGCCGTATAAGGGAAGCGCCAGCTATCAGGTCGATCTGGACGCGGATTTGAAGAATGTGAGCAGTCACTTACCTGCTCCCGTGGATAAGCCTGCCAGTCAGGCGCTGCCGCTGAAGGTGGCGGTTAAAGGCGATCTGAACGGATTCAATCTAACGGGCAGCGCCGGAGCGACAAACCGCTTCGCCAGCCGCTGGTTGCTCAACAAAAAACTGACGCTTGACCGCGCTATCTGGGCGACGGACAGCCATACCGTTCCACCATTGCCGGACCGCCCAGGCCTGGAGCTCGATCTTCCTGCCATGGACGGGGCGCAGTGGCTGGCACTGTTTAGCCAGGGCGCGGCTGCGGGCGTTGGTGACTCGGCGGCTTTTCCATCCGATATAACCTTAAGAACGCCGGCTCTGACGCTGGGCGGGCAGCAGTGGAACAACCTCAGTCTGGTTTCACGGGCGACGCCAACCGGCACGCAGGTCAATGCGCAGGGGCGTGAAATTAACGGCACGCTGAATATGCGCAATAACGCCCCGTGGCAGGCGGTGATTAAGTATCTGTATTTCAACCCGAACTGGGCGATGTCCAGCAACGCATCTCCTGCTGATGAAGGCTCTCCGCTAGCGGATAACAGCGCGATTAACTTCCGCGGCTGGCCGGACGTGGATCTGCGCTGCGCCGAGTGCTGGCTGTGGGGGCAAAAATATGGCCGAATTGACGGTGACATTTCCGTCAAAGGCGACACTTTAAAACTCAACAATGGGCTGGTCGATACCGGCTTCGCGCGCCTGACGGCGGACGGTGAATGGGTGAACAGCCCGGCAGAAACCCGCACCTCGCTGAAGGGCAAGCTGAAAGGCCAGAAGCTGGACGCGGCCACCAATTTCTTCGGCGTAAAAACGCCGATTCAGGGCTCATCGTTTGATGTGGATTACGATTTGCACTGGCGCGCGGTACCGTGGAAACCGGAGGAGCGATCCCTCAACGGCATCCTGCATACTCGTTTAGGCAAAGGCGAAATTGCCGATCTGGGCACGGGCCATGCCGGGCAGCTTTTGCGCCTCGTCAGCGTGGATGCCCTGATGCGCAAACTCCGCTTTGATTTCAGCGACACCTTTGGCGACGGTTTCTTCTTTGATTCCATCCGCGGCACGGCGTGGATAAAAGACGGCGTGCTGCATTCAGACGACACGCTGGTGGACGGTCTGGAAGCGGATATCGCCATGAAAGGCTCGGTTGATTTAGTTCGCCGCCAGCTGGATTTGCAGGCCGTCATCGCCCCGGAAATATCGGCAACCGTTGGCGTAGCGGCGGCTTTCGTCGTCAATCCAATCGTTGGGGCCGCGGTGTTTGCGGCAAGCCAGGTTCTGGGGCCGCTGTGGAGCAAAATTTCCGTTCTGCGCTATCACATCACCGGCCCGGTCGATAAACCGCAGATTAATGAAGTCCTGCGCCAGCCGCGTGAGAACAAAGTTAAGTGATTTGACGCGGGCGGTTAATTGCCGCAAGCTCAATAGATAAACCCAATTGGTATGTAATTAAGAGTAGCGAAACGATGAGTCTGAACCTGGTAAGTGAGCAGTTGCTGTCTGCGAATGGCTTAACCCATCAAGATCTGTTTTCCATTCTCGGCCAGCTGTCCGAGCGCCGGCTTGACTACGGCGATCTCTATTTCCAGTCCAGCTATCACGAATCCTGGGTTTTAGAAGACCGCATTATTAAGGATGGCTCGTACAATATCGACCAGGGTGTCGGCGTGCGAGCGGTCAGCGGTGAGAAGACCGGTTTTGCCTATGCCGACCAAATTAGCCTGCTGGCGCTGGAGCAAAGCTCTCATGCCGCCCGCAGCATTGTGCGCGAACAGGGCGACGGGCGCTCCCGTACGCTGGGTGCCGTGCAGCACAGCGCGCTGTATACCAGCGCCGATCCGCTGCAAAGCATGACCCGCGAAGAAAAACTCGACATCCTGAAGCGCGTTGACAGCGTGGCGCGTGCCGCCGACCCTCGCGTGCAGGAAGTCACCGCCAGCCTGACCGGCGTCTATGAATTGATTCTGGTGGCGGCCACCGACGGCACGCTGGCGGCGGATGTTCGCCCGCTGGTTCGCCTGTCCGTCAGCGTTCAGGTTGAAGACGAAGGCAAGCGCGAGCGTGGCTCAAGCGGCGGCGGCGGTCGATTTGGCTACGATTACTTCCTTGAAACGGTCAACGGTGAGGTTCGCGCTGACGCATGGGCGAAAGAAGCCGTGCGCATGGCGCTGATTACGCTGTCCGCCGTGGCGGCCCCGGCCGGTATGTTCCCGGTTGTGCTGGGCGCAGGCTGGCCTGGCGTGCTGCTGCACGAAGCGGTTGGCCACGGTCTGGAAGGCGATTTCAACCGTCGCGGCACTTCCGTATTCAGCGGCCAGATGGGGCAGCTCGTCGCCTCAGAGCTGTGCACCGTGGTGGACGACGGCACGATGGCTAACCGCCGTGGCTCCGTTGCTATTGATGACGAAGGCGTGCCGGGGCAGTACAACGTACTGATTGAAAACGGCATCCTTAAGGGCTACATGCAGGATAAACTCAATGCGCGCCTGATGGGCGTAGCGCCTACCGGCAACGGCCGCCGCGAATCTTATGCGCATTTGCCAATGCCGCGCATGACCAACACCTACATGCTGGCGGGTAAATCAACGCCGCAGGAGATTATCGAATCCGTGGAGTACGGCATCTATGCGCCGAACTTCGGCGGCGGCCAGGTCGATATCACCTCCGGCAAATTCGTTTTCTCCACTTCCGAAGCTTACCTGATTGAAAAAGGCAAAGTGACGAAGCCGGTGAAAGGGGCCACGCTGATTGGTTCCGGCATCGAAACCATGCAGCAAATCTCCATGGTCGGGAACGATCTGGCGCTGGATAACGGCGTGGGCGTTTGCGGCAAAGAGGGCCAGAGCCTGCCGGTTGGCGTTGGCCAGCCGACGCTTAAGGTTGATAATCTGACGGTTGGCGGTACAGCATAATATTAATAGCCGGGCTAGCCCCGGCTGTTTTCTTTCCCGCGTCCGCTACTCTCCCGCACTCCCTGATACAGCTGTGCCACCTTCACAAAATATTCTGTCATATAGTTGATGCATACCTGCACCTTCAGCGGCAGCTTGTCCTTTTGGGTATACAGCGCATATACCGGGCGAGGATCCGACTGGTAGCGAGGGAAGAGGATCTCCAGCTCGCCGCTGTTGATCTCGTCGATCACCCACATCAGCGGTACGTAGGCGATCCCCGCGCCGGCTTTCAGCCAGCGGGAAAGCGTCATCGGATCGTTGGTCACAAACCGGCCCTGCGGCAGCATGCGGGTAGAAATCCCTTCGGGAGCGATCAGTTCGAATTCGTTATCGGGGCGCACGCTGTACTCAAGCCAGGCGTGGTTAGCCAGATCGGCGGGTTTTTCCGGAATGCCATGCTGCTGGAGATAGCCTTTCGAGGCGCAGATAACCATTGGCATCGAGCCCAGCCGCCTGGAAAACAGGCTCGAATCCTGAAGTGCGCCCACGCGGATCACAAGGTCGAGCCCGTCGGCAATCAGATCGGGTGCCGGGATGCCGGTGACGAGATTAACCGAGAGCCCAGGATATTCTTTGAGCATCTCCGCCGTCATATTAGCCAACACATTCTGTGCCATCGTTGAAGAACTGCCGATGCGCAGCGTGCCAATAGGCGTGTTGTTGAAGGCGTAAAGCTGTTCATGAACTTCCTGCGCCTCATGCAGCATCTTGCGGCAGCCGAGGTAGTAAATTTTACCCGCTTCGGTCAGGCCGATACTGCGCGTGCTGCGGTTGAGCAGCTTGACCTGCAGATCGTCTTCAAGTTTCGACACCGTCTGGCTGATGGACGATACGCTCATTTGTAACTGTCTTGCCGCGGCGGTGAAGGAGCCAAGATCGACCACTTTGGCAAACACCGACATGCGCTTAAGTCTTTCCATTGTTCACTCTGAGTTAAAAGTGATTTAGATCACATATTATAGATAACAGGGTAACAGTTACGTTAATATATTATTATTAACACAACCCAAACCGCGCTCTCGCCTGCCGTTCCCGGCACTTATACCGCCGCGGAATTCGCTTCAGGGTCTGTGTCGCCTGCACTATCCTTTACAAGGTTAACATGAGTTTATTTCCGGTTATCGTGGTATTCGGTCTTTCCTTTCCACCGATATTCTTTGAGCTGATCGTTTCACTGGCGATTTTCTGGCTGGTGCGCCGCTTGCTTACCCCAACGGGTATCTATGATTTCGTCTGGCATCCGGCATTATTCAATACAGCGCTTTATTGCTGCCTGTTTTATCTGATCTCGCAGCTTTTCGTTTGAGGTTGATGTGAAAACACTGACAAGAAAAATGACCCGTACCGCCATCACGCTCCTCCTTGTGCTGCTGGCTTTTATCGCTATCTTCCGCGCCTGGGTATTTTATACCGAATCGCCATGGACGCGTGACGCTCGCTTTACGGCGGATGTCGTTGCTATCGCCCCCGATGTCTCCGGACTGATTACCTCGGTAGAAGTTCATGACAACCAGCTGGTTAAAAAAGATCAGGTGCTCTTTACCATCGACCAGCCGCGCTACCAAAAAGCATTAGAAGAGGCGCAGGCCGATGTGGCTTATTACCAGGCATTGGCGAGCGAAAAACGTCGGGAAGCGGGCCGCCGCAACAAGCTGGGCATTCAGGCGATGTCGCGTGAAGAAATCGACCAGTCAAATAACCTGCTGCAAACCGTGCTGCATCAGCTTTCGAAGGCTGAGGCGACTCGCGATTTAGCACAGCTTGATTTGCAGCGCACCGTGATTCGCGCTCCGGCAGACGGCTGGATTACCAACCTGAACGTTTACGGCGGGGAATTTATCACCCGTGGCTCTACCGCCGTCGCGCTGGTTAAGCAGCATACTTTCTACATTCTGGCCTATATGGAAGAAACCAAGCTCGACGGTATTCGTCCGGGCTACCGCGTACAAATTACGCCGCTGGGCAGCAACCGCGTGCTGCGAGGCAGCGTGGATAGCGTTTCTGCCGGTGTGACAAACGCCAGCAGCACCAGCGATGCGAAAGGTATGGCGACGGTGGATTCCAACCTTGAGTGGGTTCGCCTGGCGCAGCGTGTGCCGGTGCGTATTCGCCTGGACGAACAGCAGGGCAATCTTTACCCGGCGGGCACCACCGCGACGGTTGTTGTTACCGGTGAGAAAGACCGCGATACCGACCATGAGTCTGTTTTCATCAAATTCATGCATCGCCTGCGTGAATTTGGTTAAGCGAAGCGGATATGTATTCTATCTCCCGGCTGCATTTACGCTTTGCCTTCAAGCTGGCGTTCGCCATTGTTCTGGCGCTGTTCGTTGGCTTTCACTTTCAGCTTGAAACGCCTCGCTGGGCGGTCCTGACGGCGGCCATTGTGGCCGCAGGGCCGGCCTTTGCCGCGGGAGGCGAACCTTATTCCGGCGCGATTCGCTATCGCGGCATGCTGCGCATTATCGGGACGTTTATCGGCTGCGCTGCGGCGCTGGTGATTATCACCTCGCTGATTCGTGCCCCGGTCGTCATGCTGCTGGTGTGCTGCATCTGGGCGGGTTTCTGCACGTGGATTTCATCGCTGGTTAAAGTAGAGAACTCGTACGCGTGGGGGCTGTCAGGCTATACGGCGCTGATTATTGTCGTCACCATCCAGATGAATCCTGTCACCACGCCGCAGTTTGCAGTAGAGCGCTGTAGCGAGATCGTGATTGGCATCGTGTGCGCCATCCTGGCCGACCTTCTCTTTTCCCCGCGCTCCATCAAGCAGGAAATTGACCGCGAGCTGGATAATCTGCTGGTGGATCACTATCGCCTGATGCAGCTTTGTATCGCGCACGGTGATAAAGACGAAGTGGACAAAGCCTGGAGCGGAATGGTTCGTCGAACCACGGCGCTGGAAGGGATGCGCAGCAACCTCAAAATTGAGTCTGCTCGCTGGGGACAGGCAAACCGCCGCCTGAAAGCCATCAATACGCTTTCCCTGACGCTGATAACTCAGGCCTGTGAAACGTTCCTGATTCAAAACACGCGCCCCGAGTTTGTGACGCCCGGCTTCAGGATGATGTTTGAAATGCCGGTAGAAACGGCGGCTGACGTGCATAAGCAAATGAAAGCGCTGCGTCGGTATATTTCATCCACGGGGGAAAAGAACACGCCCGTAACCGTCGGAACCTGGGTCGGGGCTGCCACGCGCTTCCTGCTGCTAAAACGCGGAGTGGCCTGCAACTCGCGCATCAACGCAATTGAAGAAGAGATCCTGACGGAAGAAGTGGTCGTCAAAGTCCAGTCGGCGGAACGCCATCATGCGATGATTAACTTCTGGCGCACCACGATTTCCTGCGTGCTGGGCAGCCTGTTCTGGCTGTGGACGGGCTGGACTTCCGGCAGCGGGGCGATGGTGATGATTGCCGTGGTCACTTCCCTTGCTATGCGCCTGCCCAACCCACGTATGGTTTCGCTGGATTTCCTTTACGGGATGCTGGTTGCTTTGCCGCTGGGGGCATTTTACTTCCTGGTGATCATCCCTTCGACTCAGCAAAGCATGCTGTTGCTGTGCATCAGCCTTGCGCTGCTGGGGTTCTTCATCGGGATTGAAGTGCAGAAACGGCGGCTGGGCTCGATGGGCGCGCTGGCCGGGACGATTAACGTCATCGTGCTGGATAACCCAATGACGTTCCACTTCAGCACCTTCCTCGACAGCGCGCTGGGGCAAATCGTCGGCTGTTTCCTGGCAATGATGGTTATCCTGCTGGTGCGGGATAACTCGAAAGAACGCACCGGGCGAACGCTGCTCAATCAGTTTGTCTCTGCTGCGGTTTCCGCGCTAACCACCAACAACCTGCGCCGCAAAGAGAATCATCTTCCTGCGCTGTATCAGCAGCTATTTCTGCTGCTGAATATGTTCCCTGGGGACATTGCCCGCTATCGCCTGGCGCTGACTTTGATCATTGCCCACCAGCGTTTGCGCGACGCGCCTATTCCGGTGAATGCCGACCTGTCAGCCTTCCATCGCCAGCTGCGTAATACCGCCGACAAGGTGATCTCGGCTTCTAACGATGATAAACGGCGGCGGTACTTCGAACAGCTGCTGGAAGAGCTGGAGATTTACCAGCAAAAACTGCGTATCTGGGAGGCGCCGCTCCAGGTCACCGAGCCGGTGAAACGGCTGGCGGATGTCCTGCACCGCTATCAACACGCGCTGATAGATGCCTGATTTCACTTCCCTGTCTCAAGAGCCGACGCCATGCGCCGGCTTTTTTATATCTATACTTAGCGGATGTGCAATGCGTAACAGGAGAAAAAATTATGACGAATCAGGCACTCCAGGACAGTGAGTTATTTAAGACCGGCTATCTGGTAAACGGCGAATGGCGAACGCTTGCTAACACCTTTGACGTAGTGAATCCAGCCACCGGCGAGACGATTGCGCAGGTTGCCAAAGCGGGGAAAAAAGAGACCGAAGAAGCTATTGCTGCGGCAACAAAAGCATTCCCCGCATGGCGGGCGAAAACGGCCAAAGAGCGCTCCACGATTCTTTATCGCTGGTTCCAGCTGATTATCGAAAACAAAACCTGGCTGGGGCAGCTAATGACCACCGAGCAGGGTAAGCCCATAAAAGAAGCCGAAGGTGAAGTTGAGTACGCCGCGAGCTTTATCCAGTGGTTTGCCGAGCAGGCGAAGCGTGCCAACGGTGAAGTCATTCCACCCGCGAAGCCCGGATCGCGAATTCTTGCCACGCGTGAACCGATCGGCGTTGTGGCGGCGATTACGCCGTGGAACTTCCCGATGGCAATGCTGACCCGCAAGCTTGGCCCGGCGCTGGCGGCGGGGTGTACGGGCGTCATAAAACCTGCGAACAATACTCCGCTTTCGGCCTTTGCCCTACTGGCATTGGCGAAACAGGCGGGCGTGCCGGATGGCGTGCTGAATGCCGTAGCCGGGAATACGCAGGAAATCAGCGACGCGATTATGGCGAGCCACGACGTGCGCAAAATATCTTTCACCGGTTCTACCGCCGTTGGCAAAACGCTGGTGCGCAACGCGGCCGAGACGATGAAAAAAGTATCGATGGAGCTGGGCGGCAACGCGCCTTATATCGTTTTTGAAGATGCGGACATCGACGAAGCCGTGAAGGGCGCTATTGCGAACAAATTCCGCAACGCGGGCCAGGTGTGCGTCAGCGTCAACCGGTTCTTTATTCAGGAAGCCGTTTACGATCGCTTCGTCAACAAGCTGGCGGAGGCGGTGAAGGCGCTCAATGTCGGCAACGGTATGGATGAAGGCGTGGTGGTCGGCCCGCTTATCGAAAAATCAGCCGTGGATAAAGTCCGCGAACACGTAGAAGACGCGCTGTCCAAAGGAGGGAAGGCCCTGGTCGGGGGCAAAGCACACGAGCTGGGCGGCAATTTCTGGCAGCCAACCGTTATTGTCAATGCGAATGATGAAATGAAGCTGGCGCAGGAAGAGACGTTCGGCCCGCTGGCGGCCTGCTTTAGCTTTAAAACGGAAGAAGAAGTGATTCAGCGTGCGAACAATACGCCTTTCGGGCTCGCTGCCTATTTCTATACCCAGAATTTGCAGCGCGTATTCCGTGTCTCGCAGGCGCTGGAAAGCGGGATGATCGGCATTAACGAATGTGCCGTTTCAACGGAGCTGGGACCGTTCGGCGGAGTAAAAGAATCCGGGCTTGGCCGGGAAGGCTCGGTGCTGGGGCTGGATGAGTTCCTGGAAGTGAAAACCTTGCATATCGGCGGTCTGTAGAGGATTCGCGGCGCGTCGATTTGGGGCCGGAGTGGCGAGAGATGAAAAAATATACCTTTGATTTTAGTCAGATAGAAGATCAGCCGGGGTTCTATCGCCACTTTATCCAGACCTTCCGGCTTGATAAACAGCAGGTGCAGGATCTCGACAGCCTGTGGGCGGTGGTGACGGGCGGGGCGCTGCCGCTGCCGGTCGAAATTGAGTTTATTCATCTGCCCGAGGTACAAAGGCGGCGCTATGGTGCGTTAATTTTGCTGTTTGACGAAGCGGAAGAAGAGCTGGAAGGACAGCTTCGTTTCAACGTCCGCTGTTAATTTCAGGCATAAAAAAGCCCCCGCGAGCGGGGGCAAAGTCGTCGGACATGACGACGAGGGTCTATTTGTACAGTTCAGCAGTTGCGTGCCAGGTATCGCCACTACGAGCTTCGGTAATGCGATAGGCTGAAGCACCTTCTTGCGTTGCTTTCTGTGATAACTCGTGACGCATATCCATAGGCGCACTGCCTACCTGGCTGACGGAGATGCTGCCCATAGGTTGCATACCTTCTGCCTGTTCGCTGGTGATTTGATGGGCTGCGGCGCCGGCACCAAATGACAGAACGGATAAAAGGCTAACGGCTGCGAGGGTGAATTTGGTTTTCATGATGTCTACTCCTGAATCGGGTTACCCAACGACCGGAAGGGCTCACTAGCGTTTATTGTTCTTAGGGCCGTTGAGAGGATGATTGTTTGTAACTCTTTGTCCTGCTGAAAGCTGCCGGCTGTTACTTATACAGCTCAGCCGTGGCGTGCCACTGGTCACCGGAACGCGCTTCAATAATGCGGTATGAAGATGCGCCTTCGTTCTGAGCTTTCTGCTCCAGTTTCTGGTGCATATCCATCGGTGAGCTGCCCACGCCGCTTACGGACACGGTTCCCAGTGCCTGCAGGTTTTGCGCCTGGTCAGCGTTGATGGAGGTGGCGGCAAATGCACCGAATGACAGCATGGAGAGCAGGCTTGCAGCTACTAATGTATTTTTCATGTTCATAATTTTTACCTCGTCGTATTCTTTTATTGGGGTCATCGTTTCGTGACCCTCATCACAAAATCAAGTATACACTAGTAACGCAGGAAATTAATACCAGACTTATAATTCTCAATGAAACTTTACGTTAATAGAATAATTTTTTATTACATCTGGTTATTAAAAAGGGATGTTTATTGCCTGTTTTTTGTTAAATGATAATTAAATCATATGGTTGTGTAACTTTGATTATTTGTGCGATCGAGGAGAGGGAAATCACGCATCAGGCAGGTTTATGTGGCAGTTACCCTAAAAAGGCAAATCGGAGCGGGATAATGAAGCGGTAAGGGCGCATTCTAAGAGGATAACCCGCCACAGCATGGCGGCGGGGAAATAAGGCGGGATTACAGCTCTTGTTCAAACAGTACGAGGATCGCTTCGTACAGCTCTTTGACCGTGAAGTCGTTCGCGGGCGTGGTGAAAATTGTGTCGTCTCCGGCGATGGTGCCCAGAATCCCTTCGGCTTTACCCAGTGAATCCAGCAGGCGGGCAATCAGCTGTGCGGCACCCGGGCTGGTATGAATCACCACGACGGCATCGTTATAGTCGATATCCAGCACCAGGTTTTTGAGCGGGCTGGAAGTCGTTGGCACGCCAAGCTCGGCGGGCAGGCAGTAAACCATCTCCATTTTCGCATTGCGGGTGCGGACCGCGCCGAACTTCGTGAGCATGCGGGAAACTTTGGACTGGTTAATATTTTCGAAGCCGTCGTTCTGCAAAGCGTGAACGATCTCGCCCTGAGAACTGAATTTCTCTTCTTTTAAAAGCGACTTGAAGGCTTTGATCAATTCTTCTTGTTTGGAGGAGTTACGCATGAGTCACCTGTATAAAGGTCAACGGATAACATTATTATGCAGATAAATGAATTTTTATGCAAATCTGCGAAAGGGCATGAGCCTGAAATAATATTATGAAAGAGGCGGATTTTATCAAATTTCGTTATCAAGAAACATGCCTGCGTCACGACTCGTCAATAAGCCGCCAAGTAAACCAAATGTTATCAAAATGATGTTGTTTTGCTGCGTTGGTAAGGTGTAATGTAACCGCCGTTGATGTGACAACATCAGGTCGTGAC
Source organism: Buttiauxella sp. (assembly GCA_036489025.1). Classification (GTDB taxonomy): domain Bacteria; phylum Pseudomonadota; class Gammaproteobacteria; order Enterobacterales; family Enterobacteriaceae; genus Dryocola. The sequence continues at coordinate 36,015 of DASXGN010000005.1, forward strand.
CGGGCGCCCAGGCGTCATTTCCACCCGGCGAGTAAATGCAGCAGTAACGCACGATGATTGCGTAACGTCGCAATCTGAAAGCGGGAAGATTGTAATTACCCCATCTCTGGATTATGGTCGCCACCCATGGAGTTACGGCACCTATTTGCTAACCATAATAAGGAGTTTAGGATGAAAGTTGCAGTCCTCGGCGCGGCGGGCGGTATTGGCCAGGCGCTTGCCCTTCTACTCAAGACCCAACTGCCTTCAGGTTCAGAACTCTCACTGTATGACATCGCACCGGTAACCCCAGGGGTTGCGGTTGACCTCAGTCATATCCCTACAGATGTGAAAATCAAAGGTTTCAGCGGCGAAGATGCGACCCCGGCACTGGTGGGCGCGGACGTTGTGCTGATCTCCGCAGGCGTGGCGCGTAAGCCGGGTATGGATCGTTCCGACCTGTTCAACGTTAACGCTGGCATCGTGAAGAATCTGATCGAGCAGGTGGCAAAAACCTGTCCGAAAGCCTGCATTGGCATCATCACCAACCCGGTCAACACCACCGTCGCCATCGCTGCGGAAGTGCTGAAGAAAGCGGGCGTGTATGACAAGAACAAACTGTTTGGCGTGACCACGCTGGACATCATCCGCTCCAACACTTTTGTGGCGGAACTGAAAGGCAAAAAGACGGGGGAAATCGAAGTGCCGGTTATCGGCGGCCACTCCGGCGTGACTATTTTGCCTCTGCTGTCCCAGATCCCCGGCGTGAGCTTCACCGAGCAGGAAGTGGCTGACCTGACAAAACGTATCCAGAACGCGGGTACCGAAGTTGTTGAAGCAAAAGCCGGCGGTGGGTCTGCAACCCTGTCCATGGGCCAGGCCGCTGCACGCTTCGGTCTGTCGCTGGTGCGCGCGCTGCAGGGCGAAAGCAATGTGGTTGAGTGTGCCTATGTTGAAGGCAACGGCGAGCATGCGCGTTTCTTCTCTCAGCCGCTGCTGCTGGGTAAAAACGGTATCGCTGAGCACAAATCCTACGGCAAGCTGAGCGCGTTTGAGCATCAGGCGCTGGAAGGCATGCTGGATACCCTGAAAAAAGACATCACCCTGGGCGAAGAATTCGTTAACAAGTGATTGTCCTGATTGGCGAATGATATAAAAGAGCGGGCAGCCTTGCCCGCTCTTTGTTTTTAAAGCTGTACCCGTTCACCGCGCTTTTGATTGTTATCAAAATGTGATCGCCGCTGCAACTTCTGCAATCCCTCCCTGAATCTTGATTTTTTGGTCACCTGGCGACCGAATTTCCACCCGCCTCTTAAGGCGGCGGTGCTTTTGGCTGGCTTATATTGATTCCACCTTGCCGCCATCACCGGGAAATTTATGACCTCCTTAATGCTTAAGCGCAGCGATTACTTCACCAGTGCCGCTCATCCGGTGGCGGTGGAGCATCGCTGCCCGCAGGATATCTTCCCTCTGCATCGCCATGATTTTGACGAAATCGTTATCGTCTGGCGCGGCAACGGCTTACACATATGGAACGGGCTGCCGTACCGCATTACCTACGGCGACGTGCTGTATGTTACCCAGCAGGACAGCCACTACTATCAGTCGGTCGATAACCTTGAGCTCGGCAACATCCTGTTTTGTCGCGACCGCCTGCGTTTGGGCACCGACTGGCATAATCTCCTGCCCGGCACGGAAACCCATCAGGAAAGCCGCAGCTGGCGATTAACCCGGGAGTCGCTGGCGCTCATTCGCCAGCACGTCGAGCGCCTGGCCGGGGAGTGCAGCAAGCGGGATCCGGTCTCTTTGCGTCTGACCGAGTCGATATTTCTTGAGCTGGTGCTGCTGCTGCTGCGCCACCGCTACGCGCCGGATAAGCTGGCCTCCCATGCCCGGCAGGATATCGATCTGGTCATCGCCAGCCTCGGCTCGCGGCTGAGCGAGAAATTTGAGCTGGAATCCCTCTGCGCGCAGCATCAGCTTTCCCCGCGCTCGGTGCGCGACGCTTTCAAACAGATAACCGGCATGACCATCAGCCGCTATCAGATGCAGCGCCGCCTCTGCCGCGCCATTACCCTGCTTGGCACCAGCGAACTCTCTATCGCGGAAATAGCCTCGGTCAGCGGTTTCAGCGACAGCAACTACTTTTCAGTCATCTTCCAGAAAAGCTTTAACCAGTCCCCCAGCCACTGCCGACGAGCGCTGCAGGCGCGGGGTCTGGGGCGCGGACATTTTCCTTTCTCAGACAATTTATCCTCATCAGGAGACAACTTATGAACGCACCCGTCGTGCTTAATGCCGCGCTGTTCGGTATCGGGCTGAATACCTACTGGCCGCAGTTCAGCGGGCTTGAACAGCGCCTGCTGGGCTATTTGCAAGAGATTGAAGAACAGCTTTCTGCCCCTGCGCTCACGATGCTCAACGGCGGGCTGGTGGATTCGCTGGAGAAAAGCGATGCGCTGGCCCGGCGGCTTAAGGCATTTTCCCCGGACGTTATCGTCATCGCCATCAGCACTTACGCCCTGAGCTCGACGGTACTGCCGCTGGTGCAGCAGTTCAGCGTGCCGGTGCTGATCCTTGCCCTGCAGCCTGAGCGTACGCTGCCCTACAGCATGATTCGCGATTTGCCCGATCGCGGTGCCCGCACCGGTGAATGGCTGGCGCACTGTCAGGCCTGTAGCGCACCGGAGCTGGCCAACGTCTTTAACCGGGCCGGTATCAGCTGGGAAATGATCGTCGGGGCGCTGCATAACGATCCTCACGTCTGGCAGGAAACCCACGCCTGGCTGACGGCGCTGACGCTGAAAAAGCAGCTGGCGCAAACGCAAATTGGCGTGCTGGGCCATTACTACAACGGCATGTACGACGTTTATTCCAACATGACAAACCTTTCTGCAAAGCTGGGCGTTCGCTTCCAGCCGCTGGAAATGTGCGAGCTGCTGAGCTGGCGCGAGCAGGTCACTGAAGCCCAGATAGATGACAAACGCCGGGAAATTGCAGAGAAGCTGGTGACTGACGAAAGCTGCGATGAGCAAGAAATGCGGCGGGCAACGCACACCGCCGTCGCGCTCGATAGCCTGGTCCGTAAAAACAGGCTGCATGCGCTGGCCTACTACTACGAAGGCTCGCCGGGCAGCGCCCATGAAAACATTGTCACCTCGCTGATCCTGGGCAATACGCTGCTCACCGGGCGGGATATTCCGGTGGCCGGGGAGTACGAAGTTAAAAACGTTATCGCGATGAAAATTCTCTCGCTGCTGGGGGCCGGAGGCTCGTTTGCCGAACCATACGGCATTGATTTTGATGACGATGTGGTGCTGTGGGGGCACGACGGCCCGGCCCATCCGGCGATGGCCGAGGGCGAAGTGCGCCTGGTACCGCTGCCGGTTTATCACGGCAAGCCCGGCAAAGGAATCTCGATCCAAATGAGCGTGCGTAACGGGCCGGTGACTTTCCTTTCCGTGGTCGAGGACGTCAACAACCGGGTGATTTTGCAATACGCCGAAGGGGAATCGCTGGCGGGCGAAGTGCTGGATATCGGCAACACCAACAGCCGCTACCGCTTCGCCTGCGGTGCGCGAGCCTTTACTGAGAAATGGTCCCGCGGCGGCGCAGCCCACCATTGCGCAATCGGCATTGGCCACCATGGCGCGACGCTTGAAAAGCTTGCTGGCCTGCTTGGCGTCACGTCAACCCGCATTGTTTAAACGTAAAGGAGAACCTTAATGAGCGCAAAAATTGGCATTCTTGCCGTCGGCCTTGAGGCGTACTGGCCACAGTTTTCGGGTATGAAAGAGCGGCTGATGGAGCATCATCATCGGCTGCTGGCGAAATTCTCGCAGCGCGATGTCGTTGCCGTCGGCATGGTGGATAACCCGGCCAGGGCGCGGGAAGCGGGACTGCGTTTTCAGGCGGAAGACGTGGATATTATCTTCTGCCACCTGACAACCTACGCCTCGTCGGAATCCCTGCTGCCGGTGGTGCGGGCGCTGGGCAACGTGACGCTGGTGCTGCTGAACGTGCAGTCGGTGCCCGCATTGGACCTTGAACGAACGTTAACCATCGACGACTGGCTGGGCAAAGGCTGCACCTGCGCCGGACTGCCTGAAATGACCGCCGTGCTGCGCCGTTTTGATCATCCTTTTGCGGTGGTTTCCGGCTATCTGGAGGGTGATACGATCCTCGACGAGAAAATTACCCAGTGGTGCGACGCGGCCAACGCCTGCCGCCGCCTGAAATCCGGGAACATTGGCATTCTTGGCCGTCCTTATCCGGGCATGATGGATCTTAACGTCGATGAGACGCAGATTTTTCGCACCTTCGGCAGCTATGTGAAGCATCTGAACTGGGAGGATATCGCGGCCAATATTGCTCGCGGCTTTGATCAGGACCAGATCGAGCGGGCGAGCAGGGAGGTTAAAGACGCATTCCGGCTGCCCGACGATCTGGACGAGCAGCACCTGACCTCAATGATTGAAGTTTACCTGGCGACCCGTCAGCTGGTGGATGAACACCGGCTGATCGCGCTGTCGAACCACTTTGAAGTGCAGCCCAGCGGCTATATGCACCAGATTATTTCCGCCTCGAATCCGGTCTTTTCCCTGCTGACCCGCCAGGGGATCGCCTGTCCGGTAGAGGCCGATATTAAAACGGCGATCGCGCTAACTCTGATGAAATCCCTCGCGGGCAGCGCCACGCTGACCGAGCTGTACTCCATGGATTTTAATCAGGATCTTTGTATCGTCGGGCACAGCGGAGCGGGCGATCCAGACATCGCCGATGAAAAATCCCTGCTGAAAATGAGCCCGGTTTTTCACGGCAAGCCTGGCAGCGGCTTCCTGACGCAGTTCACCCCGGCAGCCGGGCCGGTGACCCTGGCGTCTGTCACCCAGGGGGCCGACGGCCAGTACCTGCTGGTGTTAGCCGAGGGGGAACTGGTTGAGGGTAAAACGCTGCAGCTTGGCGATACCAACGCGCTGTTCCGGTTCCGCAAAGGGCTGCGTACTTTTGTCGACGACTGGTCGGCCAGCGGCCCAACTCATCACTGCGCCATGGGGCGAGGGCACCACGCCCAGGCGTTCCATAAACTAGGACAGCTTCTGGGGATCCCTGTCCACGAGGTGTGATCTTAAGCGCGCCGATCGTGCAGATCTCTGGCCGATCGCCGCGGCGCGCTGTACGTCTGTGGGAAGCCCGCTTTCTCCCATTTAATCCTTACTTTTGTGTGATATCCGCTATCGCAGGGCCTCCCTTTGTCGCGATTTGACCTGGGGAGCCTGACTATTCTTCTGTGAGGTTAATATGAACAAGTTATCGCCACATTCCACGGACGTCGCCCACGGCAGACGTTACAGCTATCTGGTCGCCATCGGCGCAAGCATTGGCGGCCTGCTGTACGGCTACGATACGGGCATTATTGCCAGCGCCCTGCTCTTTTTGCGCGAGGACTTCGGCATCACGGACGACGCTTTTATGCAGTCGGTGGTCACCTCGGCCACGCTGCTTGGGGCGATTTTTGGCGCGCTGTTGACCGGGCCGCTTTCAGACCGCCTGGGTCGGCGCAAAACCGTCATCGTTATCTCCATCCTTTTTGCCTTATTCGCTTTGGGCTGCGCCCTGGCGACTTCTTTAAAGATGCTCATCGTCATGCGTTTTTTGCTTGGTCTGGGCGTGGGCGGATCTTCGCAAATTGTGCCGATGTACATTGCCGAGCTGGCACCGGCCCACCGGCGTGGGGCTCAGGGCGTGCTGTTCCAGATGATGATCTGTGTTGGCACGCTGCTGGCCTACGCCGTGGGCTATCTGCTCGGCCCGTCCGGCGCGTGGGAGTGGATGCTTGGCCTGGCGGTGGTTCCGGCGCTTATTTTTGTCGGCATGATGCTGTATCTGCCCGAAAGCCCGCGCTGGCTGGTGGGTAAACAGCAGGCTAAACGGGCGCAGGAGATTCTGGTGCGCGTCGGGCGGACGGAGCCGGAAGCTGCCCAGGAAATAAAAGAAATCGAACGGCTGCATCAGGATCGGCAGTCGAGCTGGCGCGAGCTGTTCCAGCCCTGGGTGCGGCCCGCGCTGGTAGCCGGCCTGGGCATTGCGATTTTCTCTCAGGCCACCGGCATCAGCGCCATCATTTATTACGCCCCTGCTTTACTGGTGATGGCGCAGTTCGGTAAATCGGCGGCGATTCTCGGCTCGGTCGGCATTGGCGTCGTGCTGACGGTGTTCACCCTGCTGGGGATTTGGCTGCTGGACGTGCTGGGGCGGCGACGTCTGATGCTGATTGGTCTGCCGGGGGCGGTGATTGTACTGGCGGTAATGGCGCTGCTGCTGCCCTGGTCTGCCCACGCGCAGCAACTGCTTAGCGACGGCCATAAAGTTGTCGTGCTGGCGTGCCTGCTCGGGTACTTCGCCTTCAACGGCGGCAGCCTTTCTGTTGTCACCTGGCTGTACTGTGCCGAAATCTTCCCGCTTGGCGTGCGGGGCAAAGGCACGGCCCTTTGTTCGTTTGCGCTGTGGGTTGTCAATTTCCTCGTGACCTTACTGCTTTATTTTACGGCGGATGCGTTAGGCATTGGCCTCGTTTTTGGCGCGCTGGCGGTGGTCAACGCGCTGGCCTGGATCTTCGTATGGCGCTACTCCCCGGAAACTCGCGGGCGGACGCTGGAGGATATTGAACAAAGCCTGCTTAACGGGCAGTTCAATCCGCACGGCTCCGCTTCATCGGGCGTTTTGCTCAATAAAATCAACTCTGACTGAGAGGTCGTTATGGAATCGAAAAGAGAAGTGCCGGACAGCCAGCGGGCGCTGTTCCTGATGGCGAAAGAAACGCTGGAGCTCCAGACTACCGCCGTGCCGCAGCCGCAGACAGGAGAAGTGCTGCTGAAAATTGGCTCGGTCGGCGTGTGCGGTTCAGATAAGCATTTTTACTTCGACGGCCGCTGCGGCAGCGAAATTATTGCCGAGCCGATGATTATGGGCCATGAGTTTGGCGGCACGGTTGTGGCGGTTGGCAAGAACGTGTCCCCGCAGCGCATTGGGCAGCGCGTCTCGGTCGATCCGCTGGTGCCCTGCGGCCGCTGCCAGCATTGCCTGCAGGGGAATTACAATATCTGCCCGACGCAGAAATTCTTCGGCGTGCCGGGCACCTACGGCGCCATGCAGCAGTTTCTGTCCGTTCCGTCAGGCAATGCGCATGCGATTGGCGACGGCGTTAGCGACGGCGCGGCGGCGATGGTTGAAACGATTTCGGTTGCGCTGGCGGGAGCGCAAAAAGGACGGATTAGCCTGGGATCGCGGGTATTAATCACCGGCGGCGGTCCGGTCGGGCTCTTCGCCGTGCAGGTCGCCAAAACGCTGGGAGCCACGGAGGTCCTGCTGGTTGAGCCGCAGGAAGGGCGACGGAAAATTGCTCATGAGCTGGGAGCCGAAACGCTGAGCAATCTGGAGGAAAACGATCGGCAGTACAACGTGCTGCTGGAATGTACCGGCGTGCAGTCCGTACGCCACGATGCGTGTCTGAGCGTGGTTTCCGGCGGGCGGGCCATTATCATCGGCGTTGGCGAGCAGGTTGGGGGCTTCCCCATGTCGGCGGTAATAGAACGCGAAGTCACCGTCCACGGCGTGATGCGCTACAAATTCACCTGGCCCGCGGTTATCGCGGCGCTGGAGCAGCAGCGGCTGAATGCCGATATTTTGATAAGCCGACGTTTGCCGCTGGCGCGCGCGCAGGAAGCGTGGACGCTTCCCGTGGCGAATGAAATTAAAACGATGATTGACGTAAATGCCTGAATGAAAAGCTGAAGCCCGGCAGGCCGGGCTTCAGCTAGTTTCCAGCCGGATATTCCTGAATAGTGACCTGCAGCGTGAGCTTCTTGTCCTCACGCATCACTTCGACCGGAATCACTGAGCCCGGACGAATCTCCGCCACCTGATCCATGGTTTCCAGGGCGGAAATCGCAGGCTTGTGGTTCACCGAAACAATCACGTCGTTAACCTGAATGCCCGCTTTAGCCGCCGGACCTTCCGGAGAAACCTCGTTGACGATGATGCCCTGAATCTGATCGATTCCCGTTGCCGGGCCGTGCAGCGGCGTAATTTCGCGCCCGCCAATGCCGATATAGCCGCGGATCACCCGGCCATCGCGGATCAGCTTATCCATGATCTTCGTCGCCAGCTGGGTAGGGATGGCAAAACCGATGCCTTCCGGCGTTTCGCCGTCGTTACTCTTATCAAAGGAAAGCGTGTTGATGCCCATCAGCTCGCCCAGCGAGTTAACCAGCGCGCCGCCGGAGTTGCCGTGGTTGATGGAAGCGTCAGTTTGCAGGAACGACTGGCGGCCAGAAGGGCTGAGGCCAATTCGCCCGGTGGCGCTGATAATGCCCTGGGTAATGGTCTGCCCGAGGTTGTACGGATTGCCGATGGCCATAACGACGTCGCCGATATGCGGCTGGCGCTTGCTGTTGATTGGGATGATGGGCAAACCGGTAGCGTTAATTTTCAGCACGGCTAAATCGGTGAGATTATCGGAGCCAACCAGCAGCGCTTCAAAAACGCGGCCGTCCTGCAGGGCGACGATGATTTGCTCGGCGTCGTTGATCACGTGCTTATTGGTAATAATGTAGCCGCGATCGTCCATAATCACGCCGGAACCGAGGGTTTTTATTTCCAGCTGGTTCTGGGTATTGCTGCCCACGCTGCGGTTATAAACGTTCACTACGGCAGGCGCAGCCCGTCGCACCGCGCTGTTATAGCTCATCGGTGTTTCATCGGCGCTGTCAAACTTCGAAGGCGCAAGGGGCGCGATTGTCTGGCGCAATGAAGGCAGTGAAACCAACAGGATAGCCGCCACAACCAGGCCGATCGCCACCGATCGTAAAATCTTCAGAAACATGGGTTTATAGTAGTCAGTGAGAAACCGAACGCAGAATAGCATGAGTTAATCGGACATCGTACTCGCGATGTCCGATAACTGACCAAATTAACGTAACAGCAAATAGAGGCTGTCTTCGCCGCGCACGACGTGCAGGGCAATGACCGCCGGTTTGCTTTCCAGCATTTTACGCATTTCCGCAATCGTTCTGATGCGTTCGCGGTTAACGCCGATAATCACATCGTCCTTATGCAGGCCAATTTGCGCCGCCGGCGTCCCTTTTTCCACGCTGTCCAGCTTCACGCCTTTAGCACCGTCTTTCAACTGTCCGTCGCTCAGAGATGCGCCCTGTAAAGCCGGGATAATCAGTTCGGCGTTGGCGGACGAGGCGGTGCTTTTATCCAGCGTGATGCTGACTTCCAGCGGTTTGCCCGCACGCAGCAGGCCAAGCTTGACCACCGTGCCCGGCTCGGTTGTGGCAATTTTCGCGCGCAGCTCCGCAAAGCTGCTGATGGTTTTGCCGTTCAGGCTGGTGATGACGTCGCCCGCTTTCACACCCGCTTTGGCGGAACCGGACTGCGGCAGCACTTCGCTGACGAAAGCCCCGCGTTGGGTGGTCAGATTGAACGCTTTGGCAATATCCGCGCTCATTTCCGTGCCTTTAATCCCCAGCTGGCCGCGTTTGATCTCGCCGAATTCCATCAGCTGTTTAGCCAGCGTTTGCGCCATATTACTGGGAATGGCAAAGCCGATACCCACGCTGCCGCCGCTCGGGGCGAGAATCGCGGTGTTAATGCCGATCAGTTCACCGTTCAGGTTAAGCAGCGCGCCGCCCGAGTTGCCCCGGTTGATGGAGGCGTCCGTCTGAATGAAGTTTTCCAGGCCTTCGAGGTTTAGCCCGCTGCGGCCTAGCGCGGAAACAATTCCGGAGGTTGCCGTTTGACCAAGCCCGAATGGATTGCCAACGGCTACGGCAAAATCACCCACGCGAAGCTTGTCGGAATCCGCGATGGCAATCTGCGTCAGCCCTGTCGCATTTTGCAGCTGAATGAGCGCGATGTCGCTTTGATCGTCGCCGCCGATGAGCTTAGCGTCAAACTCGCGGCCATCGTTAAGCTGCACGCTGATTTTTTCCGCGTGGCTAATGACGTGGTTGTTCGTTAAAACATAGCCTTTTGCGGCGTTGATAATGACCCCGGAACCTAAGCCCTCAAAAGGCTGGGATTCTGACGGTGGACCTTCATCGCCGAAGAATTTCTTAAACTCTTCCGGGACTTTCTGGGTGGGGGCCGCCGCCGTGCCTTCAACCTGCACGCTCACCACGGCAGGCAACACTTTTTCCAGCATTGGCGCAAGGCTTGGGATCGCAGCCTGTCCAGGTACCTGCGAAGGAATCGCCGCTGCTGCCATAGGCGATGCGCCAAGAGCTAGCCCGACGCTTAACGCTAACGCACTCAATAACCGTGTTTTTTTCTTCATTGATGGCTTGCTCTCGTGACCTGGAAAAAGGAAAACCCGATAACACTCCGATGTTATTGAAATATCAGCCGGGTAACAATGGCGTTACAGGAAGATTAAAGACTATTAAATGATAGCTGTGAGGCGGGGAGATTTGGGGCACGGAAGACGTGCCCCAGGAAAAAAATCTTACATCTGTGACTAATCGCGTTTTGCCCGCTCGGTGCGGAGCAATCCAGAAGCGCCTTCCGAATAGTCGCGCGGCATTTGCACCGGTGCCTGATCGTTACTGGCTTCGGATTCAGCCAGACGATTGCGGAAAGGATTGGCCTCGGCGGACAGCTCTGGCAGCAGACTGCTGGAGCTTTTCGCCATGTGCTGATAAAGCTGGCGATAGTCGTGTGCCATATTGTCGAGCAGCTCTGCACTGTGTGCAAAGTGGCTGACTAACTCTTCACGGTATTCTTCCAGCTCGGCTTTGTTTTTTTCCAGCTCGTACTGCAAGGCCTGCTGCTGACGAAGTTTGCGGTTGCCAAAACGCATCGCAACGGCGCCAATGATAATTCCGACAACTAACCCAATTAGCGCATATTCCCAGGTCATGTACTTCTCCCGTTATCTTGTGAATCCGTAAGGGTAATGTAGCCACTATAACCGCTAACCTAAGAGAAGTGGAATCCTGACGCAGCATCGCTTAGGGTAGATCGACCTTTTTTTCGACATCCGTGCATTAAGACCATCAGCAAACGGCAATACGATCTTCAAGGGAATACCATAATACCATGCAAAATCTCTCCCCTACATTGCGCTACCAGCAGGCTCTTGCGCAGGGTAGCTACCAGCCTGATGACGTTCAGCATGAAGCGGTTACGCGCCTGGAAGCAATTTATCAGGAGCTTACAAATAAAAGTCCAGCGGCGGCCACAGGCGGCGGCTTAATGGCGAAATTTGGCAAACTGCTTGGCAAGCGTGCCGAGTCCGCTAGCGATGAGCCAGTGCGCGGGCTTTATATGTGGGGCGGAGTAGGGCGCGGAAAAACCTGGCTGATGGATATGTTCTTCCAGAGCCTGCCGGGAGAGCGCAAACTGCGCCTGCATTTTCATCGCTTTATGCTGCGGGTGCATGAAGAGCTGACGCAGCTTCAGGGCCACGCCGATCCGCTGGAAATCGTTGCCGATGGCTTCAAGGCCGAGACGGATATTTTGTGCTTTGACGAATTCTTCGTTTCGGACATCACCGACGCCATGCTGTTGGGCACATTAATGAAAGCGCTGTTTGCCCGCGGCATTACGCTCGTTGCCACCTCGAATATTCCGCCCGACGAACTGTACCGTAACGGCTTGCAGCGCCCGCGCTTTATCCCTGCTATCGACGCCATCAAAAAATACTGTGACGTGATGAATGTGGATGCGGGCATTGATTACCGCCTGCGAACGCTGACCCAGGCGCACCTTTGGCTGTCTCCGCTGAATGAACAAACCCGGCAGCAAATGGAGAAGCTCTATACGGCGCTGGCAGGAATACCGCGCGAGGGGGAGCCCGTGCTGGAGGTGAATCATCGCCCGTTGGCCACGCTCGGAATGGCAAACCAGACCCTCGCCGTGGACTACAAAACGCTGTGCGTTGATGCCCGCAGCCAGCATGATTACATCGCTTTATCGCGCCTGTTCCATACCGTTTTGCTGTTCAACGTGCCGGTCATGACGATAGCCCATGAGAATGAGGCCCGCCGCTTTATCGCGCTGGTGGATGAATTTTACGAACGCCATGTCAAGCTTGTGGTCAGCGCTGAGGCAGAATTATTCGATATTTATCAGGGTGAAAGACTGAAGTTTGAGTTCCAGCGCTGCCTGTCGCGCCTGCAGGAAATGCAAAGCGAAGAGTATTTGCGTCTGTCGCATATGCCGTGAACGGGAATCATGTTGAATGAAAGGCAAATTGTGGTCGACCTTTGCAGACGACTTCTCTATAATCTTGCGACCCCACGTTACAACCAAAGTTTTTTTCCCAAAACTTTTGTCGTGCCGGCATAGGCTATTCGAAGGGGTAGGTTTGCTGGACAATGTCGCGTGAACCTCAACTGATTTTAAACGTTTGGGTGTTCACCAACGTGTAACTATATATTGGGTAAGCTTTTAATGAAAACTTTTACAGCTAAACCAGAAACCGTACAGCGCGACTGGTATGTTGTTGACGCTGATGGTAAGACCTTAGGTCGCCTGGCTACTGAACTGGCTCGCCGTCTGCGCGGTAAGCACAAAGCGGAATACACTCCGCACGTTGATACTGGTGATTACATCATCGTTCTGAACGCAGAAAAAGTTGCTGTAACCGGCAACAAGCGTACTGACAAAGTGTACTACCATCACACCGGCCACATCGGTGGTATCAAACAAGCGACCTTTGAAGAGATGATTGCCCGCCGTCCTGAGCGTGTGATTGAAATCGCGGTTAAAGGCATGCTGCCAAAGGGCCCGCTGGGCCGTGCTATGTTCCGTAAACTGAAAGTTTACGCGGGCACCGAGCACAACCACGCGGCACAGCAACCGCAAGTTCTGGACATTTAATCGGGATTATGGCAATGGCTGAAAATCAATACTACGGCACTGGTCGCCGCAAAAGCTCCGCAGCTCGCGTTTTCATTAAACCGGGCAGTGGCAAAATCGTTATCAACCAACGTTCTCTGGAACAGTACTTCGGTCGTGAAACTGCCCGCATGGTAGTTCGTCAGCCGCTGGAACTGGTTGATATGGTTGAGAAATTCGATCTGTACATCACCGTTAAAGGTGGTGGTACTTCTGGTCAGGCTGGTGCGATCCGTCACGGTATCACCCGCGCTCTGATGGAGTACGACGAGTCCCTGCGTGGCGAACTGCGTAAAGCTGGCTTCGTTACTCGTGATGCTCGTGAAGTTGAACGTAAGAAAGTCGGCCTGCGTAAAGCACGTCGTCGTCCTCAGTTCTCCAAACGTTAATTGTTCTCTGCTTTCGCAGAAAGGCAATTGGCAAAAAACCCGGTCTTGTACCGGGTTTTTTTATGTCTGAAATTTATATTATTACTTTTAACGTGTTGATATAGTTTAAGTTTATGGTGAATTCAGAATCCGCTCCCCACAAAACGGGTAAAATCTGGTAAACTATCAACCAATTTTCTGCCCAAATGTCGGCATCAGTTTGTTTTCGCCTTGTTTTCTGGCGGCTGGTGGGAGTCCGGGTTCATTGGGTAATTAACAGTCAGGTTAGTCGCCGTTTACGGCTATTAGCAGTAATTTTCTGATAAAACTTGGAGGTTTTCATGGCTGTCGCTGCCAACAAACGTTCGGTGATGACGCTGTTTTCCGGTCCTACTGACATCTATAGCCATCAGGTGCGTATCGTGCTGGCCGAAAAGGGTGTTAGCGTTGAAATTGAGCATGTGGAAACGGATAACCTGCCTCAGGATCTGATTGACCTCAACCCAAATCACAGCGTACCGACCCTGGTTGACCGCGAGCTGACCCTGTGGGAATCCCGCATCATCATGGAATATCTTGATGAGCGTTTCCCACATCCGCCGCTGATGCCGGTTTACCCTGTTGCACGCGGTGAAAGCCGTCTGTACATGCACCGCATCGAAAAAGACTGGTACACCCTGATGAATGTCGTGGTGAACGGTTCCGCACAGGAAGCTGACGCCGCTCGTAAACAGCTGCGCGAAGAGCTGCTGGCGATTGCCCCTGTCTTTACCCAGAAGCCTTTCTTCCTGAGCGACGAATTCAGCCTGGTGGACTGCTACCTGGCTCCGCTGCTGTGGCGTTTACCGCAGATGGGTATTGAGCTGACGGGTGCGGGTTCCAAAGAGATGAAAGGCTACATGACTCGCGTGTTCGAACGTGATTCCTTCCTTGCCTCTCTGACCGAGCCTGAGCGCGAAATGCGTCTACAGACCCGAGGCTAATCAATGGATATGTCGCAATTGTCACCGCGTCGTCCCTATCTGCTCCGTGCTTTTTACGAGTGGCTACTGGATAACCAGCTCACGCCGCACCTGGTGGTGGATGTGACATTGCCAGGCGTGCATGTGCCGATGGAGTATGCGCGCGACGGGCAAATCGTCCTGAATATCGCCCCGCGTGCGGTAGGAAACCTGGAGCTGGGCAACAAAGAAGTGACCTTTAACGCTCGCTTTGGCGGTGTGCCGCGCCAGGTTTACGTGCCTATGGCCGCCGTCCTGGCTATCTACGCGCGTGAAAATGGTGCCGGCACCATGTTCGAGCCGGAAGCCAGCTACGACGAGGATGTTGAAAGTCACAACGACGATGAGCAGCCTGCTGCAGAGCCGGAAATGGTGATGCAGGTGATCGACGGCGATCGCCCCGATCGCGATGAAGACGACAACGGCCCGGATGACGAGCCTCCTCCGCGCGGCGGCCGTCCGGCGCTTCGCGTAGTGAAATAAAAGCAAGCCAGTCAGATGACTGGCTTTTTTATTGCTGCAAACCTAAAGCCCGCACTTTCCCCAGGTGCTGATTGCTGTGTTATGATTCGAAAGTTCCTTTACTCACCTCCTTCCCTGATACGGCTATATTCTGACGCTATGAGCACTTTTGACGAACAGCCAGCTGAAACGACTGAGACCATTGGCCATGCGATGCGGCGTCGCCCGCTGGCGCGCAAAAAACTCTCAGAAATGGTGGAGGAAGAGCTGGAGCAAATGATCCGCAGGCGTGAATTTGCCGAGGGTGAACAGCTGCCCTCCGAGCGTGAGCTGATGGCCTTTTTCAACGTCGGGCGTCCCTCCGTTCGCGAAGCGCTGGCGGCGCTCAAGCGCAAAGGGCTGGTGCAAATCAGCAACGGCGAGCGAGCCCGTGTATCGCGTCCGTCAGCTGATACCATCATTGGCGAACTGTCCGGCGTGGCGAAAGACTTTCTTTCTCGTCCCGGTGGTATCGCGCATTTCGAACAGCTGCGCCTGTTCTTTGAATCGAGTCTTGTACGCTATGCGGCTGAGTTTGCTAGCGATGAGCAAATTGCCCGGCTGGGTAAAGCGCTGGAGCTGAACAGCCAGGCGCTGGACGACAACGAGCTGTTCATTCGTTCCGATATTGAGTTTCACCGCGAGCTCGCGGAAATCCCCGATAACCCAATCTTTATGGCGGTGCACGTCGCCCTGCTGGACTGGCTGATTGCCGCGCGTCCTTCCGTGCCTCCCGAGGAGCTGCACGCGCATAATTACGTCAGCTATCAGCAGCACATCGTGATATTCGAGGCGATTCAGGCCCGCAAACCTGACGCCGCGGAGAGCGCGTTGAAGGCCCATCTGAAAAGCGTCTTCGCCGCCTACTACAAGGCGTCGCGCAAACCTGCGAAGAAGAAATAAAGCCTTTCGCTGGCTAATGACGAGCAGCAAGCTTTCGTAGATTCATTATTGCCGCGTCGCGATTTCCTATGAACAAGATCACATCCTGAACACCTTCGCGTGGAGCGTTGACTTTTTGATCTGGTATAACAGGTATAAAGGTATATCGAAATAATCGAAAATCAAACCACCAAGAGGCGTTTATGAAACAGAATCTCCGGGGCGTCATGCCCGCGCTGCTCACTCCGTTTACCGCACAACAGAAGATTGATAGCGAAAGCCTGCGCCGCCTGGTGCGTTTCAACATAGACCAGGGCGTGGACGGTCTGTACGTCGGAGGCTCAACCGGCGAGGCATTTTTGCAAAGTACCCAGGAACGTGAGCAGGTGCTTGAAATTGTCGCTGAGGAAGCAAAAGGTCTGGTCACGCTGATTGCCCACGTCGGTGGGATCAGCACCCATGAAAGCCAGGTGCTGGCCGTGGCCGCGCATCGCTACGGGTTCGATGCCGTCTCCGCCGTGACGCCGTTCTACTATCCTTTCAGCTTTAATGAACATTGCGATCACTACCGCGCGGTGATTGGCGAATCCGGCGGCCTGCCGATGGTGGTCTATAACATCCCCGCTCTGAGCGGGGTGAAGCTAAACCTGGAACAGATCAATACGCTGATTTCCCTGCCGGGCGTAGGCGCGCTGAAACAAACCTCGGGCGATCTCTACGAAATGGAAAAAATTCGCCGTGCGCATCCCGATCTCGTGCTCTACAACGGCTATGACGAAATCTTTGCTTCCGGCCTGCTGGCCGGTGCGGACGGTGGGATCGGCAGCACTTATAACGTGATGGGCTGGCGCTACATGGCAATCAAAAAAGCGGTGCAGGAAGGGGACGTGCAGCGTGCGCGACATCTGCAAAGCGAATGTAACAAGGTTATCGACCTGCTGATTAAGGTGGGCGTCTTCCGCGGGCTGAAAACGATTTTGCACTACATGGATGTTCTTGCCGTGCCGCTCTGCCGCAAGCCGTTTGCACCGGTTGATGAGCAATACCTGCCCGAGCTTAAAGCCCTGGCCGCCCAGCTTCAGGCGGAGCGCGCCATGCTGCGTTAATCGCTTGCAGCGGTCGTCGACGCCGGTCAGCCGGCATTCCTCTTTCCTTATCAGACCTAACCAAAGGGCGGGTTGTCGCCAATCCGCGCCGGGAGTGCTTTATGAATAACACTGCCCAACAGATCCCGTGGTACCGACATTTGACCAAACCGCAATGGAAGGCGTTTTCGGCGGCATGGATTGGCTACCTGCTGGATGGTTTTGATTTTGTCCTGATTGCGCTGGTCCTGACCGAAATACAAAGCGAGTTTGGGTTGACCACGGTCCAGGCGGCGAGCCTGATTTCCGCGGCGTTTATCTCCCGCTGGTTTGGCGGCCTGGTGCTAGGCGCAATGGGCGATCGCTATGGCCGCAGGCTGGCGATGATCGCCAGCATCGTCCTGTTTTCCTGCGGCACGCTGGCCTGCGGCTTTGCGCCGGGCTTCACCACCATGTTCATCGCGCGGCTGGTAATCGGCATGGGAATGGCCGGGGAATACGGTTCGAGCGCTACCTACGTGATTGAAAGCTGGCCAAAGCATCTGCGCAACAAAGCGAGCGGGTTCCTGATTTCTGGTTTTTCCGTGGGGGCCGTACTTGCAGCGCAGATATACAGCGTTGTGGTGCCGGTATGGGGCTGGCGAGCGCTGTTTTTCATCGGCATTCTGCCTATTATTTTTGCCCTCTGGCTGCGCAAAAATATCCCTGAAGCGGAAGACTGGCAGGAAAGATTTGCCGACAGAAAGCCGGTTAAAACGATGGTGGATATTCTCTACCGCGGCGAGCATCGATTAATCAACATGGCGCTCACGGTGGTGGTAGCCACAGCACTGTATTTCTGCTTTGCTGGCAACCTCGGTAATGCCGCTTTGGTCGCCGTACTGGGCTTAATTTGCGCGGCGGTGTTTATCAGTTTTATGGTGCAAAGCAGCGGCAGGCGCTGGCCGACGGGCGTAACGCTGATGATCGTCGTGTTCTTCGCCTTCCTCTATTCATGGCCGATTCAGGCCCTGCTGCCAACCTATCTGAAAACGGAACTGCGGTACGATCCTGCGATGGTGGCCCACATGCTGTTCTTTAGCGGTTTCGGCGCGGCGGTAGGCTGTTGCGTAGGCGGCTTCCTGGGCGACTGGTTAGGCACCAGAAAGGCCTACGTTTACAGCCTGCTGGTTTCCCAACTGCTGATTATTCCGGTGTTCGCCATCGGCGGCGGCAATATCTGGGGGCTGGGCCTGCTGCTGTTCTTCCAGCAAATGCTGGGGCAGGGAATTTCAGGCATTCTGCCGAAGCTCATCGGCGGCTATTTTGACACCGAGCAGCGCGCGGCGGGCCTGGGCTTCACCTATAACGTCGGCGCACTCGGTGGGGCGCTGGCTCCGGTGATCGGCGCGACGATTGCCCAGCGTCTGGATCTCGGGACGGCTCTTGGCTCGCTGTCCTTCAGCCTGACCTTTGTCGTTATCCTGCTGATTGGCCTGGATATGCCTTCGCGTATTCAGCGCTGGATTCATCCGGATGCGCTGCGCACGCACGATGCGATCGACGGTAAGCCGTTTAGCGGCGCGGTTCAGCCGGCAGCCAGCAAGCGTAGCCTTGTTCAGAGGGTGGTGAAATGATTACCGGAGACAGCCGCTGCGCCGAGTTCGCCGGGCTACCGGCGGTGATGGTTAACGCTATTCGCCTTGCCCTGGCAGAAAAGCCACATTTGAAAGCCTCAGGGAGCTATCCGCTAGAGGGCGATAAGCTCTTTATGAACGTCATGCAGTTTGCCACCGGCCTCGCGCAGGATAAAAAAGCCGAACAGCACAGGGATTACATTGATATTCAGATCCTTCTGGAAGGGCGCGAGAGGATCTTCTACGGAGCCTACGAAAGCGCCCGCGATTGTGAAGAATGGCACGGGGAGGAGGACTACCAGCTGTGCAGGCAAATTGAAAACGAGCAGACGCTGGCATTGCAGCCGGGGATGTTCGCCGTCTTTATGCCGCTGGAGCCGCATAAACCGGGCTGCCAGGTGAGCCAGCCGGAAGAAATTAAAAAGGTGGTCATTAAGCTGCACCGCAGCCTGCTGGAAGCATAAAGGCAGACGTAAAAAAGCCCGGAGGTTTTAACGCCTCCGGGCTTTTACCATCTTACTGGGCCATTACACTTCGAGGAAGTTCAGGATGCCGTCAGCCGCTTTGCGGCCTTCTGCAATCGCCGTCACGACCAGGTCAGAGCCGCGCACCGCGTCGCCGCCTGCGAAGATTTTCGGGTTGCTGGTCTGGAACGCGTTTTCGCTGCCTTCCGGGGCGATAATGCGGCCCTGGCTGTCCAGCTCCACGCTGTGTTTTTCCAGCCATTGCATGCTGTGCGGGCGGAAACCAAACGCCATCACCACCGCATCGGCAGGGACTACGTGTTCAGAACCGGCGATGATTTCCGGCCGACGGCGGCCGTTGGCATCAGGCGCACCCAGCTCGGTGCGGGCAAACTTCACGCCGGACACTCTGCCGTTCGCATTGATTTCAACGCCGAGCGGCTGCGCGTTGAACTGGAATTCCACGCCTTCTTCGCGCGCGTTTTTAACTTCGCGTTTGGAGCCCGGCATGTTCTCTTCGTCACGGCGATAGGCACAGATAACGTGCGTTGCCCCCTGACGAACCGAAGTCCGCACGCAGTCCATCGCGGTGTCGCCGCCGCCCAGAACTACCACGCGTTTGCCTGCCATATTCACATACGGCTCTTCGGCAGAATCCCCGAAGCCCATAATCTGCTTGGTGTTGGCGATGAGGAAGGGCAGCGCGTCAAAGACGCCCGGCGCGTCTTCATTCTCTAAACCACCGCGCATGGACTGGTAAGTACCCACGCCCAGGAACACGGAGTCGAACTCGCTCAGCAGGTCGTCGATCTGTACGTCGCGGCCCACTTCGGTATTGAGCCTGAACTCAATGCCCATGCCGCTGAAGATTTCGCGACGCTTGGTCATGACTTCTTTTTCCAGCTTGAACGCCGGAATACCGAAGGTCAGCAGGCCGCCGATTTCTGGATGACGGTCATAAACAACCGCCTTCACGCCGTTACGCGCCAGCACGTCCGCACAGGCCAGCCCCGCAGGGCCCGCGCCGATAATCGCCACGCGCTTACCGGTTTGTTTGACGCCGGTCAGGTCTGGCTTCCAGCCCATCTCAATCGCTTTATCGTTGATGTAGCGCTCGATGTTGCCGATGGTGACCGCGCCAAACTCGTCGTTCAGCGTACAGGAACCTTCGCACAGGCGATCCTGCGGACAAACGCGGCCGCACACTTCCGGTAGGCTGTTTGTCTGATGTGACAGTTCAGCCGCTTCAATAATGCGCCCTTCGTTAGCCAGCTTCAGCCAGTTGGGGATGTAGTTGTGAACCGGACATTTCCACTCGCAGTAAGGATTGCCGCAGGACAGACAGCGATCTGCCTGCGCTTTAGCCTGGCCTTCTGAGAACGGCTCGTAAATTTCCACAAATTCAATTTTACGGATCTTCAGCGGTTTCTTTGGCGGATCAACGCGCTGCAGGTCGATAAATTGATATACGTTTTGACTCATCGTGACCTCTTACTGCGCCTGAACCCGCAGCTCGGCTGCAGAACGACTACGGTGACCCAACAATGCTTTGACATCACTGGACTTCGGTTTAACCAACGTGAATTTCGCCGCAAAGGCTGGCCAGTTAGCGAGAATCTCTTCGCCGCGCTGGGAGCCCGTCAGCTGCACATGCTCGGTAATCATGCCGCGCAGATGCTCTTCGTGGATGGCCAGTTCTTCAACGCTGAGTAACTCAACCAGCTCGGGGTTCACGCGCTTGCGGAAATCGCCGTCTTCATCAAGCACGTAGGCGAAGCCGCCCGTCATGCCCGCGCCGAAGTTAACGCCGGTTTTGCCAATGACGCAGACGATGCCGCCGGTCATGTATTCACAGCCGTTATCGCCAATCCCCTCAACAACGGTGATTGCGCCTGAGTTACGTACCGCAAAGCGTTCGCCCGCGCGGCCTGCGGCATACAGCTTGCCGCCGGTTGCGCCGTACAGGCAGGTGTTGCCGATGATGGTCGCTTCATGGCTGCGGAAGGCGGAGCCCACCGGAGGACGCAGGGAGATTAACCCGCCCGCCATGCCTTTGCCGACGTAATCGTTGGCGTCGCCGGTCAGATGCAGCTCGACGCCACCGGCATTCCAGACGCCGAAGCTCTGGCCTGCGGTCCCGCTGAAGTGAGCTTTAATCGGGTCTGCTGCCAGCCCCTGGTCGCCGTTATGCTGCGCGATATAGCCGGACAGCATTGCCCCCACTGAACGGTCGGTGTTGCGGATATCAAACCAGAACGTTTTGCTCTGTTTATCGTCCACGTACTGCTTAGCCTGGGCTAGCAGCTGCGCGTTCAGGTCGCCTTTATCGAACGGCGGGTTATGTTCGGTACAGTAAACCGCTTTGCCCGGCATAGGTTCAGCCGTTTTCAGCAGGTTCGACAGATCCAGGTTCTGCTGTTTAGCGGTGAAGCCGTCCAGCTCTTTAAGCAGGTCGGTGCGGCCAATCAGGTCGACCAGCCGCTTCACGCCCAGCTGCGCCATGAGCTCACGCGTTTCGCGAGCGATGAAATCAAAGTAGTTGGTCACGCGGAACGGCAGGCCGTGGTAATGGTTCTTACGCAGCTTCTCGTCCTGGGTTGCCACGCCCGTTGCACAGTTGTTCAGGTGACAAATTCGCAGGTATTTACAGCCCAGCGCGACCATTGGACCGGTGCCGAAGCCGAAGCTTTCCGCGCCAAGAATCGCCGCTTTGATGATGTCGAGGCCGGTTTTCAGACCGCCGTCCACCTGCAAGCGAATTTTATGACGCAGGCCGTTAGCAACCAGCGCCTGCTGCGTTTCGACCAGGCCCAGCTCCCACGGACAGCCCGCATACTTCACGGAGGACAGAGGGCTTGCGCCCGTGCCGCCGTCGTAACCGGCAATGGTAATCAGGTCCGCATAGGCTTTTGCCACGCCGGTGGCGATGGTGCCTACCCCTGGTTCGGAAACCAGCTTGACGGAAATCATCGCCTTTGGATTGACCTGCTTAAGATCGAAAATCAGCTGCGCCAAATCTTCAATCGAATAGATATCGTGATGCGGCGGAGGTGAAATCAGCGTCACGCCCGGCACGGAATAACGCAGCTTGGCGATATACGGCGTGACTTTATCGCCCGGCAGCTGGCCGCCTTCGCCAGGCTTCGCGCCCTGAGCAACTTTGATCTGAATAACGTCGGCGTTAACCAGGTAAGCTGGCGTGACGCCGAAGCGGCCGGAAGCAACCTGCTTGATGCGGGAGACTTTATTGGTGCCGTAGCGCGCCGGGTCTTCGCCGCCTTCGCCGGAGTTGGAATTCCCGCCGATGCTGTTCATTGCTTCAGCCAGAGACTCGTGCGCCTCGGGGCTTAATGCGCCGATGGACATGGCCGCGGTGTCAAAACGTTTGAACAGTTCGGTCGCCGGTTCAACGTCCTCAATGCGGATGGTTTCGCCCTGTGGGCTGAGCGCGAGCATATCGCGCAGCGTCGCCACCGGGCGCTCGTTCACCAGCTTCGCGTAGTCCTGATAGTCTTTGTACTCGCCGCTTTGAACTGCTTTTTGCAGCGTTTGCACCACGTCCGGGTTGTAAGCGTGATATTCGCCGCCGTGAACAAACTTCAGCTGTCCGCCCTGATCCAGCGGCTTGCGAACCAGCCACGCGCGTTTGGACAGGTTCAGCAGATCCTGCTGGAAGTCGTTGAAGCCCGCGCCGCCGATGCGGCTGACCACGCCCTGGAAGCACAGCTCGGACACTTCTTTGTGCAGGCCAACGGCTTCAAACAGCTTGGAGCAACGGTAGGAGGCGATAGTCGAGATGCCCATTTTGGACATGATCTTGTACAGCCCTTTGTTGATGCCGTTGCGGTAGTTCTGCATCACGGTGCGGTAGTTTTTCTCCAGCGCGCCGGTATCGACGAGGCGTGCCAGCGATTCGTACGCCAGATACGGATAGATTGCCGTGGCACCAAAGCCCAAAAGAACCGCAAAGTGGTGCGGATCGCGGGCGCTGGCGGTTTCGACGATGATGTTGGCGTCGCAGCGCAGGCTCTTCTCAACGAGACGAGTCTGGATGGCGCCAACCGCCATCGGGGCCGGAACCGGCAGGCGATTCTTGGCGATGTTGCGGTCGGAAAGCACCAGCAGGACGGTGCCGTTACGCACCATACGCTCGGCTTCGTCGCACAGCGCGCTGACGGTTTCATGCAGCGATTTTTCTGTCACATCGTAGGTGATGTCCAGCGTATCGGCGCGGTAATACTCTTCGTCCAGGCTGGTCAACTGCTGGAAATCAGACCACAGCAGAATCGGCGATTTAAAGCTCAGGCGGTGCGCCTGGCCTTCGGCCTCGCAGAAGACGTTCATCTCGCGGCCAATGCTGGTTGCCAGCGACATGACGTGCGCTTCACGCAGCGGATCGATTGGCGGGTTGGTTACCTGCGCAAACTGCTGACGGAAGTAATCGTAAATAATGCGCGGCTGGCTGGAGAGCACGGCGAACGGCGTGTCATCGCCCATCGAGCCGACCGCTTCCTGGCCGTTTTCACCCAGCACGCGCAGGATGGAATCCAGCTCTTCGCTGCTGTAGTTAAACTGCTTCTGGTAGCTGGCAAGCGTGTCGTCGTCGAGCTCGCGGGTGCCGACTTTTTCGTCCGGCAGGTCTTCAAACGGCACCAGGCGGCGAACGTTGTTCTCCATCCACTCTTTGTACGGATGGCGGCTTTTCAGCTCTTCATCCGTTTCCGCAGAGTGCAGGATACGCCCAACGCGGGTGTCGATAACCATCAGCTCGCCCGGACCCACGCGGCCCTTCTCGACGACTTCATCCGGCTGGTAATCCCAGATGCCGACTTCGGAGGCGCAGGTGATGAGTTTGTCTTTTGTTATCACGTAGCGGGCAGGGCGCAGGCCGTTGCGGTCCAGGTTACAGGCGGCAAAGCGCCCGTCGGACATGACGATCCCCGCCGGGCCGTCCCACGGCTCCATGTGCATGGAGTTAAAGTCAAAGAAGGCGCGCAGCTCCGGGTCCATGTTCGGGTTGTTCTGCCAGGCTGGCGGAACCAGCAGGCGCATGGCGCGAACGATGTCCATCCCGCCCGCCAGCAGCAGCTCGAGCATGTTATCCAGCGAACTGGAGTCAGAGCCGGTCTCGTTAACGAATGGCGCAGCAGACTGCAAATCCGGGATTAACGGAGTCTGGAATTTATAGGTACGCGCGCGCGCCCATTGACGGTTGCCGGTGATGGTGTTGATTTCACCGTTGTGCGCCAGATAGCGGAACGGCTGGGCCAAAGGCCAGCGTGGCACGGTGTTGGTGGAGAAGCGCTGGTGGAACAGGCAGATGGCCGATTCCAGACGCAGGTCCGCCAGGTCCAGGTAAAAGCGTGGCAAATCTGCCGGCATACACAGACCTTTATAGATGTTCACCAGGTTCGAGAGGCTACAGACGTAGAAGTCTTTATCCTGGATGCGTTTCTCGATGCGGCGACGGGCGATAAACAGGCGACGCTCCATATCGCGCGGACGCCAGCCGGCCGGGGCATTGACAAAAATTTGTTCGATGCGAGGCTTTGAGGAGAGGGCGATTTCACCGAGCACGTCTTCATTGGTTGGCACTTCGCGCCAGCCAACAATCGACAGGGTTTCGTTTTGCAGCTCTTCTTCGACAATGCGGCGGCTCGCTTCGGCAAGCACCGGGTCCTTGCTCAGGAAAATCATGCCGACGGCGTAGTTTTTCGCTAAGCGCCAGCCGCGCTCTTCCGCCACGATACGGAAGAAACGGTCAGGTTTTTGCAGCAGCAGGCCGCAGCCGTCGCCGGTTTTACCATCGGCGAGGATTGCTCCACGGTGCTGCATTCGGGCCAGTGCGTGAATAGCAGTACGCACTACCTTGTGGCTAGGTTCGCCTTCTATGTGGGCGATCAGGCCGAAACCACAGTTATCCTTCTCAAGGGATTTATCGTACAACATATCAGTGAACCTCCCCAGGCTCTACGTGATTCCCGATACCGATTGCGTCCAGACGCAGCAAGGGCATGGCGACGGGGTTTGCGTATCTACGCTTGCCTCGCGTGTCGCCCTCTTAATGTCTAACGCATCCGGTTGCACAAGTGTTGAGGACTTGCTTTAGAGGGAATCTAAATTACTGCATAAATATGATGGGCACAGAACCCATCCAGAAAGCTTCCAGCGGATTTCCAAGTTATCGGGAAAGCGTACACAGGTCAAATGTCATTCTTATTTATACGTAATTGTGCTAAATGATATTCATGTTGATGATAAATAATGATTTTTTGTCTTTTTTATTACAATTGGACGGGCGTGGAACGTGACGGGATATGTGATCTCTCTCACTGTCTGCAAGGCTGCAAAATTCCAGACCATGCTGGCCTTGCTGATATTGCTAGCATGATATGCTGCCGTAGGTCGGGAGAGTGCAGCATGACACTGTTTTTCACCCTGCGTCATATTCTTTAAACAAAGGGTGGCAACATAAGGAAAAGTAATCATCTGTGCTGTGCGTAAAATTGCACTTATTGTGAATGGATATTCAATAGCTAAAGCTGCGCCAGTGCGATTGATCCAGGTCATCGCCGACGAGAGCAGAAAGTGGCAGTCTTAGACCCCTTTTTCGGGCCGGCCCATCAGATTATGCAGTTACAGAATTTAGTCAACATGTTTGGTGGGGATCTTTCTCGCCGTTACGGGCATAAAGTCCACAAGCTTACCCTTCACGGCGGCTTCAGCTGCCCCAATCGCGATGGCACGATTGGCCGTGGCGGATGCACATTTTGCAATGTCGCCTCGTTTGCTGACGAAACGCAACAGCACAATTCTATCGTCGAGCAGCTCGCCCATCAGGCGAAGCAGGTCAACCGCGCGCAGCATTACCTCGCTTATTTTCAGGCCTACACCAGCACCTGGGCAGAAGTTCAGGTTTTACGGTCGATGTACCAGCAGGCCGTGAGTCAGGCAAATATCGTTGGATTATGCGTCGGTACCCGGCCCGACTGCGTACCTGACAGCGTGCTGGATTTGCTAAGTGAATATCACGACAAGGGCTACGAAGTCTGGCTGGAGCTTGGCCTGCAATCCGCGCACGATAAAACCCTGCACCGCATTAATCGCGGGCATAATTTTGCCTGCTATCAGGAAACCGCCCGCCGTGCCCGCCTGCGAGGCCTGAAGGTGTGCAGCCATCTGATTGTCGGCCTGCCGGGCGAAGGGCAGGGACACTGCCTGGAAACGCTGGAGCAGGTTGTGGAAACGGGCACCGACGGTATCAAACTGCATCCGCTGCATATCGTTGCGGGCAGCACGATGGCCAAAAGCTGGCAGGCCGGTCGCTTACAGGCCATCGAACTGGAAGACTACGCCACGACCGCCGGGGAAATGATCCGCCACACGCCGCTGGATATTGTTTATCACCGCGTTTCTGCCAACGCCCGGCGCCCAACCCTGCTTGCGCCGCTGTGGTGTGAGAATCGCTGGACCGGCATGCTTGAAATCAACCGGCATCTGCTGGCGCACGGCGGGCAGGGATCGGCGCTTGGCACGCCCTGGGATCCCACTCTTTTCTCGTAATTCTGAGCGTTACGCCAATTTGCGGTATATTTAGCGGATTGTTGGCGAAGGAAACGTTCCATGAAGCAAATCCGGTTACTGGCACAGTATTACGTTGATTTAATGGTGAAGCTTGGCCTCGTGCGCTTCTCTCTGCTGCTGGCCTCGGCGCTGGTGGTGCTGGCTATCGTGGTGCAGATGGCGGTGACTATGCTGCTGCGTGGCCAGGTCGAGAGCATCGACGTCGTGCGATCCATCTTCTTTGGCCTGCTGATTACGCCCTGGGCGGTCTACTTCCTTTCCGTGGTTGTCGAACAGCTCGAAGAGTCGCGGCAGCGCCTGTCAAAGCTGGTCGATAAGCTCGAAGAGATGCGCGAGCGAGATTTAAAGCTCAACGTGCAGCTCAAGGACAATATCGCCCAGCTGAATCAGGAAATCGCCGACCGCGTAAAGGCGGAGGACGAGCGTCAGACTATGCTTGAGCAGCTCAAGGTTGAGATGCAAGAGCGTGAGGAAACGCAGATTCGCCTCGAGCAGCAGTCTTCCTTCCTGCGATCCTTCCTCGACGCCTCGCCGGATCTGGTTTTCTACCGCAACGAAGACAAAGAGTTCTCCGGCTGTAATCGCGCCATGGAGCTGCTGACCGGCAAAAGTGAAAAGCAGCTTATCAGCCTGAAACCGCAGGAAGTTTATTCCGAAGAGGCGGCGCTAAAGGTTATCGAAACCGACGAGAAAGTCTTCCGCCACAACGTGTCTCTGACCTACGAGCAGTGGCTGGACTATCCGGACGGGCGTAAAGCGTGCTTTGAAATCCGTAAGGTGCCGTATTACGACCGCGTCGGGAAGCGTCACGGCCTGATGGGCTTCGGGCGCGACATTACCGAGCGTAAGCGCTACCAGGATGCGCTGGAACGTGCGAGCCGTGACAAAACTACCTTCATTTCCACCATCAGCCACGAACTGCGCACGCCGCTGAACGGCATTGTCGGCCTGAGCCGAATCCTGCTCGATACCGAGCTCAATGCGGAACAAACCAACTACCTGAAAACGATCCACGTATCGGCGATCACGCTCGGTAATATCTTCAACGATATTATCGATATGGATAAGCTTGAGCGTCATAAAGTCCAGCTTGATAACCAGCAGGTTGATTTCACCAGCTTCCTCGCCGACCTTGAAAACCTCTCCGGCCTGCAGGCGCAGCAGAAAGGGCTGGCGTTTGTGATGGAGCCGACGCTGCCGCTGCCGCATAAGGTGGTGACCGACGGCACGCGTTTGCGCCAGATCCTTTGGAATCTCATCAGCAACGCCGTGAAGTTCACCCCGAAAGGCGGGCAGGTCACGGTGCGCGTGCGCTACGAAGAGGACAGCAGCCTGCGCTTTGAAGTGCAGGATTCCGGGATCGGTATTCCGCAGGATGAGCAGGATAAAATCTTCGCCATGTATTATCAGGTGAAGGACAGCCACGGCGGTAAACCGGCTACCGGCACCGGGATTGGCCTCGCCGTCTCGCGTCGCCTGGCGAAAAGCATGGGCGGCGATATCACCGTCAGCAGCAGGCAGGGTGAAGGCTCGCTGTTCACGCTTACGGTTCAGGCTCCGCGCGTGGCCGACGAAGTAGAAGATACGCTTGAAGACGATGAAATGCCGCTGCCGTGCCTGCACGTGCTGCTGGTTGAAGACATCGAGCTGAACGTTATTGTCGCCCGCTCGGTGCTTGAAAAGCTTGGCAACAGCGTTGAGGTTGCGATGACCGGCAAAGAGGCGCTGGAGAAATTTACGCCGGGCGAGTTCGACCTTGTGCTGCTGGATATTCAACTGCCGGACATGACCGGGCTGGATATCTCCCGCGAGCTGAACGTGCGCTTCGACAAAGCGGATCTCCCGCCGCTGGTGGCGTTAACGGCGAACGTGCTGAAAGACAAAAAAGAATATCTGGCCGCCGGCATGGATGACGTGCTGAGCAAGCCGCTCGCCGTACCGGCGCTAATGGCGGTGATCCAAAAATTCTGGGATAGCCAGCAGTCTTACTCCAAAGAGGAACCTGTAATGACCCAAGTGAACAGTGAAAAGCAGCAAGCGTTACTGGATATTGCGATGCTCGAGCAGTACATGGATTTGGTGGGGCCGAAGATCATTACCGATGGCCTGGCGATGTTTGAAAAGATGATGCCGGGCTATTTAAGCATTCTGGATTCCAACATGACGGCCCGCGACCAGAAGGGCGTGGTGGAAGAGGGGCATAAAATTAAAGGCGCTGCCGGGGCAATTGGCCTGCGCCATTTGCAGCAGGTTGCCCAGCAGATCCAGTCCCCGGACCTTCCGGCCTGGTCAGACAACGTTGGCGAATGGATTGAAGAGCTGAAGCAGGAATGGCAGCACGATGTGGACGTTCTGAAAGCCTGGGTGGCGAACGCACCTAAAAAATGACCCCGGATAAACCGGGGTGCGCGAACACTGCGCCAACACCAGGGAAATCTTAGGTTGCGCCGATATTGGTAGGTTTTCTTCAGGCGGCACAACCTGCAAATCGCGGGTTGCTCAGGCATTAAGATAGCAAATCTTATAAAGTTTGTTACTTGAATCAGTAAAATGTGTGAACCATAGCGGTCAAATTATCTTAGCTGATAATGGCGGCCGCGTGACGAAAAGGAAGGCTTTATGAAGAAAGTTGGTGTGGTGCTCAGCGGTTGCGGTGTCTACGATGGCAGTGAAATTCATGAGGCGGTTATTACCCTGCTGGCGATCGCCCGGGCAGGGGCACAGGCGGTGTGCTTCGCCCCCGATAAAACTCAAGCAGAAGTTATCAATCATCTCACCACTGAAAAAGCCAACGAAGGGCGAAATGTTCTGGTAGAAGCCGCGCGAATCGCCCGCGGCAATATCACCGATTTAGCCGAGGCGACGGCAAGTGAACTTGATGCCCTGATTGTTCCCGGAGGGTTCGGGGCTGCGAAAAACCTGAGCACCTTTGCGGCGAAAGGCATTGAGTGCCAGGTAGACGGCGAACTGTGTCGCCTGACTCGCGAGATTCACGAACAGGGCAAGCCAATTGGCTTTATGTGCATCGCGCCCGCCATGCTGCCGCGTATTCTGGATATGCCGGTACGCCTGACGATAGGCACCGACATCGACCTGGCCGAAATGCTGGAGGAAATGGGGGCGGAACATATTCCGTGTCCGGTAGACGACATTGTTGTCGATGAAGATCGCAAAGTGGTCACTACGCCCGCCTATATGCTGGCGACGAGCATCGACGAAGCGGCGGCAGGCATTGAGAAGCTGGTGGCTCGCGTGCTGGATCTTAGCGCATGAGGAAAGGGCGTATAGCGCTCTGGGCACGCGTCAGACGTTGGGCTTTACGAACGGTTCTGGCTATTGTCGGGCTCTGGGCCGCGGGCATCATCGTGTTTAGCTTCCTTCCGGTTCCGTTTTCGGCGGTGATGGTTGAGCGGCAGTTCAGCGCCTGGCTAACGGGAGATTTTAGCTACGTGGCTCATTCCGACTGGGTGAGCATGGACGAGATCTCGCCGTGGATGCCGCTGGCGGTGATTGCCGCCGAAGATCAGAAATTCCCGGATCACTGGGGATTTGATATGGCTTCGATTGAGAAAGCGATCTCGCATAACGAGCGGAATGAAAATCGCGTGCGGGGAGCGTCCACGCTTTCGCAGCAGACGGCCAAGAATCTGTTCCTGTGGGACGGGCGGAGCTGGGTGCGCAAAGGGCTTGAGGCCGGAATAACGCTCGGTATGGAAACGGTGTGGACCAAGCGCCGGATCCTGACGGTGTACCTGAATATTGCGGAATTTGGCGAAGGGACGTTTGGCGTCGAAGCGGCGGCGCAGCGCTATTTCAACAAGCCCGCCAGCAGGCTTAGCGCGTCGGAAGCGGCAATGCTTGCCGCCGTGCTGCCAAACCCCATCCGCTTTAAGGCCAATGCGCCTTCAGGCTATGTGCGTCAGCGGCAGCAGTGGATTCTACGTCAGATGCGCCAGCTTGGGGGTGAGTCTTTCCTGGCGCAGCATGAATTAAAATGAGCTAGTCTTCGTCGAACCCGGCGTTGAACAGCGCCACAACGGCGGCCAGCGCCTGTTCTTCCTGCGGGCCGGTGACCTCAATTTCAATCTGCCCGCCCTTGGCCGAGTCCAGCATCAGCAGCGCGATAACGCTGCTGGCTTCGGCCTCGGTGCCCGCTTCATTCCGCAGCATCACTTCTGCATCAAAGCTTTGTACCAGCTCAAACAGTTTCATGGCCGGGCGGGCGTGCATACCCAGCTTATTGGTGATCTCAACGATATGTTTTACGGTCATGTTTTACGTTTTTCCAGCGTACGGTGACGAGACTGAACGTTCTTGCCGCGCGAGCGGAAGTAGTCGGCTAACTGCTCGGCGATATAAACCGAACGGTGCTTACCCCCGGTACAGCCGATAGCCACGGTCAGGTAGCTGCGGTTGTTGGTTTCCAGCATCGGTAACCATAGCTCAAGGTAGCTGCGGGTCTGGTAGATAAAATTGTGAACTTCTGTGTGCCGGTCGAGGAACGCGGCAACGGGGCGATCCAGGCCGGTCATCGGGCGCAGTTTTGGATCCCAATGCGGGTTCGGCAGGAAGCGGACGTCAAACACGTAATCGGCGTCGATGGGGATCCCGTGCTTGAAGCCGAAGGATTCGAATACCATCGTCAGCTCACGTTCACGCTTGCCCAGCAGGCGCGTGCGCAGCATTTCTGCCAGTTCGTGAACGGACATCTCCGAGGTGTCGATGATTAAATCGGCTCGCGATTTCAGCGGCTCAAGCAGATCGCTTTCTTCATCGATGGCGCTTTCCAGCGAAAGATTTTTGCTCGACAGCGGGTGCAGGCGGCGCGTGTCGCTGTAGCGGCGGATCAGCGTGTTGCGATCTGCATCGAGGAACAGCAGCTGCGGGGAAAAAGAGTCAGGCAGGTTGGTCATCGCCTGTTCGAAGATCTCCGGGTTTTCCGGCATGTTACGCACGTCAATACTGACCGCCGCAGAAATTTTGCGCTCAACAAGGGTTTTCGCCAGCTCCGGCAGCAGCACGACTGGCAGGTTATCGACACAGTAAAACCCCATATCTTCCAGTGCACGCAAGGCTACAGACTTCCCTGAACCAGAGCGGCCGCTGACAATCATCAGCACCATGTAATCATTCCCCCGACTTATCAAATCGCGGCGCGGGTAGCGCCACGACCAGATTATTCACTTTCACTACCGTTTTCAGTATCGGTAATGATCTGATAGAGCTCTTCATTGCTTTGCGCCGCGCGCAGGCGACGGCAAATCGTTTTGTCCGCCAGGCGTTTGGCCACCAAAGACAGGGTATGCAAATGCGTCTTGGTCTGATCGGCCGGCACCAGCAGCGCAAACAGCAGGTCGACAGGCTGATTGTCGATGGCATCGAAGGCGATCGGCGTCTCAAGCTGAATAAACACGCCTACGGCGCGCAGGGTATCTTCTTCAAGCTTGCCGTGTGGAATGGCGATGCCATTACCAATACCGGTACTGCCCATGCGCTCACGCGTGAGCACCGCTTCAAAGACTACCTGCGACGGCAGGCCAAGCTGTTTTGCAGCCAGCTCGCTGATTATTTCCAGGGCGCGTTTCTTGCTCTGGCAGTGGACACCACTTCGGGTACATTCCTGGTTAAGGACGTTACTAAGCTGTAGAACGGAATCGTTGTTCATCATAAGTTCACCTAAGCACCTTGTTATGCTAACGGCCCGTTGACCTTGGGACAACGAGCCGTCGAGGCGTAAACAGATACTCGGACTATCAATGTTGTTTTAGTTTATCTTTATGTTTATTCAACTGGCGAGCCAGTTTATCGATGAGGCCGTCAATGGCCGCGTACATGTCCTGGCCTTCGGCGCTGGCATGCATCTCACCCCCGTTTACGTGCAGCGTCGCATCCGCAAGGTGGGTGACTTTCTCCACTTTTAACACAATATAGACCTGATTAATGCGTTCGAAGTACTGCTCCAGTTTGGCAAATTTCGCATTCACAAAATCGCGCAGTGCGTCCGTGATCTCGACGTTTTGTCCGGTAATGTTGAGCTGCATAGTGTCTTCCTTATCAGTTGAGTCAGACCAGCTGTTTACGCTGATTTGACGGTGGTATGGATAAAGACTCTCGGTACTTCGCAACCGTGCGGCGTGCCACCATGATCCCCTGTTCGGACAGCATAGTTGTTAACTTGCTGTCGCTCAGCGGCTTCACGGGGTTTTCCGCAGCAATTAACTTCTTCACCAGCGCACGTATCGCCGTGGAGGAGGCTTCGCCGCCGCCCTCGGTATTCACATGGCTTGAGAAGAAATACTTCAGTTCAAAAATGCCGCGCGGGCTGTGCAGGTATTTCTGCGTGGTCACGCGCGAAATGGTGGACTCATGCATTTCCACCGCCTGCGCGATATCCGCCAGCACCATCGGCTTCATGTGTTCTTCGCCGTGCTCAAAAAAACCTTGCTGCTGCTCAACGATACAGCGGCTTACGCGCAGCAGCGTATCGTTGCGGCTTTCCAGACTTTTAATCAGCCACTTCGCATCCTGCAAATTGCTGCGGATATACTGCGAATCGCTGTCGTTTCTGCTGCTCGTTCCCAGCGCGGCGTACTGCTGGTTTATTTTCAGGCGTGGAATGCTATCTGAATTGAGCTCGACGGTCCAATGTCCCTGGGCTTTCCGCACCAGCACGTCGGGAATGACATACTCGGGTTCGCCGGTTTGTATGGACTGGCCTGGACGTGGATCCAAAGACTGAATCAGGCACATCGCCTCTTTCAGGACTTCTTCCTTCAGGCGCGTCACGCGCATCAGGCTGCGGAAGTCGTGATTGGCAAGCAGGTCCAGATGTTCGCTAACAATCAGACGGGCTTCGTTCAGCCACGGCGTGCCTTTGTCATACTGGGAAAGCTGAATCAGGAGGCAGTCACGCAGATCGCGTGCGGCAACGCCCACGGGATCAAAACGCTGGATGCGCTTAAGCACCGCCTCAACTTCATCAAGGCTGACTTCGTCATTGCCCATGCTTTCGAGGATTTCTTCAAGCGTGACGGTGAGATAACCCGTTTCATCAACGGCGTCCACAATGGAAGTGGCGATGGCGGTATCGGTGTCGGTAAACGGCGTCAGATCCACCTGCCACATCAGATAGTCCTGAAGCGACTGGGTAGTTTCACCCTGGTAAACAGGCAGCTCGTCGTCGATGTAGTCTGAGCCAGAGCCGGATGGGGCGCCTGCGGTGTAGATTTCATCCCAGCTGGTGTCCAACGGGAGTTCGTCCGGCATCTCTTTTTGTTCAAGCGCCTCGCGGGTATCCAGCGCTTCGTCTTCACGAACTTCCTGAGTGTCGATCTCTTCATGCGGGTCGGTTTGCTCAAGCAGCGGATTATTCTCCAGTGCCTGCTGAAGTTCCTGCTGTAGCTCCAGCGTCGACAGTTGCAGCAGGCGGATGGCCTGCTGGAGCTGTGGCGTCATAGCAAGCTGTTGGCTAAGCCGTAATTGCAAACCTTGCTTCATATTCAGAGCGAACTTCCTCAGCTTAATACTCATTGTACTTCAGGCCGCAGGGGCGTTGGCTGCACTCCCTTACCGCCTGCTGCAACCTGAATGATTCAGAGTATCTCTATATATGCTTGCTACCCTATCAGAGTCTGAACTCTTCGCCCAGATAGACGCGCTTAACATGTTCATCTTCCAGGATTTCACCCGGCGTGCCGTGGGCAATCAGGTGCCCCTGGCTGACGATGTAGGCGCGTTCACAAACGGCCAGCGTTTCGCGTACGTTGTGGTCAGTAATCAGCACACCAAGCCCGCTGTCGCGCAGGTGTTCGATAATTCGCTTGATGTCGATGACGGAAATCGGGTCAACGCCCGCAAAAGGTTCATCGAGCAGAATAAATTTTGGATTCGCGGCTAAAGCGCGGGCAATTTCTACGCGGCGGCGTTCACCGCCGGAAAGCGACTGGCCCAGGCTGTTGCGCAGATGCTCGATGTGAAACTCTTCCATCAGCTCATTGGCACGGTCATCGCGCTGCTCTGCGCTCAGATCGTCGCGGATTTGCAGCACGGCCATCAGGTTGTCAAAGACGCTCAGGCGGCGGAAAATAGACGCTTCCTGCGGCAGATAGCCGATCCCGCGGCGCGCGCGTGCGTGCAGCGGCAGCATGCTGATGTCTTCATCGTCGATAATGATATTGCCCGCGTCACGCGGCACAATCCCAACCACCATATAGAAGGTGGTGGTTTTCCCCGCGCCGTTTGGCCCGAGCAGGCCGACGATTTCGCCGGATTTAACGGTCAGACTAACGTCTTCCACCACGCGGCGGCCTTTATAGGCTTTGGCGAGGTTCTTCGCGATTAAAGTTGCCATAACGAATTAGTTACTCTTCTTAGGTGCTGGCGCCGCCTGGCCATCTTTTTTCTGCAGCTGTGAAGGCACCAGAATAGTGGTCACGCGCTTGCCCTTGTCACTGAAGGCCTGCATTTTCTGCTCTTTGACCAGATAGGTAATCTTGTCGCCTTTAATGTTGCTGTCGAGCTGCTCCAGGAACGCGTCGCCGGTCAGCACAACGAAATCATTTTGCAGTTCATAATGCATTTTAGACGCGTGGCCTTTTACCGGCTTGCCGCTGTCCTGCATCTGATAAAACGTTGCGGGGTTACCAAAACCGTCGATGACTTCTTTACCCTGTTCGCCCCCAGGACGGGTGACGACCACTTTATCGGCGTTGATTTTGATACTGCCCTGGGTCACAACCACGTTACCGGTGAAGGTCACGATGTTGCCCTGCATATCCAGCGACTGCTGATCTGATTCAATATGAATGGGCTTCTCGGTATCACCGGTCAGCGCGAAGGCCGAAAAACTGGCGGCCAAAAGCGTACTGGTCAGGACTAAATTACGGCTGAGTTTGTTTATTCTGGATTTCATAGGATGTTCTAACCTTTTCAATCAGCTCGGCGTTCTTGCTGCGTAAATTTCCGCGCATTTTCAGGCCGCTGGAGTTAAAGCTGGTACCGTACAGCGTCACTAAATCATCAGACGCAACATCCTGAGTGATCAAGTTAACCTGCGCATTGTCTGTGGTAATTTTGCGTAACTGCGAATCGGGCGTTAAGGCCGTGAGAACCACGTTCCCATACAGATACAGCATTCGGTCATTAGTGAGTTTGGCGCGATCTGCCCGTAATGACCAGGTGGCAACTTTGTTTTCATCGTACTGGGTCATCACCGGATTGGTGAACCATGAAATCGCCGTATCGGCGAAGTACTCCACGTGTTCTGACACCAGACGATAGTTCAGCGCGCCCGCCGGATTGTAAACAACCGTCGTGGAGTGCTCGCTCTTATAAGTTGGCTCGTTATTGTTCACGGTAGCCGGGGCAACCACGTCTTTATCGGCCAGATTGATGCCGACTAACACCAGCGCCGCCAGCGAAAGCAGGATGATAACCCAACGCCTTGTTTTACTCATATGGATAGCCCTTTGGCCTCATCAAGCTTTCCTTGTGCCAGTAATAGCAGATCGCAGACTTCACGGACCGCGCCGCGCCCGCCGTTGATGCGGGTAACATAGTCTGCGCGGGGAATCAGCAGGGGATGCGCATCCGCAACGGCCACGCTTAGCCCAACTTCCGCCATCACCGGCCAGTCGATAAGATCGTCCCCGACGTAAGCCACCTGTTCTGGCGTCACGGCGAGTTTATCGAGGAGATCGCGAAAAGCCAGTAGCTTATCGGACTGCCCTTGATAAAGATGGGTAATGCCCAACGTCTCGCAGCGATCGACCAGCAGTTTTGCTTTGCGACCGGTGATAATAGCGACTTCTATTCCGGAGGTAAGGGCGCAGCGAACGCCGTAGCCGTCGCGCACGTTGAAGGCTTTCAGCTCTTCGCCGCTGTTGCCCATATAAATCAGGCCGTCGGACATCACGCCGTCAACGTCCAGAATAAGCAGGCGTACGTTGGCCGCCCGCGCCATCACGCGCTCGCTTACGGGCCCGTAGCAGGTATCGAGCGACGCTTCAGGGTTACTCATTAATTCTAATCCTTTGTTAAACCACGCCTGCGCGCAGCATATCGTGCATATGTACCACACCGAGCAGCTGGTCGCCATCGGCAACCAATACTGAGGTGATATGGCGGGATTGCATCAGGTTCAGAGCATCCACGGCCAGCGTGCCGGGGCGTACGCGAATACCTCCGGTCGTCATCACGTCGGCGATGTTCAGCTTGTGCAAATCAACGCCCATATCGAAGACGCGGCGCAGGTCGCCGTCGGTAAAAATACCTTCAATCTTCATCAGGTCGTTACAGATAACCGTCATGCCCATGTTTTTACGGGTGATTTCCAGCAGCGCATCGCGCAGCGAGGCTTCTTTGCTAACGTGAGGGATTTCATCGCCGGTGTGCATGATGTCGTTCACGCGCAGTAATAGTTTACGCCCCAGCGCGCCGCCCGGATGTGAAAGCGCGAAATCTTCCTGGGTGAAGCCGCGTGCTTTTAAAAGCGCAACGGCGAGCGCATCCCCCATCACCAGCGTGGCCGTGGTACTGGTTGTCGGCGCCAGGCCTAGCGGGCAGGCTTCTTGCGGAACGTTAATGCATAAATGAATATCGGCGGCGCGGCCCATGGCGCTTTCAGGGCGGCCGGTCATGCAAATCAGCGGAACCTGGAGGCGCTTGAGGACCGGAATCAGGGCCAGA
The DNA here is from genome assembly GCA_036489025.1 of Buttiauxella sp. Lineage (GTDB taxonomy): Bacteria > Pseudomonadota > Gammaproteobacteria > Enterobacterales > Enterobacteriaceae > Dryocola. Next base: position 73,087 of record DASXGN010000005.1, read on the forward strand.
ATCTCGTTGGACTCACCGGAGTTGGAAATGGCAATCACCACGTCCTGAGCGGTTACCATGCCTAAATCGCCGTGGCTGGCTTCGCCTGGATGAACAAAAAAAGCCGGTGTGCCGGTGCTGGCAAAGGTCGCGGCCATTTTTTTACCGATATGTCCGGATTTACCCATTCCCATAACGACGACTTTGCCGGAGCAATAGAAAATCTTCTCGCACGCCTGGGAAAAATCGGCGTTGATGTACTGATCGAGCTGCGCCAGGCCTTCACGTTCAATGTTGAGGACGTCCTTGCCTGCCTGTTGAAAGTCAAAACCCGGTGGTAAATCTATGTGTGACATATTTTCCGTTTCCGCTTTATCCAACGACCGGTGATGCCACTAACCACAGCATCACAATCCAAACGATGAAACCACATGTTAACAGAGCGCCCGCTGCCTTGCCGATAGAGCGAGGCTTGCGCCAGCAAAGTAAGGCGAAAATGGCACTTACCGCTAACATAACCCAATAATCGTGCGCAAAAGCCAGCGGGTCGATATCGCCCGGTGCCAGCAAAGCTGGAATCCCCAGCACAAAAGCAATATTAAAAATGTTCGAACCGATAATGTTGCCAATGGCAATGTTATCTTCGCCTTTACGCGCCCCGGCAAGCGTTGTCGCCAGCTCCGGCAGGCTGGTGCCGACGGAAATAATCGTCAGGCCAATGACGCGTTCACTCACGTTAAAGTAGTGCGCGAGCACGCTGGCGTTGTCGACAACCATCCGCGTAGCCATCGGCAAAATAATCAGCGCCACGGCAAGCCAGAGAAACGCCACCGAAAGGCTGCCGTCGCGGGGCAGCTCGGCTATTTGCTCTCGCGTCAGGCTATCGTGCCCTTGCCTTTCCGCCAGGCGAGCGATTTTCACGATAAACAGTAAATAGAGCACCGCAATGGCAATCAGCAGCAGGCCATTCATACGGCTCAGGTGGCTGTCGAACAGAAATAATCCGGCGACCACGCTAAAGATTAACATTAGGGGCAATTCGCGGCGCAGGATATCGGAATTCACGGTAAATGGGTGCAAAAGCGCCGCAAGCCCGAGTATTAGCATAATATTGGTGATGTTGGAGCCCAGCGCGGTGCCGACGGCAAGATCTATCTGGCCGTGCAGCGCGGCGCTTCCGGCGACTATCATCTCTGGCAGCGATGTGCCGATGCTCACCACCGTCATACCGATAATTAACGGTGGGATCCCAAAACTGCGGCAAAGAATTGAAGCGGCAAACACCAGACGGTCAGCGCCATAGACCACGAGGAGTAAACCGATAATTAACAGAGCCGTAGCTAACAGCATGCAAAATCCTTTATTCAGGTATAATCGCCGGTCCTGGCCTGGAAAAACCCGGCTTGCGTACAGATCTGAAGAGGCTGGCAATAATTCTTAATTCTGACTTTATGCGTCCGAAAAGTAAAACAAATGCCAGCTTTCGCTAATCGCAGCAGGTAATATTCTGTAAAAATGTTGGGTTTCCGCTGCGTTTTAACTCCATGCTTAAACCACAGACTCTTGAAAAGGAAGGATGATGAGCCAGACAGAGACGAATCTGGTCGACATTCGCGGGGTGAGTTTTTCCCGCGGCGATCGGCGCATTTTCGACAACATCTCTCTGACCGTACCGCGGGGCAAGATCACTGCCATTATGGGGCCTTCCGGCATTGGCAAAACCACGCTGCTGCGCCTGATTGGCGGGCAAATCCCACCGGACAGCGGTGAAATCCTGTTTGACGGCGAAAACGTGCCGGATATGTCGCGTTCGCGGCTGTTTACCGTGCGTAAGCGCATGAGCATGCTTTTCCAGTCGGGCGCCTTATTTACCGATCTCAACGTTTATGAAAACGTAGCCTATCCGCTGCGTGAGCACCGTCGTCTGCCGGAGCCGCTGTTGCGCAGCACGGTCATGATGAAGCTTGAGGCGGTTGGTCTGCGCGGTGCGGCTAAACTGATGCCGTCAGAACTTTCAGGTGGCATGGCCCGTCGCGCAGCGCTGGCCCGTGCTATCGCGCTGGAACCCGACCTCATCATGTTTGATGAACCTTTTGTCGGCCAGGACCCCATAACCATGGGCGTGCTGGTAAAATTGATCTCTGAGCTGAACAGCGCGCTGGGCGTCACCTGCATCGTGGTCTCCCACGACGTGCCGGAAGTGCTGAGCATCGCGGACTATGCCTATATCGCGGCAGATCAGCATATTGTGGCTCACGGCACCCCTGAAGCTTTGCGTGACAATCAGGATCCGCGAGTCCGCCAGTTCCTTGACGGCATTGCGGACGGTCCCGTGCCATTCCGTTTCCCCGCGGCGGATTATCAAACCGATCTTTTAGCAGAAACAGGGAGTTAACGGATAATGCTCTTTCATGCACTGGCGGCGTTTGGACGACGAGGTTTAAAAACCTGCGCCTCGTTTGGACGCGCCGGATTAATGCTCTTTAACGCGCTGGTCGGAAAACCGGAATTCCGCAAGCACGCGCCGCTGCTCGTGCGTCAGCTGTATAACGTTGGCGTTCTGTCGCTGGTTATTGTGATGGTTTCCGGCTTATTCATCGGCATGGTGCTTGGCCTGCAGGGCTATCTGGTGCTGACGACCTACAGCGCGGAATCCAGCCTGGGCATGCTGGTGGCGCTCTCCTTGCTGCGTGAACTGGGCCCGGTTGTGGCCGCGCTGCTCTTTGCCGGGCGAGCCGGTTCCGCATTAACCGCTGAAATCGGCCTGATGAAAGCGACGGAGCAGCTATCCAGCATGGAGATGATGGCCGTCGACCCTCTGCGCCGCGTGGTGTCGCCGCGTTTCTGGGCGGGGGTGATTTCCCTGCCGCTGCTGACGCTGATTTTTGTCGCCGTAGGCGTCTGGGGCGGCGCGCTGGTTGGGGTTAACTGGAAGGGCATCGATCCTGGGTTCTTCTGGTCAGCAATGCAGAACGCCGTCGACTGGCGTCTGGACCTGGTCAACTGTGTTATTAAAAGCGTGGTGTTCGCCATTACCGTAACGTGGATTGCGTTATTTAATGGTTACGATGCTATTCCGACGTCCGCAGGGATTAGCCGGGCAACGACTCGTACCGTTGTGCACGCCTCTCTCGCCGTTCTTGGCTTGGATTTTGTGCTAACAGCACTGATGTTTGGGAATTGAGTTCATGCAAACTAAGAAATTTGAAATTTGGGTTGGCGCGTTCCTGCTGGTGGCGCTGGTAGCAATCATTTTCCTGTGCCTGAAAGTGGCGAACGTCACCTCGCTGCGCAGCGAACCCACTTACCGCATTTATGCGACCTTCGATAATATCGGCGGGCTCAATGCCGGTTCTCCGGTTCGCCTTGGCGGTGTGGTTATCGGCCGCGTGGATGATATTACCCTCGACGAGAAAACCTATCTGCCGCGCGTAACGATGGATATCGAAAAGCGTTACGACCATATTCCGGACACCAGCTCGCTCGCCATCCGTACTCAGGGCCTGCTAGGCGAACAGTATCTGGCGTTAAACCTTGGTTTTGACGACCCGGAACTCGGTTCGTCTATCCTTAAAGAAGGCGGCACGATTCAGGATACGAAATCCGCCATGGTGCTCGAAGACCTTATCGGCCAGTTCCTCTATAAGAGCGGCGATAATAAGGCTCCGCAGGACGACCACTCCGCGCCTGCGGAAAACAATGAAGCAGCGCCGCAGCCGGGCACGACGAATTAATAAGAGAGGAAAATAATTATGTTTAAGCGTCTAGTGATGATCGCCATGCTGGTGGTTGCGCCGTTCGCGATGGCGGCAGACCAGAGCAATCCCTATAAGCAAATGAACGAGGCGGCGCAGAAAACCTTCGATCGCCTGAAGGCTGAGCAGCCTAAAATTCGCCAGAACCCGAACTACCTGCGCGATATCGTCGGCCAGGAACTGCTGCCGTACGTGCAAATCAAATATGCCGGTGCGCTGGTGTTAGGCCGCTACTACAAAGAAGCGACCCCGGCCCAGCGTGAAGCTTACTTCAAAGCGTTTGAAGAATATCTGAAGCAGGCCTATGGCCAGGCGCTGGCGATGTACAGCGGCCAGTCCTACCAGATTGCCCCGGAGCAGCCGCTGGGCAGCGCTAATATCGTGGCGATCCGCGTCACTATCATTGACCCGAATGGCCGTCCGCCGGTGCGTCTTGACTTCCAGTGGCGTAAAAACAGCCAGACCGGCAACTGGCAGGCATTCGACATGATCGCCGAAGGCGTCAGTATGATCACCACCAAACAGAATGAATGGAGCGATATCCTGCGCACCAAAGGCATCGATGGCCTGACCGCGCAGCTGCAGTCCATCTCCCGCCAGCCAATCACTCTGGACAGCAAAAAGTAATGGATGAGCAGCTAAGCTGGAAACGCGACGGCAGCACGCTGGCGCTCAGCGGTGAACTGGACGGCGATACCGTGCAGTTCCTCTGGCATAAGCGCGAGGAAGCCATGTCCGGCGTGCAAACTCTCGATCTGGCAGGCCTGTCGCGCGTCGATACCGCCGGGCTTGCTCTGCTTATTCACCTCGTCGCACTGGCCAGAAAGCAGGGCCGCGACGTGGCGGTGCAGGGGGCCAGTGATAAGGTCCAGACTTTGGTTCAACTTTATAACCTGCCTGACGGCCTGTTACCCGCCTTTGCAAGCTAGTGTTTTCATAGTCTTACTTCGTGCGCCCTCGGTCTCAGCGGATCGAGGGCTTTTTGCTTATTTAAGCCGAGGCCACTTTCCTCTAAGATGTGTGGCTCATTCACTAACCGACGAATCTATATCCCATGGAAAATCATGAAATTCAGACAGTGCTGATGAACGCACTGCCCCTCCAGGAAGTCCACGTTTCCGGCGACGGTAGCCACTTTCAGGTGATCGCCGTGGGTGAGCTGTTCGGCGAGTTAAGTCGCGTGAAGAAGCAGCAAACGGTTTATGCGCCGCTGATGGAATTCATCGCCGATAACCGTATTCACGCCGTTTCGATCAAGACATATACCCCGCAAGAGTGGGATCGCGATCGTAAACTAAATGGTTTTTGAGCAACGTGCCGCTTGCGCGTTGTAATACCTTGAATTTAATAGAGAACTGTTGCAATGGATAAATTTCGTGTGCAGGGTCCAACCCAGCTCAGCGGTGAAGTCACCATCTCCGGGGCAAAAAACGCCGCGCTGCCGATTCTTTTCGCAGCCCTGCTGGCCGAAGAACCCGTTGAGATCCAGAACGTCCCGAAGCTGAAAGACATCGACACCACGATGAAGCTGCTCGGCCAGTTGGGCACCAAGGTTGAGCGCAACGGCTCCGTATTTATTGACGCCAGCCAGGTGAATATCTTCTGCGCGCCGTACGATCTGGTGAAAACCATGCGCGCTTCAATTTGGGCGCTGGGGCCGCTGGTGGCTCGTTTTGGCCAGGGTCAGGTTTCTCTGCCGGGTGGCTGCGCCATCGGTGCGCGTCCCGTTGATCTGCATATTACGGGCCTTGAGCAGCTTGGTGCGGAAATCAAACTGGAAGAAGGCTACGTTAAAGCTTCCGTTAAGGGCCGTCTGAAAAGCGCGCACATCGTGATGGATAAAGTGAGCGTTGGCGCTACCGTGACCATCATGAGCGCCGCTACGCTTGCGGAAGGCACCACTATCATCGAAAACGCCGCGCGCGAGCCGGAAATCGTTGATACCGCCAACTTCCTCAACACGCTGGGTGCGAAAATCACCGGCGCGGGCAGCGATCGCATCACCATTGAAGGCGTTAAGCGCCTGGGCGGCGGCGTTTACCGCGTGCTGCCGGATCGTATCGAAACCGGTACTTTCCTGGTCGCGGCGGCAATCTCCCGTGGCAAAATCATCTGCCGTAATGCACAGCCTGATACGCTGGACGCGGTGCTGGCCAAGCTGCGTGAAGCCGGTGCAGAAATCGAGACCGGCGAAGACTGGATCAGCCTGGATATGCACGGCAAGCGTCCGAAGGGCGTAACCGTGCGTACCGCGCCGCATCCTGGCTTCCCAACCGACATGCAGGCGCAGTTCACCCTGCTAAACCTGGTCGCGGAAGGAACCGGTGTTATCACCGAAACCATCTTCGAAAACCGCTTTATGCACGTGCCTGAGCTGATTCGTATGGGCGCGCACGCGGAGATCGAAAGCAACACGGTTATCTGCCACGGCGTTGAAAAACTCTCCGGCGCGCAGGTCATGGCGACCGATCTGCGTGCATCCGCAAGCCTGGTGCTGGCGGGCTGTATCGCCGAAGGCACCACTATTGTGGATCGTATCTACCACATCGATCGCGGCTACGAGCGTATTGAAGACAAGCTTCAGGCGCTGGGAGCAAATATCGAACGTGTGAAAGGCAGCGGCAGCGGCGAATAAGCCCTGCGCTCAGAAAACCGGGGAATTCCCCGGTTTTTTTTTGCCATAATAAAATCCCGCTTCAACCTGAACAGCAGGCGCGATGATCAAATCCCTCTACATCGATAACTACCGCTCCGTCAGAAAACTCTCCATCGATTTAGGGAGGCTGAACGTAGTCTTTGGGCCGAACGGCTGCGGCAAGTCGAATATCTACAAGGCTATTCACCTGATTCACGGGGCGGCCACGGGGCAGTTCTCGCACTGGCTATCTGACGAAGGCGGCATCCAGAAGGTGATGTGGGCGGGCGACCGGGCCAGAGGCTATGCCAGCGCGCCTCGGCGCATGACTTTGGGCGTTGAGACGGACATTTTCGAGTATGAGCTCCAGGTTGGCTTTCCGGACAAGCTGCCGTATCCGACGATGTTTGACCTCGATCCTATCGTCAAGGAAGAGCAAATCTGGCTGAGCGGTTTTCGCCGTCGCCCCTCGTCATCGATCATGCATCGCCGCAATCAGGCCGTGTTTCTCAACGACGTTAACGGCGAAAAGGTCACGCACGCGGCCAGCCTCTACGAAAATGAATCGTTGTTCGGCCAGCTCGGCGAACCGCATCTGTATCCTGAAGTGTCCGGCGCGCGTGAAACCCTGCGCAACTGGCGTTTTTACCACGAATTCGATATTTCAAAAGGGGCGGGGCTACGCCTGCCGCAGGTCGGCTACCGGTCGCCCGTGCTCGGCGGAGACGGCCTGAACCTCGCGGCGGCTTTTCAGACCATCGTTGAAATAGGCGACAGCGACCTGCTGTTCACGGTGCTGGCCGAGGCGTTCCCGGAGTGCGCGTTTTTCTGCGATAACAGCGGCGGGCGTTTTCAGATGATGATGAACCGGCAGGGAATTAATCGCCCGCTGGAATCGGCGGAGTTCTCTGACGGGACGCTGCGGTTTCTGTGTCTGACCGTCGCGCTGCTCAGCCCGCGCCCGCCGCGTTTTATCGCCCTGAACGAGCCGGAAAACAGCCTGCATCCGCTGATGCTGCCCGCGCTGGCTCGTCTGATAGCGGAAGCCAGCCGCTATACGCAAATATGGCTGACCAGCCACTCGCCGGAGCTGGCACAGCTTATTGAAAAGCATAGCGAATTCACGCTTTACGAGCTGTCGATTGAGCGGGGGGAAACGAGGGTGAATCGGCTATCGTGATGCTCTAAAGGCTGACTTCCTCTTCGGCCTGCCGCAGATTTGCTTCGCTGACGATGGCTTCCAGCTCGCTGAGCATCTCGTCATAGCTCAGTTCAGGCGCAGCGGCTGGCGTGATGACCGCCGCTGCTATAGAGGATTGCACTGCTTTTTTGCGGCTTTTGCTGGCAGATGGCTTCTTGCTCACGGCGTTCTCCCGGTTTTAATGGCGTATTCCGTTCGTTATACCGGTAAATCTATCAGCAATGCGCGCAGCGGGGTATCGGCAACCAGCGTAATGTTAGCCTCGTCACGAATAAACGCGCCGTCGCCGCAGGTAAGACCTTCTTTTTCTTCCGAGTGCGTCACCGCATGGACGGTGCCGTGAATCGACTGCAAATAGGCGCGCGGGCCGTGGAGCTGGAAGCTCAGCTGCTCGCCTTTCTCCAGCTCAATATGATGAACCCAAACCTGCTGGCGAAGCTGAAGGCTATTTTTGCTGCCGTCAGGTGAGGCGATAAGCTGCTGTGCCCGGTCCGCGATCTCAATTTTTTGTACCAACGGGTTTTCCCGCTCCGGGCAGGCGTCCAGCCAGATTTGCATGCGCGTCAGCGGACGTTCTTTACTTAGGTTTTGTTCGCTGTAGCTGATGCCAGGCTGAGTGGACAGCAGCAGCGCCTCGCCGGCTTTGGCCTGAACGTGGTTGCCTTCGCTGTCGCGATATTCAGCTTCGCCTTCCAGTATCAGATTCAGAATATCGACCTTTGGATAGGTTCGCGGCTGAAACGACGCCCCAGGGGCCAGCACTTCCTGATTGAGAACGCGCAAAGAGGCATAGCCCAGCAGTTTTGGGTCGAAATAGTGCCCAAAGGAAAACGTATAGCGAGCCTGCAGCCATCCGTAGTCCGCTTTCCCGCATTGACCGGCAGTTCTTGGCGTAATCATAATTTCTTGACCTCTCTTTACACTAAACCCATGGTAAAGGTCTGGACGATGCATTGTTAGCCAGTTAATCTGCTCGGTATGTTCAAATTTCCTGAATGAGAACGAGATGGCTAAAGAGAGAGCATTGACGCTTGAGGCGTTAAGAGTCATGGACGCGATCGACCGTCGCGGCAGCTTTGCTGCGGCGGCAGACGAACTGGGGCGAGTGCCTTCAGCGCTAAGCTATACCATGCAAAAATTAGAAGAAGAACTGGATGTCGTGCTGTTTGACCGTTCCGGCCATCGCACAAAATTCACCAACGTTGGGCGCATGCTGCTGGAGCGCGGACGCGTCCTGCTTGAAGCCGCAGATAAGTTGACCACCGATGCCGAAGCGCTGGCGCGCGGCTGGGAGACGCATCTCACCCTCGTCACCGAGGCGCTGGTACCCACGGTTAAACTCTTCCCGCTCATTGATAAGCTGGCCGCTAAGGCGGACACGCAGCTGTCGGTCATCACCGAAGTGCTGGCCGGGGCGTGGGAACGCCTGGAGCAGGGCCGGGCGGACATCGTGATCGCGCCGGATATGCATTTTCGTTCTTCCTCAGAGATTAACTCGCGCAAGCTTTATTCGGTGATGAGCGTCTATGTGGCCGCGCCGGATCATCCCATCCATGGCGAGCCGGAGCCGCTATCGGAAGTCACTCGCGTGAAGTATCGCGGCATTGCGGTGGCGGATACTGCCCGCGAACGTCCGGTCCTGACGGTGCAGCTTCTGGATAAACAGCCGCGCCTGACGGTCAGCTCAATGGAAGACAAACGTTTAGCTTTGCTGGCAGGATTAGGCGTGGCGACGATGCCGTATCCCCTTGTGGAGCAGGATATCGCTGAAGGGCGACTGCGCGTGGTGAGCCCGGAATACAGCAATGAAATTGACATTATTATGGCATGGCGACGCGACAGCATGGGCGAGGCGAAAGCCTGGTGCCTGCGGGAAATACCTAAGCTGCTTAGGTAGCTGGCGGGAATGATTCCCCTCTCGTTAAAGAGAGGGGAAATAAGGCTTAATCGCTCACCAGCCTTGCATCCAACGCTTTTGGGTCGGCCCCAAACTTATTCGGCCCCGGCGTGCCGCTCTGGCAGTTGAAGGCCAGAATAATCAGCCAGCCGACGATCGGGATCAGCAGAAGCAGCAGCCACCACGCGGAACGATCGGTATCGTGCAGGCGGCGGAACTGAACGGCCCAGTAAGGCAGGAAAATCAGCACGCCGTAAAGGGTGGTCAGCGCACCTTCATCCGCACCAATTTTCAGCCCCAGCATCTTATCCAGAATGCCGAGTACCCCGGTCAGCACCAGGTTGACGAGAATGAACATCCAGTATTCTTTGCGACGCGCCCGCCCGCCGAAACCAACATAATTTCTTAATACTTTGAAATACCAATCCATTTGCGCCTGCCTTGATTAATCGACAATCACTTGATCTGTAAGCGATCTCTTCAAGAATAGACGCGAATGAATTTTCCGTAAATCAGCAGAACGCTGAATATTATCAACCTTTGCTAAACCGAACGTCCCGGCCGTGCGGCGCGTTCAGATCCTGCGCCGGGCCGATGGAAATAATCCCGGTTGGGTTGATGGTTTTGTGGCTGCGATAGTAGTGGTTGCGAATGTGCGGGAAGCTGACCGTCTCCGCCACGCCCGGCATCTGGTAAATATCGCGCAGGAAGCCGTACAGATTTGGATAATCGCTGATGCGGTGTTTGTCGCACTTAAAGTGGGTGACGTACACCGGGTCGAAACGCACAAGCGTGGTCCACAGGCGGATATCCGCTTCCGTCAGACGATGGCCGGTGAGATAGCGATGCCTATCGAGGATCTGCTCCAGGCGGGCCAGCGAGTCAAAAACTTTCCCCACGGCTTCATCGTAGGCTTCCTGAGAAGTCGCGAAACCGGCTTTGTAGACGCCATTATTCACCGTGTCGTAGATCCAGCCGTTCAGCTCATCGATTTCTCCGCGCAGCTCATGCGGATAGTAATCTCCGGCACGCGCGCCCTGAGCGTCAAAAGCCGTGTTGAGCATACGAATGATTTCCGCCGACTCATTGCTGACGATAGTCTGCGTTTTCTTATCCCACAGAACGGGCACGGTCACGCGGCCGGTGTACTGCGGATCGGCCTGCAAATAGAGCTGGTAAAGATATTCATGCTGATACAGCCCGTCGCCGGTTGCCTCGGGGAAATCGTCGTCAAACGTCCAGCCATCCTCCAGCATCAGCGGGTTAACGACCGAGACGGAGATAAGGGATTCGAGGCCCTTCAGCGCGCGCATCAGCAAAGTGCGGTGCGCCCACGGACAGGCGAGAGACACATAAAGATGATAGCGATCTTTTTCTGCGGCAAAACCGCCCTGGCCGGTTGGGCCCGGTTCGCCGTCGGCGGTCAGCCAGCTGCGAAATGCGGATTCAGAACGCTTGAAGCGCCCTCCGGTCGATTTGGTGTCATACCAGGTATCGTGCCAGACGCCGTCAATTAACTGTCCCATGCTGCTCTCCTCAATTTCACAAATAAAAAAGCGAAGGGCCAGCCTTCGCTTCAGAACGCTAACAGGCAATAAGCTGGCGAAGTTCTTAACTTATAACAACCGAAAATTAGCAGGAAAATCACTTCATTGATTTTCGGCTGATAGTCAAAAAGAAGGAAAAACCACGCTTTTTCCTTCTTTTTCTAAAGATAAAGCGAAGGCTTTTAACCTCCGCTTTTGCTGATTTCAGTATAGAAGCCTTACCACTTTTTATTCAGCAGGCGGTCGATACTGTATGCGCCCGGGCCGAACACCGCCAGCAGCAGGTAACCGCCCGCGATGGTGAAGTTCTTCATAAACATAATGGAGTTCGGGCCCTGAGCGAAGTCGCTGTGGAACAGGAACGCCGTCAGCAGGGTGAATACGGCGGTGATAATCGCCGTGGTACGGGTCAGGAAGCCAAACAGAATCGCCAGGCCGCCGCCGAACTCAAGCAGGATGGTTAACGGCAGCAGGAAGCCCGGAACGCCCATGGCCTCCATGTACTGTTGCGTGCCGGCGTAGCCCGTAATTTTGCCCCAGCCTGCGACGATGAACAGGATTGGCATCAGAACGCGTGCTAACAGCACACCAGCATCATCTAATTTTTTCATTTTACTCTCCGGCGATTCTAATTTGGCAGCTATTGGCCAGTTGATTGTTGTCTTAGCAATTTCCGGTAGTTACCGTGGGCTGCTGTCGATGGAGAGGATAATAGACGGGGCGGCAGGGGATTGTTAGCAAGGAAAACTGTCAATGTTAATCAAATATATTGAGCAAGGTTTTGGGGTAAAAAAATGCCGCCCCGAAGGACGGCATTTTAGCTAATGCGTTTGTTGCTGAACCGTATTGCGAATCAGCCGCCAGGCGCTCCAGGCGCCAAAGCCTCGTCTGGCCCAGCGCATCAGGAAGCTCGGATGCCGAACGGTCCAGATGGCCATCACGCTGCTGGCGATGAGCGCATAGCTACGCAGGCTAATCAGCGTATGCCATCCGCGATCGTAAGATGCGGTCGCTTCCAGCCAGTCGCGTTTTCCTGCGCTCAGATCCAGCCTTTGCTGCTGGATGCGGCTCAGCAAAAGCGCTTTACGCCTGTCGCGTTCGCGATCGCTCATGACTTATCGTCCTCAAGCAGCTCGCGGTCGTTTTCCAGCTCGCGGCGGGTATGGCGCAGCAGGGTCGACTGGCGAGATTTACGCAGCGTCCAGATGCCGCCGATCAAGGCCAGCGCCAGCAGAACGACGGTGGTTGCAATCATCGCGTTGAGACGATACTGCGGATCGACCGCCCAGATAACCAGCACCATCAGACTCATCAGCCCAAAGGCGGCAAACAGCATGGTTAACCCCAGCATGAGGAGCAGCTGGACGATATGAGCCTTCTCTTCCTCCAGTTCAACCACCGCGAGGCGGACTCGCGTTTCCACCATGCCAACAATGATGGTGACCAGGCGTTGACCAATGCCGAGCACGCCTTTGCCCGGGCCCTGAGTTTGACGGGAATCAGTCATAATCAGCGGCGGGTCAGCAGCACGCCCAGCACGACGCCAATCGCCGCACCGATGCCCACGCCGGTCCATGGGTTTTCGCGAACGTAGTCATCGGCCTTGGCCGCCGCTTCACGCGTCTGCTTAGCGATGACGTCGCTGGTTTCACCCAGGCGGTAGCGGCTCTCTTTCAGCGCCTTTTCCGCTTTTCCGCGCAGCTTTTCCAGCTCGGTTTTTGATTTATCCGTCGATGCGCTCAGCACCTCTTCCAGGGTATCAGCCAGGGATTTCAACTCAGCGCGCAAATGTTCTGATGTGGTATCTTTTGACATGTTATCTCCAGGTGTTTGAGCCTTAGTAATCACGAGCTTCAAGAGCTTTTAACTCGTGTTCTGCTTCCGTAAGTTTTTCTTCACGCTTGCTAATTTTGTCAGCGTCGCCCTTCTGGCGCGCTTCCTGAAGCTCCGCTTTACGTTCCGCGATTTCTTCTTTTTGTTTGGTGATTTTCTTGTGGCGATCGGCACGCAGGCTGCTGTCGCTACAGTTAGCACGCAGCTCTTTAAGCGCCTTATTCAGGCCGTCGATACGCTGCTGATTGTGATGCTTTTCCGCATAGCCGATTTCACGCTGTATATCCGCCTCTTTCTCACCGCACAGCGAAGCGGCCTGAGTAGCTGAGGTGAATGACAACAGGGCAAGAGCCAGTACGGTTCGGTAATTCATGATTGTGACCTTCCGTTGTGAATGGGCGTCATCACGATAAAGCTTAACACCCACATTCCAGTAATACTGATAAAGACGCTGATTTGTAGCGGTTAACGCAGACTCAAGCATAGACAGAAATCGGGCAAAAACCCAATTTCTGTTAACAAACCAGGAATAGAGGAAAGGGGTCAGCCGATGCGATCGACCTGGGTACGCAGACGTGTCAGCCAGGCGCTGGCGCTGTTGTCATCGTCCTGCTGGGCAATAACGTAGCCGTGCGGCAGCGTTTTATACAGTACCGCCTTGGCGGCTTCGCTTTGCGCGCTGGAATCAAAGGTAATCAGCAGCGCGTTATTATCCGGGGTGATGCTCTTGAAGCGAATGCCGTTGGCATCCAGATGATGCCAGACGAAAAAACCGTCGGGCATGCTGATGCCCTGCTGGCTGGCGCGAATCTGCAATGTGGACTCCGTCTTTTGCATTCCGGTCCACACCAGCAGCGCGCCTGCGGCAAGGCAGGCGAACAGTAGCGTCACCCGCAGGCGACGCGTGAAATCTAATTTCATTGTTATTCCTTTAGCCGCGGTTACCGTGCTTCTTACGCCAAAGCACTATTAACGAACCGACCAGGCCGAATACCAGCAGCACAACGGGCAGCAGCATCAGGCAGGACATTAAGGCATCTTCATACTTCAGGAACACCGGCGTTTTGCCGAGTAAATATCCCAGCGTGGTGAGGATTAACACCCAGAGCAGGCCGCTCATCCAGTTAAAGAACTGGAAGCGGGCATTACTCAGACCGGACAAACCGGCAATAGTTGGCAGCAGGGTACGAACAAAAGCGATAAATCGACCGATTAGCAGCGCGGACAGACCGTGCTTGTGGAAAAGATTATGCGCTCGCTGGTGATAATGGGCCGGCAGATGTGAAAGCCAGTTCTGCACGATGCGCGTATTGCCCAGCCAGCGGCCCTGAATATAGCTTAGCCAGCAGCCCAGGCTCGCAGCGGTGGTCAGCAGAAGCAGCGTTTCGGGAAAGCCCATCGCGCCCTTGGCAATCAGCACGCCGACTAAAACTAACAGGCTATCGCCGGGCAAAAAGGCGGCAGGAAGTAACCCATTTTCCAGAAACAGAATCATGAACAGCACGAAATAAAGCATGCCAATCATTCCCGGATTGGCGAGCGTTTCGAAATCCTGGCTCCACAGAGCGTTAAGCAGTTGCGTCAAAAGTTCCATTCAGTATTCCTGGCACATCGATTAAGGTCGCCGGTTTAAATCGGGTCGGATAAGTTTAACGGCACTGTTTTGGTTTTTATTAAGCCGCCGCTTTCACCGGGATGAAAACCTATCGCCACGGTTCCCTGTGATTGCGATAGGCCTGATGGAGGACACGGGCCTTCATCGACGGTGAAATTGCATCTAATTGTAACAAAGCCACGCGCAATGCGTCACAGTATTTGTGGTTTGTTGAGGATTGATTTTGCTTACCGGGAGAGGGGCTGGCGAGGGTATTTACAAACGCTGACACTATTGGTTGGTTTGCTTACCCTCAGGCCAGAAAATGACTATTTTTGACCGTTTGCCGCCGTATCGAGATGAACAACCGGGTTTTCAGCAAATAAGTAACGATCGGCGTTAAATTCAAAATCGTCGCTGGTGGCGTTAAACAGCATCTGTTTGGTGTTTTCCAGGTGCTGCCACATAGCCAATTTTGCCCCATTAGAGTCTTTACGAATCAGCGCCTTAAGGATGTTGTCGTGATCGTCGCACCAGTTATCAACCGTGCGCTTATCAATATGCTCATGGAGCTTAATCCAGTAAGGGTTATGAATACGCTGGCTCCACATTTTCTCAACGATAGCCGCCAGCGCGCTGTTCTGCGTGGCAAGCGCTACCTGAGTATGGAAATGCAAATCCCACTCTGAATCGCGGAAACTTTGCTCGTTGCGCGCCATTTCCTGAATTTCCATCAGTTTTACGATGTCTTGCTTGGTCACCTGGGTGGCGGCGAATTCGGCAATATTACTTTCAATCAGCTGGCGGGCCTGCAAAAGCTCAAACGGGCCGAAGCTGGCGAATTCAAAGCGCTCATCGGGGATATTAGTGTGTTTTGCCTGGCTGGAAATAACATGAATACCGGAGCCTTTACGCACCTCCACGTAGCCTTCAACCTCAAGCATGATGATCGCTTCACGCACCACGGTGCGGCTGACGTTCTTTTCTTCAGCGATAAAGCGCTCTGCGGGAAGTTTCTCTCCGACCTGATAGACGCCGGTTTCGATGCGGTGTTTTAGCTCAGCGGCCAGCTGCTGATAAAGGCGACGAGGTTCCATGATTTCCATACGTGGCTCCGTGAAATACGGCGGGATGACTTGATCTGTTATACCACTTTTCTGGATTTCACTCCACCACGCAGAAGCGGGCCAGAACAGAAAAGCCGCCCGTTGAGCGGCTTATTTCAGGCTCGGTAAAACTAAGGCTGTGTGACAGCCGGGCCGTGTTTCGGCGTGCCCGCCAGCTCGCTAATCGGCTGGTTCTTCAGCACGGTCCAGATGACGATGGCCCCGAGGATATCGAACACCGCCAGCGCCGCGAACAGCGGGCTGAAGCCCAGCGTATCGGCCAGCGCGCCAACCACCAGAGCAAACAGGGTGCTTGCGGTCCAGGCGGCCATGCCGGTTAAACCGTTGGCGGTGGCTACCTCGTTACGGCCAAAGACGTCAGAAGAAAGCGTAATCAGCGCGCCAGAGAGCGCCTGGTGAGCGAAACCGCCGACGCACAGCAGGGCGATTGCGGCATAAGGGCTGGTGAACAGACCGATGGTGCCCGGGCCAATCATCAGCACTGCGCCCATGGTCACCACCATTTTGCGGGACACGATCAGGTTCACGCCAAACCAACGCTGGAACAGCGGAGGCAGGTAGCCGCCAAGGATGCAGCCGAGGTCGGCAAACAGCATTGGCATCCAGGCGAACATCGCGATCTCTTTCAGGTTAAAGCCGTAGACCTTAAACATAAACAGCGGGATCCAGGCGTTGAAAGTCCCCCAGGCCGGTTCAGCCAGGAAGCGCGGCAGGGCGATCCCCCAGAACTGGCGGTTTTGCACAATCTGCCAGGCGGACATCTTCTTGCTGTTGTTGGTCTGGTGATGGGCTTCCTGACCGCCGATGATGTACTCGCGCTCTTCTTCGGTGAGCTTTTTCTGGTCGCGCGGGTGCTTGTAAAGGAACAGCCAGGCCATGGCCCAGGCGAAGCTCAGCACGCCGGAAATCACGAACGCCATCTGCCAGCTGTGCATCAGAATGGCCCACACCACCAGCGGCGGAGCAATCATCGCGCCGATGGAAGAGCCGACGTTGAAGTAGCCCACGGCGATGGAGCGTTCTTTCGCCGGGAACCATTCGCTGCTGGCTTTCAGGCCCGCAGGGATCATTGCGGCTTCCGCCGCGCCCACTGCGCCGCGCGCAACGGCCAGCCCGCCCCAGCTTCCTGCCAGTGCGGTTGCGCCGCAGAAAATCGCCCAAGCGATGGCGAAGAAGGCATAGCCAATTTTGGTGCCGAGGATATCCAACAGATAGCCCGCCACGGGCTGCATGATGGTATAGCAGGCCGAATAGGCCGCGATAATATAGGAATATTGCTGAGTGGAAATATGCAGCTCTTGCATCAGCGTAGGTGCCGCAGCGGCAACGGTATTTCGAGTCAGATAACCCAGCACCGTCCCCACCGTGACCAGCGCGATCATGTACCAGCGCAAGCCTTTAATTTTTCGCATTTCGAACCTCATCCCGTCTTTTAAACAGCCGCGCCCGGCGGCTGTACGTCAGGCCAGTGCCTGAGCGTTAGTTCTGTTTAAGGGGTTCATGCCGGGGGTATTACCCGATAAGTCCCGTACCTTGCCATATAAGAAATTGCCTTCGGCAAACCCGGTGTCCGTCCCGTCGTGCGCGGCTTTTGCTGCCAGCGTCTGAAGCTGTCCGTAGTGAGAGGCATGACGACGGCTGCAAGATAACTTGTCATACAGCTTTAAAAGTTGAGTGACATCACAAAAGCGTTTTTCAGCTCATCCCAAAGGGGTAGCGGCTTGCAGGCCAGTATTGGCGCGGGCTCAGGACGGATTTTAAACAGAGTATTAACAATAAACGTGTGGTTTTTGTGACGAGGAACGCAAAAATCTGCTCCGTTGGATTAAATTGGTGTGATAACTTTATCTGCATTATGCGCAAGCATCGACCTGCTCTGTGATTGAGGAATACCCACAATGAACCAGTTTATGACTGAAGATTTTCTTCTCGATACCGAATTTGCTCGCCGTCTCTACCACGAATACGCGAAGGATCAGCCGATCTTCGACTATCACTGCCACCTGCCACCGCAGCAGGTTGCGGAGAATTACCGCTTTAAAAACCTGTATGACATCTGGTTGAAAGGTGACCACTATAAATGGCGTGCGATGCGTACCAACGGTGTAGCCGAACGCCTGTGTACCGGCGATGCGAGCGACCGCGAAAAGTTTGATGCCTGGGCTGCAACCGTGCCGCACACCATCGGCAACCCGCTCTACCACTGGACTCACCTCGAGCTGCGTCGCCCGTTTGGTATTACCGGCAAGCTGCTTTCCCCGACAACGGCGGATGAAATCTGGAACGAATGTAACGACCTGCTGGCGCAGGACGCCTTCACGGCCCGCGGCATCATGAAGCAGATGAACGTCAAAATGGTCGGCACCACGGACGATCCGGTGGACGATCTGCGCTATCACCATCAGGTTGCGCAGGACGGTTTCGACATCAAAGTGCTGCCGAGCTGGCGTCCGGATAAGGCGTTCAATATCGAACAGCCGACCTTTGCGGAGTACATCGGCAAGCTGGCCGAAGTGTCGGACACTGATATCCGTCGCTTTAGCGATCTGCAAAGCGCGCTGAGCAAACGCCTCGATCACTTCGCCGCCCACGGTTGCAAAGTGTCGGACCACGCGCTGGACGTGGTGCTGTTTGCGGAAGCGGACGACGTCACGCTGGACGGCATTCTGGCTAGCCGCCTGGCGGGTAACGAGCTGAGCGAGCATCAGGTAGCGCAGTTTAAAACGGCGGTTCTGGTCTGGCTGGGCGCGCAGTACAGCCGCCGCGGCTGGGTGCAGCAGTACCACATCGGTGCGCTGCGCAATAACAATCAGCGCCAGTTTAAGCTGCTGGGTGCGGACGTCGGGTTCGACTCCATCAACGACCGTCCTATGGCCATTGAGCTCTCGCGCCTGCTCAGCAAACAGAACGAAAACAACGAGCTGCCAAAAACCATTCTCTACTGCCTGAACCCGCGCGATAACGAAGTCATCGGCACTATGGTGGGCAACTTCCAGGGTGAAGGGATGCCGGGGAAAATGCAGTTTGGCTCCGGCTGGTGGTTCAACGACCAGAAAGACGGTATGGAACGTCAGATGACCCAGCTGGCGCAGCTCGGCCTGCTGAGCCGCTTCGTGGGGATGCTGACCGACAGCCGCAGCTTCCTGTCCTACACGCGCCACGAATATTTCCGCCGCATCCTTTGTCAGATGATTGGCCGCTGGGTTACCGCAGGGGAAGCGCCGGCCGACATCAGGCTGCTGGGCGAAATGGTGCAAAACATCTGCTTTAACAATGCCCGTGATTATTTCGGCATTGAACTGAACTAAGTTGCGCTTCGAGGTTGATATGCAATACATCAAGATCCATTCGCAGGACAACGTCGCCGTCGCGTTAGTGGACCTGGCAGAAGGCGAAGTCGTTGCCGTGGAAGGCGCAGAAATTACCCTGCGTCAGCCGGTAGCTCGCGGCCATAAATTCGCTCTGCGCGCCATCGCACAGGGGGAAAACATCATCAAATATGGCCGGCCGATTGGTCATGCCCTGGCGGGGATTGAATCCGGCGAGCACATCCACTCGCACAACGCGAGGACGAACCTGAGCGACCTGGACGAGTATCGCTATCAGCCTGATATTCAGGCGCTGGCCGGGCAGGCGGCGGATCGTGACGTCAACGTTTACCGCCGCAGCAACGGCGCGGTTGGCGTGCGTAACGAGCTGTGGATCCTGCCGACGGTCGGCTGCGTGAACGGAATTGCGCGCCAGATTCAGAACCGCTTTCTCAAGCAGAACGGCGACGCTGAAGATATTGACGGCGTGTTCCTGTTCAGCCATCCGTTTGGCTGCTCGCAGCTCGGCGAGGATCACCTCAATACCCGCACCATGCTGCAAAATATGGTGCACCACCCGAACGCGGGGGCGGTGCTGGTGATCGGCCTGGGCTGTGAAAACAACCAGGTTAACGCCTTCCGCGAAACGCTGGGCGAATACGATCCCGACCGCGTGCATTTTATGGTGTGCCAGCAGCAGGACGACGAGGTGGAAGCAGGGCTGGAACAGCTGCAGGAACTTTACGAGGTGATGCGCCACGATAAGCGCCAGCCGGGCAAACTCAGCGAGCTGAAGTTCGGGCTGGAATGCGGCGGCTCGGACGGCCTGTCCGGGATCACGGCTAACCCGATGCTCGGCCGTTTCTCTGACTACATGGTGGCGAACGGCGGCACAACCGTGCTGACCGAAGTGCCGGAAATGTTTGGCGCGGAACGCATTCTGATGAGCCACTGCCGCGATGAAGCGACCTTCGATAAAACTGTCGCCATGGTTAACGACTTCAAACAGTATTTCATCGCCCACGGTCAGCCAATCTACGAAAATCCGTCGCCGGGCAACAAAGCGGGCGGTATCACCACGCTGGAAGAAAAGTCGCTCGGCTGTACGCAAAAGGCCGGGGAGAGCGAGGTGGTGGACGTGCTGCGCTACGGTGAAAGGTTGAAAACGCCAGGGCTGAACCTGTTAAGCGCGCCGGGCAACGACGCCGTTGCTACCAGCGCGCTGGCGGGAGCGGGCTGTCATATGGTGCTGTTCAGCACCGGGCGCGGCACGCCGTACGGCGGATTTGTGCCGACGGTAAAAATCGCCACCAACAGCGAGCTGGCGGCGAAGAAACCACACTGGATTGATTTTGACGCCGGGCGGCTGCTGCACGGCAGCAATATGCCCGCGCTGTTAACCCAGTTTATTGATGAGATTGTCGAAATTGCGAACGGCAAGAAAACCTGCAACGAACGCAATGACTTCCGCGAGCTGGCTATCTTTAAGAGTGGAGTGACGCTGTAAAGGAAAGCTAAAAATTCCCCGCTGTCGCCAGCGGGGAAAGCAAGAATTAGCTCTTAAGCGGGCTGTTGCTAGCCAGACGAGCATCATCAGCCTGACACGCCGCCGCGGTGAACAGCACATCCGTCGAAGAGTTCAGCGCGGTTTCGCAGGAGTCCTGTAGCACGCCAATGATGAAGCCTACCGCAACGACCTGCATGGCAATTTCATTCGGAATGCCAAACATGCCGCACGCCAGCGGAATCAACAGCAGCGAACCACCCGCCACGCCGGAAGCGCCGCAGGCGCACAGCGATGCCACCACGCTCAACAGCAGGGCCGTAGGTAAATCTACCGGCACGCCCAGAGTGTGAACGGCTGCCAGAGTCAGCACGGTAATAGTGATTGCCGCACCGGCCATATTGATGGTGGCGCCCAGCGGAATAGAAACGGAATAGGTGTCGCGATCCAGATTCAGCTTTTCACACAGCGCCATATTCACCGGAATGTTGGCCGCCGAGCTGCGCGTGAAGAAAGCCGTCACGCCGCTCTCACGCAGGCAGGCAAAGACCAGCGGGTACGGGTTACGACGAATTTTGTACCAGACCAGCAGCGGGTTGATGACCAGCGCCACGCCAAACATACAGCCAACCAGCACCAGCAGCAGCTGGGCATAGCTCCACAGGGTTGAGAAGCCGGTGGTGGCGAGCGTGGAGGCGACCAGGCCAAAAATACCGATTGGCGCAAAGCGAATCACCACTCTCACAATAAACGTCACCGCGTTGGAGACGTCATTAATCAGATTCTTTGTCGATTCATTCCCGTGGCGCAGCGCAAAGCCAAGGCCTACGGCCCACACCAGAATGCCGATATAGTTCGCGTTGAGTAGCGCCTCAACAGGGTTCGAAACCATGCTCATCAGCAGGCCGCGCAGGACTTCAACGATGCCTGAAGGCGGCGTGATGCCGGTGGCACCGGTCACTAAATGAAGTGAGGAAGGAAAGGCAAAGCTTATCACCACGGCGGTCAGCGCCGCAGAGAAGGTGCCCAAAAGATAAAGGAATAAAATCGGGCGAATGCTGGTTTTCTGCCCGTGCTGATGGTTAGCAATGGACGCCATCACCAGCATCAGAACCAGTACCGGAGCCACGGCTTTCAGTGCGCCAACAAACAGCGTGCCTAATATGCCCGTTGCCATCGCGGCGGGTTTGGAAACTAGCGCAAGTGCGATGCCCAGCACCAGACCAATGAGAATTTGTTTTACCAGACTTCCTTGCGCCAGGCGCTTCATCAGTCCCGGAGAGTGTGTAGCCATTCGTTACCTTCCTGTTATTTCTGTTGTCCCATCCCGCGTCGGTACTCTGAGGTACTTTAAATGACCGGATGTAAGAAAATGTGTTTGCCCGGTCGAGTATAGGGAAAAGCGGCGAGGCAGGAAGCGTTAATGACTAAATATTTAGTGGATACCCAGGTTTTATAACCATTCATTAACAGTATTGTGACATTGTCGACAGATTGCCGCCCCGGCGGATGGCGTGAAGCCCATCCGCCGGGCCAGACAATGCTGGTCAGGAATTACTTCGCCAGGTTCTTTCGGTCGTTACGGGCGTTGACCACGGCGTTTATCACCAGCGTCAGAGCCAGAATACCGCCAACCACGCCCAGCGAAATTGCGATCGGGATATGGTAGAAATCGACGATCAGCATTTTCACGCCGATAAACACCAGAATCACCGACAGGCCGTACTTCAGCATTGAGAAGCGCTCTGCCACGCCCGCCAGCAGGAAGTACATCGCGCGCAGGCCGAGGATCGCGAACAGGTTAGACGTCAGTACGATAAACGGGTCGGTGGTCACCGCGAAAATGGCCGGGATGCTGTCGACCGCGAAAATAACGTCGCTCAGCTCAACCAGTATCAGCACCAGCAGCAGCGGGGTGGCAAACAGCAGCCCGTTTTTACGCACGAAGAAGTGCTCGCCTTCGATTTTATCCGTCATACGCAAATGGCCACGCAGCCAGCGGACCAGCGGCTTGTCGCCAATTCCGCCTTCGTCCTCTTTCGCCAGTGCCATCTTGATACCGGTGAACAGCAGGAACGCGCCAAACACGTACAGCAGCCACTCGAACTGGGTAATCAGCCAGCTTCCGGCAAAGATCATCACCGTACGCAGCACGATCGCGCCCAGCACGCCGTAAACCAGCACGCGGCGCTGCAAAGCAGCAGGTACGGAGAAGTAGCTAAACAGCATCAGCCAGACGAAGACGTTATCCACCGCCAGGGCTTTTTCAATCAGATAGCCGGTAAGGAAGGCGAGCGCCTGGGTGTCCGCCACTTCGCGGCCGGAGGTGCCGGTGAGATACCACCAGAAAGCTGCGTTAAACAGCAGTGAGAGGGTAACCCAGACCATAGACCAGGCGGCAGCCTGCTTCATGGACATGGTGTGCGAGCCTTTGCGCCCCTGAAGCAGGAGGTCGATGGCGAGCATGATGACGACGATGACGGCGAAACCGCCCCACAGTAATGGAGTGCCGACACTATTCATAAGAGAGATTCCTTCAAAAACAAAAACGGCCAACGTCGGAAGACGCCAGCCGCTTAAGCTCGCTGCAAGTTAATTGACCTCGCCTTCCGGCAAGGTCTCACTTACAACGCGGAATAGTTTTTTAGGTAAAAAACCATTCGCATTGCCCGGTAACCGGGTGCTCTCGCACCGTAATGACGATTAACCGGCAATGAAGTTACTCCCCTTTGCAGGCAACAAAATATTACGACTTACTCATACGGTCAATATTCTGTTACCTGCCCTTACACAGCTTTACGCCGGTAAGGATTGCGGGACGTCGTCCGCAGGGAATTTCACGCCCGTCTGCGCACGGATCTCTGTTGCCAGCGCGGAAGTAATGCGTGAAGTCACCAGGCCCGGATGATTAACTTCATTATCGGCCACCAGACGTGCGAAGGTTTCGGCCTCATAAAGCATAGTATTGATATGCTGCGTCCGGGAGAGATCCTGCGGTTTGCCGCCGCGCGGAATGAAGGTAATTCGCTGGCACTCGGAGATCTTCTCGATGACCAGCGATCCTGCTTCGCCCTGGATTTCGCTTGGAATCGTTGAATCGCTGACCTTCGAATGCAGCAGATTGACGTCGAAGTCGCCGTAGTTCATCTGCACAGAGCCGTGCGCGTCCACGCCGCTTTCCAGCAGGCTGGCGGTAGCACTTACGGAATGCGGCTGGCCCCACAGCGCCACGGCAGACGCCAGGGTGTAGAACCCGATGTCCATAATCGAACCGTTGGACCAGGCCGGATTAAAGGTATTGGGGTTCTCGCCGTCCAGGTAGCGCTGGTAGCGGGAGGAATACTGGCAGTAGTTGAGCAGCACCTTGCGGATTTTACCCACCTTCGGCAGCGCCTGTTGCAGGGCGATAAAATTCGGCAGGCTCGCCGTTTTGAACGCCTCGAACAGCACCACCTGATTCTCGCGAGCGCAGGCGATCGCGGCTTCGACTTCACGAATGTTGGAGGCGAGCGGCTTTTCGCAGATGACGTGCTTTTTATGGCTCAAAAACAGCATGCTTTGCGGCGCGTGCAGGGCATTTGGGCTGGCTATATACACCGCGTCAATCGCGTCGCTTTCGGCCATCGCCTTCAGGTCGGTAAAGAGATGCTCAACCGGATAGTCATTGGCGAACGTCTGCGCCTGCTCAAGGGTGCGGGAGTAAACCGCGGTAAGTTTAAAATGGCCACTTTCGTGGGCGGCATCGACGAACTGACGGGTGATCCAGTTAGTTCCAACCACGGCGATACGTATCATAAACGGGGTCAATCTCCGGAAGGCGAATAATCATTTCAGCCTATCACAATCGCCGGGCAGATCGGCAACGGGCGAAGTCGCAAAATACGATCAGGCCGAGCCTTTTAGCGCCAGCTGCGTTAGCCACAGGCGCGTATCAAACTCAAGCTGGTGATACTGCGGTTCCATATGGCAGCACAGCGAGTAAAACGCCTTGTTGTGATCCTTTTCTTTCAGGTGTGCCAGCTCGTGCACCACGATCATGCGCAGAAAAGCCTCGGGCGCGGAGCGAAACACCGTCGCCACGCGAATCTCCGCCTTCGCCTTAAGCTTGCCGCCCTGCACGCGAGAAATGGCGGTGTGCAGACCCAGCGCGTTATTCAGCACGTGAATCTTGTTGTCCCAGGCGACTTTGTTAATGGGCGGCGCATTGCGCAGGAACTGGCTTTTTAAATCCTGCGTATAGGCATACAGCGCCTTATCGGTGGCGATATTGTGGTTTTGCGGATAGCGTTTTTGCAGGACTTCGCCCAGCCGCTGCTCGGCTATCAGCGTGCGAACCTGAGCCAGCAAATGTTCGGGGTAGCCGCTCAGGTAAATCAGTTCGCTCATGCTTGTCTCAGGTTGAAGGAAAAAAGGGTATACTCACGCCCCCATTTGGGGATAACGCCAAAATTTTACCATCCTGGAGGGCCGATGAGCCAATTAGACAACGGT
Organism: Buttiauxella sp.; assembly: GCA_036489025.1. GTDB lineage: Bacteria > Pseudomonadota > Gammaproteobacteria > Enterobacterales > Enterobacteriaceae > Dryocola. The sequence goes on from DASXGN010000005.1 coordinate 97,958, forward strand.
TTCCGTTCACTGACACTAAAACGTTTCCCGGAAACGGACGACGTCAACCCGCTACAGGCGTGGGAAGCGGCGGATGACTATCTGCTGCAACAGCTGGACGGAACTGAAATCAGCGGCCCGGTCCTGATTTTCAACGATACCTTCGGTACGCTTGCCTGCGTGCTGGCCGAGCACAAGCCGTACAGCATCAGCGATTCCTACCTCAGCGAGCTGGCTACCCGCCAGAACCTGAGCAATAACGACATTATTGAATCCAGCGTGACCTTCCTCGACAGCACGGCAAAATACCCGGAAGCCCCGGCTATCGTACTGATTAAAATACCGAAAACGCTGGCTCTGCTGGAGCAGCAGCTTCGCGCCCTGCGTAACGTGGTGACGCCTGAAACGCGTATTATCGCCGGTGCAAAAGCCCGCGATATCCACAATTCCACGCTGGAGCTGTTCGAAAAAATCCTCGGGCCGACCACCACCACGCTGGCGTGGAAAAAAGCCCGCCTGATTAACGGCACCTTTACTAAACCCGAGCTGAAAGACGCGCCGGAAACGCTGAACTGGAAGCTGGAAGGCACGCCGTGGACCATCCATAACCACGCGAACGTCTTCTCCCGCACGGGCCTGGATATTGGCGCACGCTTCTTTATTGAAAACCTGCCGACCGGCCTGGAAGGCGAAATCGTTGATTTAGGCTGCGGCAACGGCGTGGTGGGTCTGCACCTGCTGGAGCAAAACCCGGACGCGAAAGTGGTGTTTGTCGACGAGTCGCCGATGGCGGTAGCGTCCAGCCGCCTGAACGTGGAAATGAACATGCCGGAAAATCTGGACCGCTGCGAGTTTATGATTAACAACGCGCTGTCCGGGGTGGAGCCTTACCGCTTCGACACCATTCTGTGCAACCCGCCGTTCCATCAGCAGCACGCGCTGACCGACCAGGTTGCGTGGGAGATGTTCCACCACGCGCGCCGCTGCCTTGTGAACAACGGCGCGCTGTACATCGTGGCTAACCGCCACCTGGACTACTTCCGCAAGCTGAAGAAAATCTTCGGCAACTGCGATACCGTGGCATCGAACACCAAGTTCGTGGTGCTTAAAGCGGTGAAGTTAGGCCGCCGCCGCTAAATTTCCAGCGCTAAACGGGTGCCCTGCGCAATCGCGCGTCGGGCATCCAGCTCCATCGCCACGTCCGCCCCGCCAATCAGATGCAGCTTTTTCCCCAGCTCCCGTAAAGGCTCAGCCAGCTCGCGACGCGGATCCTGCCCCGCGCAGATAATCACGTTATCCACCGCCAGCGTTTGCGGCTCTCCGCCCACGGTGATGTGTAACCCCTCGTCATCGATGCGTTCGTAGCTCACGCCCGCCAGCATTTTTACGCCGCGAGCCAGCAGCGTGGTGCGATGGATCCAGCCCGTCGTTTTGCCCAGGCCATCGCCCGGCTTGCTGGCTTTACGTTGCAGCATCACAATCTGCCGCGGGCTTTTCGTCAAATGTATGCCTTCAGGGCGCAGGCCGCCCGCGTGCTGCAGGCTGGTATCAATTCCCCATTCCACGCAGAACTCGGCGATGTTTTGGCTGGTGGATTCACCCTGCTGGCTGAGGTACATCGCCGCATCAAAGCCAATTCCGCCCGCGCCAATAATCGCCACGCGATCGCCGACGGGGGCTTTATCGCGCAGCACGTCGACGTAGCTAAGCACTTTCGGGTGCATAATGCCGTCAATTAGCGGCATGCGCGGCTCAATGCCGCAGGCGAGAATCACTTCTTCGTAGTCGTCCAGCATGGGGGCGGTGACGTATTGATTCAGACGAATTTCTACGCCGGTCAGGCGCAGCATGCGGCGGTAATAGCGCAGAGTTTCGTAGAACTCCTCTTTGCCGGGGATCTGTTTGGCGATATTAAACTGGCCGCCGATTTCCGCCGCCGCGTCGAAGAGCGTGACCTGATGCCCGCGTGCCGCCGCGTTAACGGCAAACGCCAGCCCGGCGGGGCCTGCGCCAACCACCGCCAGATTTTTGCGCCGCGGTGCAGGCACAATCGGCATTTTAGTTTCATGGCAGGCTCGCGGGTTCACCAGGCAGGAGGTGACCTTGCCCATAAAGATCTGATCGAGGCAGGCCTGGTTGCAGCCGATACAGGTATTAATTTCGTCTTCCCGGCCCTGTGCCGCCTTGGAAACCAGCTCTGCATCGGCGAGGAACGGACGCGCCATCGAGACCATATCCGCATCGCCGCCGGCGAGGATCGCCTCGGCGGTCTTCGGATCGTTGATGCGGTTGGTGGTGACCAGCGGGATCGAAACCAGGCCTTTTAGCTTGCGCGTCACCCAGCTAAAAGCGCCGCGAGGAACGGGCGTGGCGATGGTCGGAATACGCGCTTCGTGCCAGCCAATCCCGGTGTTGATAAGCGTGGCCCCGGCAGCTTCAACCGCCCTGGCGAGCTGCACCGCTTCGTCAAACGTGCCGCCACCGTCCACCAGATCGAGCAGCGACAGCCGGTAGATAATAATAAAATCCTGCCCGACTTTTTCTCGCACGGAGCGAACAACTTCGACGGCAAAACGCATGCGGCGGGCGTAGTCGCCGCCCCATTCATCGTCGCGCTGATTGGTGCGGGCGGCTAAAAACTGGTTAATCAGGTAGCCTTCGGAGCCCATAACTTCCACGCCGTCGTAGCCTGCCTGTTTAGCGAGGCTCGCACACTGGCCGAAGTCCTCAATCAGCGTCAAGATTTCACCGTGAGTGAGCGCGTGAGGCTTAAAACGGTTGATGGGGGCCTGAATCGCCGAAGGGGCAACCGGATTGGGCTGATAGCTGTAGCGGCCGGTGTGCAGGATTTGCAGCACGATTTTGCCGCCTTCGCGATGCACTGCCTCAGTCACAACCTGATGGTGCGGAAGCTGGCAGGCATCGTTTAACACCGCACCGCTTTCGACGCCAACGCCGGAAGGAGAGGGGGCCACGCCACCGGTAACAATCAGCGCCACGCCGTGACGGGCGCGTTCGGCATAGAACGCCGCCAGCCGCTCGGCGCCGTCCGGATGCTCCTCCAGACCAGTGTGCATCGAACCCATCAGCACGCGGTTTTTCAGGGTGGTAAAGCCAAGATCGAGTGGGGCGAACAGCGACGGATAGCTCATATTCTCTTCCTGGAAATTTATAATAGTTATGTGGTCGGATGAGTTAACAATTTAGCTACATAAAGCGAAAAGGGATAATGGAGATGAAGCGATTGTGACGAGATTCAAAGAACGGTTCCTTGCCTCTCATCCTGGGCCTTATCTCACTGCGGGTTGAGGGGGCAGTTTCGACAGTTGCCAGAAAAGATCGAAACGGAGGGAGCAGGCTGGTGAAAGGGCCTTAGGTTTCCCCCTCTCCCTTTTCAGGAAGAGGGGGGTGAGGATAAGTTAGCGCTTGCGCCCGCCCATTATGCTGCCGAGCACGCCGCGGATGATCTGGTTCGTCACCTGACGCGCGGCGCTTTTCGCCATCGTCTGCACTACGCCGTCTTTTTTGCCGCCGCGTGGCCCGGTAGTGCCGAACAGAATATCTTTCAGGCCGCCCAAAATGCCGTCGTCCACCGCGACCGCACCGCCTTTGGCTGGCGGAGCTTCCTGCGCTTCGCCCGCCGCCTGCACGCCTTTTTGCAGCTTTTCGTAGGCTGATTCGCGATCTATCGCTTCGTCGTATTTGCCGTACAGCGGGGAGTGGTTCAGCAGGCCGTTGCGCTCATCGTCGGTCACGGGTCCCATCCGCGAGCAGGGGGCGATCACCATGGCACGCTCCACCACCGTTGGGCTGCCTTTCTCGTCAAGGAATGAGATCAGCGCTTCGCCGGTGCCCAGCTCCTGAATGGCCTTTTCGGTATCAAAAGCCGGATTAGCGCGCATGGTCTGCGCCGCCGCTTTTACCGCCTTCTGATCTTTTGGCGTAAAGGCGCGTAGCGCATGCTGAACGCGGTTGCCCAGCTGGCCCAGCACGGTGTCCGGAATATCCGACGGATTCTGTGAAACAAAGTACACGCCAACGCCCTTGGAGCGGATCAGGCGGATCACCTGCTCGATTTTATCCAGCAGCACCTGCGGGGCATCGTTGAACAGCAGGTGCGCCTCGTCGAAGAAGAACACCAGCTTAGGTTTGTCGAGATCGCCCGCTTCCGGCAGCTGCTCGTAAACTTCGGACAGCATCCACAGCAGGCTGGCGGCGTACAGCTTCGGCATCTGGTAAAGCTTCTCCGCCGAGAGGATGTTAATGACGCCCTTGCCGTCTGCGTCGGTGCGCATCCAGTCTTTGATATCCAGCATTGGCTCGCCGAAGAAGTACTCCGCGCCCTGCTGTTCAAGCTGAAGCAGCCCGCGCTGAATGGCGCCTACGGAGGCGCTGCTGATATTGCCATACTGGTTCTGGAAGGATTTCGCGTTATCGCCGATGTACTGAGTAGCGGCGCGCAGATCTTTAAAATCGAGCAGCAGCAGACCCTGGTCGTCGGCAATACGGAAGATGATTTGCAGCACGCCGGACTGCACCTCGTTGAGATTTAGCAGCCGGGAAAGCAGCAGCGGCCCAAGGTCTGACACGGTGGCGCGCACCGGGTGGCCTTTCTCGCCAAAGATATCCCACAGCACAACCGGATTGCCGTGCGGTGACCAGTCTGTAACGCCGATTTTTTGCAGCCTGGCGAGCAGCTTTTCTGACTCGCTGCCTTCTGCCGCTACGCCGGTGAGATCGCCCTTCACGTCGGCCATAAACACCGGCACGCCGATTTCAGAGAAAGATTCCGCCAGCTTCTGTAAGGTAACGGTTTTGCCCGTGCCCGTTGCGCCGGTGATCAGACCGTGGCGGTTGGCCATATTGGGCAGCAGGTTGAGTTCTAATTCTGTGGTTCTGGCAATCAGCAGTGGCGAGGTCATTGTCGTTTCCCTTAGGTCCTTTTCCATAAGCATAGCAATCGGATAGATTAGATCATCAGCATATTCCCATGTTTGCGGCATCTCTCGAAGTAAGAACTATGCTTTGCAGACGTTTTTCAGAAATGAAGGAACCTATGTCCAGATTCTTCTATAACGATCGAAAACAGCTGGTCAACGATGCCATCGAAGGCGTTATTATCAGCTCGCGCTACCGCAATCTGACGCGCCTTGAAATTGACCCTGCCATTCGCGTTGTCGTCCGCAACGACTGGGATAAAAGTAAAGTCGCCATCATTTCCGGAGGCGGCTCGGGGCATGAACCTGCACACGTGGGCTTTGTGGGTAAAGGTATGCTCACTGCCGCCGTATGTGGCGATCTGTTCGCCTCGCCAAGCGTGGACGCGGTGCTGAACGCTATTGTGGCGGTAACCGGCGACCGGGGCTGCCTGCTGATCGTCAAAAACTACACCGGCGACCGCCTGAACTTTGGCCTGGCGGCGGAAAAAGCCAAAAAGCACGGCCTGAAGGTAGAGATGGTGATCGTCGGCGATGACATTTCATTGCCGGATAACAAGCAGCCGCGCGGCATCGCCGGGACGGCGCTGGTGCATAAAATTGCGGGCTTCGCCGCCGAGCAGGGCAAATCGCTGAGCGACGTGAAAGCCATCGCGCAGCAGGCCTGTGACAGCGTTGCCAGCATGGGCGTGGCGATGCAGACCTGTAACCTGCCGGGCAGCGATGACGAGCAGGGACGCATCAAAGGCGGCCACGTTGAGCTAGGGCTGGGTATCCACGGCGAGCCGGGAGCCAGCACGCTCGACACGCAAAACAGCAAAGATATTATCGCTACGCTGGTTAAACATCTGCGTAAAAAAACCGGCGGCGAGGCGAAGCTGGCGGTGCTGATTAACAACCTCGGCGGCGTTTCGTCGCTGGAGATGGCGCTGCTGACCCGCGAGCTGACGCATTCAGAGATAAAAGAGCAGCTCGCCTACCTGATTGGCCCCGCGCCGCTGGTGAGCGCGCTGGATATGAAAGGCTTCTCTCTTTCGGCTATCGCCCTGAGTGACAGCTTTATCAAAGCGCTGGAGGCCGATGTGGAAACCGCGGGCTGGCAGCCGATGGTGAGGCATCGTGCAATGCCAACGCAAAAACACAGCCTGCTCCGTCGCGATGTGGAAATAACCCCGTCTGACAACGCCACCGTCAAAGCGCTGGTGGCAAGCGTGACCAAAACGCTTATCGAGCAGGAAAACCACCTGAACGCGCTGGACGCGAAGGTGGGCGATGGCGACACCGGCTCTACCTTTGCCGAAGGCGCGAGGGATATCGCGCATCTGAATGATAAAGGCAAGCTGCCGCTGAACGACGCGGCGGCGCTGCTGGAGCTGGTGGGCGACAGGCTGGCGACGGTGATGGGCGGCTCCAGCGGCGTGCTGATGTCCATCCTCTTTACCGCCGCCGGGCAAAAAGTTGGCGAGAAAAAGCCCCTCGCGGAGGCGCTACTGTTCGGCCTTGAGCAAATGAAACGCTACGGAGGCGCGGATCTCGGCGACAGAACGCTGATAGATGCGCTGCAACCGGCGCTGGAAGCATTAAGGGATCAGGACCTGCCGTCCGCAGCCAGGGCCGCAGGAGAAGGCGCAGACGCTACGGCGAAGATGCAGAAAGCCAACGCGGGCCGTTCGTCATACGTGAACAGCGATAGCCTGGAAGGGGTGAAAGATCCCGGTGCGGTTGCCGTGGCAGAGGTCTTTGCGAATCTGGTGAAATCTAAAGCATAGGTTGGATAAGCGCAGCGCCTTCAGATGCCTTTCACCACAAAGAAGGAAAAACCACGCTTTTTCCTTCTTTGTCAGTAACATAAGGCTCCTCAGCGAGGAGCCTTTTTTACATCAAAAATCAGCCTTCACCACCACGCGGTAACGGGCCTTACCGTCGCGAACGTGCTGGATAGCCTCGTTAATTTTCGACATCGGGAACAGCTCGATTTGCGGGGTCACCTTCGCTCGCCCGGCCAGCTTCATCAGCGTGCGCAGCTCGTGCGGGGAGCCCGTTGCGGAACCGGTGATGCTGCGGTCGCCGGCAATCAGCTTGAACGCCGGGACGGAGAACGGCTTCATCACCGCGCCGACGGTGTGGAACTTACCGCCGTAGGCCAGCGCTTCGAAGTACGGCAGCCAGTCTAAATCGACGTTGACGGTGTTGATGATCAGATCGAACTGCCCGGCGAGCGCGGTCAGCGCTTGCGGATCGCGGCTGTTAACGACCTTATCCGCGCCCATCTTAAGGATTTCCTGCTCTTTCGACGGATTTGAGCTGAACGCCGTCACCTCGCAGCCCATGGCGTGCAGCAGCTTGATGGCGATATGCCCCAGCCCGCCGATGCCAATCACGCCCACACGGCTGGTGGCGGTCACATGGTGCATCAGCAGCGGTTTAAACACCGTGATGCCGCCGCACAGCAGCGGCCCGGCGGATTCGATATCCATCTCTTCTGGCAGAGGAATCGCCCACTGCCAGTCCGCACGGATCTTATCGGCAAAGCCGCCGCGGTTTATGATGGTCGCCACGCTGCCTTCCTGGCAGTTGACCTGGCTGCCGCTGATACAGGCATCGCAGTGGCCGCAGCTGCGCGCCGTCCAGCCAATGCCCACGCGCTGCCCAACCTTCAGGCCTTTGTTTTGCGCCGCACTCCCCAGCGCGTGTACGCGGCCAATTACTTCGTGGCCCGGCACTAGCGGATACTGGGAAAAGCCCCATTCATTGTCGATCATCGACAGGTCGGAATGGCAGATACCGCAGTATTCCACCTTGACTTCAACGTCCTCTGGCAGCAGCTCGCCCGCGTCGATATCCTGAAGCTCCAGCTCTGCACCGGCCTGCGGTGCCGCGTAACTTTTTATAATAGACATGCGATTTCCTTAGTGTTGGTTCAGTCAGGAAGTGTAGAGCATGCGCGGCGGGAGGGAGGTGTGCGAGATGTGCTTTTTGGGTGGGAGGAGCATTGCAGCTCGGTGAATTTTTTCTTCTGGAGGAGGTTAGGGTGAGTGCGCAATTATTTCTTGCGTAGCACCGCGTTCAACCAAATCTCATCCCGCCCGGGACGCTTATCCCTGGTCGTCCAAAGCTCGGTAATTTCTATTCCCGACAGGTACTCAAGCAAAGCCCCAAGGCTATCTTCGTCCAAATCAGTAAACCGACGCCCATCCTTTTCACGCTCTGCATCGCCATACTTAAAAGAAAGGTACCAGACGCCGCCGGGCCTGAGCGCCTCCGCCAGCTTCTGCATAACGTTTGGGAGTTCAAGGGCTGGCACGTGAAGCAGCGAAGCGCAGCACCAAATGCCGTCGTATTTTTGTCTGGCAGAGACATCTGCAAACGTCATTTGCTTTATGGGCAGGCCAGAATGCTGCCGCGCAAGAGCAACCATCTCGGACGAGGCGTCGAAGGCGTCAACCTGATAACCCATCTCACGGAATGCCTTCGCATCGCGACCGGAACCGCAGCCAGCATCCAGCACCTGTGCGCCGGGAGCGAGACGGCGGGTAAACGATTCGTAGAGTGAGGCCATATCAACGTTCACCGTGCCGTCGAAAAAAGTCTGCGCGTTATGCTGGTAGTAATCGTTAGTCATTAAAACGTTGCCTCTCCTTCAGCCTGTGGTTCCCAGGTGTGGAACAGACGAGAAACCCTGGCAGTATTCCAGTTTCGGTTCAGATAATCCCTGCGCTGGTCTGGCCGTGTACCGGTCTGGTTAACAATAGTTTCATGCAGCGGAAGCTTGCTTTGAATAAAGTATTCGTTGCGGGCGTGAAGGCGAGCCAGAAGTTTGGCCGTAGGTAAACGAGCGGACTTTCCTGCCTCGCCGCGGTTGCAGCATTGACATGCCAACACCAGATTCCAGACGCCGTTGACGTTTGGCACCACGTCTCGCGCCATCCATGGAATAAAGTGATCCACATCCGCCAGCTCAGTATGCCCAGGTTTAAGGCTGATGGGGCGATAACAGTAAAAGCAACGCCCTTTCTGATAGCCGTTAAGACTGTCACGGCAGCTGGTGATGTTGACCCGCCGCGCATTGACCTGGCTGAAGAGCAGCTGATTATTCACGTCGAATTCAACGTTGAGAAGATGACGGGAAATACCCATCGACCAGGCTTGTTCAACCAGATTCCAGCGTGCGGTCGTCTCATAGGCCAGGTTCTGATACTGCTGACGTTCGCCCAGGTGATAGAAGTTTTCCGTCAGCCGAATGCCGCCGTTAGCTTTACGTTCGTCGAGGAAAAAACGCTTATCAATCTCGCCGGAATTCACGTTGTGAAAGGCATTGATGACGTTATTAAAGCCAAGACGCACGGTGATTTCCGTAAGCTCACTCTGACTTATCTCACCGTTATTGAACTGTGTACAGGCCGCAAGAAACTTGCTGCCACGGGAGGTGATTTGCTTTGGCGCATGCAACAGGTGCTGGCAAAGATGACGGCTGAAAGGCAAAGCGAGCTGTTCGAGCGTAACCAGATCGCTGCCGGACTTATCCACCTCGTACAGAGCGTGGGCGAGAGCAAATTTATAAGATGCGACATTTCTTCCAAAAAGAATCACGCCCCGCCAGTAGTTCTCAAGCGTGGGGTCCGCCTGGTAAAAACGCATATATGTTCCTGTTGCGGCCTGCCTCGCAGAAAGCGACCGATGGATGACTTAAACCTGTAACGGGATCACATAACAAATGAAAGGCGATGTAAACACGGTGAAGAGGCATTTGATGGTTTTGTGAAGCGGAACAGCGAGCGGCCGGCAACCCGGGGCTGGCAAGGAACTGATGATGCGCTGTTTTTTTCAGCACTTAGCGAAGGGAGCGAAGGGCGGAGCTTGCAAGGCGGCGAGCGACAGGTATAATCCACAACGTTTTCCGCATACCCTTCGTGCCGAAGTGGCGAAATCGGTAGACGCAGTTGATTCAAAATCAACCGCCGCGAGGCGTGCCGGTTCGATTCCGGCCTTCGGCACCA
>DASXGN010000006.1:0-105472 GCA_036489025.1 Buttiauxella sp.
CGCCGGGTAACTCGAGGTGGCGTATATTACGCTTTCCTCTTTCAGAGTCAAGCGTTTATTTTCGCTTTCGTCTGACTGACGGGCCGGTTTGTAAGCCGTTGTGCCGTGTCAGTGGAGGCGCAGTATAGGGATTTTTCGGAAGCTGACAACCCCTAATTTGCAATTTCTTTTCAAGCGTCGCTTTTTTATGCAAAACCGCTGCAAACAGCCAGTTTTTCGAGCTTAGGGAAGCCATAGCGTTGCAAAACCGGCATCAGTTGTGTGGTTTCCTGGGTGAAAGCCATACAAAACGCAATATTCTCTTCTGCTGATAATGCTTCTGGCGCTTCATGCTCTAAAAGCCACACGGTACGGCGGGCAATTGCAGCACCTGAATCTATCAAACGCGTGCCTTCCGGCAAAACCTGCAAAAGCTCCTCCTGTAATAGAGGGAAGTGGGTACATCCCAGGACGACAGTATCCGGCGGCTCCTTCATACGCAGCCACGGGCGCAGGATCTTGCGCAGTTCTTCGAGGGAAACCGGCTCACCGTGCAGCTTAGCTTCTGCCAGTTCCACTAGCTCAGCGGAACCAAGCATCTCTATTTTGCACTCTGCCGCAAAGCGTGCCACCAGCTCATGAGTATAAGGGCGACGAACCGTACCGCGCGTAGCAAGCAGGCCAACGATCCCATTGGCAGTCATGCGCGCAGCGGGCTTGATTGCCGGGACGACACCTACAACAGGGAAAACGAACTTTTCGCGTAACGCAGGGAGAGAGACCGTACTTGCGGTATTACAGGCGATGATGGCCAGCGCCAGCGGATAGCGTTCCTGAACGGCGGTCACTATCGATACCACGCGCTCGACGATGAACTCTTCGCTTTTTTCACCGTAGGGGAAAGCGACGTTATCGAAGGCATAGATGTAATGCAGGTCCGGCAGAAGCTGCCGAACCTCGTTATAAACTGAAAGCCCACCGACACCGGAATCAAAAACCAGTACCGTTGGGCGTGCATCAGAAGGTATAGCTGCCAGTGAGGTAGTATTCCCGTCCTGGGGTTTGATAGCCATAAACCGTCTCATAATCTTTATCAAACAGGTTGGCGATTCTACCACGAACGGTCAGGTGAGAGGTGACTGGATATGAAGCGGAGACGTCAACCGTGCTGTAACTCGGCAAAATTTGCTGATTGTTGTTATAAGCAGAGGTGTTGTTGTCATAGCGTTTGCCGTAATACTGCCAGGCCACATCCATATTCACATTGAACATCGTCCAGTCGAGCTGATACTTAGCCTGGCGCTTCGCACGACGGGCCAGCACTTCATCATTCTGATCGTTACGCGGGTCGATGTACTGCAACGTCACCTTGTGGGTAAAAATGCCGGTATCAACGCTGCCCGTCCATTCCAGCCCCTTAATCGTGGCCGAAGCGATGTTGTCATACGCTCCTTCATAGGTCACCGGGTCGGAATAGTAGGTGATCATGTTCTGGATTTTGTAGCGGTATGCCGACAGACGCCAGTCCAGCGGGCCGGTTAAACCTTCAAGCCCCGCTTCCCACTGCTTAGACTCTTCCGGTTTCAGATTCGGGTTGGAGGCAATGCCGAAACGCGTGGAGCCAAACTGCTGCCCAAGAGACGGAGCCAGGAATCCGGTGCCGTAGGAAAGCGTCGCGCGGTAGCCTTCAACAAACTCCCAGCCCGCTGCCGTCTGCCAGGTACCGTGCCAGCCAAACTGCTCATCGTGATCCTCACGACCGGAGGCCTCAAGCGTCACATCGCCAAACTGCTGCTGGCCACTCAGATAAAGACCCGTGTTATCACGCTTATATTCGTCGGACATCACCGTGTCGGAAGAAGTCAGGCGCTGCTGCTGCCAGTCCACACCCGCGCTAACAGAACCCTGCCCAACGGCGAAGTTATTGCCCCACTGAAGATTCGTCTGGGTCATGCGGTCAAGCGTGGTACCGTCGTTATAGCGACCGTATACGCTGCTGTAGTTGTAGTCCTTCACTTTCTGATAGCTGGCCAGCAGCTGCGAAGAATAAATGCCGGAGTGGAAACGCATCCCCGCATCGTAGTTCTGATTGTAGAGCTGATGCTCATCCGCGCTGTAGGCCGGTGAAAACGGCGGGCTACCCAAATCGTAATCACTGTTGTTGGTATAACCATAGGTACGCAGGAAGCCGTCAAACTCTTCGCTGAATTTGTGCTCAAGGCCAGCCCAGTAACTTTTGCTACGATACCCGTCGCGATCGTTGTCGCCGCTATAAGTTGAGTTCGGTTGGACGTTAAAGCCTTTGCTGGTCTCATACGCGCCTGAAACGGTAGCCACCGTGTCACCAAAGCGATGGCGAACGGTGCCGTCATATTGCTGATAACCCTTAGAGCCTACGCCCGCATTAATCTGCGATTTTTCACTGTCGGCCTGCGTGATGATATTAATGACGCCGCCAATCGCACCGGAGCCATAAACCGCCGAGCGAGGACCGCGAATGTATTCCACACGCTGCACTAAAGAGATGGGGATTTGGTTGAGATCGGCAGTATTAGAGATACCTGGACGAGCAATCGGCACGCCGTCAACCAGGACTAAAACATGGCTGGCATTCGTGCCGCGGATAAACATTGAGGAACTTTGGCCCGGCCCGCCGTACTGTGAAATATCAACCCCCGGCAGCCGACGCATGACATCGTTAATCGATTTTGCCTGCCATTGGTCAATATCGTCCCGGGTCACAACATCGGTTGGAGCCAGAACGGTGTTAACCGGCTGCTGGAAACGGTTGGCCGTGACCACCAGAGTATTATCAGAATTGCTGTCTTGCGCCCAGCCTGAAAACGCCGTTACGGACAGAGCCGTAAACAGCGAAACTTTTTTTATCATCATTTATATAAGCATCCGCTTTCCAATAAGGATGCCGCAGGCATAGCAGATAGCACGCGATAGCTATACCAGTTGCGACGTCATTCCGGCAGGTCTTCGGGCTTGGAGGCGTGATATGGATGAAGACTTCCCACTTATATAAGCAGTGTCTGCGTATGCTTTCATCCCGCTTATCCTTACCGCTGCGCGTCAGCCCCAGATTTGCACTGGGTTCCCTTTTAACTCTCAGGAGGCCGGAGCACGCATGCTACAGTTATCGCCTTATAGAAGTCCAGACTTCCAGCTGAAGTTGTGTGGACGAAGAGACTGGACATCGCGAGGCTATTCCCTAAAATCGCCGCGTAGTTTGACTTCATAAACAGGTAGCCGCTTATGACCCCCGAACATCTCCCGACCGAACAGTACGACGCGCAGCTGGCCGAAAAAGTTGCCCGCTTGCAAAGCATGATGGCCCCTTTTGCCGCACCTGCGCCGGAGGTGTTCCGTTCTCCCGTCAGCCATTACCGCATGCGTGCCGAATTCCGCATCTGGCATGACGAGGACGATCTCTACCACATCATGTTTGACCAGCAGACTAAGCAGCGAATTCGGGTAAACAGCTTCCCGGCTGCAAGCTCCCTGATTAATGCTCTGATGCCTGCGATGCTCGACGGCGTACGGGAGACTCGCGCGCTGCGCCATAAACTCTTCCAGATTGATTATCTGACCACGCTCAGCAACCAGGCCGTGGTTTCTCTGCTTTACCATCGTAAGCTGGATGATGAGTGGAAGGAGCATGCCGAAGCGCTTCGCGACAGCCTTCGGGCTCAGGGCTTCAACGTCCATCTGATTGGCCGCGCGACAAAAACAAAAATCGCACTCGATCAGGATTACATCGATGAGCGCCTGCCGGTTGCGGGTAAAGAGATGGTCTACCGCCAGGTTGAGAACAGCTTTACCCAGCCTAACGCCGCGATGAACATTCAGATGCTGGAGTGGGCGCTGGACGCGACGAAAGACTCAGGCGGCGATCTGCTGGAGCTGTACTGCGGCAACGGCAACTTTTCGCTGGCGCTGGCGCGCAATTTTACCCGCGTGCTTGCCACCGAAATTGCAAAACCTTCAGTGGCTGCCGCGCAGTACAATATTGCCGCAAACCAGATTGAGAACGTGCAAATTATCCGCATGGCGGCGGAAGAGTTTACCCAGGCCATGAACGGCGTACGCGAGTTCAACCGCCTGAAAGGCATTGATTTGAAAGGCTACCGGTGCGAGACGATTTTTGTCGATCCTCCGCGTAGCGGCCTGGACGCTGACACGGTAAAAATGGTGCAGGCCTATCCGCAGATTCTTTATATTTCCTGTAATCCGCAAACTCTGTGTGAAAACCTGGAAGTCCTGTCGGAAACTCATCGGGTTTCGCGCCTGGCGCTGTTCGATCAGTTCCCCTATACGCATCACATGGAATGCGGCGTGTGGCTCACGCGGAAATAGCCGTAGTCAAAGCAAAAACGGACGCCGAGGCGTCCGTTATTTTTTTCAGCAAAGCGGAATCAGTCCGAAACTTGTGTCTTGCGCGCACGGATCTTAAAGCCAATCCAGAACAGCAGCGCCACGGACAATACCGCAGGCATAAAGTTAGAGCCGATCGCCGGATATTCCGCGCGAACGACCGCGCTGTATAACAGGACGCCAAGCACAAAGCAGGCTGCGGCGAGACTCGGCAGCCCGACCGGCATGGTGCGGTTCTGATAGCGCTGATGCAGACAGTAAACCGTCAGCACCAGAGCGATAATGGGGAAAATTGAAAACGGCACGACCGAGCTGAAAAACGCGGCGAAAGTTCCGTTAATCGACAGGCCAGCAACAAACGCCAGCACCAGCGTGCCTCTTTCTTGTAACTGTTTCATGGCTCGTTCTTCACTCCTCGGATAGTTGCGCCAGAGACAGTTTTTCTTGTTCCCGGCGATACCAGTAATACGCACCTTTTGAAATCATGCGCAGCTGCAGGACCAGGCGCTCTTCAAGCTGGCGGCGCTGATCGATATCAACGTCCAGCGCTTCAGCACCGGCACTAAAAACAATCGTCACCATCGCTTCCGCCTGCGCTTCGGTAAAGCTGCGCGGCATGCGATTTTCGAGTTCTAAATAGTCGGCCAGTTCCGCAATAAAGTGCTGTATTTCGCGCGCCACAGCGGCGCGGAAAGCGGCGGACGTGCCGGAACGTTCACGCAATAATAAACGGAATGCGTTGGGGTTATTGCCGATGAATTCCATAAAGGTGGAAACGGAAGTGCGGATAACGCTGCCGCCTTTGGCAATACGCTGGCGTGCCTGGCGCATGAGCTGACGCAGCATCAAACCGCTTTCGTCGACCATCGTCAGACCTAATTCATCTACATCGCGGAAGTGGCGGTAAAATGAGGTGGGCGCAATGCCGGCTTCCCTTGCCACTTCACGTAAGCTGAGGCTTGCGAAGCTCCGCTCAGCGCTTAGCTGACTAAACGCGGCTTCTATCAGAGAACGTCTGGTTCGTTCTTTTTGTTGTGCTCTTACACCCATCACGTTGCCTGAATCCCTCAAACCGAACTGGCACTATACCAGAGTCTAACGCTATCGCTTTTATACAGGATTGTGAATGATTGTTTACGGGAGCAACTTCGCGTAACACATGAAAAAGCACAAGGATAATTGGGTTATACCGCCGATGATGTTACCATCATGTTGCTTTTATGTATAAGAACAGGTAAGCCTTACCATGCCACACTCCTACGATTATGATGTAATAGTAATTGGTTCCGGCCCGGGCGGCGAAGGCGCTGCAATGGGGCTGGTTAAACTTGGCGCCAGGGTAGCCGTTATTGAGCGCTACCATAACGTTGGCGGCGGTTGCACCCACTGGGGAACCATCCCTTCGAAAGCACTCCGCCACGCAGTCAGCCGTATCATAGAATTCAATCAAAACCCGTTATACAGCGACCACACACACCTTCTCCGTTCTTCCTTTGCCGACATCCTCAACCATGCCGACAGCGTGATAAACCAGCAAACCCGCATGCGTCAGAGCTTCTACGAGCGCAACCGCTGCGAAATGCTGCAGGGCGACGCCAGATTCGTTGATGAACACACCGTGGCGCTGGAATGTCATGACGGCTCGGTGGAAATGATTACCGCAGAAAAGTTTGTGATTGCCTGCGGTTCGCGGCCTTACCGCCCGCCGGAGGTCGACTTTACGCATCCGCGCGTTTACGACAGCGATTCCATCCTCAGCCTGCATCATGAACCTCGCCACGTTATTATTTACGGCGCGGGGGTTATCGGCTGCGAATATGCTTCGATCTTCCGGGGAATGAACGTCAAAGTTGATTTGATCAACACCCGCGACCGCCTGCTGGCGTTTCTCGATCAGGAAATGTCGGACTCGCTCTCCTACCACTTCTGGAACAGCGGCGTTGTTATCCGCCATAACGAAGAGTTTGAGAACATTGAAGGCGTGGAGGACGGCGTGATCGTTTCGCTGAAATCCGGTAAGAAAGTGAAAGCCGACTGCCTGCTGTACGCCAACGGTCGCACCGGGAACACCGACTCGCTGTCGCTGGAAAACGTCGGGCTGGAAGCTGACGGGCGCGGGCTGCTGAAGGTCAACAGCATGTACCAGACTGCGCTGCCGCATATCTATGCCGTGGGCGACGTGATTGGCTATCCGAGCCTGGCTTCCGCCGCTTACGATCAGGGCCGCATTGCCGCTCAGGCGATGGTGAAAGGCGAAGCCACTGCGCATCTGGTGGAAGACATTCCAACCGGGATTTACACCATCCCGGAAATCAGCTCCGTGGGCAAAACCGAACAGCAGTTAACCTCGATGAAAGTACCGTACGAAGTGGGCCGCGCTCAGTTTAAACACCTGGCTCGCGCGCAAATTGTCGGGATGAACGTCGGCACGCTAAAAATCCTCTTCCATCGCGAGACGAAAGAGATTTTAGGCATTCACTGCTTTGGGGAACGCGCGGCCGAAATCATTCACATCGGCCAGGCGATAATGGAGCAGAAAGGTGGTGGCAACACCATTGAGTACTTCGTTAACACCACCTTTAACTACCCGACGATGGCGGAAGCCTATCGGGTAGCGGCGCTAAACGGCTTAAACCGCCTGTTTTAAAGCTGAATCAAAGTGGCCGTCCATCTGCGTGCGGACGGCCTCTGCGAGCTGCTCATAGCGGCTGCGCAGCGGAGAACCCGGACGATAAACCAACCCGACGGTACGACGCGGTTCTGGTTTATAACAAGGCAGATAAACTACGCCATCGCGAATACGTTCCTGCGGCACCGCCAGCGCAGGTAGCAGCGTAATGCCGCTGCCGGCGGCAACCATGTTACGCAGCGTCTCAAGGCTGGTCGCCCGGAAATGCGTATCTTCATCCGCGCCCGCTTCAAAACAGAAGCCCAGCGCCTGATCGCGCAGGCAGTGGCCGTCTTCCAGCATCAGCAGCTTTTCACCCGCTAAATCTGACATCGGCACGCGATCGCGGTTCGCCCAGGGGTGATCCTGATAAACGGCCAGCATCATCGGCTCGTCGAACAGTGGCACCTCAATAAAGGCTTCGCTTTCTTTCACCAGCGCCAGAATGGCGCAGTCGAGCTTGCCGCTATCAAGCTGAGCCAGCAGCTGATGGGTTTGCGCTTCATGCAGGTACATTTCCAGCTTCGGGAAGGTTTTATGCAGCATCGGGATTATCTGCGGCAGCAGATAAGGACCCACGGTTGGAATCAGCCCGATATGCAGCGGCCCGGACATGGCTTCACCCTGCTGGCTGGCCATCTCTTTGAGAACTTTGACTTCACGCAGCACGGTGCGGGCCTGATCGACCAGCAGCAGTCCGGCCTGGGTGAATAAAACTTTGCGACTGGTGCGCTCCAGCAGCATCACGCCCAGCTCATCTTCCAGTTTACGGATCTGTCCGCTCAGGGTGGGCTGGCTAACATGGCAGGCATCCGCTGCCCGGCGAAAGTGGCGATGTTCGGCTAACGCCACCAGGTATTCAAGATCACGAATATTCATTATCCATCCTCCAGCGCCATGATAGCCCATGGCGATAGATAGCATAGCAACGAACGATTATCCCTATCAAGCCCGGCAGTGAATAATAGCCAGCAACAGCACGAACCAACCAAACGTTTAACCCTTGATGGACGGGGCGTGCTGAGGAGAAACTCTCTATTCTCTGACCTGACTAAAAATGAAAGCCAACGTGAACGTTTAGCGGACTTGATGTCCGCTTTTTTTTTGCGTGAAATTCGGGGAAAAAAGCGGAGATGGATAACCGAGCAGGCTATCCACCTGGGGAAATTAAATCAGCCGGGCTTTGGCCTCTTCGATCGCCTGAGCAACCTGCGCTGGCGAGACACCACCTTTAGCGGCACGCTTAACAAGGCAGGATTGCAGGGAGAGGATCGAATATACATCGTCCCCGATAACCGCACTGAATTTTTGCAGGTCGACAAGCGTCAGAGCTTCCAGAGCTTTACCCTGACGAATAGCTTCTACCACCGCTTCACCGACAATGTGGTGCGCTTCACGGAATGGAACGCCTTTGGCCACCAGATAATCCGCAAGCTCGGTCGCATTGGCGTAGCCCTGCTCGGCCGCCTCTTTACAGCGCGGGCGCTTCACCTGAATACCGTCCAGCACCAGCACCGACATATGCAGACAGTCCAGCCAGGTATCGAGCGCGTCGAACAGACCTTCTTTATCTTCCTGCATATCTTTGTTGTAGGCGAGCGGCAATCCTTTGAGGGTCATCATCATGCCGGTCAGCGCGCCCTGCACGCGGCCACACTTGCCACGGATTAATTCCAGCGCATCCGGGTTTTTCTTCTGCGGCATCAGCGAGGAGCCAGAAGTCACGCGATCGGACAGCTCCACGAAGCCCGCTTCACCGGTATTGAAGAAGATCAGGTCTTCCGCAAAGCGCGACAGATGAACCATGCCGATGGAGGCGTTAGATAACAGTTCAAGTACGTGATCGCGGTCGGACACGCTGTCCAGGCTGTTGCGCGTGGCAGAGGCAAAACCTAACCATCCCGCTAACTGCTCGCGATCGATTTCATAGGCTGTGCCCGCCAGCGCGCCGCTGCCCAAAGGGCTAACGTCCAGACGCTCCAGCGTGCTCTGCAAACGGCTTTCGTCACGGGCAAGCATTTCAACGTAGGCCAGACACCAGTGGGCAAACGTCACCGGCTGCGCGCGCTGCAGGTGCGTATAGCCCGGCATCACCGCGTCCTGATTGTTCTGCGCAGTTTCCACCAGCGCCTGCTGCACCTGACGGGTCGCCGCCAGCAGCTCGCTGATTTGCATTTTGCACCATAGTTTCAGATCGGTAGCGACCTGATCGTTACGGCTACGGCCAGTGTGGAGCTTTTTACCCAGCGCACCGACTTTGTCGATAAGCTTGCCCTCCACCCAGCTGTGAATATCTTCCGCGTCGCTTTCAAGAATGGCCTGCGGATTGGCCTGCACTTCTTCAAGCAGCACGTTCAGCGCCTGCTCAAGCTCATCCTGCTCTGCCTGCGTGATAACACCGACGGTAACCAGCGCTTTGGACCAGGCGACAGAACCCACGATATCCTGCTCGGCCAGGCGGTAGTCAAAGCGCAATGAATCATTGAACTGTTTGAACCGCTGGTCTGCTGCCTGAGTAAAACGTCCACCCCAAAGTGCCATAGTCGTGCTCCATAAAATTAACTTTATTACCTGATAAGGCGGGCAGGCAGAGCGCCACCCGCCGTCAAACGCTAATTACTTCTTCAGCTCATTTAAAGCGCGAATACGAGAAGACAGCGAGAACAGACGGATAAAGCCGCCCGCGTGGCTGTGGTCGTACACTTCATCTTCGCCGAAGGTGGCAAACTCTTCGCTGTACAGGCTGTTCGGGGACTTTTTCTGCACCGCCGTAACCTGACCTTTATAGAGTTGAAGCACCACTTCACCATTCACCTCTTCGGCCAGCGACTCGGCGGAGGCCTGCAGAGATTTACGCAGGGGCGCAAACCAGCGGCCATCGTAAACCACGTAGGACATTTCCAGGCCCAGCTGCTCGCGCCATTTGAAGCTATCGCGATCCAGCACCAGCTGCTCAACGCCGCGCAGCGCAGCCATCATGATGGTGCCTCCCGGCGTTTCATAGCAGCCGCGAGACTTAATCCCCACCAGACGGTTTTCGACAATATCGATACGGCCAATGCCGTGCTTAGAGCCGATCGCATTCAGCGTTTCCAGGCACTTGAACGGGCTCATTGTTTCGCCGTTAACCGCGACAACTTTGCCCTGCTTAACGGTGACAGTAACCTGCTCGGCCTGGTCAGGTGCTTCCTGCGGATCGACGGTCCAGACCCAGCAGTCTTTGTTCGGGGCATTCCATGGGCTTTCCAGCACGCCGCCTTCGGTAGAGATGTGCCAGGCATTTTCGTCACGGCTGTAGATTTTTTCGAGCGATGCGGTTGTCGGGATATCACGCTCTTTCAGATAGTCGAGCAGCGCTTCACGGGAACGCAGATTCCACTCGCGCCACGGCGCAACGACTTTAAGATGCGGAGCCAGCGCCGCCCAGGTGGACTCGAAACGAACCTGATCGTTTCCTTTGCCGGTCGCGCCGTGGCACAGCGCATCCGCACCCACTTTCTTCGCCACGTCTACCAGCGCTTTAGCGATCAATGGACGCGCCATAGAGGTACCCAGCAGATAGCTGCCTTCGTACAGCGCACCCGTTTGCAAAACCGGATAAACATAATCGCTGATGAACTCTTCACGCGCATCCACGACGTAACATTCGGTTGCACCGGAGCGCAGGGCTTTTTGCTCTACGCCTTTCAGATCGTCTCGATCCTGGCCGATATCCACCACGCAGGCGACAACTTCACAGCCGCCGTAGTTTTCTTTCAGCCACGGAATGATGGCCGAAGTGTCCAGGCCGCCGGAGTAGGCGAGAACAATTTTTTTGATGCCGTGATTTTGCATTTTCTTTTCCTTCAAATACTTTTCTAAACCAGGCCTGAACTAAGCCAGAATCCGGGTGCCAATTGCCACGCCGTTGAATAAAGAGGGGAGCTGATCCGCATGGCGCCAGGAGGCAATGTCCACCGGGCGACCCAGCGTGCGCGCAGCATCCAGCGCCGCGTTTACTTTCACAACCATCCCGTCGGTAATGATGCCCTGCTGGATAAGCTGCTCGGCTTTGGCCGCCGTCATCTCAGCAATGCGCTGTCCTTTACCGTCGAGAATGCCGCTTACGTCTGAGAGCAAAATAAGATCTGCGCCCAGGGTTGCCGCCAGCGCCGTTGCCGCCTGGTCAGCATTCACATTCATCAATTCGCCTTCGGCCGTGACGCCGATTGAGCTGACGATGGGCAGGAAGCCGCCCGCAAGCAAAGAATCAATCAGCTTAGCAGAGCCTGGCAATGCCCGACCGACATGGCCCAGCTCTTCGTCGAGCCTGGTGACCGTCACGCTGTCGCCGTCGCCCAGGCACAGACCGACACCGTTGATACCGTGTTTCTTTGCCCAGGCCAGCAGCGTCTTGTTCGCCGTTCCCGCCAGCGCCCCGGTGATGATGTCAATCTGGTCTGCAGGCGTGACGCGCAGGCCATTTTTCTTTTTCACCGGCAGCGAGAGCTTCTTCATTAGCTCGTCGACCAGACAGCCGCCGCCATGAACGATCACCAGCGGGCGCTGATGGGACTGGCGATAGTTGACCAGCGCGGTAAACAGGCGCGCCAGCGCCTCTTCGCTATCCAGCAGTACGCCACCTAATTTGATAATTAACGGATTCATCATGTCACCCGGCTGTCGGTTAAATAAGAGACTGCGTTTCGGCAAAGCCAAAACGAATATTCAGGCACTGCACGGCCTGCGCCGACGCACCTTTTAATAAATTGTCCTCGGCTGCGACGACAATCAGATGCTGGTCCTGCACGGCAAAGCCAATATCGCAAAACGGCAGGCCAACCACATTCTTCAACGCCGGCACGCCTTTGTCATACAGGCGCACCAGCGGTTTGTTGCGGTAAGCCTGGTTAAACGCTTCGGCAACCTGCTGCTGCGTAACGCCGGCGTTCAGGCGACAGGTAATCGTCGCCAGAATGCCACGCGGGAAGTTGCCCAGATGCGGAGTAAAAATTACCGGCGTACCAAGATGAGTGGCTATCTCTGGCTGATGACGATGATTAAAGATGCCGTACGGTTGCAGGCTAACTTCGCAGAAGCTGTTTGAGATAGCCGCCTTACGCCCTGCACCGCTCACGCCGCTGGTTGCGTTGATCACCGGCCACTGGTTTACATCCAGCAGGCCTGCGTCAAGCAGCGGCTTAAGCGCAAGCTGGGAAGCCGTCGGGTAGCAGCCCGGCACGGAGATCAGATTCGTTTCTTTTAATGCATCGAATTGCCATTCGGCCAGACCGTAAACCGCTTTCTCAAGCAGCTCCGGGTGCTTGTGTGAGAAACCGTAGTAGCGCTGATAAAAATCAGCGTCGTTGACGCGGAACGCACCGGATAAATCGATAACCACGCAGCCCGCGGCCAAAAACTGCGGTGCGAGGTCATGGCTGACTTCGTGAGCCGTCGCCAGGAACACCACATCGACGCCGCTGGTGAATTCGCTGATGTCAGACATCGCCTGTAACGGCATGTCCACAATACCTTTTAACTGTGGATGCAAATCAGATATCAATTTTCCTGCATCTGAACTTTGCGCTGAAACCGTCAATGCGGTTATGTTCATATGAGGATGGCGATTCAAATAGGTTACAAGCTCTGCGCCTGCATAACCGCTGGCACCAACAATCAGCGTATTCAACATCTGGGCTGTTCACCTTCTTACGTCGTGTCTGCTCAGGGGAAAGCTTTGCTGCTATCACCCACGTTCGCGAGCGTGGTTTTATTCACCGGAACGCTTAATTGTTCCCTTACGCTCAACGTTATTGTATTTTTATTCATAATTACTGCATGAATATTGATACTATCCTAACCTAAGGCCTGTCAACAGTGAAGATGAAATTACCGCCTTTTATCGAGATTTACCGCGCGTTAATCGCGACACCTTCCATCAGCGCCACCGACAGTGCGCTGGACCAAAGCAATGAGTCTTTAATCAATTTGCTGGCGGGCTGGTTCCGCGACCTGGGGTTTAACGTCGAAGTGCAGGCCGTGCCGGGCACCCGCAATAAATTCAATATGCTGGCCAGCACCGGAACCGGCGCAGGCGGGCTGCTGTTGGCGGGCCATACCGATACCGTGCCGTTTGACGATGGGCGCTGGACGCGCGACCCGTTCACCCTGACAGAGCATGAAAACAAACTTTACGGGCTCGGCACCGCCGACATGAAAGGCTTCTTCGCTTTTATTCTTGATGCGCTACGCGATGTTGACGTGAGCACGCTTAAAAAGCCGCTTTACATTCTGGCGACGGCGGATGAAGAAACCACGATGGCAGGTGCACGTTACTTCTCGGAAACCACAACATTACGCCCGGATTGCGCAATCATCGGTGAACCAACCTCTTTGCAGCCTGTCCGCGCACATAAAGGCCATATCTCGAACGCCATCAGAATTCTTGGCCAGTCGGGCCATTCAAGCGATCCGGCACGCGGCGTCAACGCCATCGAACTGATGCACGATGCCATCGGCCATATCATGGCGCTGAAAAACACGTTGAAGGATCGCTACCATCACGATGCCTTCACCGTCCCTTATCCAACGCTAAACCTCGGGCATATTAACGGCGGCGATGCGGCAAACCGCATTTGCGCCTGCTGTGAGCTACATATGGATATCCGCCCGCTTCCGGGCCTGACATTAAACGATCTTAACAGTCTGCTGAATGAAGCGCTGGAGCCGGTTAGCCAGAAGTGGCCTGGCCGGCTGACGATCTCGGAACTTCATCCACCGATTCCCGGCTACGAGTGTGCGAAGGACCATCAGCTGGTGCAGGTCGTTGAGAAGCTGTTGGGGGTGCAAACCGAAGTGGTGAACTACTGCACCGAAGCTCCTTTTATTCAGACCCTGTGCCCGACGCTGGTTTTAGGACCGGGCTCCATCAACCAGGCACACCAGCCGGATGAATATATTGAGACGCGCTTTATCGAGCCAACTCGCAAACTCATCACGCAGGTCGTGCAGCATTTTTGCTTCCATTGAAAAATAGTGGCTAAAGGGGTTTTTGCCCCTTTTTCCACTGCCAATATGAGTATTCTTATAAGAATTACTTATGTGCGAAGTTAGTCATTAAATTTCATAAATTGTCGGTATTTATTCGTTTGCTGAAACGATTTCGTAGCAATTGACGAACGGTTTCAGACGTGGCTTTATAAAGGCGGTGTTGAACCTTCACGGGTGAAATTTAATTACATAGAAGATTGGGTGTCTGGGGTCATAATGAACGAACAGTATTCCGCTTTGCGAAGTAATGTCAGTATGCTCGGCAAATTGCTCGGCGATACCATCAAGGATGCGTTAGGCGAAAACATCCTCGACCGGGTAGAAACAATCCGTAAATTATCAAAGTCGTCACGGGCGGGTAATGAAGCCAACCGTCAGGAATTGCTCACCACGTTACAGAATCTGTCCAATGACGAACTGCTTCCCGTAGCCCGTGCGTTCAGCCAGTTTCTGAACCTGGCCAACACCGCCGAGCAGTACCACAGCATTTCCGCCAACGGCGAAGCCGCCAGCAATCCCGAAGTTATCGCGAAAACCCTGCAAAAATTAAAAGATCGGCCGGATATCAGCGAAGCGGCCATTCGTGACGCGGTGGAATCACTCTCCCTGGAATTAGTGCTCACCGCACACCCAACAGAAATCACCCGTCGCACCCTTATTCATAAGCTTGTAGAAGTGAACAGCTGCCTGAAGCAGCTCGATCACAGCGATATCGCCGACTACGAGCGCAATCAAATTATGCGCCGCCTGCGCCAGCTGGTTGCCCAGGCGTGGCACACGGACGAAATCCGTAAGCATCGCCCTTCCCCGGTCGACGAGGCCAAGTGGGGCTTTGCGGTTGTGGAAAATAGCCTGTGGGAAGGCGTTCCAAACTATCTCCGCGAGCTGAATGAACAGCTCGAAGCCAACCTGAACTACAAATTGCCGGTCGATTTCGTCCCGGTACGCTTCACTTCCTGGATGGGTGGCGACCGCGACGGCAACCCGAACGTGACCGCCGACATTACCCGCCACGTGCTGCTGCTCAGCCGCTGGAAAGCCACCGACCTGTTCCTGCGCGATATTCAGGTGCTGATCTCCGAGCTGTCGATGGTGGAATGCACGCCTGAGCTGAGCGAACTGGCCGGCCCGGATGCTTCTCAGGAACCGTATCGCTGCATCATGAAAGGCCTGCGCCAGCAGCTGCTGTCAACTCAGGCCTGGCTGGAAGCGCGCCTGAAAGGCCAGCGCCTGCCGAAGCCAGAAGGTTTGCTGACCCAGAACGAACAGCTCTGGGACCCGCTGTATGCCTGTTATGAATCGCTCCAGGCCTGCGGTATGGGCATCATCGCCAACGGTCAGCTGCTCGACACTCTGCGCCGCGTGAAAAGCTTCGGCGTGCCGCTGGTACGCATTGACGTTCGTCAGGAAAGCACCCGCCATACCGAGGCGCTGGGCGAAATGACCCGCTATCTCGGGATCGGCGATTATGAAAGCTGGTCAGAAGCGGACAAACAGGCCTTCCTGATCCGCGAGCTAAATTCGAAACGTCCGCTGCTGCCGCGCCAGTGGGAGCCGAGCGACGACACCCGCGAGGTGCTGGAAACCTGCAAAGTCGTGGCCGAAGCGCCGCGTGGTTCTATCGCCGCCTACGTCATTTCGATGGCAAAAACGCCGTCCGACGTGCTTGCCGTTCACCTGCTGCTGAAAGAAGCAGGCTGCACCTTCGCCCTGCCGGTCGCACCGCTGTTCGAAACGCTGGACGACCTGAACAACGCCGACGATGTCATGACGCAGCTGCTGAACATCGACTGGTACCGCGGCTTTATTCAAGGCAAGCAGATGGTCATGATTGGCTATTCTGACTCCGCGAAAGACGCAGGCGTAATGGCCGCATCCTGGGCGCAGTATCAGGCGCAGGACGCGTTGATTAAAACCTGTGAAAAAGCGGGTATTACGCTGACCCTGTTCCACGGACGCGGCGGCTCAATTGGCCGTGGCGGCGCACCTGCACACGCTGCGCTACTGTCCCAGCCGCCAGGAAGCCTCAAGGGTGGCCTGCGTGTTACCGAACAGGGCGAAATGATTCGCTTTAAATACGGCCTGCCGGAAATCACTATCAGCAGCCTGTCGCTCTACACCAGCGCCATTCTGGAAGCGAACCTGCTGCCACCGCCGGAGCCGAAGAAAGAGTGGAAAGATATCATGGAGGATTTATCCGCTACCTCCTGCGATATGTATCGCGGCTATATTCGCGAGAACAAAGACTTCGTCCCTTACTTCCGCTCTGCGACGCCTGAGCTCGAGCTGGGTAAATTGCCGCTTGGCTCACGCCCGGCAAAACGTCGTCCGAACGGCGGCGTGGAGTCGCTGCGCGCCATCCCATGGATTTTCGCCTGGACGCAAAACCGCCTGATGCTGCCAGCCTGGCTGGGAGCCGGTGCCGCGCTGCAAAAAGTGGTGGAAGATGGCAAGCAGGACGAGCTGGAAACCATGTGCCGCGACTGGCCATTCTTCTCTACCCGTCTGGGCATGCTGGAGATGGTGTTTGCCAAAGCGGACCTCTGGCTGGCCGAGTACTACGACCAGCGCCTGGTGAAGCCCGAGCTGTGGAAGCTGGGTGAGCAGCTGCGTAACCAGCTGGCCGCGGATATCAAAGTCGTGCTGGATATCGCCAACGATTCACACCTGATGGAAGATCTGCCGTGGATTGCCGAATCCATCACCCTGCGTAACATCTACACCGATCCGCTGAACGTCTTGCAGGCAGAGCTGCTGCACCGCTCCCGCCAGTCGGAAGAAAAAGGTAAAGAGCCCGATGCGCAGGTTGAACAAGCGCTAATGGTCACCATCGCGGGCGTTGCTGCCGGGATGCGTAACACCGGCTAACCGTTCAGAAAGGCATAACAAAAAAACCCCGCTTCGGCGGGGTTTTGTTTTTTGCGTTCTCGATCAGAAATAGAAAGTAAACTGCGCCACACCCCCGATAGTGCGCATGCGCCCCGCCATCGCGGCTAAGTCAAACTGAACTGAATCTGTCGGGGATAACCCAAGGCCCGCCGTAAACACCGAATGATCGTTGCCGCGCATGTCTACACGATAGCCAGCCCTGACCTCTGCCCAGCTGGCTGCGCTTAGTTCTGCCCCAACTGCCGCGTATTGACGCTTATCAACCGTCTCAAAACCGCTTACTGGAGTCAGGTCGATATCAGTGCTAAACGTTATCGGTCCATTGACCCAGGCTGTTCCCGCGGCAACCTGTGGGCGAATAACAAATGCGGTTTGCGTACCATTAACCTCACGTGATTTTACACGATTCTCAAACAGGTTTTGCGCGGACAAAGCAACCGTCCAGCTGGGGCTAAGGTCAGCATATAAGCCGGTATCAATATTGGCGCTCAGCGTCTGGCGCTGCCAGTTCCCATCGCGCAAATCGGACGACTCATAATTATTAATGGCTACATTATAATTCCACGTTTCGATACGTTGGATCTTAGGTGTAACGCCGACACCTACTGGTACATTGCCGACTTTAAATGAATTTGCCAGAGAAACGCCGTATTCGGTAATTAACGCCGCCATACCTTCAGCACGTGAAGTTAAATTGTCCAGGTCATCTTTATCAGGAATTATTGAGCCATTGCTAATCCCTTCGAGATAATCCAGATCGCTTTGATTAACCATCGCATGGGCGATCCCCTGCCCCCAGGTATTCATCATTAGTGCCACGGGTACGGACTCATTAGGTACGGCAAGAACCATAGCAAGGCTTAAATTGACACCTGCATGCTTACCGGTGATATCCGAGACAACCTTTTCAAGGTTCCCGGCAGCGGCCTGAACATCACTCGTGCCGATAGTGTTTTCCAGCTCGTCCCAGGCACTTTTGACCTCGTCAAAGCTATCAATAAGATGCCCAGAGTCGCTGGCCTGAGCACCAAGAGTAGGGGCTATCAAACTAATGTTTTCACCCGGCGCTGACTTAGCCAACAGCGCTGGGTTGATAAGAGGTGCGGCACCAAATTTGGCAGAAGCAACGCCAACACCGCCCATTGCTGACTGACGAGCATCAAAGCCATTACTGGTGGCCATAACGCCAGGTGCAGCGGAAGCCACGCCTACAATAATAATGCTACGAATAATTAGAGACTTGTTCATTTCGCCTTCACAGAGAATATAATAAATAAGTTTCCAGCGCAGTTCGCTAACCATTATTAGTTAGAGCACCATGCCAATCACATAAATAAAGTAATTATTAAAGCTTTTATGACCCGTAGATTTATTCGCAGACATTATCATCATTAGCTAAACATTTATCGTCCGAAAAAAAGACACATCTGAAAACATTGCATTATTTATAAAATGTCGGCATACCCGCATCTGACCAAAAAATACAGTCATTACCTGGGGTGTAATTAATGAAATAAATAGAAGCTGAAAAAGCGAGCATATTATTCGCTTAAATCGAATAGTTTTATGAGTAATGGATATTCTGCGCGAGAGGAAAAGCTATCTAACTGATGGAGATAAAGAGGATATTTTTTGCAGCGGTGATTTCAGGCCTGCAGTGGCAGGGGAATATTGATAGAGCAACACCCGCTGCGCACAGCGGGTTGTTATCAATTTTACAGACCGGGACGAACACCCAGCGTATGGCAAATCGCGTAGCTCATCTCGGCACGGTTCAGCGTATAGAAGTGGAAGTCTTTCACGCCTTCGCGGCTGAGAATTTTCACCATATCCATCGCGATGTTGGCACCGACCATTTTGCGGGTTTCCGCGTCGTCGTCCAGGCCTTCAAACATTTGCGCCATCCAGTGCGGAACGCGCACGTTGGTCATAGTGGCGAACTTATGCGCCTGCTTGTAGTTGCTGACCGGCAGAATGCCCGGCACGATTTCAACGTCGATCCCTGCGGCCGCGCAGCGATCGCGGAAGCGTAAATAGCTTTCGACATCGAAGAAGAACTGCGTGATGGCGCGGTTCGCGCCCGCGTCGATTTTCCGCTTCAGATTGATAAGATCGGCCTGCGCGCTTTTCGCTTCCGGGTGAACTTCCGGATAGGCGGCGACGGAAATATCGAAATCCCCCACTTCTTTGAGCAGCGTAACCAGGTCAGACGCGTACATATCTGGCTTGCCGCCGCCCGGAGGTAAATCACCGCGCAGGGCAACGATATGGCGAATCCCGTTATTCCAGTAGTCCTGCGCGATAGTGCGCAGCTCATCACGGCTGGCGTCGATACAGGTCAGATGCGGTGCTGCCTCCAGGCCGGTACGGTCTTTGATGCCTTTAATGATGCTGTGCGTGCGGTCGCGCTCGCCCGAGTTTGCCCCATAGGTCACGGAGACAAATTTTGGTTTCAGGCTGCTGAGTCGGTCAATTGAGCTCCACAGGGTCTGTTCCATTTCACTGGTGCGCGGCGGGAAAAACTCAAAGGAAACGTTAATTTGACCGGCAACTTCGGCCAGACTCTGATTCAGTGCTTCCCGCTGGTTGGCGTGAAAAAAGCTCATACCCTTACCTCATCAATCGCATTTATCATTATGTGTTGTTGTGTTTACTGCTATCCAGACGTTTAGACGTCCAGATAGCAAGATGAAGGAAAAGGCTTAGGCCGTCAACTGAAATATCATTGCGCGGACTGAGGAATTCTCACCCTGGATGAAATTTATTCACGATACGGCGTTGGGTAATAAAAAGGCCAGCGGATGCTGGCCTTCAGGCGGGTCGTTAAATTTAGCTAAAGCAGCTGGGCAAGGCGGTTCAGGTCTGACTGAATCGCGCCTGCGGTCACATCACGCCCGGCCCCCGGGCCACGGATAACCAGCGGGTTATCGCGATACCAGCGGCTTTCGATAGCAAAAACGTTATCGCACGGCAGTAGCGCGGCCAGAGGGTGTTCAGGGCGAACCGCCTCCACGCCTACCCGAGCCTTGCCGTTAGCGTCAAAACGGGCCACATAGCGCAGCACCAGCCCCATCTCCTGCGCGGCTTCCAGGCGCTGCACCATTTGCTCGTTTAGCTCGTCGCCGTTTTCGAAGAAATGATCTACCGAGCCTTCCTCACAGCCGTTCGGCACCAGCGACTCAACTCGCACCTGATTGGGTTCAATGTCGTAGCCCGCTTCACGGGCCAGAATCACTAGCTTGCGCATAACGTCTTTCCCGGAGAGATCGACGCGCGGATCGGGTTCCGTCAGCCCTTGCTGCCAGGCCTGATCGACCAGATCGGTAAACGGTACGGTGCCGTCAAACTGCAAGAACAGCCACGAAAGCGTGCCGGAGAAAATTCCGCTAATGGCCAGAATGGCGTCGCCGCTGTCACGCAGGTCGCGCACCGTGTGGTTGACCGGCAGGCCCGCCCCGACGGTGGCGTTGTACAGCCAGTGGCGACCCGTCTTTTCAAACGCGTCGCGAATCTGGCGATACTTCTGCCCGTTGCCTGCGCCAGCCAGCTTATTAGCGCTGATGACGTGGAAACCGTGGCTGGCGAAGTCGAGATATTGATCGGCCAGCTGTTCGCTAGCCGTCACGTCCAGCACGACTAAATCATCATACGGGTGGGCGCGCATCCACAGGAACAGAGATTCTTCATCCTGCTCAACCGCTTCGTCGTTAAAGAAGGCCAGGGCGCGGCTGGCGTCCAGACCTTCGTAGTTAAGCAGGCTGCGGCGGCTGTCCACCACGCCCGCCAGCACAAATTCAAATCCGGTGCGCGCCGAGATAGTTTCCTGCTCGCGAGCAAACAGCTCTAGCCAGCGAGAACCAATATTCCCTTTGCCAAACAGCACAAGGCCAATACGCTTTTCTGCACGGAACAGCGACTTGTGCAGGCCCTGAATCAGGTTTTCCGTCGGGCCGCCGCGCAGAACAGCAACCATGCTGATACCGTCTTCAGACTGCCAGATATATTCCACCGGATGGTCTTTCAGCTGCTGCCAGAAACGATGGCTGTGCAGCGGATTGCGGCAGACGCCTGCCCCAACCATCGCCACCAGCGCCAGACCTTCGCGCAGGCGCAGCTCGCCCGGCAGGCCCGTATCCTGCAAAATTTGCAGCGCGCTGTTCACGACTTCTGAGGTATAGCAAAGCTGGAGCAGGTTGCGATCCGGGTGGACGCCGATGGACAGCGGGCGGATCTGCGCACGCTTAAGCAGCGTATCCAGCTCTTTCTGCGCCAGCTTGAAATCCTGCTGCGGAGCAACGTGGAACTCAATCAGGCAGATGTCGTCATGGCTGGTCACAATGCGGGCGCCCGTGCCGGAAGCAAGAACGCGTTCAATACGGGTGGAGCCTTGCTCCGGGGAATAACTACAGCGCAGCTGAAGATCGATATCGCTGCCGGAAACCGGCTGCAGCGTGCGAGCATGCAGTACCGGGGCGGCAAGGCGTGCCAGCTCGCTGGCTTCGTCCAGACGCAGCAGCGGCAGCAGGCAGGCGTCTTTCACTTTACGCGGATCGGCACTGTAAACGCCGGCCACATCGCTCCAGATAGTGACGCGGGAAACGCCTGCCAGCGCACCAATCTGCGTCGCCGAGTAGTCTGAACCGTTGCGGCCAAGCAGCACAGTTTCGCCCGCATCGTTGCGACAGATAAAACCGGTGACCACAAGGCGTTTATGCGGATGCTGAGCCATTAACTCTTGCAGCAGAGGCCAGGATAAACCTTCGTTTACCTGCGGCTGTGCCGCACGTTCAGCGCGCATAAATTCACGGGCGTCAAGCCACGCGGCTTCAACACCCTGCAAATTAAGTACCGCAGCCATCAGACGCGCAGACCAGATTTCACCGTGGCCGACAACTTCGGCATACACCGCATCGGTAATTTTGCCGTCCAGCAGCCCAGCCAGACGTTCGAGATCGTGAATAAACTCGCCGATCATGCCGTCCGCCACTTCCGGAGGAAGTAGACCACCGATGAGCTCGCTTTGATAGCGGCGCAGCGCCTGCTGAACCTGATGGGCAGAAAGCCTGTCGCTCTGGCTCAGCTTGAGCCAGTTGATGAGCTGGTTGGTGGTGCTGCCCGCGGCGGACACCACCATCATGTCGCCCGGCCTGGAATACTCGGTCATGATACCTGCCACGCGCAGATAACACTTCACATCTGCAAGGCTACTGCCGCCAAACTTATGCAGTTGACGAACCGGCGTCCCTGCTGGTGCTGAAACACTCATGCTTACCCCTTGGCTGCAACCCGGAACGCATTTTCCAGGTCAGCAATTAAATCTTCACCATCTTCAATACCGGTCGATATACGCAGCAGCATTTCGGAAATGCCAGCCGCCGCTCGCGCTTCCGGTGCCATGCCCGCGTGGGTCATGGTTGCCGCATGCGATATCAGGCTTTCCACGCCACCCAGCGATTCCGCCAGGGTGAAGAGCGACAGCCCGCTCAGGAAACGACGCAGGGTCTGCTCGTCGCCGTCTAATTCAAAACTCAACATCGCCCCGAAACCTTTCTGCTGGCGGGCAGCAATTTCATGCCCTGGGTTTTCCGGCAGCGAAGGATGATACAGTTTTTTCACCAGCGGCTGGGCCTTCAGGAACGCCACAACCGCCTGTGCGTTCCGCTGCGCAACTTCCATACGCGGCGAAAGCGTTCTTAGCCCACGCAGCAGCAGATAGCTGTCAAACGCGCTGCCGGTCACGCCGATATTATTCGCCCACCATGCAAGCTCGGTGACAGTATCGGCATCTTTAGCGATCACTACACCCGCCACCACGTCAGAGTGGCCGTTTAAATATTTGGTGCAGGAGTGCAGAACCAGATCGGCCCCCAGCGCCAGCGGGTTTTGCAGCGCCGGACTCAGGAAGGTGTTGTCGACGACGCTTACCGCCCCGGCCTCACGCGCTGCGGCGCATATCTTCGCAATATCTACCACGCGCAACAATGGGTTACTTGGACTTTCTACCAGCACCAGTTTCGGTTTTTCAGCCAGCGCCGCATTTAAGGCTGCCTCATCACTCTGATCGACAAATAAAACGCGGTAAGCACTGCGTTTTGCCAGGCTGTCGAACAGGCGGTAGCTGCCGCCGTAGCAGTCGTGCGGAGCGACCAGCAAATCGCCAGGCTGCAGAAATACCGTCGTCACAAGATGAATCGCTGACATACCGGTATTCGTCATCACCGCGCCCGCACCGCCTTCCAGTTCTGCCAGCGCGCGCTGCACAACATCGCGCGTAGGATTGCCGCGACGCGAATAATCATGCGCACGCGGCTCATTAAAACCCGTGAAGTTATAGGTACTTGAAAGGTGGATGGGGGGAACAACACAGCCGTATTGCTCGTCATCGTTCAAACCGCTACGTACTGCGATAGTTGCCTGTTTGCGCGTCATGGCTTTCCGAATCCTTGCTGGTCGAATGAGAGTCAGGCATCAGAGTAAACACTGCAAAGATGGACGTCAATACATCTGGACATCTAAACTTCTTTGCGTATAGATTGAGCAAACGCGAAATAGCCGTTAAAATTATATGCTTTAGCGTGATAGCGTCGCAGACTGCGCGGGTATCAGAGCTGTAAACTAAGACATATAATCGCCCGGATCGTGCCATACCCGATTTGAGCATGTTTAATTGATAAGAGGATTAAAGGTATCTCATGGCTGAATGGAGCGGCGAATATATCAGCCCTTACGCTGAGCACGGTAAGAAGAGTGAACAAGTAAAAAAAATTACGGTTTCCATTCCTCTGAAAGTGTTAAAAATCCTTACCGATGAGCGCACCCGTCGCCAGGTAAACAACCTGCGCCACGCAACCAACAGTGAGCTGCTGTGTGAGGCATTCCTGCACGCGTTTACTGGTCAGCCTCTGCCGAACGATGCGGATCTGCGCAAAGAGCGTAGTGATGAGATTCCGGAAGAAGCGAAGGTGATTATGCGCGAGCTGGGGATCGATCCGGATACCTGGGAATACTAATTCCGCCGGATGACAGAAACAAAAAAGGCGCCCTCAGGCGCCTTTCTCTTTTTGGTGCGAACTTATTTCTTCGCGCCTGGTACGCTGAAACGCTTGTTGAAGCGGTCAACGCGGCCACCGGTAGCAACGTCACGCTGCTTGCCAGTGTAGAACGGGTGGCATTCGCCACAAACGTCCAGGTTCAGATCGTGACCCGCAGTGGAGCGAATCTGGATAGAATTACCGCAAGAGCAGTTTGCAGTAATGAAATCGTATTTAGGGTGGATATCTTTTTTCATGGAAAACCTCAGGTCTAAGGCCGCGTCGCTCTTCCAGCCCTAACGCCAGACACCACGCGATGTTAATAAAGTAGGTTTATTCGAAGCCAAAACTGCGCATCAAAGGCGGCGAATCATACAGAATCCCATCGGGGCATGCAAACTGATCCGCAATTTCGTGCACACACAGTGTACACTATCTCGTCTTTTTTATCAGCCCGGATGCTTTCATGCCTGTCGCTCACGTCGCTTTACCGGTCCCACTTGCCCGCACTTTTGACTATCTGATCCCCATCGGAATGCAGGTGGCAGCGGGCTGTCGCGTGACCGTGCCGTTTGGTAAACGTGAGGCCGTGGGAATCGTGGTTGCCGTCAGCGAGAAAAGCGAGCTGCCGCTGAGCGATCTTAAGCCGGTGATTGATGTGCTCGATGGCGCGTCGCTATTCCCGGCTTCTTTATGGCGCGTTCTGCTGTGGGCGAAGGACTATTATCATCACCCTATCGGCGACGTGCTGTTTCACGCGCTGCCCATCCTGCTTCGCCAGGGGAAGCCTGCCCACCACGCCCCTCTGTGGTACTGGTTTGCCACGGAAGAAGGCAAGGCGGTCGATCTTAACAGCCTGAAACGTGCACCAAAGCAGCAGCAGGCGCTGGCCGCCGTGCGCCAGAAAGATATCTGGCGACATCAGGTTGCCGATCTGGATATCAGCGAACCGGGGTTGCAAGCCTTGCGAGCCAAAGGGCTGTGCGACTTAAAAAGCGCCGCGCCCGCCGCCGCCGACTGGCGTGATAATTATTCCGTCACCGGCGAACGTTTACGCCTGAATACCGAGCAGGCAACCGCCGTGGGGGCGATTCACAGCGCGGCAGACCACTTTTCAGCCTGGCTGCTCGCGGGGATTACCGGCTCGGGCAAAACTGAAGTCTATCTAAGCGTGCTTGAAAACGTTCTCGCCCAGGGCAAGCAGGCGCTGGTTTTGGTACCCGAAATTGGCCTGACGCCGCAAACCATCGCCCGCTTCCGGGAACGCTTTAACGCCCCGGTAGAAGTTCTGCACTCCGGCCTGAACGACAGCGAGCGCCTTGCCGTATGGCTAAAGGCGAGAAGCGGCGAAGCGGCCATTGTGATTGGTACGCGCTCTTCCCTCTTCACGCCTTTCTGCCGCCTGGGCGTCATCGTCATCGACGAAGAGCACGACAGCTCCTATAAGCAGCAGGAAGGCTGGCGCTATCACGCCCGCGATTTAGCCGTCTACCGGGCGCACGCGGAAGATATTCCGATTATTCTGGGCTCGGCAACGCCCGCGCTGGAAACGCTGCATAACGTCCAGCTTGGGAAATATCGCCCGCTACGCCTGACGAAGCGGGCCGGCAATGCCCGCCCGGCGATGCAGCAGGTTGTTGATTTAAAAGCTCAGCCGTTGAAGTCCGGCCTTGCGCCAGCGCTGATCAAGAAAATCGGGCAGCATTTACAGGCGGATAACCAGGTCATTCTGTTCCTGAACCGCCGGGGATTTGCGCCCGCCCTGCTCTGCCATGAATGCGGATGGATTGCCGAGTGCCCGCGCTGCGATCGCTACTTCACGCTGCATCAGGGTTCGCGTCAGCTGCGCTGCCACCATTGTGACAGTCAGCGTCCGATTCCCCATCAGTGTCCCGGCTGTGGGTCAACCAACCTGTTGCCCGTGGGCATGGGTACGGAGCAGCTCGAGCAAAGCATGGCCACCATGTTCCCGAACGTGCCGCTTTCACGTATCGACC
This sequence comes from Buttiauxella sp., assembly GCA_036489025.1. GTDB lineage: Bacteria > Pseudomonadota > Gammaproteobacteria > Enterobacterales > Enterobacteriaceae > Dryocola. The sequence goes on from DASXGN010000006.1 coordinate 25,974, forward strand.
GTGACACCACCAGCCGTAAAGGCGCGCTGGAGCAGCAGCTGGCGGAAGTTCATCGCGGCGGGGCGCGTATTCTTATCGGCACGCAGATGCTGGCCAAGGGGCACCACTTTCCTGATGTAACGCTGGTCGCACTGCTGGACGTTGACGGCGCGCTATTCTCGGCAGATTTCCGGGCGGCAGAACGCTTTGCGCAGCTCTACGTTCAGGTCTCTGGCCGTGCCGGGCGAGCGGGTAAACAGGGCGAAGTGGTGCTGCAAACCCACCATCCGGAGCATCCGCTGCTGCAAACGTTGCTGAGCCAGGGTTACGACGCCTTCGCCAGCCAGGCATTAGTTGAGCGCCAGACGGTATTTTTACCGCCGTTTACCAGCCACGTGATTTTCCGCGCCGAAGATCAAAATAACCAGCAGGCTCCGCTGTTCCTCCAGCAGCTGCGCAACCTGCTGGAATCCAGCCCGCTGCGCGATGAACATCTGTGGGTTATGGGGCCAGTTCCTTCGCTACAGCCAAAACGCGGCGGACGTTTCCGCTGGCAAATTCTCCTTCAGCATCCGTCTCGCGCCCGCCTGCAGCGATTAATAAGCCACTCCCTGGCGCTGGTAAACACCCTGCCGGAGGCGCGTAAAGTGAAGTGGATGCTGGATGTCGATCCGATAGAAGGCTAAGGCGTTTCGGGTCGGTAATGCGAAGCGGATCGAAAAATTCCGCGCCCGTCACACTTTTGATGAAATATCTGTAACAGGCGACAGCATTATTCTGCTAACAATGTGAAGATTAACAGACATCAAGGACGTGTCGAGGCCTGCGGAGTGCCAGCGAGGAGAAGAAGTTGAAGCCGAAGAACCAGGTTGCGAATGCAACCATGAAAGATGTTGCCGTGCAGGCTAAAGTCTCCACGGCTACCGTGTCCCGTGCGTTGATGAACCCGGATAAGGTTTCTCAAAGTACGCGCAGCCGGGTAGAACAGGCTGCAATAGAAGTGGGCTATTTGCCTCATTCATTAGGCCGCAACGCGAAGCGTAATGAATCCCGTACGATTCTGGTGATTGTGCCGGACATCTGCGATCCCTTTTTCAGCGAAATCATCCGCGGTATTGAAGTCACCGCCGCCAAACAGGGCTATCTGGTGCTGATTGGCGACTGCGCCCATCAGAACCAGCAGGAAAAAACCTTCATCGATTTAATCATCACCAAGCAGATTGACGGCATGCTGCTGCTGGGGTCGCGCCTGCCCTTTGACGCAAGCCTGGAAGAGCAAAGAAATCTCCCGCCGATGGTGATGGCCAACGAGTTTGCACCCGAGCTGGAGCTGCCAACCGTCCACATCGATAATCTCACCGCTGCCTTTAACGCCGTGTATTACCTGCAACAGCTAGGCCACGAGAGAATAGCCTGTATTGCCGGACCGGAAGAAATGCCGCTTTGCCATTATCGCCTGCAGGGCTACGTTCAGGCCCTGCGACGCACCGGCATGGTGGTCGACCCGCATTACATTGCCCGCGGTGATTTCACCTACGAAGCCGGCGCGGCGGCCCTTGCGCAGCTTTTGACTTTACCCGTTCCGCCAACCGCCGTTTTTTGCCACAGCGACGTAATGGCCCTGGGGGCGCTCTCGCAGGCCAAGCGCAGCGGGTTACGCATCCCGGAAGATTTATCCATCATGGGGTTTGATGACATCGCGCTTTCGCAATTCTGTGACCCGCCGCTCACCACGGTCCAGCAGCCCCGCTTCGATATTGGGCGAGAAGCTATGCTGTTGTTATTGGATCAGCTGCACGGCGAAATCGTTAGCAGCGGATCGCGCCTGCTGGACTGCGACCTCATTGAACGAGGAACCACCAGCGCACCGGGCCTAAGAAAATGAACCGCTTTCGGACGCCCTAATCTGGTCAAAGGGGCGTCCCTTAAGTAACATGGCGGGCTGATAAACGAATAAATACAGCGAATCGATAGTGGCACAAAGAGATTATGTACGCCGCGGGCAATCGGCAGGGACACGGCGCAAAAAGAGTACCCCCCGCAAAAAGCAGCGTAACCTGCCATCCGTCTCGCCGACAATGGTCGCCATTGCGGCCGCCGTTCTGGTGACCTTTATTGGTGCCCTGTACTTCATTACTCATCATAAAAAAGAGGAAAGTGAAGTCCTGCCGGGCCACAAGGTGACCGGGAATGGCCTTCCGCCGAAGCCCGAAGAGCGCTGGCGCTACATCAAAGAGCTGGAAAATCGCCAGCCGGGCGTGCGCAGCCCAACCGAGCCAACGGCCGGAGGCGAAGTACAGAATAAAGATCAGCTCACCGGCGAACAGCGTCAGCTTCTGGAACAAATGCAGGCGGATATGCGCCAGCAGCCAACTCAGCTAAACGAGGTGCCGTGGAACGAACAAACTCCGGCACAGCGCCAGCAGACGTTACAGCGTCAAAAGCAGGTGCAGCAGCAGACTCAGCAGCAGTGGAACACGCAGCAGCAACAGCCCCGCGTACAGCCACGCGTGGTTGAGCAACCTTACCAGCAGCCAAGAACCGCTCAGCAGGCTCCTGTACAGCAAACTCAGCAGCCGCGTACCGCTCAGCAACAGCAGCCGCGCTCGACGACGTCTCAGCAGCCGTACCAGGATCTGCTGCAAACGCCGCCGCACACAACCCAGCAGCGCAGCGCTCAGCAGGCTAACCAGCCGCGCGAACAGGTTCAGGCTCAGCCAAAAGCCGCGCCGGTAACACGCGAACCTGAAGCTGCGAAGCCTGCTCCGGCACCGGCTACGCAGGAGAAAAAAGATGAACGCCGCTGGATGGTGCAGTGCGGTTCGTTCAAAGGCAGCGAGCAGGCCGAGACGGTCCGCGCACAGCTGGCTTTCGAAGGCTTTGACTCACGCATTACCACCAATAACGGCTGGAATCGCGTGGTGATTGGCCCGATTAAAGGCAAAGATAATGCGGACGGCACCCTTAACCGTCTGAAGATGGCCGGCCACACCAGCTGCATTCGTCTGGGCGGGGGTTGAAACCCCCAAATTCTCCCCCATCTATAATTGCATTCAGCCCCAAACCCGGTTTGGGGCCCGTATTCAGCTGATGCAATAAGGGGTCTGCTCGTGACAACAATAGTAAGTGTGCGCCGCAACGGCCATGTAGTAATCGGTGGCGATGGTCAGGCCACGCTTGGTAACACCGTGATGAAAGGCAACGTGAAAAAAGTTCGTCGCCTGTACAACGACAAGGTTATTGCAGGCTTTGCGGGCGGCACAGCCGACGCCTTCACTCTCTTTGAACTCTTTGAACGCAAGCTTGAAATGCATCAGGGCCACTTGGTCAAAGCTGCCGTTGAGCTGGCCAAAGACTGGCGAACCGACCGCATGCTGCGCAAGCTGGAAGCTCTGCTGGCCGTAGCCGATGAAAATGCCTCCCTCATCATCACCGGGAACGGTGACGTTATTCAGCCGGAAGATGACCTGATCGCCATTGGTTCTGGCGGCCCGTACGCGCAGGCTGCTGCCCGTGCCCTGTTGGAAAACACCGAGCTGGGCGCTCGCGACATCGTTGAGAAATCGCTGGGGATCGCCGGTGATATCTGCATCTACACCAACCATTTCCACACTATCGAAGAATTAGCGTCTAAGGCGTAAGGATCCCCCATGTCTGAAATGACTCCACGCGAAATTGTCAGCGAACTGAACAAGCACATCATCGGCCAGGATAACGCTAAGCGTTCCGTGGCTATCGCGCTGCGTAATCGCTGGCGCCGTATGCAGCTGGATGAAGAGCTGCGCCATGAAGTTACGCCAAAAAACATTCTGATGATCGGCCCAACCGGCGTCGGTAAAACCGAAATCGCCCGCCGTCTGGCAAAACTGGCCAACGCGCCGTTCATCAAAGTTGAAGCCACCAAGTTCACCGAAGTGGGCTATGTGGGCAAAGAAGTTGACTCCATCATCCGCGATCTGACCGATTCCGCGATGAAAATGGTGCGTTTGCAATCCATTGAGAAAAATCGTTACCGCGCCGAAGAAATGGCCGAAGAGCGTATTCTCGACGCGCTGATCCCACCGGCAAAAAACAACTGGGGCCAGAACGAAGCGCCACCGGAGCCCTCCGCTGCGCGTCAGTCATTCCGCAAGAAACTGCGTGAAGGCCAGCTGGACGATAAAGAAATCGAAATCGATCTGGCTGCCGCTCCGATGGGCGTTGAAATCATGGCGCCTCCCGGCATGGAAGAAATGACCAGCCAGCTGCAGTCCATGTTCCAGAACCTCGGCGGCCAGAAGCAAAAACCTCGCAAACTGAAAATCAAAGACGCGATGAAACTGCTGATCGAAGAAGAAGCGGCGAAGCTTGTGAACCCGGAAGAGCTGAAGCAGGACGCTATCGACGCGGTTGAGCAGCACGGCATCGTGTTTATCGACGAGATCGACAAAATCTGTAAGCGCGGCGGCAACAGTTCCGGCCCGGACGTTTCCCGCGAGGGCGTGCAGCGCGACCTTCTGCCGCTGGTTGAAGGCTGCACCGTTTCCACCAAGCACGGCATGGTAAAAACCGATCACATTCTGTTTATCGCTTCCGGCGCGTTCCAGGTGGCCAGCCCGTCCGATTTGATTCCGGAACTTCAGGGTCGTTTACCTATTCGTGTGGAGTTGCAGGCGCTGACCGTGGAAGATTTCGAACGTATTCTGACCGAGCCAAATGCCTCCATCACCGTGCAGTATAAAGCGCTGATGGGCACGGAAGGCGTGAACATCGACTTCACTGAAGACGGCATCCGCCGCATCGCGCAGGCCGCATGGCAGGTGAACGAGTCCACCGAAAATATCGGTGCTCGTCGTCTGCATACGGTGCTTGAGCGTCTGGTGGAAGACATCTCTTATGAAGCCAGCGATCTGAGCGGCCAGTCGATCATCATCGATGCCGATTACGTGAGTAAACATCTGGATGAGCTGGTAGCAGATGAAGATCTGAGCCGTTTTATCCTATAATCGCGCACAACGTATATTCTTCATTTCAAAATGGAGGGCTTATGCCCTCCATTTTTTTTATCTGGCATCGAAAACTATGAACGATTCGCACTCTGTAAGCGTCACACAGGCCTGGCTGGAAAGTTTGCGCCCCCGCACTCTGCCGCTGGCCTTTGCTTCAATTGTCTGTGGCTCCGCCCTGGCTTACTGGCAGGGCGTTTTTGATCCCGCCGTCGCGCTGCTTGCGCTGCTGACGGCCGGCCTGCTGCAAATCCTCTCTAACCTGGCGAATGATTACGGCGACGCGGTCAAAGGCAGCGACAAAGAAGATCGCATCGGGCCTCTGCGCGGCATGCAAAAAGGCGTCATTACTCAGCCGCAAATGAAGCGTGCGCTGATTGTTACCGTGGTGCTTATCTGTTTGTCCGGGCTGTCGTTAGTGGCGGTAGCCTGCCGTACGCCAGCGGACTTTATTGGCTTCATGGTTCTGGGGCTCATGTCGATTGTCGCGGCCATCACCTACACCGTTGGCACTCGTCCTTACGGTTATATGGGCCTGGGCGATATTTCCGTGCTGGTGTTCTTCGGCTGGCTAAGCGTGGCCGGGAGCTGGTACCTGCAGGCTCACATGCTCGCGCCGTTGGTATTCCTGCCGGCCACCGCCTGCGGCCTGCTGGCGACCGCCGTTCTGAATATCAATAACCTGAGGGATATCGACAGCGATCGAGAAAATGGCAAGAACACGCTGGCCGTTCGTCTGGGCCCGGTTCTGGCTCGTCGCTATCACGTGTGTCTGCTGATGGGTTCACTGCTGTGCCTGGCGGTATTTAACCTGGTCTGGCTGAAAAGCCTGTGGGGCTGGCTGTTTATTCTGGCAGCACCGATTCTTTTCAAACAGGCGATGTTCGTCATGCGCGAAAAGGAACCCGTTGCCATGCGCCCCATGCTTGAGCGCACGGTCAAGGCCGCGCTGCTGATTAACCTGTTGTTTGCGATAGGAGTTGTGCTCAGCACGGCGCATTTTTAGCTGACAAATATCAATTAACAATTGATGATTTTGCCAACAGTTAACATTAAGCGATATACTGAGGACTCCTGCAGCAAATGAACCTAAATCCTATGAAATATGATACTTCCGAGCTTTGCGACATCTACCAGGAAGATGTCAACGTCGTTGAACCGCTGTTTTCCAACTTTGGTGGGCGGTCGTCGTTTGGCGGGCAAATCATTACGGTGAAATGTTTCGAGGACAACGGGTTGCTGTACGATCTGCTCGAACAAAACGGCCGTGGTCGCGTCCTGCTGGTCGACGGCGGCGGTTCCGTCCGCCGCGCCCTTGTCGATGCTGAACTGGCCCGTCTTGCTGCGCAAAACGAGTGGGAAGGCATTGTGGTCTACGGCGCGGTGCGTCAGGTAGACGACCTGGAAGAGCTGGACATCGGCATTCAGGCGATTGCCGCCATTCCGGTAGGCTCTGCGGGTGAAGGCATCGGCGAAAGCGATGTGCGCGTCAACTTCGGTGGCGTTACGTTCTTCTCCGGGGATCACCTTTACGCAGACAACACCGGCATTATCCTTTCTGAAGACCCGCTGGATATTGAATAGCCGTAGCACGAGCAGCAAAAAGGGCGCCCTGAGGCGCCCTTTTTCATATCTGCCGAAGATTAAACTTCTTCCATCTTACCCAGCAGCGCATGCAAACGTTCTTGCCAGACGTGCTGTTGTTCTTTCAGCGAATTATTTTCGCGGACCAGCTCTTCGTGATTGCCCTGCGCCTGCTGAACTTCCTGAGACAGGCTGTTATTTTTTTCTTTCAGCTCTTCGATTTCCATCTGCAACAACGTAATGGTGTCAATCGCCTGCTGTACTTTCGATTCTAGTTTTTCAAACACTTCAAATGACATTTCAAATCTCTCCTGAAATTGCAAGGCGTTGATGGATGGCTATCCTCGTCCCGGAGTTCCGGCGACGCCTTTATGAACATATGCGCACCACGCAGCGTTACCCGATTGTAAGTAGCGCGAGACGGCGTGTCCAGCGGCTTCCCGCGCTCTTTGCGTAACATGACGTTTTTCAGCATATCCCGAATGACAGCCGCACGATCAGCCTCTATTTGTTAAAAATCGCCTACATAAAACCACCGCTTCCGCAGCGCTCACTGTGTGATAGTGCTCATTTTTTAGCGCGTAAACGCGCATTTTCTTGACGCATCACACAGATTTTAAGTTCGATATTTCTCGTTTATGTTCGTTAACGATAAATTAACACCATGCCTACATGGCATAAGGGTGCACGGAAGCTCCACATCACAATAATCACTAATTAGCCTTCAGGACCCTACTATGAGTCAAACAGCTTCACCAACCTTAAAAGGCCAGTGCATCGCCGAGTTCATGGGCACAGCGTTGTTGATTTTCTTCGGTGTTGGGTGCGTGGCCGCCTTGAAAGTGGCGGGCGCAAGTTTCGGCCAGTGGGAAATCAGCATCATCTGGGGTTTAGGGGTGGCGATGGCTATCTACCTGACCGCTGGGGTTTCCGGGGCGCATCTCAACCCGGCGGTGACCGTCGCGCTGTGGCTGTTCGCCTGTTTTGACGGACGCAAAGTCGCGCCGTTTATCATTTCACAGTTCCTCGGTGCGTTCTGCGCCGCAGCTTTAGTCTATGGCCTGTATTACAATTTGTTCCTCGATTACGAACAAACGCACCATATGGTACGCGGCAGCGTGGAAAGCCTGGACTTAGCCGGCATCTTCTCGACCTATCCAAACCCGCACATCAACATGGTGCAGGCATTTGCCGTGGAGATGGTTATCACCGCTATTTTGATGGGCGTGATTCTGGCGCTGACCGACGACGGCAACGGTATTCCGCGCGGGCCGCTGGCACCTTTGCTGATTGGTTTATTGATTGCGGTTATCGGCGCGTCAATGGGCCCTCTGACCGGCTTCGCCATGAACCCGGCGCGTGACTTAGGGCCGAAAACTTTCGCCTGGCTCGCAGGCTGGGGCAACGTCGCCTTTACCGGCGGCAAAGATATCCCTTACTTCCTGGTACCCGTGTTTGGCCCGCTGGCTGGCGCTGCGTTAGGCGCTTTCGGGTATCGTAAATTGATTGGCCGCCATTTGCCGTGCGACGTTTGCGCCGAAGAGGAAGAGAAATCCTCCAGCGTATCCACACGGCAGAATGCCTCTTAAGCAACACCGACTTCGGGACTCATAATATGACCACAGAGAAAAAATACATCGTCGCGCTCGACCAGGGCACCACCAGCTCCCGCGCCGTCGTCCTGGATCATGACGCCAACATCGTCAGCGTTTCGCAGCGTGAATTTGAGCAAATCTATCCTAAGCCGGGCTGGGTTGAGCACGACCCAATGGAAATCTGGGCCACGCAAAGCTCCACGCTGGTGGAAGTGCTGGCAAAAGCGGACATTAATTCCGATCAGATCGCGGCCATCGGCATTACTAACCAGCGTGAAACCACGGTGGTTTGGGAACGCGAAACCGGCAAGCCGATTTATAACGCCATCGTCTGGCAGTGCCGCCGCACCGCGGAAATTTGTGAAAAGCTTAAGCGTGACGGCATGGAAGAGTACATCCGTCATAATACCGGCCTGGTTATCGACCCGTATTTCTCCGGCACCAAGGTGAAGTGGATCCTCGACCACGTAGAAGGTTCGCGTGAGCGCGCTCGCCGCGGCGAACTGCTGTTCGGCACCATTGATACCTGGCTTATCTGGAAAATGACTCAGGGACGCGTTCACGTCACCGATTACACCAACGCCTCGCGCACCATGCTGTTCAATATCCACGAGCTGAACTGGGACGACCGCATGCTCGAAGCGCTGGATATTCCGCGCGCGATGCTGCCGGAAGTGCGTAAATCGTCCGAGGTTTACGGGCAAACTAACATTGGCGGCAAAGGCGGCACGCGTATTCCGATCTCCGGTATCGCTGGCGACCAGCAGGCGGCGCTGTTCGGCCAGCTTTGCGTGAAAGAAGGCATGGCGAAAAACACCTACGGCACCGGCTGCTTTATGCTGATGAACACCGGCGAAAAAGCGGTGACCTCCAGCCACGGCCTGCTGACCACCATTGCCTGTGGCCCGAGGGGCGAAGTGAATTACGCCCTGGAGGGCGCGGTGTTTATGGCAGGCGCATCTATTCAGTGGCTGCGCGATGAAATGAAGCTCATCAGCGACGCATTCGATTCGGAATACTTTGCCACCAAGGTCAAAGACACCAACGGCGTGTACGTTGTCCCGGCGTTTACCGGCCTTGGTGCGCCGTACTGGGACCCCTATGCCCGCGGTGCGATTTTCGGCCTGACGCGCGGCGTTAACTCCAACCACATCATCCGTGCCACGCTTGAGTCCATCGCCTACCAGACTCGCGACGTGCTCGAAGCGATGCAGGCAGACTCAGGCATTCGCCTGCATGCCCTGCGCGTTGATGGCGGCGCGGTGGCGAACAACTTCCTGATGCAGTTCCAGTCCGACATTCTGGGCACCCGTGTTGAGCGTCCGGAAGTACGTGAAGTCACCGCCCTAGGCGCGGCCTATCTGGCAGGACTGGCGGTTGGCTTCTGGCAGAACCTCGATGAAGTCAGCGAGAAGGCGGTAATCGAGAAAGAGTTCCGTCCGGGGATCGAAACCACCGAGCGTAACGTTCGCTACGCGGGCTGGAAAAAAGCGGTTAAGCGCGCGCTTGCCTGGGAAGATCACGACGAAGGTTAATGCTGCAAACTGGCCCCTTTGTGGGGCCATTTCCTTTCTCCTCCAACCTCTCCGCGTTTCACCGCCCTTTTGCCGCCTGTGCTAAACTCCCTCGCAATTTAGTTTGCCAAAAGAGTTTGTGATGAAACGAGAACTTGCGATCGAATTTTCCCGCGTAACCGAAGCCGCTGCGCTGGCCGGATACAAATGGCTGGGCCGTGGCGATAAAAATACCGCCGACGGTGCCGCCGTCCATGCCATGCGTATTGTGCTCAATCAGGTCAATATCGACGGTCAGATTGTGATTGGCGAAGGGGAAATCGACGAAGCGCCGATGCTCTACATTGGTGAGAAAGTTGGAACCGGCAAAGGCGACGCGGTGGACATAGCCGTTGACCCGATTGAAGGCACGCGCATGACGGCGATGGGACAGGCCAATGCGCTGGCCGTACTGGCCGTGGGCGACAAAGGTACCTTCCTGAATGCGCCTGACATGTACATGGAAAAGCTGATTGTCGGACCGGGCGCCAAAGGCGTCATCGACCTCAACCTGCCGCTTGCTGAAAATCTGCATAACGTTGCCGTGGCGCTGAATAAACCGCTGAGCGAACTCACCGTCACGATTCTCGCCAAACCGCGCCATGACGCGACCATTGCCGACATGCAAAAGCTGGGCGTGCGCGTGTTTGCCATTCCCGACGGCGATGTGGCAGCCTCGATTCTGACCTGCATGCCGGACAGCGAAGTTGACGTCATGTACGGTATTGGCGGTGCGCCTGAAGGCGTCATTTCCGCAGCGGTGATCCGCGCGCTGGACGGCGACATGCAGGGCCGCCTTTTAGCCCGCCATCACGTTAAAGGCGACAGCGAAGAAAACCGCCGCATCGGCGAGCAGGAGCTGGCACGCTGTAAGGCGATGGGCATCGAGGCGGGTAAAGTGCTGAAGCTCGATGATATGGCGCTTAACGATAACGTGATCTTCTCCGCAACCGGTATTACCAAAGGCGATCTGCTCGAAGGCATCACCCGTAAAGGAAATATGGCAACGACGGAAACCCTGCTGATTCGCGGCAAATCCCGCACGATTCGCCGCATCAAATCGATTCACTATCTCGACCGCAAAGACACGGACGTGCAGACGCATATTCTGTAGGCCTGCCGTTTGTCTGAATGAGCTTTCCGGCCCGTCAAGGCTGGAAATCTCTCACTTTTGTGGGGAAGATAGGGCAATAGCAACCAAGGAGTGCAACATGGCGGATTGGGTTAAAGGTAAAGTCACTCAGGTTCAGCACTGGACCGATTCTCTTTTCAGCCTCACGGTTCGCGCTCCCGTCGCCCCGTTTACCGCAGGCCAGTTCACCAAGCTCGGGCTGGAAATCGACGGCGAACGCGTCCAGCGCGCCTATTCCTACGTTAACGCGCCGGGTAATCCCGATCTCGAGTTCTACTTAGTCAACGTGCCGGAAGGCAAGCTCAGCCCGCGCCTGCACGTTTTGCAGCCCGGCGATGAGGTAATGGTCGTCAGCGAAGCCGCCGGATTCTTCGTTCTGGAAGAGGTCCCCGACTGCAAAACGCTGTGGATGCTGGCAACCGGCACCGCACTTGGCCCTTATCTTTCCATTCTCGAGGAAGGAAAAGATCTCGAGCGTTTCGAAAATATCGTACTGCTGCACGCCGTGCGCTACGCCAGCGATCTGAGCTATCTGCCGCAGATGCTGAAGCTTCAGCAGCGCTATGAAGGGAAACTGCGTATTCAGACCGTCGTCAGCCGCGAAACTATTGCGGGCTCCCTGACAGGCAGGGTTCCGGCGCTCATTGAAAGCGGCGAGCTCGAGGCGGCGGTTGGCCTGCCGATGAATACCGAAACCAGCCATGTCATGCTTTGCGGCAACCCACAAATGGTGCGCGATACCCAGCAGCTGCTGAAAGATACCCGGCAGATGACCAAGCATCTACGCCGTCGTCCGGGCCATATGACCGCCGAGCACTACTGGTAAAACTCAGCGGTATTTCACGTCGCTGGTATCTTTACCAAAACGGTTCTCACCCTGGGTGCCCACAAACGCACCCAGGTCAATAATCATCATCACCAACATCAGCGTCGGAATAAAACGGCCCAGGCCCCATTGCGCCAGACTGCCAAAGACTTCCCAGTTGCCCGCCAGCAGCAGCCATGCCGGAATAAACATGAGCGCCCACCAGCCTTTCTTATTGCGATCGTGCAGGCGTTTCACGACTACCGCCGCCGTAGGAATCAGCGACCCGGACAAAAAAAATCCGGCGGTGGAATAAGGCATGATTTCGGCCCCGGCGAGGGTAAATAAAATCGCCAGCCCAGCAATCCACACGCCAATCCAAATCCAGAAATCGCGACGCCCGATGCGCCCGGTAAAAGAGAACAGCCATTGCTGTATGGTCATGGTAAGGTCCTTAATCATGTTCTGCGGCGTAGTGTACCCTGGCCGCGTCGGATTTTGACAAGCTAACGGATTGCCGATTTAATCGGGGCTATGAATGACCAGGAGAAGTTGTCGATGAAATATCTGCTCTGCGCCCTTGCGCTCTTCACGCTGCCCGTCACGGTAAGCCGAGCCGATCCGCCATCAGAACCGCCTGCTGCGCCTTATTTACTGCCAGGCTCGCCCACTTTCGATCTGACCATTACGCAGTTCCGCGAAAAATTTAATATTGATAACCCGACTCTGCCAATCAATGAGTTTCGCGCCATCGATTCCAGCCGCGATAAGGCAAACCTGACGCGTGCGGCCAGCAAGATTAACGAAAACCTTTATGCCTCCACGGCGCTGGAACGCGGCACGCTGAAAATCAAATCGATACAAATCACCTGGCTGCCGATTCAGGGGCCGGAGCAGAAAGCAGCGCGTGCAAAAGCGCTGGAATATATGACCGCTCTGCTGCGCAGCTTTACGCCAACGTTTTCTAAGCTGCAAAGCCAGGAAAGGTTGAACAAATTACTCAGCGCCGGAAAGAACAAACGCTACTTTGCGCAGACCGAAGGCGCACTGCGATATGTGGTGGCGGATAACGGAGAAAAAGGGCTAACTTTCGCAGTTGAACCGATTAAGCTGGCGCTTTCTGAAACCCTAAACAACGGCGATTAAATGACAAAAAGCAAAGCCTTTAGCCCGTTGAGTCTCTATACTGTTTCACAGACCACGCTGCCCTGAGGGCAGCCATTCTTTGTATTTTCTTGACCTTGTGGAGAATTAAAATGCGACATCCTTTAGTGATGGGTAACTGGAAACTGAACGGCAGCAAGCACATGGTTCACGAGCTGATTGCTGGCCTGCGTAAAGAGCTGTCCGGCGTTGACGGCTGTGGCGTTGCCATCGCCCCACCAACCATGTACCTGGACCTGGCAAAACACGCAGCTTCCGGCAGCCACATCATTCTTGGTGCTCAGAACGTTGACGTAAACCTGTCCGGCGCATTCACCGGTGAAGTCTCCGCTGAAATGCTCAAAGATATCGGTGCTAAATACATCATTATCGGCCACTCCGAACGCCGTACCTATCACGCGGAATCCGACGAGCTGATCGCGAAGAAATTCGCCGTGCTGAAAGAAGTCGGCCTGACCCCTGTGCTGTGCATCGGTGAAACCGAAGCGGAAAACGAAGCGGGCAAAACTGAAGAAGTTTGCGCACGCCAGATTGACGCGGTACTGAAAACCCAGGGCGCAGCGGCATTCGAAGGCGTGGTTATCGCTTACGAACCCGTTTGGGCAATCGGCACTGGCAAATCAGCAACGCCTGCTCAGGCTCAGGCCGTGCACAAATTCATCCGTGACCACATCGCTAAAGCTGATGCTAAAGTGGCTGAACAAGTCATCATCCAGTACGGCGGTTCTGTAAACGACAAAAACGCAGCCGAACTGTTCGCTCAGCCAGATATCGACGGCGCGCTGGTTGGCGGTGCTTCCCTGAAAGCTGACGCTTTTGCGGTTATCGTTAAAGCTGCGGCCGAAGCGAAAAAAGCGTAATTCACGCACGGTAGTAAAAAGGCTCCGCTTGCGGAGCCTTTTTTATAGTTTTCCCAAAAGCTGGAACCAGACGTAGTCGAGCGGCATCAGCACGACAAACGTCACCAGCGCCAACGCCAGGCAAAGTTTCAGCCCCGCTCTGGCGGGCACCTGACCGAGCGCCATCGCTACAACGATCGGCGAGGCCATGTAGGGCAGCAGCGGCGTCGAATAGCCAGGAACCTGCACCATAATCACCGACAGCAGAGGGAAGCCGCTAGCCTGCGAGAAGCTCTCCGCAAGCGCGGTGTACAGCGCCGGAACGCCATTAGCCGTTACGATAAAATTCAGCAGGCTGGTAATACCGGTCAACGCCACGAAGCTGGTGAACGGCCGCTGTGGGTCAAGCGGCATCACCGCAAGCAGTTTCTCCCCCACTACATTTCCCAGCCCGGTTGCCGTCACGGTTGACGCCAGAGCTAAGATACCCGCGACATAGAAGCAGGTACGCACGTTAACCCCGCTGGCAAACTCTTCGTGGGTGATAAATCCAACGCGCGGCAGCAGCGTGATGCAGGCAGCGACAAGCCCAACCCAGGCTGGGCCAATCCCATGCAGGCTTTCACTGATCCACAGTCCCAGCACCACCATCAGCATCCACCCCAGCCTTTTCTCATCGCGGCTCATTGGCCCGAAGGCTTCCTGTGCTTCAGGAGCGTGAGGTTTGCCGGGAAACAGCCAGCAAATCAGCCCGATCAGCACCAGGCCTTTTAATATTCCCAGCACCGGCGTATGCAGCCAGAGATAAGGCAAGTAGTTGAGATGAATGCCATAAGAACCTTCCGCTGCCCCGCTCATCACCAGATTAGGGACATTGGCGGGCAAAATTGTGGCGGACAGCTGGAAAGTACCGAAGCCAACCGCCAGCGCCAGGCCGAACCAGGCCTTCGTACCTTCAAGAATGCCTGCCCGCCTGGCCATCGCCGCCACAATCGGCATCAGCAGCGCAATCCGCCCCATATTCGAAGGCATGACAAAAGCGAGCGCATAGCTGAGCAGTACGATGCTGCCGACCATACGAACCCAGGAGTCAGTCAGACTAGCGGAAATAACCCGCGCCGCACGATCGGCAAGGCCAGTTTTACGGATGGCAATGCCGAGCACGAAGCCGCTGAATACCAGCCAGAATGCCGAAGAGGCAAAACCGCTGAAGATAACGTCGGCGGGCGCGATTTTTGCCACCATCGCCACGGCAAAGAACAGTAGCGCGGTGAGATATTCAGGTAAGGCCGAAGTCGCCCACAGCGCAATGGTAACGAGAATAACCAGAGTGGGTAGGAACAAGGGATGGGTGAACCAGTGCGACATACCTGTCTCCAGCAGCTTTTTTCAGCAGTCTACGGGGGCGAGGAAGTCTTGTAAATCAGGGGTGAGAACGACTCTCATTTAAGGTAGGTAAAAGGCGGCCCCGCAGGGCCACCTCCGTTAACGCTTGCTGATTTGGTCGAAGGTACCGCCGTTTGAAAAGTGCTCTTTCTGGGCTTTCGTCCAGCCGCCAAACTCTTCATCGATGGTAAACAGCTTCAGTTTAGGGAAGGCGTTTTCATACTTCTTCGCTACGTCCGCATTGCGCGGGCGGTAGTAGTTTTTCGCGGCGATTTCCTGGCCTTCAGGAGAATACAGATACTTCAGATAGGCTTCGGCTACTTTCTGAGTCCCTTTCTTATCCACGACTTTATCGACGACGGAAACGGTGGGCTCAGCCAGAATTGACTCGCTCGGCGTGACAATTTCGAATTTATCTTTGCCCAGTTCGTTGGTCGCCAGCAGAGCTTCGTTTTCCCAGGCAATCAGCACGTCGCCAATACCGCGCTCTACGAAGGTGTTGGTTGAACCACGAGCGCCGGAGTCCAGCACCTCGACATTTTTATAAAGCGCCTTGACGAAATCCTGTGCTTTAGCCTGGTCATTATTGTTGTGATGCAGGGCATAACCCCAGGCAGCAAGATAGTTCCAGCGCGCGCCGCCGGAGCTTTTCGGGTTAGGAGTGATCACGGAAACGCCGGGTTTAATCAGATCGTTCCAGTCATGAATCTGCTTCGGGTTGCCTTTGCGCACCAGGAAAACGATGGTGGAAGTATAAGGTGCGGAGTTATCGGGCAGGCGCTTGATCCAGTTTTTATCAATGCGGCCGCGTTCGGCGATGGCGTCAACGTCATAAGCCAGAGCGAGTGTCACTACGTCCGCCTCGATGCCGTTGATAACCGATGTCGCCTGCTTGCCCGAACCGCCGTGAGACTGGCGCACAACCACGTTGTCGCCGGTTTCCTGCTTCCAGTGCGCGCTAAAGGCCTTGTTGTACTCCTCATACAGCTCGCGCGTCGGGTCGTAGGACACGTTCAGCAGCTGAATGTCTTTGGCCAGCACACCGCCGGACGCCAAAAGTAATGTTAACCCCACTCCCCACTTATTCATCGCACGCTCTCTTATAAAAAGTTTGATGGAGTCAGCCTGCCAGAAAGTTATCCGATGATTAAAGAATAAAAAAAGATTGGCTATAACCGTTGAGTATATCAACGGGCATAAAAAAAGCCGGGTTTCCCCGGCTCTCTCTGAAAGCTGAATTAGTACAGCTTCTTAGCACAGTCCAGCCAGTCACCTTTGAATGGACGCTTCATGTTTTCGATGGCGTCGATGATGTCGTGGTGAACCAGCTTCTCATTCTGAATGCCTACGCAACGGCCGCCGAAGCCCTGCAGCAGCAGCTCAATGGAATAAGCGCCCATGCGGGAAGCCAGGATGCGGTCGTAAGCTACCGGAGAGCCGCCGCGCTGAATATGGCCCAGAACGGTCGCGCGAGTTTCGCGTTTGGTTTCGGTTTCGATGTATTTCGCCAGCTCGTCGATATCGCAGATGTGCTCGGTAATCGCCACGATGGCGTGTTTTTTACCTTTAGCGATACCCGCTTTGATTTCTGCAACCAGATCTTCACGATTGAATTCAACCTCTGGCAGAACAACGAACTCACAGCCACCGGCAATGGACGCAGCTAAGGTCAGATCACCGCAGTAACGGCCCATGACTTCCACGATAGAAATGCGCTGGTGGGAAGAAGAGGTGTCACGCAGGCGGTCGATGGCTTCCACCACGGTTTCCAGCGCGGTGAAGAACCCGATAGTGTAGTCGGTGCCTTTGATGTCGTTATCGATCGTGCCCGGCAGGCCGATGCACGGGAAACCCATCTCAGTCAGGCGCTTAGCACCCATATAGGAGCCGTCGCCGCCGATAACAACCAGCGCATCAATACCGCGGTTTTTTAAGTTCTCGATAGCCACCGCACGGATTTTTTCATCACGAAATTCCGGGAAACGAGCTGAACCCAGGAATGTACCGCCACGGTTAATCATGTCGGACACGCTGTAACGGTCCAGGTTGATCATGCGGTCTTCATACAGACCGAGATAGCCATCATAAACACCTGCAACTTCCAGACCTTCGGACAATGCTGCACGAACCACACCGCGAATCGCAGCGTTCATGCCCGGCGCATCACCGCCACTCGTCAACACACCAATTTTTTTGATCATGACTACCTCTGAACTTTGAATGCAAAATTAATCCTGTTGCCGGAAACAGCCTGCGGGCAAACCGAGGCTTCGACTCTGCTGCAAATAGTATAACAACCGCTTCCAGCTGAATTGATTCAGGTCAGGCCAAACGGCGGTAATTAATCCATAAAATGCCGCCGATGTCTGCTTTTCTACAACGAAAAACTAAAGCTCAAAATGCCCTTGCCGCCCCGATGGAACGACCGAGCAGGGATCCTGATGAATTATCACATCCGATCCAGGAAAATGATGCAGGATCGCCTGCTCCACCTGTTCCGCAATCACGTGTGCCTGAACCAGCGGCAAATTGTCTTCCATTTCGATATGAATCTGAATAAATCGGGTCGGCCCTGACTGTCGCGTCCGTAAATCATGTGCGCCCCGGACGCCCGGCCACGAAGTCACAATATCAATGATGGCCTGATGCTCGGATTCGGGTAACGCCCGGTCCAAAAGAGATTGCACGGCCTCGTGGCCCATGCGAATCGCGTTATACAAAATATAGACGCCGATCCCTAATGCAAACAGGGAATCCGCGCGATGCCAGCCGTACCAGGACAGCGCTAACGCAACGAGAATCGCACCGTTCATCATAACATCAGACTGATAATGAAGCATATCGGCCCGCACGGCCTGGCTCTGCGTTTTCCTGACCACCCAGCGTTGAAAGGTCACCAGAATTAGCGTGCTAACCAGGGCGATGACCGTCACGATAACCCCGACCATCGGCTGCTTCATTGGCTCAGGGTCAGCCAGGTGCTGAATACCCGTTAAAAACAGGAACAGTGCAGAACCTGAAATAAACATGCTTTGTGCCAGGGCTGCCAGCGACTCCGCTTTACCGTGACCAAAAGTATGCTCTTCATCCGCAGGCTGGAGCGAATAGCGCACAACCAGCAGGTTAGTCAGCGAGGCGGCAATATCCACCAGCGAATCAACCAGAGCCGCCAGAATACTGACCGATCCGGTGTACCACCAGGCGAAAATTTTAATCAAAAGTAACAGCGACGCCATCAGCGTGGCAGCAATCGCCGCACGGCTGACCAACCGCCCATATTGTTGATTCATAGGGGCTCCAACAAGAGAATGTTGGCTAGTATAGCGGATTCGTCCTAACTCTCAGGCAAAAAAAACCCGCCTGGTGAGGCGGGGAAGACAGGGATGGTGTCAGATAATGCCACCTAACCAACTGATATAAATGGATTTATATCATACGCTGTCCACATAGCGTCCACATTGACTCAAAAGCCCCTGCCCGTCAGGGGCTTTGTTTTTCATCCTGTAGAGGTTATAACCAACTTTTAACCCAATGTTTAATAAGGATGTTCTCTATGCTCAGCCTCAAATCAACAACTGCGGTCGTTGCCATTTTTTTATCTATTACCGCCCACGCCCAAACTAACAACGTAAAAACCTTGCAGAAGCAGCTAAAACTCTGGCAACCAATTGAAATCACGGAAAAGAACAACATTGCCACGGTCATTTTAAATGAAAACCGAATCACGCCAGATATCTATGAGGCTGTTATAACTACAGGGGTATGCTCAGATGTTTGGACCAAAGATGTACCGAACACCTATATGAAAACAACCAAAGAATTGCATGTACTGAATAAACACAAAGCAATGGGGTACGTCCTTGAAAAACCACTAGCAACATGTGATGAGATGGGGAAAGAAAGTCCCGAAAGAGCAAAAGTAATTATGCTTTCCAATACCCATTTGTATTGACCTAACCTGCTAAACGTCAAATAAAAAACCCTTGCACGGGCCTTCTTTTTGGTAGCTATCAAATTGAAATAAAAGGATTTATTTCTATCAATGTCCACACATTGACCACACATCGATTAAACCAACACACTGGCTCGCGATCCGCGGGCCATTTTTTTAAAACATTGTCATTTTTGATATAGTGTTTTACTATACATTAAATCAATTGAAAGGAAGCAATCCAATGAAACTATTCCACGGCTCACGCATTAACAATGCACCAGTAATCAAAATCGGCGCTTTTGCCATGAGTGGTGATAACGTTTTTGATGGCCTGTTCGCCTGTTCAGATAAGGACATCGCCGCCTCTCACGGTGATTACGTCTTCGCTTACAACGTGAATCTAATTGCTGATAATGCCGCCCTGAATGCCCGCATTTCAGAGGTTATTGATTATCTGGCCGGTGAAGTTGAGGCAGATGAAGACGAGATCGACGCTCTGGCAAACGCCCTGGCTGATGATGAGTGTGGCGATGCTTTCGCCGGTATTCTTTCCCCTCGCTCATGCACCGGGGATGTTGGCTGGGAAATGCAACGCCTGCGCGGCCGCATAGCTGCACACCTTGGTTTTGATGCGGTGGAAATGGAAGACGAGCACGGCACCTCATATCTTATCGTTAACCCTGCAATCTTCGCGGAGTAAGCCGTTATGTCGTTAATCGAATACATCAGGAAATACTACAACGGCAATCAGCGCTCGTTTGCCCGCCTGCATGGCGTGCAGCCCGCACAGGTTACTCAGTGGATAGACAAAAAGTTTATTGTTATTGAGCACACCCTATACAGCCCACGCCGCCCCCTCACCTTAAAAGACATGAGCTAATACGAGGTAACCGCCAAAGCAAATAGCACCATAAAAAAAGCCCCTCGATTGAGGGGCTTCTCGTTTACATCCAGTGAATTTGCTGCTGACCGCCCGGTATCGGGTGCGGCATAACGGGCGTTCTTTCGCCCGGCTTAACGATGTAATGCTTCACCGTCTCCAGCGTGACAAAGGTCGCACTACAATTCACGTTCTGGCACTGGTGATAACGCTCTTTTGTTTCCGTTGAATGATAACGGCTGGTGCGGGCATGGGCCGCAGTCTGACATAGTGGGCAATGGAACATTTCAACACCTCGGATGGCTTCGTCTGATGTTGTTATTTTACGCATTAAATCATTTATTAACAATGAGTTATGAACTTTTACGCACATTATTCACTCTCCTGATACTCAACGTCATTAAGCCTCACCTCAAGCTCTAAGGACGTCGTGAAGCCGCTATTACTGAGCGAGTGGGACACCTTAGTAATCGTCCATGACTGCCCGTCTATCACGCGCTTAAAGCCCGAGACGGCGACCGGCATTTCCGGATATAAATCCGCACGTCCCATTGCCAGGCTGATTGAAAACTCCGCCACACCGCGTTGCAGCTTGTCCCACTTCGCCTGGGCGGCACGAATGGCCTGCGCCTTGCTGGAGTAAATGGTCGTCAGCGCAAAGACGTTATCGTCCTCCCCGACCATATACTCCCCCTCGCGGGCTTCTTTTTCCTTCGTCACTGGTCGGGCTTTTACCGGCTGCGCTTTCGGGTGCTGGAGTGCGCGCAAGTGCTGCGGCTTAGGTTTCCGCTTAAGCTTCACCTTCTGCTTTTGCTCTTTGGGGTCTTTAGTGTGCAACCACTTCACCGTAACGCCGGTGTAAGCGCCCCGATCGGCAATCGCAAACTGATGTCGGTCGCCGTCCCTGCGCTCGATAGTCATCTGCGGAATGGGCTTGCCGCTGGCCGTGACGCCGTTCCCGGCCTTCAAAAAAAGCAGTTTGCCCATTTTTACCAACACCTCCGCCCCGTTGCGCTCGGCAAGTCGGGTGAGAAACTTCGCGTCGGACTCCTGCGACTGGTCAATATGCGGCACAGGAATCCCGGCAAACTGCGGCGCAACGCTGGCCGTCAGCTTGTTGCGACCGGCGATAGTTTCCAGCACCGCGCCGAGCGTGGTGTCATGGTATGAAGTTTCACGCCGGGAATTGAGCGTACCGCGAAAATCCGCGCTGCGCGCCCGGATGGTCAGCGTATCCGGCGCGCCCCGGTGCTCGATTTCATCAACCGTAAACTGCCCTTTCCCGATGAGCGCCGCCCCCTGCCAGCCGAGGAAAAGCGAGAGCACCGCACCGCGAGTCGGCAACTCCACAAGCCCGTCGGTGTCGTCGAGTTCAATATCAAGCTGGTCAGCCTCAAAGCCCCGGTTATCCGTCATGCTGAGACTAATCAGCCGGTCGCTGATATTGCGCGTAATATCCTGGCTGTTCAGCGTCAGCATAAACGCCGGGGCCATGCTGGCACCCGCGTCGATCGTCATTCCCGTCAGCATTAAAACAATCCCCCGATACCGCTTTGCACCTTCCCGGCCATCTCGCCTGCGCTGCCGATGAGGCTGTCAGCCTGGCTTTTTAAATCACCGAACATGGACGCAAGAGATTCATCCACCCGCGTAAGGCTCACGTTAAAATCAATTTTGCGCGCCGTGCCGTCTGCGAAAAACTCGCTGTAGGTTTCGCTCACCGAGTTAATAACAAACATGCCGTAAATCGTGCCGCTGCCATCGAGCAACGGCCACGCTCGCCCCTCGTCGGCCATCATGTTGACGGCCAGCAATGACAGCTTTCCGCCGGTAATCTCCGGCATCAGGCTTCCACTCAGGGTGATTTTTTCCTCGTTAACGCCGAGAAACTGCACCGCCGGGCGCTGCCCGACGCGACTGTTTGACGGCCAGCGATAATCAACATTTCGTTGCAGGTTCTGGTACGGCAGGGTCTGTAACTGAAAAACAAACATGCCGAGGGCAAGCATCATCGTTGTATCTCCTAATCGTGCATCATGCTGGCGCGCTGTTTTGCCCGCTTCTCGCGCTCGTATTTATCAAGGCCGTCGCGGAGCTGGCGCTCAAGTTCGCCGCCGTTCTGCACACCGCCACCGATAGCGATGTGGTACTGCGGCGCGCTCTGGTCGATGAACGTCTTGCCGGCAACGGGTTTCACCGGCTGATAAGCCCCGTATCCACCGGTCAGCACACCGCCCGACGGGGAAATCCCACCCGCACCGTTTGCCCTGGCGTTTACTTTGTCCGCCTGCTCGTCGAGCTGGCCCGACTGCTGATTAATCAGCCCGAGCTTGTCGAGTATCCAGTCGATACCGTCACGCAGCGCCTTAAACGGAGCCATAGCCATGCGAAACGCACCGGCTATGGCCTGCCCGAACGCGACCCCGGCGTTTTTGCAGCTATCGAGGCTTTCCTTGCTGGATTTCACCGGCTCAATCAGATTTTTGAACCATTGCCATGCATCCTGGAGTTTCTGCCCCAGCCATTCAAAAACAGGCTTCAACGGGGAAAACAGTTCGGACACCGGCGCAAACGCCTCTTGCAGCCCCTCAACGACACCGCCGAAAAAGGCGCTGATGGGTTGCCAGTATTTCCGGATCAGAAGCGCCCCGGCCACGATAGCCACCCCGACCGCCACAATCGGCCACGTCAGGCCGCCGATAACTGTCATAATGGCGCTACCGGCCACGCTAAAGACCGTCCCCAGCATTCCGGCAGCGGCAATGATGGCATTCACCCCGGCCACAACCGGCCACGCAATAAGCCCAATACCCCCGATAACCCCAATAAACGCCAGGGCACCCGTTACGAC
Organism: Buttiauxella sp.; assembly: GCA_036489025.1. Lineage (GTDB taxonomy): Bacteria > Pseudomonadota > Gammaproteobacteria > Enterobacterales > Enterobacteriaceae > Dryocola. The sequence goes on from DASXGN010000006.1 coordinate 48,661, forward strand.
GGTAAACAAGGTTTTCGTTAATTCAGGATTGGCCTTTGTCCATTTCCCCACAGTACCAAGCCATTCCGTCGCCGATGTGGTGAGTTTACGGAGAGAGGAATCTTCTTTTTCGAATACCTCGATTTGCACATCTTCCCATGCTGACTGAAGATTTTTTAAATCACCATCAAGATTATCCGTCTGTATTTTGGCAATAAGCTCCGTTGTACCTAGCGAGTTTTTAATCTCATCACGTTTATTATTCAGTGAACCATTACCGGCAGCGGCAACCAGCTTAACCGCGCCTTTCATCGCCTCTTCACCAAAAATAACTTTCAGATATTCGGCCTGCTGCGCAGTCCCAAGCTTATTTCTCTTAAACGACGTGTTAATCGCGTTAAGAATACCGTTGACCGGCAACATGTTGCCTTTCCTGTCGCGGGTCTTCACGCCGAGCTCATCCAGCGCGGCAGGAGCCTGCCCCCTCGGAGCTTGCAGGCGGCTGAAAATAGCGCTGGCCCCCGTACCAGCCATTGACCCCTTGATACCGTTATCTGCCAGAATCCCCAGCAGCGCGGTTGTGTCTTCAATACTCGCCCCCGCCGCCTCAGCAATCGGGGCGGCATACTTCATCGCCTCGCCCAGCTCAATAAGACCGGTATTAGATGACGTAAAGCCTTTAGTCATCACGTCTGCAACACGCTGAATTTGGGTTGTTGGTAAATTAAATGCCGACTGCATATTCGTGATAATGTCAGCCGCCTCGGAAATATCCACGCCTGCGGCGAGACTTAAATTAACCGTTGACCCCGTTGCGGCCAGCACGTCATCAGACTTATAACCCGACCGCGCAAGCGTCGTTTGCGTACGCGCCACATCACCAGGCGAGAATGCTGTGACGGCCCCAATATCTCGCGCCTGCTTACGTATCAGAGCGAGTTTGTCGTCATCCTTGCCAAGGCCCAGAATCGCCTGGGTGCCGGACATTTGTTTATCAAAACCAATACCCGGCGCAATAAAGCGCGAGGCTCCATAAAGCCCCGCGGTTGCAACACCAACGCCCGCCATACCCGCATTACGTACCCCCGAGGCGAGTTTTTGCCCGGCTTCATATCGGGCTTTAACGCTATTAAGTTTCGCCTGCTTAGCGCTGACCTGCTCCAGCGCCAGCTTTTGCCGGTTGAGCTGGTTCGTCGTCTCGCTGATGCGCCCCTTCAGGCTCTGCTCGTCACGGGTGAGGTTTCGGGTATTGATACCCGCCTGCCCGAGTTCGCGCTGCTGGCGCTTAACGGACTCGGTGAGGCTGTTATATTTCGTCTGCAACCCTTCCGCCGCCGCCTTTGCCGTCGCGAGCGCTTTCGCCTGGGCGCGGGTCGGACGCTCGGTGCTGGTCAACTGCGCGGCGAGCGCTTCGGCTTCGGCTTTCGCCTTTTTCAGTGACTGGCCGGTGACGGCGAGCTGGGCGCTCGTTTTACGAAAGCCCTCAATGCGTGAGGCCTGGCCGTTTAATTCCTTGAGGGTTTTCTGCGTGTCGCGCATATCACCCGACAGCGATTTGCTCGCTGTCTGGATGGCTTTAAACGGTCGGGTCGCCTGGTCCACGGCCTTTAGCAGCACGTCGATTCTTACGTTATTACTCATTTGAGTTCCCGCTACGCTGGAGCGCCTTTTCGCGCCATATGATGAGCTGGGTCAGGCTCATGGGATAAAGCTCTGATGGCGGCCAGTGAAAAATCACTGCGATATCCGCCATCAGGTCATCAACCATTAACCCTGGCGGGAACGTTAAGCCCCCGCATTCGGTGCCAAAAAACCGATTACCTTCGCGGCAATGCTCATCATATCCGGCAATTCCATACGGGTAATTTCCGCCTCGGTCAGCGCCGGATACGTCATGCGCGGCAGCACTTTAATCAGCGCGTTCACGTCCGAGCTTGCCACGTCGGCCAGGCTGACGCCGCGCAGGGTGCCCGCCGTCGGCTTCGTCAGAGTGATGGATTTAATCACCTCATCGCCGCGTTTAATCGGCGTGTCCAGGGTGATGAGATTCGGGTTAGTGGTCGTTTCAGCAATTTTAGCTTTTGCTTTGCTCATGGTTTTTTTACTCCGGGAATTTATTCGGGAAATACCGGCCAGGGTATGCCTGACCGGTCAGTTAATTACACGACGCCGAGGTTTTTGCGGCGCTGCTCCAGCCGGTCGACACCGTTCACCTTCTCAATCATGTTGATAGTGTCGATTTCAATCAGCTCCTTACCGTTCATAGTCAGCTTGTAGTACGTGCAAACGGTGCTGATTTTTGTCTCGGTGTCCTCACCCTGCTTGCTGTCACCGCCGTCAAACTCTTTGTGGCGCCCACGAACAACAATCTCGACCGGAATTTCCTCCTCGGTGTCGTCACGCTGGTATGAGCCCACAAAGCGCAGCGGCACGGCAGATGCACCCGGCAAGGCGTACTGCGCCCACAGGGTTTCGTCAGGAAAGCCGCCGATTGTCCAGTCAAACGTCAGCGCGTCATCGTCGAGGCCAAAATCCACCGGGGCGGCACCGTTCATCCCGCCGCCGCGATAGTTCTCCAGTTTGCGGGTGAGTTTCGGCAGCGTGACGGCAGAGACGACACCCAGATAACTGAGCCCGTCGTTAAACATATTTAAGCCCTTAAGCTTGCGTGGCATTGCCATTTTTCAGTGCTCCTTAGCCGTTCGCAGATGAAACCAGATTGGCAACATATTTATCGGTAATGCGCTGACGGAAAGTCAGGCTTTCCAGCGGCGGGATGGGGGTAAAGTCAAAATCAATCGCCAGCTTCCCGGCTTTCAGCAGCTCAACCCCGTTGACCGACTCGTCGAGCCAGCAGTCGCCCCCGGCGAGATAGCCGTTAGCAACCAGCTCGCGGATTTTGGCCTTGATACCGTCGATAATGTCGCGGATAAGCACCGGCGTAATCGGCTTGTCAACCGCCCACATGTGCGCCTCGGCCATCGTGTCAGCCAGAATCTGCGCGGTGCGGGTGTAGTTCTCAAAGATGAATAATGGATCGTCAGAACAGGTACGGTTTCCCCAGAAACGAAAACCGTCCTTGCGAACCAGCGTGGTGACCCCGGCCTCGTTGAGCAGGTCGGCGTCGGTGCCGGATGCCTGCAAATCCCAGAATACGGACTTGCTGATGCCGGTGACGCCCTGCACTCCGACGTTTGACAGGGTTTTATGCCAGCCGACGGTCTGGTCGATGTATGCCCGCAGGCCGAGGGCGCGAGCGGTGGCGTATGCCGTCGCGCTGGCGCTGGCCGTGGTATCCCATGCCACAAAATCAGGCCAGATAAGCATCAGCTCGCGCTGGCTGAAATTGTCGCGGTACTTGATGGCATCAGAGATTGTTTTGCACTCCCACGCGCTGACATAGCCAAAGGCGCGCAGGCTGACGCACACCGAGGCCAGGGCGACCGCCACCTCCTGCGAGTCCAGCCCCGGCACGCCGAGAATTCGAGGCTTAACCCCCGTCACGGTTTCGGCAGTCAGCAGCGCTTTCAGGCCAGTATTTTTACCGTTCTCATCCGTGCCACCAATGATGTTGGAAATCGTCTCGGCCTGCGCGGCCGCCTCGTCGTCATTGGTACTTTCGGCCACGCGCACCACCACAACAACCGGCTTGCACTGGTCAGCAATAGCCTGCAATGAGGTTGCCAAAGTGCCTTTTTTCCCGGCTTTGCCGATGGCGGTTTGTACGCTGGTAATTAATACCGGCTCATTAAGGGGAAAGGTCTCGGCGTCGGCATCGCTGGCCGTGCAGACCATCCCGATGATGGCCGTCGAGACCGTGGAAATCGTGCGCGTACCGTCGTTAATTTCAATGACCTGCACGCCGTGGTGATAATCACCCATTCGCGTTACTCCGTAGGTATTCAGGGGAGTTTATTTTCGCGGTTGCAGGGATGGCGGGACAGCAATCGGGGATGGGAGGGAGCTGATACAACACGAAAGAAAACGCCCTCAATGCGAGGGCGTCGGGGTTTACTGTTCGGGCGCGGCGGGCCAGTTGATGCCTGGTGCGCTGGATGTATCAACAGCTTCCAGCGCATCCAGATAATCAAGCCACAGCCCGTATCGCTCAAGTTCGTCGCCTTTTAGTCGCCCCAACGCAGCTTTGCCGGGCCATTGCTTACTGCTCATGTAATCATTTGCCTTGCCGATTCGTTCCTGCTTCTCTGCGTCGGCAGCAGCGACAAGTTCTTCATGCGTTGGTTCAGGTTTATCGGCCCATGTCGGGTAACCATCACTGCCAGCAACCCTTGTTTTCCCGATCGGGGCCGCTCCTGTAAATTCATTAAATATAGAATCACTAATCTCAACAGCATCAGTAGGCCATGTGCCACTCAGTTCATATGTATTTTTTAACGCAACAGCATAAAAAGCATTTTCTGAAAGAGAATAAATATATTGATTCATATTATCGCCCCACTGCCATAATCATTGTCCCGAAAGAACCGGCATTCAAAGAAACTTTCAAGGTGACTTTCGCTCGATCGGTTCCCATCATCTTATATGTTGGTGCTGGTGAGGTTGTTCCATCTGACCAAATGGCGGTGGCTGCTAATATGGCAGACGGAAAAACGATAGGATAGTTTCCTGATGTCCCGCCTACATCCGCACCGTTTACTGTCATCTGAAACATTTGCACTATATGGCCACTCGGCAATTGAAACCACTGAGAACCGTACGGAAATGCATTCATATCAGGGATCTGATTTGCACCCGTCCCTACCTCCCGTTTTGCTGCTTCTTTCAATTGAAGGTTTTCGAGAACCTCTGAAACAAGCCCGGCGTCTGCTATTTCCTTAAGGGCGTTTGCAATCAAAGGGTACTGTTTATGCGGATGAGCTGCTTTGATATGCTCATTCATCAGATTATCGGCATAGGTTTTCACCTCGATAACCTTATCATCGACATACTGGCGCGTTGCCAGCACGACCGCCGGGTCGATTTTCAGCGTTACCGCCTCGGTGCTCGACACAATCAACACCATGCGAATGGTTTGTGTGCGCCCGCTCCCCTCCTGGAGTTTCGGTTTGTAGGTTTCCGGGCAGTTCGCCACGGCAATTAACACGCCGTCATCGTCATACAGCCCAATTTCACGTATCCAGAAACCGCCCTCGTTTTCCGGGATAATCTGCTCGGCGATAATCTGGCTGGTATTGGTTGGATCAACACTCAGCATATTCAGCGGAGCGCGGCGTTGTTCACCCAACAATGCAGTCTGGGCGGCATCAGGCATGGGAAGCACTCCGCCCCCGTCACCTACGGCCAGCTCGGAAAGGTTCAGTTTTATGCCAAGCGCCGCGGCATTAGCCAGGCGGGCAGCACCCTGATTAGTCAGAATGGCAAAGAATTTCGCGGTCATGCGTTCACTCTCAGGTTATCAATTAAATGGATGGCCGAGGCGGGGTAATAATCTCCGCCAACGGTGATTTCCTCCGGCGTCCAGGGGTAAACGGTCAGGGCGTCACCCTCGTAGCACCCCGCCCCGGTATAAAACTCGCCGTCGGCGCTCAGGCTGATAGCAAGCCCCGTCAGGTGACGGCTCGCCGGTTTTGCGTCAGCAATCAGGCGTTCCAGCTCCTGATACATCTCATCGGTAATGCCGGTATCCAGCACACCGACGACCAGGCGAAACGTGCCGGGCTCCTCGTTAAGTTCCCACCACTCGCGCACCTCAATGAGATATCCCAGCGGCTCAACAACACGCCGCAGCGCGCTGATGGTGCCTTTATGCCGGTGTACAAAGTGCGCCGCCGCGACAACGCTGCGCTTGGTTGCCTCCGGCCAGCCCTCATCCCAGCGGTCAACAGAAAGCGCCCAGGCCAGATAAGGCAACAGCGCAAGCGGGCAGGTGCGCCAGTTCCACAGCATCCGCAGCGGCACCGGGACACGCCTTATTTCCGCCATCGCCTGCGCGGCAGCAACCTCCAGCGGGGATGAACCAACCGGCAAAAGCCGGACGCTACTCATCCGACGCCCCGACGCTCAGGTCATAACCGGTGCAGCTCGCCGCCTGACTGGTGGCGATAACAATGTCAGCCGCCGGGCTCGCCAGCTCCACGCGCTGCACCCCCTCAACATGCAGCGCGGCATAGATGGCAGAGAGACGAATATCGCGCCCGAGCCGGTGCTGCGTGGCAATGTATGCCTGTAATTTCTGCTCAGCCGCCTGCCGTATTGGCTCAGCCTCCGGGCCCGGATAAAGATGCAGCACCGCGTCAATCTGGTAAGGCACAATTTCGGCTGTCTGCACCGTCACCCGGTCAGCAACAGGCCGCACGTCCTCCGCGTTCAGCGCCTTATCAACAATGCCGATAAGCTCCTCACTGGCGGTGCCGTCGCCCTCACGCGATAAAACAGAAATGGTCACGCAGGCAGGCGACGGGCTCTCGACCGCAATATCCGCGACACGCCCGTCAGCGCTGCGGCCATGAAACTGATAAGCCCCGACTGGCCCGGCCACGCTCAGCCCTTCAAACGACTGCTGAATACGCAGGCGAAAATCACCGTCAGACTCCACCACCGCCGCCACCGGCGGAATGGCGGTATCGTCGCCAGGCGTAATAACCAGCCGCGCTACGTTGTTATTCGCGCCGAGGACGTCGAGGTTGTTGCCGGTGGAATAGGCCAGCATGACGGCCAGCGCCGACTCGTTAACCCGCTGACGCAGGATTAACTCGCGGTAGGCGTTTTCCTCCAGCAGTTTGACGATGGGCTCGGACTCAAGCGACAGGATGCGCGCAATCGCGTCCTGTTCATCCTCCGGGTAAAGAGAAATCAGCGTCGCTTTGCGCTCGGCCAGCAGGGTTTCATAGTCCAGCACCTCGACCACGTCCGGGGCGGGTAGCTGGCTCAGGTCAATGGTTGCCATATTCTCAGCTCAGGGGAATGGTTAGAGAAAATGACGCGCCGCCGGTGTCGGTACGCGCGCCGGTGATATCGACATACAGCTCGCCCGCTTTTGTGCTTTCAAAGCTGATGGCCGTCAGTCTGATACGCGGCTCCCACTTGAGGATGGCCATATAACACGCGGCCATAATTTGCAGGCGCAGCGCCGGGTTATCAGGCATATCAATCAGCGCCGACAGCAGCGAGCCGTAATCTCGCCGCATGACGCGGGAACCGATGGGGGTAATGAGAATATCGCGCACGCTCTGACTGATGTGCTCCGCGTCCGACAGACTCAGGCCGGTAACCCGGTTCATGCCGGGATAGCGCACCGTCATACTGGCCCCCCGGTCTGACTTCCGCCGCTTTGCACCCCGCTATGCTTATGTGAATGGACAATAACGCCGTTGGAGGTAAGCGCGCCGCCGGAATGCTCAATATTGCCGGTCATTTTGCCGCCCTGCTTAACCTCCAGCGAGCCGGTTGTCAGCTTGTTGGTGCAGACCACTTCCGGGGTATCCAGGGTGATTTGCTGGCTGGCTTTGACCGTCACCACCGGCACCGACACGACGACAGATTCCGACGCGGTGACATCAGCGGTTTTAACGCCGCTCACCTTCAGCGCGCTGGTTTGTGGCTCGTACTCAATGACGGCCCCGTCGGGAAAAGAGACGTGCATCGCATCAGCTGACGATGACGGCGCGGGGGAATCATCGGAGTAAATGCCCGGCAGGACAAAAGCGGTATCAAGCTCACCGCCCACGGCCAGCAGTAAAACCTGCTCATCCACAGAGGGAGCCCACCATGTGCGCGAGCGACCGGCGCGGGCCGTCAGCCAGTTGAGCCAGTCGGTCGTAATCCCGCCCGTTTCAACACGACATAACGCCCGCCCGGTGTCGACTTCGGTCACGATGCCGGTGCGGATAATGTTGCGCAGCGCTCGCGCTAGTTCCTGGATGTTTGCGATAGTATTCATAGGGGAAAGAATGCCGCCCGAGGCCACGGGCGGCAACGCATGAGCGTTTTATGAGGGGTAGCACAACAGCGGGTTACGACAGACGGGAAATCACTATTTCCTCAATGATATTTTTATCCTCCTGGCTGAATCCCAGCAGCGGGCGCTCATCATACTGCACCGGGTCGGCGTAGCGGTTCGGCTTATCCCTTAAGCCCTCCTGATGCACCCGCGCCATGCGCTGCACCCGCCCGGCAAATTCCACGACCGCCGCGTCGTTGGTGCCTTTGGCTTTCATGTAGCGACTGGTGCGCAGCTTCGCAAACATTTCACGTTTTAAGCGGCCCTTTTTTGCTTTCACCGGCTGGCGTTTGCGGGCGGCATACGGTGTGCCGTCCGGTGCCTGCTGGCGCTTAATCCGCCTTTGCTGCGAGGCCCTGAGCCGCTTCGCTATTTCCGCCGCCATGCGACGCCGCGCCGCAGGTGACAGACTGGCAATAAGCCCGGCGAGCTTATCCTCAAAGGGCTTAAAATCACTCATCCCACGCACTCACCAGCTCACCATTAACGTACAGCTCCACCGGACGCGGCACCGGCTCAGGCTCCGGCGGCTCAGGTACATGCCGGACGTGCAGCGCGTCACCCTCCTCTTTGACGATAACCCGCTCGGTCAGCATCAGGCTGATACTCACGTCGACGCTTTCGTCGGTGTTGATATCGGCCTCGTAGACAAAGCCGCCCTTCTGGCCCGCCGTCGTGGTCATAATATCGGGCTGATTTTTCCGCACCCACGACTGGATCGGCACAATGAGGTAATCCAGATCGCCGTGATAGTCCGTCACCCTGATATTCAGCGTGTACTGATTTTCAAACGACAGCGAGGTCGCCAGCGTCGAGCGGATTTTTCCGGCGTCGATAAAAATGCGCATCATCTCCGGGTTTTTATCCAGCACCGGCACGGCTTCACAAAGCGCTTTGCGCAGGCTAATCGGTTTCAGCATCGAGTTTATCCTGACAGTGTTTTATCGTTTCCACCTGGGCGGCACAGCTCACCCAGGCGCTTTCGAGCTGGCGAACGTCGTCGCTCAGGTCACCATTAATTCGGGGAGTGCTCGCCGGGAGCTGGCACAGCGCCACTTTCGGACAGCCACTGTAAATAATCGGCGGTAGTGGCGAAGGCGGGGCGGGTGTGCAGCCGGATAACATCATCAGGCAGCTCAGACTCGTACCAGTCACGCAGCGCTTTATTTTCATTGAGTAACCTCGTCATGGTTTTGCCGCGCCTCGCAGCAAGCGCGCTGGCAGTAGCCAGTTTGTTGATTAAATCCACCTGCGCCAGCTCGTTGCGCTGGCGGATACCAGCGGCGACGTTAAGCTGGTTTTTCAGCATGGTAATCTGGGTTTTCTGCTCACCGGCGACGCGGTTCGCTTTCTCAAAAGAGCGGGCAAGCTGGCCGTTCTCACGTTTCATCCAAATCAGACCCGCGACGGCCATCAGCAGCAAAATAATCAGCGTTTTCATCTGGCCCCCTTGAGGCAATAAGTCAGCTCCCGCGCCCGGCGGTTTTCGAGCCCGGTATTTTTGACGCCGTTGACATACACCCAGCGCGGGAGCTGGGCGCAGGCCTGCGCCCACTGCTGGCGATTGATAAACGAGACCAGCGTCGAGCGACAGGCGGCACCGGTGCCGACGTTAAAAGCAAAGCTGACCACGGCATCATAGACCGGCTGCGGCATGGCAACCGGCGCGCAGACCGCAAGCCTGCGCTCAACGTTCAGCACGTCGCCAACGAGATTCTCCGCCGCCCGGCGCTCGGTGATATCGCCTTTCGGCGTCACGCCTGCCGTATGACCGATGCCCGACGTCCAGACCCCGGCGCTGCACTGATATGGACGCAGGCGACATCCCTCAAGGTCAGCAATCAGCGCCAGCCCCTGCGGGGAGGTTTGCAGCAGCCTGAAATCAGGCACCAGTACCGCCAGCGCCAGCACGGCGGCCACGCTGCAACGTTTAACGATTGAGGCCACGTATCACCCCCTCATTCAGTCCCATTGAGCGCAGATAATTGAACGTCTGGCGGCGATACCAGAAATTCACCAGCGCGGTAAAAATTGCACAACCAACGCCCACATAAAGCGCCATTTTCTCCGGCATCTGCGCGCCAAAATACGCCAGCGCGACGGACAGCCAGTAAGTGACAAACGTCGTAATTTTTTCCATCGTCAGTCCCATAAATTCACCGTCTCCGTAACCGGGGAAGTCCTGATATCGGGCAGCTCAACGGCGGTGCCGTGCGGCATTTCTTCGCCCAGCTCAGCGAGGCCGGGATTAGCCCGCAGCACCACCTCGACCACGCCCTCGGTACGCCCGTAGTAGCGGGCGCAAAGCGCGTCCAGCGTGTCGCCCTGGAGGGCGATAACCTTCATCAGATTTGCCCGATGATGCAGCGCGATTTATCCTGCAACCGGGACACCGCCCAGCGCATATCGCGCCACATTTCATCAATAGTGCTTTCCACGCTGTCAGCCTTTTTGTCCCCCTTCGCGCTGGCATCCACGCCGCGATACCCCTCGTAAAGTTTCGCAGTCGCCATTGCCGTGACGGCTTGCAGGTAGTAAAAACAGCGCACACTTTCGCCGTCGATTTCATCCGCCGGAACATCGGCCAGGCGTTCATAGCCGAGGGCGGATTGAATTTCGCGATATTCTTTTAGCTCGGCGTTGGTTTCCGCCATACCGTCGATAATCGCCCGACGCAGGCGCACCGGCGTTACCGTGTGCTCCAGTCGCAGCAGCTCACGAACACGTACCGGCTCAACATCCGGGAAAAAAGCCGTGTTGCGGATAACCGCCTCGGCCACCGGCAGCGGGGGAATAACCACACCCTGCCCGGCCTGCGGCGCTCCAGGCTTACTGATAATCACAGTCGTCATGACAACCTCTAAATAGGTGGGCGGTGGACGCCGGTATTGATGAGGATGAAATCCAGTCTCAACCGGTGTGCCGCCCGGCGCGGGGCGCGTTCTGTTAACCGGCGGGCTTATCCGCCTTTTTTGGACGTCCACGTTTTCTGGCCGGTTTCACTTCGGCCTTACGCGGGCGCGGGGTTGTTCGGGGTTTTGCCGCAGGTGCGGGCTTAGGCTTCAGGGCGCTTCCCAGTCGCTCAATATCCTTTTTAACGCCCGCCTGCGGGTCAAGCTGCATGGCCCTGCGGAGCTGCGTCAGTGCCTCAACCTGCTGCCCGTGGTCACGCTGTACCAGACCGATGATTTTGTGCAGCTTAGCGCGCACCTTGTCGGGCATATCCGCTCCAGCGGTCACCGCCTGCGTGGTCAGTAGCGGGCCAACGTCGACAGGCTCCCCGGCAGCGTGGGCACGCATGGCAGCAAGGGCAACATCTTCGGCCAGTACATAAGGCGTGGTGCGCTTATGCCGGGATGGCATGGTGAGGCCGTACTGCAACGCATAGCGGGCAATCTCCAGCGCTCCGGCAATATCACCGGCGTCCAGCTTCCACAGCATGACGGTCATCACGATGTCATCCTGCGCGCCCTTGCCTTCGGCCAGCACACCGGCGACCCACGGCGCGTAAAACGGCAGCAGCTCGCGCTTTTTGTCGGCCTTGCGCTCGATGGAATGAATGGTTTTTAACGTGCGTTGGTCGGCGGCCAGCTTGACCAGCATCTGCTCGTAAGCAGAGGCATGACGCAGCGGGTTATCGTCCCGCTGCGCGGCCATCGTGGCCGAGACCCGCATCATGTGACGCTGCGCGGGGCTCGCCATAGGTTACTCCGCCCCGCCGTTATCTTCCGGGGAAGTCAGCGCTTTCAGGGCATTGACCACCGCCGCCGCAAAGACGTCTGCGCTTGCCGTTTCCGGGGTTTCGGCTTCGTCCTGCTCCAGAATCTCGATATTCTCAATCAGACAGCCGGCGGCGTAGTCTTCGATAACAAAATCGACCTTCACCTGCTCGTAGTTTTCCACCTGGTCGAGCTTCGGATTCTCGACGATGTGGCGGCGATGGCCGTCCTCGTAGAGATAGATAGAAATATTATCCAGCGTGGTAATGAAAATGCTGTTTGCAGGGAAGAACGGCGCGCGCACCGCCTGCAACTGACCGATGGTTTTCTGGCTGATAATCAGCTCACCGGCGAGCTGTTCGCTGTTCGCCTGGAACTTGTTAATCATCGGGAAATATTTGTCAGTCAGGATACGACGACCACAAATGACCACCATTTCCGGGTTTTCGCGGTGAATCTCATCAATCAGGGATTCGTGCGCATCCATCACCAGCGCGTCGAGGTTTGCGTAGTTCCCGCCTTTGGCTTTCGGGCCAATTTTGATGGTGTCGGAAACCACCGCGCCCTCGTCGTCGACAACCTTACTCATTACGCGGTTCGGCGCGTCGTTGCGGTACTTCTGCAACCAGCCGACCGCGACGTCCTGCAACATCGGGTTTTCGGTGCGGTTTGAAGTGGAGGCACGGCTCACGCCGTTAAAACCAATGGTGATGTAATCCAGCGACTGGCGCTTGACGATGGCGTTACGGATTCGGATCTGGAAGTCCTGGAAACGCGCCCACAAATCCAGCTTGTTATACTTCAGGTGATAGTCAAAGTTGACCGGCTTGCAGAAGTAGCGGAATGAATCAAGCTTTGCAAAATCGGCGGTTTTACGCTCGACGCCGTTGTCGGTATCCGCCGTGCTGGCAATGGAGCCGGTCACATCAATACCGACTTTTTCCTCCGTCAGCTCCTGCACCACAATCATATTGATTTGTTTCAGGAAGGAAGAGGACTGCTGGATTTTATCAAAGAGCTTCTGCGTCACCGACGGCTCGACGCTGAATTTTTTATTCAGATCGGCAACGTCGACGCCGTTCAGCTCGGCAATACGGCTCAGGTACTTATTAAATTCAAAGCGGGTTTCTTTACGCATTATTCATGATTTCCTGTTTAGTCGTTGTTATGGGCCAGCGGAGCTATCAGCAGTCGGTCAGACTCGTCTCGTCACCATCCCCGCCGGTGCTCTTCTGGCGGCGCGAATAGGTCTGGCTTTCTGTTTTATCCAGCGTGGTCTTGAGCGAGGTCAGCTCGGTCTGACTTTCGCCAACGCTGGCCGTCAGGGTCTGGAGGGATAATTCCACCGCCGCAAGGCGCTGCTCGGTGGCTTCGTGGTTGGCCTGCACCTGCTCAGTCACCACCGTCACCGCTTCATGTACGTCAGTAAAACGGGCGTCGTCGCTGGCCTGCTTGCGGCTGAAAATACCTTTCACCTTGTCGGCCAGGGCGGTAAACATGGTGTCGGCCTGCTCTTCAAATTCCAGCTCGGCGAGCGTGGCGACAGAAATCAGATTTTCTGGGCTGATTTTAAAGCGGTTAAGCGGGTTGGATTTTGCAGTGCGGCAAAACTCAAGGTATTCAGTGCCAAGGCTTGCCGGGTCATCAGTCACAGCCAGGCCAACCAGATAGCACTTACCGGTGTTGGCAAAGTTCGGCTGAATTTCCATTGATGTATAAACTTTCTGGCCCTTGCCGACCATTTCGACCAGGTTATCCAGCGGGGCAATTTTCGCGAACAGCGCCCATTTGCCATTAAGCGCGGAATCGTCCGCAATTTTTTCAGCCTTAAGTTCTGTCACGTCGCCGTAACGCTGGAAAATACTGTCTGGAATAATGCCGCGCAGGTGTTCAAGATTGATACGACATCCGTAAACTCGCGGGTCAAAAGATGAGGCCATTTCCTGAATATCAGTGCCGCTGATAATGCGGCCATCGCAGGTGTCACCTTCAACACCGATGCGGAAAAACTTCGATTCTTTCTTTGCCATTGGCAGGAGTCCTGATTGTGGATGATTGGGTCGGGGCTAGTTTCGCCACTCCCGCCCACACCAGCCACCCGTTACAGAAGTGCAACCCCTGACACAACAGCACCTTACGGCGCGCAGTCCATCATTTCTTTAGCCTTGCCTTACCCTATTAACGGCGAGGCATTCATGACCATCACCACTGACACCTCCATTCTTAACGACCCACGACGGCAGGCCGCCCTGCTCTACTGGCAGGGCTTTTCCGTGCCGCAAATCGCGGAAATGCTCAAGACCAAACGCCCCACGGTGCAGAGCTGGAAACAGCGCGACCAGTGGGAGGAAACAGCCCCGATAAGCCGGGTTGAAAACACGCTGGAGGCGCGATTAATTCAGCTCTATGCAAAGCCTGATTTGACCGCGCACGACTTCAAAGTCGCTGACTTTTTGTCACGACAAATGGAGCGTTTAGCCAGGGTGAATCGCTACGGCCAGACGGGTAACGAGGTTGACTTAAATCCGAACGTGGCGAACCGCAACAAAGGGGAGCGTAAGAAGCCGAAAAAGAACTATTTCAGCGAGGAGGCTATCGAAAAGCTCGAGGAGATTTTTTTTGCGGAATCCTTTGAGTATCAGCTCGGCTGGCACAAGGCCGGGCTGGCGCACCGTATCCGCAATATTCTTAAATCCCGACAGATTGGCGCGACGTTTTATTTCTCCCGCGAGTCGCTGCTGCGCGCCCTGAAAACCGGCCACAACCAGATTTTCCTCTCGGCCAGCAAGACGCAGGCCTACGTATTCCGCGAGTACATCATTCAGTTTGCGCGACTGGTCGATGTTGACCTGACCGGCGACCCGATCGTACTCGGCAACAACGGCGCAAAGCTGATTTTTCTCGGCACAAATTCCAACACTGCGCAGAGCCATAACGGCGACCTGCTGGTCGACGAAATTTTCTGGATACCCAACTTTCAGAAGCTGCGAAAGGTCGCCTCCGGCATGGCCTCACAGCAACACCTGCGCTCGACCTACTTTTCCACCCCGTCGACGCTGGCGCACGGGGCTTACCCGTTCTGGTCAGGTGAGCTGTTCAACAAAGGCCGGGCAGATAAAAGCGAGTGTGTCGACCTGGACGTCAGCCATGCTGCGCTAAAAAACGGCATGGCCTGCGCGGATGGTCAGTGGCGGCAGATTGTGACGATTGAGGACGCGCTCGCCGGGGGCTGCGACCTTTTCAATCTGGACACGCTTAAGCGCGAAAACAGCGCCGAGGATTTCCGCAATCTCTTCATGTGCGAGTTTGTCGACGATAAGGCGTCCGTATTTCCGTTTGAGGAGCTGCAACGCTGCATGGTCGACAGCATGGAAGCCTGGGCGGACGACTGGCAACCGTTCGCGACGCGCCCGTTTGGCTATCGCCCGGTGTGGATAGGCTATGACCCGTCGCACACTGGGGACAGCGCCGGGTGCGTGGTGCTGGCCCCGCCGGTCGTCGCCGGGGGCAAGTTCCGCATTCTGGAGCGCCACCAGTGGAAGGGGATGGATTTTGCCACGCAGGCCGAGTCCATCAGAAAGCTGACCGAAAAATACCACGTCGAGTATATCGGCATCGATGCGACCGGCATCGGCCAGGGGGTTTACCAGCTTGTCCGTGGTTTCTACCCCGCAGCGCGTGAAATCCGCTACAGCCCGGAGGTGAAAACCGCCATGGTGCTGAAAGCAAAAGACACCATCGCCCGCGGTTGTCTGGAGTATGACGTCAGCTACACCGACATCACCGCCTCGTTTATGTCAATCCGCAAGACCATGACCAGCAGCGGGCGCAGCGCCACCTACGACGCCAGCCGCAGCGAGGAAGCCAGCCACGCAGACGTGGCATGGGCAACCATGCACGCCCTTTTAAATGAGCCGCTGACCGCAGGTAGTGGCACCGCCCCCGTATCTATTCTGGAGTTCAACTAATGCGCTATGAATTTACCGGCCTGCAAGCCGCCACGTTAAAAAACCTCCTTTCCCACACCGGCTTTGAGTACCAGCGCCGCTGGTTTATTTCACAGAGCCGCACCCGCCACATCACCAAAACCCGGCAGTGCGGGGCCGACTGGTATTTCTCGCTTGAGGCATTGATTGACGCCATCGAGACGGGCCGCAATCAATATTTTCTGGCACCCGCCGCAGACTACGCAGTAGCGCAGAACCGGCAACGAATTGTTTACTTTTCCGCACTTGCGGGCGTAGAAATCCCCCAGGATGGCTCTTCTATCCAGCTGGCGAACGGTGCTGAAATTGGCTTTATGGGCGAGTACGACCATTTTGCGGCGAAGCATGGAAACGTTTATGTCAGTGAATACGCCTGGGCGGAAAAACCAGCAAATTTATTCAAGGTGGCTAAGGGATTGGCAGCACAAGTAAAATATCGCTTTACCGCCTATACAACACCCTCACAAAGTGACGAGGCCTACAGGCTTTGGGCGACAGAAAAACCGGAGAACCAGCAGCGACTGTCCGCCCAGGACGCACACGCCCAGGAGAGCATAATTCTGGATCTGCCCGCGCTTAAATCGCAGTATCCGGCAGAGGATTTTGACATGCTGTTTTCGGCTGTCTGGCCGCAGGAAAAAAATAAGGCGGCGAAATGAGCAAGCGCAAAAAGCAAAACACCCCGGCGCAGGAAGCGCCCCCGGCCCCATCACAAAAAATGGAGGCGTTCACCTTTGGCGAGCCGTCAGCCGTACTGGATCGGCGCGACATTCTGGATTACGCGGAATGCGTCACTAACGGTGACTGGTACGAGCCGCCGGTCAGTTTTACGGGCCTTGCGAAAACGCTGCGCGCCGCCGTTCATCACAGCTCACCGATTTACGTTAAGCGCAATATTCTCGCCTCAACGTTTATCCCGCACCCGTTGCTTTCACAGCAGGATTTCAGCCGCTTCGCGCTGGATTTTCTGGTGTTTGGCAACGCGTTTATTGAGAAGCGCCTGAGCATGACCAACCGGCTCTTAAAGCTGGAGACGTCACCGGCCAAGTACACGCGAAAAGGTGTAGCCGAGGGGGTTTACTGGTTTGTGCAGTCGTTTACCAGCCCGCATGAATTTGCGCCGGGCTCGGTGTTTCATCTGCTGGAGCCTGATATCAATCAGGAGATTTACGGTCTGCCGGAATACCTGGCGGCGCTCAATTCAGCCTGGCTGAATGAATCCGCGACGCTGTTCCGCCGAAAGTATTACCAGAATGGCGCACACGCCGGTTACATCATGTACGTCACTGACGCCGCGCAAAGCGGCACCGACGTCGACGAGCTACGCAAGGCCATGCGCAGCTCAAAGGGCCTGGGGAATTTTAAGAATCTGTTTTTCTATGCCCCGAACGGCAAGGCCGACGGTATCAAGATTGTGCCGCTCAGCGAGGTAGCAACCAAAGACGATTTCTTCAACATCAAGAAAGCGAGCGCCGAGGACTTAATGAGTGCACACCGCGTACCGCCGCAGATGATGGGCGTAATGCCGAACAACACCGGCGGATTTGGTGACGTGGTGAAAGCCGCACAGGTCTTTGTGCGTAACGAGTTGACGCCATTGCAGGAGCGAATGAAGGAGCTTAACGACTGGATCGGAATGGAAGTTATCAGATTTAAACCTTACGAACTTATTCCGACTGAATAACCCGCACATACAGCCGCTCACGTAGCGGCTTTTTTACACCCTCGCCTCACGCCCTCAGACGCGCCACACGCCCCGCACATCGATAATCACACCCAAGCGAAGCCGCACCGCCGAAAGCACCCTCACGACGCGCTCAGACGCTAAATAAATAAAATAAAAAGCGCCTCAGCGCGCAATGCTATCCCCGCCACGCCTGCCCGCTTCATGGGTCGCTTTTAATGCAGGTGCATGAACCGCCCGGAGCCGCGCCAGCACTGGCGCTAGTAAGTGATGGAGTTATTCAGAACTGGATGCAAGAACATGCGCCTAACGCATGCACCACTAAAATGGCAATAAAAGAAAAATCACTGAGAGAGCAAACTGCTAATTAATTTTCGACGCATTCCAAAAGCTTAGATCTAATCTTTGCCATCGCCAGAGGGTTTATTGTTACTTTTAAACAAACCGCTCACTACAAAACCAACTAACCCGACAATACTGACAGTCGTTGTACCCATCAATGCAATGATAACCGTTTCAGGGGGTTCGAATTTCATTTTAACTACATAACAAAATATGAGAAAGCCGACAAATGAACACCATACGCTCATAAAATGGTAGGTTCTCTCCGCCATCGTTTCGCGAAGTTTATTATCCGTGAGCAGCCCATCGGTTTCTGCATTTTTTCTTTTGGTTTCAGCCTGCATACCTTCAAGGTTAGTGCTAAGGGTTTCAACGCACTTTCCAAGTTCAGCAATTTGAAGATTAAGACTGGACAAATCCAAGCGCTGCATTGTCGCAGCATCTTCTTCTTCTTTTTCAACTTCCTCGGTTATCTCTTGAACCGTTTCTGGTTGATGTTGCTCACTCGCTTGTTGCCCTTCACTTCCTAAGGCTGCGGATGCAGTTTTAAGGTTCTCCTCAGCAGCCTGAAGTCGCTGAAGCAAATCCCTATCAAGCTCTATAGTTACTTTTTTATTTTCTTCAGGCATAAAAAACCCCGTACATAGACGGGGTTATATTAGTTCGGACTTATAGTCCAATGCAATTGGTATCGCCTTGCAGCAACTTTTGATAGTAATCCTGGATTACAGAGTCTGGAATGATATCCAGATAATTATCTGTCGCTTGCTTCCAAGGAGTCCCTTCACGATGGGTAAAGGATGATAAATCCTCAGCAGAATACTTCCCATAAACGTTATAAACGTTCTGTAAAAGCTGAGTTGTCATTGGATCAAATTGCTGAGAAATGGCTGGTGGAACCTGTATTGGCTGGGTTATAGGCATACGACCAAACCCTTTTAAATAATTATATAAAACAGGAACAACAGGACCATAACGCCAAGCGCAAACAGGCGTGGTTAACAACGGCGTACCCTTGTAACCCAAATTTATGCCGTGAGCTATGTAAGTCAGCTTTTGCGCTTGCATCTGGGTGATTGGCGTACCAGCCGCGCAAGCAAGCTCTATAAACTTATTCGCGATATTCAATGGGCTGTACATACTCAACCTCCTTTTTTGTTCATCCGACGCTATAAAAACGACTGAGAACCTTCAAATTATTAAACTGCTTCTAATCAACTTATAGGCCGTTCTAAAGCCTGTCAATGCTCGTTAAGAGCTACAAGCAAACTCTTCGTTGCGCGCGGAGTATAAATTTGATAAGGGGCATACGCAATCAGCAAAGCATATATTTTTATATAATTATATATGTCAAAGCCACAAAAAAACACTGTATAAAAACACAGCATACACTCAATTTTGTAAGTTACAAGGCTACTACCCACTCACAAAACCCGGCCATTCATCAGCGACCGGATAAGAGAATTTTTTCCTGCATAGCTAACCACTGCCCCACATGAAAGCACCTCAAGCTCCCAGCGCTGCGGGGTTATGCCCTGCTGCGACAGCTCAAAGCGAATCACCCCTGGATTATTTAAACAACCCCGTAGCACATAGAAACAACACTAACGCCTGGCGGGGTTTGCTATGGTCGACGTGGTGGCGGAATTATCGGACCTTTCGCCGGTGTGAACGGTCCATTTTTCGGATTGCTGATATCACGGAGCTTACCGTAATTATCCCGGACTATTTCGGCACATCCGACAAGCTCTGTGGGTGTCAGATTCTCATTGACCATGATTTGCTGTAGCCGGTGCACAATAGCCATTAGCTTTATGTTTTTGGTTTGATGCTGCGGAATCTCTCGCGGCAGTCGATATAGTTCGTGCATTTACCAGTCTCCACCTTCAACGTGTAGTGTTTCAGAAAAGAGCGCCACTAACTCATGATTTGCGGAGGCATCCCTTCCACTATGTGTATCCCCGAGAACCAACGCTAAACCATCACCACCCGCCGTGTAATACTTAGCCTCAGGGAAGTGTTCACGCACCTCTTGACGTAGTTTTTCCAATGCGGTTGATAAGCGATAAAAACGAGCTGATGCGGTAGGCATCACGTCAGATAGGAGGTTGGTCGCGGTGGCTATGCCTTCGCTATCCTCGATAACTCGTTTAATTTCGTCGGTGTACATGGTCATTTAATCATTCTCCATCGTTGAAAACCCCGGCCACCCATCAGCAGCCGCGTATTTGAATTTCTTATCGCCATAAATCACCGTTGCCCCACGCGTCAGCGCCTCAATCTCCCAACGCTGCGGGGTTATGTCCTGCTGCGACAGCTCAGCGCGAATGCGCGGAATGCGGTCGCGCTGCTGGCGGGTTAAACGTGCTGACGGTGCGTGATTGCTGGCTTTAGTCGGGTTATGGCTTTGCTGCGACGACTTCGCCCTCGGTGACTGTTCGCGTAAAGCTCCCCGGAGCACCGCTTTAACGTCGGTGTCGCTCCAGCTCACATCCCCGCTATCGAGAAGATTTAGCACCGCTGCGGCTTGCTCAGACGGTGCAGGGGTCATATCTGCGCCGGTGTTAAAACCACCTGACCCACAGTTATTGACAGGACTCCGAGGGGCGGATGAACCGCCCTTTAAAGTCAAAAGATTAAGGTCAACGTCAACGGCCTTAGCGACAATGCGCCACTCTTCGGTGCGGGTGACGTGGACACGATCCGCGCCAAGGTGCGGGGCGAAAACGCCAACAACTTTTTTAACTTCCTCGTCGTAGTCGTTTCGCTCTTCCAGAACTTTGCGGGCAACCCTGACAGTCTGCGAATCGCGGGGAACATTCGCCCCGCCCTGCGCAGCGATATACAAATCAAAATCACCGCAATCAGCCGCAGCGCGGGCAGCTTCGACCCGCTCGTCAAATTCACTGGCAACGCTGACACCACGCGGCAACTTACGCAGCTCCCGGTAAGCGCCCATTGTCGGTACACCAATCGTTTTAAACTGAGGAATTCGCCACGTAGACGCCCAGGCGTTAACGGCTGCGGCGGTTTCCGTTAATGGTCTGCCGGTGTCGTGGTCGACTTCACCGGCCAGCGCGTAACCGTCGATATTTTTTGCGATATATTTCGCGACATAACCCGCCGCCTTACCTTTGATTAAATGCTTGCAGTCAAAGCGATTTTTAGCCGCGCCTCGCTCGTTGCCATCTTCTTTCATGGCGTAGCGGCGCATTATCTCGACAATCTCTTTTCGCTGGCTGCGTTCGCAAAACAGCATCATGTGCCAGTGCGGCGTTCCATCATGGTGAGGCTCAACGACGCGCAGGCCGTAAACTTGCAGGTCGTTATCTTTAAACGCGGTGCGCATTTTGCTGAATATGTTGCAGAGATAACGTTGGCCGTCTTTTGGGCTGTACGCCTCGTCATTCCACTTATGATTGAGTTGAACGGTCTTATCTTTTCCCACGATGCGCGTCGGGTGATATTTTGATGGCGTGGTGAGGGTGATAAACATGCCGATATGGCCCACGCTGCCCGCGTAACGCTCAATCCCGGCAATAGTATTCATCAGCTCCATACGGCGGATTTCAGGGTTAGAAATACTTTTGAGCACTTTATCAATCAGGTCGATTCGATCGCCTGTATTGACGTTCTCCAGCTCGCATTGTTTCAGGTATTCCAGATTAGCCAGGCGGCGCGCCTGCACTTCCCGCACAGCCTGTTTACTGGCGTAAGGGGAATAGGTTTTATTCACCAGGCCAGCAGCAATCAACAGCGCTTCATTCCAGCGGGTACGCTGCGCCTTAAGCTGATTCAACCACCATTCATCTTTAAACAGGCGACTAACAGCCGAGTAGGCATTGGCTATCGTTAGTTTACCCTTGCGGTATTTTTTCCAGTGCAACGGCGTGACGTTTAAAGCGCGAGCCGCCCCGGCCACCTTGCCGTAAAGATATGATTGTGCGCTGGCCGTGAATAACACCTCGTTTTTATCCCCCTCGCTTTCATGCTCAGCGGCAAAGGCGTCAGCCAGCTCATCGTAAGCAGAAAAAAGCGCCGCAGCGATACGACCGGCCAGCTTTTCCAGCTCCTTACTCTTCAGCATCGGCAGGCGGGAATATTCCTCACTTTCAGACAGAAAACGCACAGAGGCGTTAATGTTCATGCCGTGGCGAGCGTTCACCTTTTCAAGGCGCGGCCATGTTCGGTCTTTAAACGTCCTGGTCAGGAAACGCAGGCCGCCAACCTGGCCGAGTTCTTTTTTCTTCGTCAGCCAGCGGTTAGTAAAGTGCGTTGCGAGGTTATGAGGCAGGGAATTAATCAGCGAGAAAACTTCTTGCGCCTGACGGTATTCGTCACGCGTAAGAGGTCTGTCATTCGGATCGTAAACGGGTGTATCGCGAGGTGCTGCGGATAAGTAAATACCAGCCATTACTGCGCTGGTATTTTTCAGATATGGAGCCGGGGCTCTGCGCCCCTTAACGTTAGCCTGCATGGGTTAAAAAAGCCTGCTCGCAAGCCTTGCCGATACGGTCGATTTCCGCCGCCATTTCAGCAAAGGACGTTGCCGCCGATTGCTGGAGTTCGCGGTGGATCAGACCACTCACAAGCTGGTTAATTTTCGGGTAATAGCCGACAGCATTCAGCCATTCATTGCCCGCATTCTTGCCAGACTGAGCAATTTTCTTTTCATTTAAAATAAACTGGAATGGGTCGCTGGTTATGACCCATTTATCACCAATAGCGATATTGACAGACATTATTGCCCCTTAGAGTTTTCAAGACTATTGATAGCATCCCGACAGGTCAGCGCGACCGAAGCCATTTCTTTAAGCAATTCATCCTGATTAGTAACGGTTTTAAAAAAAACGGCACGTTTAATTAATAGCGTCGTCACATCGGAAATAAGCGTTAACGGGTTCTGATATATGGCCCGAGTCAAATAACAAATCTCACCCAATTTTTTATCCTGACGCACATCAGCCAGCACATAATCTCCATCGGAATCTCTGGTGATTGAGAAACATTTTTTGATAATGACGCGAGGCGAATCGGCTAGCATGAAGCACCCCCAATACCCAGACCCGCATTGTGCAGCTTCCGGGATTCCACTTGCAGCAGCTCTACAATCTCAACGGCTGATAGTTCATTGCGGACAACGTGGCAAATTAGCCCATCAAGATGGGATGAAATTTTAACAGCCGTAATTTTTGCCCCTTCATTACGAGCAGCCTCCAGTAATGAGTTAAGTTTCTTTACTTGCTGCCCTTCGCTTAATTCCATATTTATAAGCCTCAGATAAAAAAAATCCCTACGCAGCTAAGCGCACGAAAAAAATATTTCCTATTTAATTAATGCAGATACTGCTCAGGCTTGACCGACGTTAATATCTTCGGCGTATATTCAAAGAGATTGAATAATTCACGCAGGGCGCGCAAAAGAGCATCGCGCCAGATGCATTGCTCATTATCAATGCGCCAGAATGGCTCGTTAAATTCATCCTCGGTTAACCTGGCATGAAGGAATAAAGTGCGGCGCAGGCTGACGGTTAGCTTGCCGATAAACCCAGAATTGCTAAGGCCAATTTTCCGGCATCTGGAGAACGCATTACACAGCTCATCAATGGCGCACACTATGCGCTCGCGGTCGCAGTCGTTCATTTCTTCCAGGCGCATAACAGCATGGCGCTGCTTTAGCTGCGCGTGAAAACAAATAGTCAGGCGCTCGCGCTCGAGCATACCGTTATAAAAATCACAGCTTTCTTTCCAGCGGGCCGGGGCTACGTGCTGGGCAATCAGGCCACGCAAGCCCGCAGGCTGGTTATTCACAGTGGCAAGCGTCATTACTGTCATTTGAGCAACCCCTTCGATTTCAACCAACGGACAAAGGTAGTTTTGCCGGGGCGGCGAGCCTGGCGAATGATGACACCCTGGCGGCCTTTGCCATGGGTGATATAGAAATCCATCGGGCGGGTTGCCTGATGATTGAGAAGTAATTGGGCGATGCAACGAGGTTCACGCATAGTTAAAGCCCCATCCAAAGCAACCAAGCGTCGCGCTGCTCAACTGGGCGATTATAAAACGCCTCACGGACACCGCGATTAAACTCAGGCACAAAGATTAATTTTTCACCTGCGCGGGCCTTTGGTTTAGCTGGATCGCGAAACTCAACAACCGGCAGCTTGTTTTTTTCAATCATTGTGGTGACTGCGGTACGAGTTTTTCCCAGCAATTCCGAGAACTTATCAGGATGTACAGCGTCAAGCGGGTATTGGATAACGTAATCGTTCGCTTCCATAACACTCTCCATTCTCATTTGGTTACATGCTAACCTTATAGGTTCCAGCCTCTTTAAAACGGCTCAGGATGCTTCCTGAGGGGCTGAGCGCATCCGATTTGGTTTTAAAAGTAAAACCATTGAGGCGATTCTAGTTTTAGTTTTGGAACCTTGTCAAATGAAAATGGGTGAGAAAGTGAAAGCTATAAGGGCGGCGGAAAAGATTACGCAAATAAATTTCTGCGAAATCACAGGCATACCGCTTAGTTCTTTGAAAAATTATGAAGGAGGGCATTCCGAACCAAGCCTAACGAATATGCTGATGATTACCTCAACGCCACGATTTGAAAAATACACGCTGTGGATAATGACAGACAAAACCGCACCAGAAGCCGGACAAATTAGCCCGGTCGTCGCACACTCTGGGCAAGAAGAAACAACATCGTCACACTCAGGCCGCAAAACTGGCTAAGCGTTCACCAACATTACATGCATATAAAATGCATGTTATTGATTGAAAAATACGCCAAACATACTCACAAAGAAGTACACAAAGTTAAACCTAGATTAAACCGGAGGGTTTCCTGATGACAATCAAGAAGCTCGATGATGGTCGCTATGAAGTGGACATTAGACCGCGCGGGCGCGAAGGACGTCGCATTCGCCGGAAATTTGAAAGGAAAGCCGAAGCGATAGCTTTTGAACGCTACACGCTTGCGAATGCCAATACTAATGAGTGGGCAGGCCAGCAGGCTGATAGGCGAACGCTTAAAGAATTATTGGATGTATGGTGGAAATATCACGGCCAGAACCATGAACACGGAACGAAGGAATTTAATCACCTGCTCAAAACAATTAATGGGCTTGGTGACATTCCAGCCAGCAGGATTAACAAAAGATTATTGATGGATTACCGTTCCGTACGCCTGAAAGACGGTATCAGCGCATCGACAATCAACCGTGATATGTATCGCCTTTCCGGCATGTTCACCAAGCTGATTCAATTAGAGGATTATTCGGGAGTTCATCCTGTTCACGGGCTGCCACCTCTAGCGGAGGCCAACCCGGAAATGACATTCCTAGAGAAAGCAGAGATTGCCAACCTGCTGAATGCTGTTTGCGGCGACGATCTGTTAGTCGCATTGCTGGGGATTAGCACTGGTGGAAGGTGGACGGAAATCGCAACGCTTAAACCCTCACAGGTAGTTAACTGCCGAGTTACGTTCCTGAAGACCAAAAACGGGAAAAAACGAACAGTACCTATCTCTGACGAACTGGAAAAGATGGTTAAGAAGAAAGCCAGCGGGAAACTTTTTAAAGTTGATTATGAAAAGTTTTGCAAGATTCTGCGTAGGGTCAAGCCAGATATTCCCACAAATCAGGCAACACACATTTTGCGACACACCTTCGCGAGCCATTTTATGATGAACGGCGGGAACATAATTGCCTTACAGCAGATTCTGGGTCATGCGAATATCCAGCAAACGATGGTTTATGCCCATCTGTCGCCGGACTATTTGCAAAACGCTGTTGCATTAAACCCACTTGCAGGAGGGGTATCGCTATAAGCCCAAAACATCCCTGAGCGTCCACATTCCGTCCACACTCAGGGGTGTTTGAAACGGCCCAGGCTGGTTCCAGCTTTTTTAAGTGGCTGTTTTTACTTAATCTTTGACGTAAGTTATTGATAAAAAAAACCCCGCCTGAGGCGGGGGAAGACAGGGATGGTGTCTATGGCAAGGAAAACAGGGTTTGTTACTGGTTGCTACGGGTACTATGACTACTCATTGCCTGCATCGAGGACATATGGTGCAGGTCCGCCAGTTCACGAAATTGATTCATGCGCTGTTGGTGTTTGTCGTTCAAAACGGCTTGCTGCTCCGGCGTTAGCAGGCGGTACATTTGGTTGCGCACTTTTGCCATTTCTACCTGGCGGGCAACCTGTTCTTGTGCCATTTTTTCTGCCTGAGCACGAACAGCCGTTTCGTCAAAATGTTCTGCGGTGACCAGATTGTGCATGGTCTCCATTTCGCGAACGTTCACGGGTGGGCTATCATGCCTTGCCCGCTGCATCAGATCGCGCATCTGCTGGCGTTGCTGTTCAGTTAAATTAATGCCGTCAAACATTTGGCTCTGAACACTGTTTCGCTTCACTAAGTCTTCGCCAGCGTGCCAGTTATTGCCTGTCGATAAGTTTGCGGCCTGGCTGGTTAGCGTCGCAAGCGCCAGTGTCGAGGCCATGACGACCGCGGTAACATTGCGCATCACTTGCTCCCGAAATCTTGTGTGCTGCGATTCAACGAGAGCCAGTCTACGATTCCCGCTGCAAACTAGCGTCAGGGGGTGTAAAACAACGTAAAGTCATGGATTAGCGCGCCTTGATGACGTAATTTCTGCCTCGGAGGTAATTTAACAATGAATAAAATTCTGCTAGTTGATGATGACCGAGAGCTTACTTCCCTGCTAAAGGAATTGCTCGACATGGAAGGTTTTAACGTGATTGTCGCGCATGATGGCGAACAGGCGTTGGAGCTTTTAGACGACAGCATCGACCTGTTATTGCTCGACGTAATGATGCCGAAGAAAAACGGTATTGATACGCTTAAAGAGTTACGTCAGACACACCAGACACCAGTGATAATGCTTACCGCTCGTGGAAGCGAGCTGGATCGCGTCCTCGGGCTCGAACTTGGCGCAGATGACTATCTCCCTAAGCCGTTTAACGATCGTGAACTGGTCGCCCGTATACGCGCTATTTTGCGCCGTTCTCACTGGAGTGAGCAGCAGCAAAATACCGACAGCGGCTCACCGACGGTCGAAGTCGACGGTCTGAGCCTGAATCCTGGCCGCCAGGAAGCAAGCTTTGACGGCCAGGCGCTGGATTTAACCGGCACCGAATTTACCTTGCTGTACCTGCTGGCCCAGCATCTTGGCCAGGTTGTTTCCCGTGAACATCTTAGCCAGGAAGTGCTGGGTAAACGCTTAACGCCGTTTGACCGCGCAATCGACATGCATATCTCCAACCTGCGTCGCAAATTGCCTGACCGCAAAGACGGGCATCCGTGGTTTAAAACGCTGCGCGGCCGCGGGTATCTGATGGTGTCCGCTTCATGATAAGTAGCCTTACCGCGCGAATTTTTGCCATCTTCTGGTTAACGTTAGCATTGGTCTTAATGTTGGTATTGATGCTGCCAAAACTGGATTCGCGTCAGATGACCGAACTGATGGAAAATGAGCAACGTCAAGGCATCATGATTGAACAGCATGTCGAGGCGGAGCTTGAAAACGATCCGCCTAATGACCTGATGTGGTGGCGTCGCCTCTTTCGGGCCATCGATAAGTGGGCGCCTCCCGGACAACGCCTGCTGCTGGTGACCAGCGAAGGCCGGGTGATTGGCGCCCAGCGTAACGAAATGCAGATCATCCGTAACTTTATCGGCCAGTCCGACAACGCCGATCATCCGCAAAAGAAAAAGTATGGCCGCGTTGAGCTGGTAGGCCCGTTTTCCGTGCGCGATGGGGAAGATAACTACCAGCTTTACCTCATCCGCCCGGCGAGTAACTCCCAGTCCGATTTCATTAACCTGCTGTTTGACCGGCCTCTTCTGTTGCTGATTGTCACGATGCTGGTCAGTTCCCCGCTGCTTCTGTGGCTGGCGTGGAGTCTCGCAAAACCGGCCCGTAAGCTGAAGAACGCCGCCGATGAAGTTGCTCAGGGGAATTTACGTCAACACCCGGAACTGGAAGCTGGCCCGCAGGAATTTCTTGCGGCCGGAGCAAGCTTCAACCAGATGGTGACGGCCCTCGAAAGAATGATGACCTCACAGCAGCGGCTGCTATCGGACATTTCACATGAATTGCGCACGCCGCTAACGCGCCTGCAGCTGGGCACCGCTCTGCTGCGACGTAAAAATGGTGAAAGCAAAGAGCTGGAACGCATTGAAACTGAGGCGCAGCGCCTGGACGGGATGATCAACGACCTGCTGGTAATGTCCCGCAACCAGCAGAAAAACGCCCTGGCCAGCGAAACGATGAAGGCGAACCAAATCTGGTCGGAAGTGCTGGATAACGCCGCCTTTGAAGCCGAGCAAATGGGCAAATCTCTTGAGGTGACCTACCCACCTGGCCCATGGCTGATGTACGGCAATCCTAACGCCCTGGAAAGCGCGCTGGAGAATATCGTCCGCAACGCCTTACGTTATTCACATACGAAGATTGCCGTTAATTTCTCCGTTGATAATCAGGGGATTACCGTAACCGTTGACGACGATGGTCCGGGCGTCAGCCCGACGGATCGTGAACAAATCTTCCGTCCGTTCTACCGTACTGACGAAGCACGCGATCGTGAGTCAGGCGGGACAGGTTTGGGGCTTGCGATTGTTGAAACCGCCGTTCAGCAGCATCGCGGCTGGGTGAAGGCAGAGGACAGCCCGCTCGGCGGTTTACGGCTGGTTATCTGGCTGCCGCTCTACCACCGCAGCTAATCGTTTTATCCGACAGGCCCAAACGGGCCTGTTTATCTGTGCTAACAAAGAAGGAAAAAGCGTGGTTTTTCCTTCTTTGTCGTTATCAGTCGAAAATCCAGGAATGATTTTCCTGTTTATTTCCAGTCGATATATTTTACGCCTTCGCCAGCAAAAAGTTTGTCATCCATCTGGCAGGCCCAAACGGGCCTGTTTTTCCTTCCTGCCTGAAATTTTGCTATTCTGCGCCCCTCGTCTTATGGGGGTCGTATGCTGAATATTGTGTTGTTTGAACCTGAAATTCCACCGAATACCGGGAATATCATTCGCCTGTGCGCCAATACCGGATTCCGTCTGCATATCATCGAGCCAACCGGCTTCGGCTGGGATGATAAGCGCCTGCGTCGCGCGGGCCTGGACTATCACGAATTCGCAGCGGTTAATCGCCATGAAGACTACGACGCCTTTCTTGCGGCGGAAAATCCACAGCGCCTGTTCGCCCTAACGACCAAGGGAACGCCCGCCCACAGCGCGGTGAGCTATCAAACAGGAGATTATTTGGTATTTGGCCCGGAAACACGCGGCCTGCCCGCAACGATTCTTGATGCGCTGCCTGCCGAGCAGAAAATACGTATTCCGATGATGCCGGACAGCCGCAGCATGAACCTGTCTAACGCGGTGTCGGTGGTGGTTTATGAGGCGTGGCGCCAGCTTGATTATCCCGGCGCCGTGCTCAGAAGCTAGATCCCGTCGCCGTACTCAAAGCCGCCGTTGGCGCCGTTAAAATGCTGGTCCATATCGATGGCCGGCTTGTCGCTTTCAGGTTTGCCAACGATGCGCGCTGGCACCCCAGCTGCCGTGGTGTGAGGTGGAACAGGCTGTAAAACGACCGAGCCTGCGCCAATTTTCGCGCCGCGCCCCACCTCAATATTGCCGAGAATTTTTGCCCCGGCGCCAATCATCACGCCTTCGCGGATTTTCGGGTGGCGGTCGCCGCTGGTTTTCCCCGTACCGCCTAACGTCACCGACTGCAAAATCGACACGTCATTTTCAACGATGGCCGTTTCACCGATCACAATGCCGGTCGCATGATCGAGCATGATCCCACAGCCTATTTTCGCGGCCGGGTGAATATCAACCTGAAACGAAACGGAGACCTGATTTTGCAGGAAGATAGCTAACGCCCGACGTCCCTCATTCCACAGCCAGTGCCCGATACGGTAGGCCTGAAGCGCGTGGAAGCCCTTCAGATAAAGCAGCGGAGTTGAATACTTGTCTACCGCCGGATCGCGGGTTCGCACGGCCTGAATATCGCAGGCGGCAGAGGCAATCATCTGTGGTTCCGCCGCGTAGGCTTCTTCAACCACTTCACGAATGGCAATGGCAGGCATAATCGGGGAGGCTAACTTATTAGCCAGCATGTAGCTTAGGGCACTACCAAGATTTTCATGCTTGAGGAGAGTTGCGTGGTAAAAACTGGCCAACATTGGTTCACAATCGGCAAGCGCTCGCGCTTCGGCTTTAATGTTGCTCCACACCAGATCCAGTTCTTCAGACGACATACACTCTCCAGACAGAAAACAGCGCCCGGTAGGTGATACCGAACGCTTCAGTTATTGCGGTTATGATGTTCCATCAGTCGCAACTTTGTCAGTTGCCGCTCCGTTCATCCTTGCGTGTTCGACCCAGCAAGGTTAATGCTGCCTCGCGAGCGTTTTTTCCGCAATACAATACCTGATAAATTTCCTCGGTTATTGGCATTTCGACGCCAAAACGCGCCGCCAACTCCCGCACTTCTTTCGTGTTGCGATAGCCTTCAACCACCTGGCCGATACTCTGCTGAGCCGAATCCACATCCATGCCCTTCCCAAGCATCATGCCAAAGCGACGGTTGCGGGATTGGTTATCGGTGCAGGTCAGCACCAAATCACCTAAGCCAGCCATGCCCATAAAGGTTTCGGGATCCGCACCAAGCGCGCTGCCAAGGCGAGTCATTTCTGCCAGCCCACGGGTGATCAGCGCGGTTCGGGCGTTTGCCCCAAAGCCAATGCCGTCGGACATCCCAGCACCAATCGCAATCACGTTTTTCACCGCGCCGCCGAGCTGCACCCCAATGAAATCCGGGTTGCTGTAGACGCGGAAGCTTTTGCCGCAGTGCAGAAGCTGCTGGAGATCCTGGGCGAACGTTTCGTCCGTAGCGGCAAGAGCAATCGCCGTTGGCAAGCCCGCAGCAAGCTCTTTAGCAAACGTCGGCCCTGAAATCACGGCTAGCGGGATATCGTCGCCAAGGGCTTCCCGCGCGACATCCTGTAGCAGGCGGCCGGTTTCGGCTTCCAGACCTTTCGTGGCCCATACGATACGAGCATCTTTACGCATCAGCGGCTTAATCTGGCGCAAAACCTGGCCAAAGACATGGCTGGGAACCACAACAAGAATGTCGCGGCTGGCGGCAAGTGCGGTCGCTAAATCACTCTCCAGGCGGAGGGTGTCAGGGAAAGGAACGTCAGGAAGGAAAGCAACGTTACAGCGGTCTGCCTGTAAAGTGGCGATATGTTTAGGGTCATGGCCCCACAGCACGACGTGGTGGCCATTTCTTGCCAGCGTAATGGCAAGAGCGGTGCCGTAAGAACCGGCACCGATCACAGTCATTGAAGCATTAAGGCTGTTCATCAGGCATCCTGATGGTTTTCAGCACCTTCGCCGGACTGCTGCTGCAGATAGCTCATGAACAACGCATCGAAGTTAACCGGTGCCAGGTTGAGCTGAGGGAAGGTACCGCGAGAAACCAGGCTAGTGATTGCTTCACGCGCATACGGGAACAGAATGTTCGGGCAGTACGCACCCAGGCAGTGAGCCATCTGCGTGCCTTCGATGCCGCCGATAGAGAAGATACCAGCCTGCTGTACTTCACACAGGAACGCGGTGTCTTCGCCAAGCGTTGCGGTTACGGTCACACGCAGCACAACTTCGTATACATCGTCTGCCAGCTGGCTGGAAGCGGTGTCCAGATCCAGTTTAACTTCCGGCTGCCAGTCTTTCTGGAAAACCTGCGGCGCATTTGGCGCTTCAAAGGAGATGTCCTTGGTGTAAACGCGCTGAATCTGGAAAGCCATTTCTGTGTTGTTTTGTTCTGACATTTTTAAACCCTTAAAAAATTAATACGTCCTTTACCCGCGAATACGGCAGACAGACTGCACTAGCGCAGCAGGGGATCGAGTCCACCACGAGCGTCAAGCGCATACAAGTCATCACAGCCGCCAATGTGCTGTGCATCAATAAAAATCTGCGGTACCGTGGTTCGGCCACTGCGCTTGATCATCTCTTCACGCTTAACGGCATTGCCATCAATAGGAAGTTCCTGGAAAGCGACCCCTTTGCTGCTGAGCAGGTCTTTTGCACGGTGGCAAAAAGGACAGGTTGCTTTGGTGTAGATTTCAATATTCGCCATGGCTTACCTCAGAATGCACCCAGATTATTTACCACGAACCAG
This sequence comes from Buttiauxella sp., assembly GCA_036489025.1. Lineage (GTDB taxonomy): Bacteria > Pseudomonadota > Gammaproteobacteria > Enterobacterales > Enterobacteriaceae > Dryocola. The sequence goes on from DASXGN010000006.1 coordinate 80,542, forward strand.
CGGCAGATTCTCTCCGCTCCAGCCAGCAATACCTTCTTTCAGCAAGGTCACCTGCTCAAAACCAGCTTTGGTCAACAGCGCCGCGGATTCCTGAGAGGAAACGCCGTTGCTGCAAACCACGATAACCGGTTTCGCTTTATGTTTTTCCAGCTCACCAAAGTTGCCGCTTTTGATTTCGCCCGACAGAACGTTCAGCGAGTTAGCAATATGGCCTTTGCGGTAATCTTCACGCGAGCGTACATCGACCACGACCGCGTCTTCTTTGTTAATCAAGCGCGTAGCTTCACCACGGGTAATAACTTTCACCTTAGAGGTTAAGCCTTTGAAGGTCATGAAAAGCACGGCGGCCAGCAAACCAACCCACGCCAGACTAAGTATGGGATGGCGACCAACGAATTGCATAATTTCTTGCATGGGGGGTAATAACTCCCGACTGAGTAAATATGAAAAAAACCAGGCAAGGAGTATACCTTCGCATTGGGGCAATTACAGCCAGTCAGCATGATGTATTACAGATTCTGCGGGCTGTTACGAAAAAAATGCCTTTGCCGGCGTCAAACCTGCCGCAATCCGGCCAGTTTCTTTGATCTTCTTTGGCTATTTCCTTCCCATTTCTGTAGTAAAATTACGCAAATTTTTTTGTCTTTGACTGAGAGGTTCTTGCAATGTCGGTAACTAAAAAGCCTATGGTTCTGGTGATTCTGGATGGATATGGCCATCGTGAAGAGCAGCAGGATAATGCCATTCTGAATGCTAAAACCCCGGTTATGGATAGCCTGTGGGCCCAGCGTCCACATACCCTGATCAACGCATCAGGCCTGGAAGTGGGTCTGCCCGATGGGCAGATGGGCAACTCCGAAGTGGGCCACGTCAATCTTGGCGCAGGTCGCATCGTTTATCAGGACCTGACCCGTCTTGATGTTGAAATTAAAGAACGTACTTTCTTCGCAAACCCGGTGTTAACTGCCGCGGTGGATAAAGCTGTGTCAGCAGGTAAAGCGGTTCATATCATGGGCCTGGCTTCTGCGGGTGGCGTTCACAGCCATGAAGAACACATCCTTGCGATGATCGAACTGGCAGCCGAGCGCGGGGCGCAGGAAATCTACCTGCACGCCTTCCTGGACGGCCGTGACACACCACCGCGCAGCGCGGAGTCTTCCCTGAAGAAATTCGCTGATAAATTTGCTGCCGTGGGCAAAGGCCGCGTGGCGACAATCATTGGCCGCTATTTTGCAATGGACCGCGACAATCGCTGGGACCGCGTAGAGCTGGCTTATAACCTGATGACTCAGGCAAAAGGTGAATACCAGGCCGATAGCGCCGTTGCAGGTCTGGAAGCAGCCTACGCCCGTGACGAAAACGATGAGTTCGTCAAACCAACCGTTATCCGCGCCGCAGGCGAAGCAGAAGCGGTGATGAACGACGGCGACGCGCTGATCTTCATGAACTTCCGTGCTGACCGTGCTCGCCAAATCACCCGTGCTTTCGTTAACGCTGAATTTGACGGCTTCGCACGTAAAAAAGTGGTTAACTTCGGTGATTTCGTCATGCTGACCGAATATGCAGCCGACATCAAAACCGCCTGCGCTTACCCACCAGCATCGCTGAGCAATACCTTTGGCGAATGGATGGCGAAGCACGATAAAACCCAGCTGCGCATTTCCGAAACTGAAAAATATGCACACGTAACCTTCTTCTATAACGGCGGCGTTGAAGAGCCGTTTGCTGGCGAAGACCGCGTGCTGATTAATTCGCCAAAAGTAGCGACTTATGACCTGCAGCCGGAAATGAGCTCTGCAGAATTGACTGAAAAATTACTGTCCGCCATCAACAGCGGTAAATACGACACCATCATCTGTAACTATCCGAACGGGGATATGGTTGGTCACACCGGCGTTTACGAAGCGGCTATTTCTGCCGTTGAAGCGCTGGATAACTGCATCGCACAGGTGGTTTCCGCCGTGCAAAACGTGGGCGGCCAGCTGCTGATTACCGCGGACCACGGCAATGCAGAGCAGATGCGTGACCCGGCAACAGGCCAGGCGCACACCGCGCACACCAGCCTGCCGGTGCCGCTGATCTATATCGGCGATCGCAGCGTGAAAGCGGTAGAAGGCGGCAAGCTTTCCGATATCGCCCCAACCATGCTGAGCCTGATGGGCATGGAAATCCCGCAAGAGATGACTGGCAAGCCGCTGTTCATCGTGGAATAATCCCTCCCCATGAGGGGAAAGGCGATTTTTTCAATAACATGGGTCGTGAAACCTAAACGGTTCTCAGTCAGGCCCATGATATACGCCAGCGTGTTTAGCGCTGGCGTATTGTTATGCCCTTTTTCCAGCCAGGCTGACGACAGCGCTCAGCTTAAATCTATTCAGCAGGATATCGCCGCCAAAGAACGCGCAGTACGTCAGCAGCAGCAGCAGCGCGCCACTCTTCTTGCCCAGTTAAAGGCTCAGGAGCAGGCCATCGCTGAAGCAAGCCGCAAACTTCGCGATACGCAAAACACTCTCGCCGCGCTTAGCCGCCAGGTTGACGCCATGAATGCCTCGCTCGCAAAACTACAAAAGCAGCAGGCAGACCAGGAACGCAATCTGGCCGCCCAGCTTGATGCCGCGTTTCGCCAGGGCGAACATACAGGGCTTCAGCTGATCCTAAGCGGGGAAGAAAGCCAGCGCGGCCAGCGTTTACAGGCTTATTTTGGCTACCTGAACGCCGCTCGCCAGGAAACTATCGCGCAGCTGAAGCAAACCAAAGCGGAAGTCGACGAACAGAAAGCCACGCTTGAGGCAAAGCAGACCGAGCAGCAAACTCTGCTTTACGACAGACAGGCCCAGCAGGCGAAGCTCGAAGAAGCCCGCAACGAACGTAAGAAAACGCTCTCCAGCCTGGAATCCTCTATTCAGCAGGATCAGCAGAAGCTCGGCGAGATGCGCCAGAACGAATCCCGCCTGCAAAACCAAATCGCACGTGCGGCCGCAGCGGCAAAAGCCCGGGCCGAAAAGGAAGCGCGCGAAGCCGAGCAGGTTCGCAACCGGCAGAAAGAAGCGGCCAGTAAAGGCAGCACCTATAAACCGACCCAGGACGAACGTTCCCTGATGTCTCGCACCGGCGGGCTTGGTTCACCACGCGGCCAGGCGTTCTGGCCGGTACACGGTTCCCTGCTGCATCGCTATGGCGAACAGCTCCAGGGTGAGCTACGTTGGAAGGGTATCGTTATCGCAGCGGGAGAAGGCACCGAAGTGAAAGCCATCGCTGACGGACGCGTGATCCTTGCCGACTGGCTGCAGGGCTACGGGCTGGTTGTCGTCGTGGAACACGGTAAGGGCGATATGAGCCTGTACGGCTATAACCAGAGTGCGCTAGTCAGCGTCGGCACGCAGGTTCGCGCCGGTCAGCCTATCGCGCTGGTGGGTAACAGTGGCGGACAGGGCCGCCCGTCACTCTATTTCGAAATTCGCCGCCAGGGCCAGGCGGTCAATCCACAGCCGTGGTTGGGAAGATAAGTTTTGCCTCAATTTCGTCGCGTTGTTTTTTCTCTGGCCTGCGCGTTCGCGCTGGCGCCCTCCGCAAATGCAGGCAAACTGGCAATAGTCATAGATGATTTTGGCTATCGGCCAAAGCAGGAAAACCAGGTTCTGGCCCTGCCCTCCAACGTGTCCGTAGCCATATTGCCAAATGCGCCTCACGCCCATGAAATGGCAACGAAAGCGCACAATGCCGGACACGAAGTTCTGATTCACCTGCCAATGGCTCCGCTGAGCAAGCAGCCGCTGGAAAAAGACACCCTGCGTCCGGACATGAGCAGCGCCGAAATCGAGCGCATCATCCGTGAAGCCGTCGGCAAAGTTCCCTATGCCGTGGGTTTGAATAACCATATGGGCAGCGCGATGACCTCCAGCCTGTTCGGCATGCAAAAAGTGATGCAGTCGCTGGATCAGTACAACCTCTATTTCCTCGACAGCATGACCATCGGCAATAGCCAGGCAATGCGAGCCGCATCCGGAACAAAGGTGAAGGTGATAAAGAGGAAGGTTTTCCTCGACGATACGCAAAATGAAGCGGACATTCGCGTCCAGTTCAATCGCGCTATAGCCCTCGCTCGCCGCAACGGTTCTGCCATCGCCATCGGCCACCCTCATCCGTCAACGGTTCGGGTACTTCAGCAGATGGTTTACAGCCTGCCGCCGGATATCACCCTTGTCCGTCCGAGCAGTTTGCTCAACGAGCCGCAGGTTGATACCTCCACGCCAAACAATACCTTGCCGGGCAAACCAGCCCAGCCGCAGCAAGCACCGCACAATCCGTTTAGCGGCGTGAAGCTTTGCAAACCGAAAAAACCACTTCAGCCCATCAATGCCAGCGCGTTCTTCACCGTACTGAGCGAGAGCATCAGCCAGAGCACGCTGATGAAATATATGCAGCATCAGTGGCAAGGTTGGGACTCGGGTTCACCTCAGTCCTGATAACCCGTATAAACCTGCGTCCTGAGCATTTATAATGCAGGACACTTTGGCTTCAGGGATCCGCTCTCAATGACGCAACAACGGCGTAAAATTCTCCTGCTGGATAACGGAAAAGAATGGGGCGGCGGCACCAACAGCATGCTGGAATTGCTCAAACGCATCGATCGTCAACGATTCGATATCACGTGTTGTTTTTACTATAACTACGCGCGTGGAGAAGGCGAAACCATTGAGCGGGTGCTGAGCAGCATTGGAATTCCGGTGATTTTCCTGCCGCAAACCGGGCAGCCGCTATGGGCAAAAATTATCAAAGAAACGGCGCGTACCTTAGTCTTCTTTAGCCGCCCTGCGCGTAGGAAAGTAGCTGAAATCATTGATAAGCAGTGGCGGATAAACCCGAACGCGAAGCGTATACGTGAACTGCTTCAGCGTGACGACTACGAAATTTTGTATATGAATAACCAGCCGGGTTCAAACCTGGAAGGCTATCTGGCCGCCGATAACCTGGATATTGCGGTCGTACAGCATTGCCGGATTGAGCCGGTTATGAACACTGCTATTACCCAAATAGTTAATCGCATTGCTCAGGCGATAATCGCTGTTTCATACGGCGTTGAAAGCGTGCTGGTGAAAAACGGCGTACATAAATCGCTATGCACAACAGTTTCTAACGCAATTGATATTCATCAGGCCATGCCGGATGGAAAAGCACTACGCGCTTCATTAGGCCTTGATGACAGCACTTTTGTCTTCGGCAGCATTGGCTCGCTTATTCCACGTAAATCCAGCCACCATACGCTTGAAGCATTACAACGTTTTGCCGAGGTTCATCCGGATGCAAAATGGAAGTTTATCCTCGTAGGCGAAGGTCCGGAACGAGAGAAACTGCAGCGTCAGGCGAAAGAGTATGGTTTTGCAGACCGCATTATTTTCACCGGCTTTCGCAACAATCCACTCGACTATCTGGCCGCTTTTGATGCATTTATCCTCGCCTCCAGCAGCGAAGGATTACCTCGCGTAGTGCTGGAATCCATGCTGCTAAAAACGGTGGTCATCGGTTCGAACGTAACCGGGACGGGCGAGCTAATTGATTCTGGCCGGACCGGGCTGCTCTATAGCTATGGCGATACCGTGGCGCTGGCGGCACACTTACAAACAGTCTGGCAGGATAGCGCGCTGCGCGAACTCCTGACTCGGCAAGCCCATCAACGCGTCATTGATAATTACGCCATAGAGCATTATGTTGCAGGCGTTGAAGCCGTTCTCGGCGCAGTGAAACCAATCCGGAATAAACATGTTTAAATTTCTGAATGCGAAATACCGCCACATCACGGCACGACATAATATCCCCTATCAGGAACCAGCGCTGGATTCAGGAGCCGTGCCGGTAACCTCGGTTGTTATTCCATGTGCCGGTGCGGATTACATTGAAGAAGGGTTGCTATCAGCGCTGTTTGCCTCAAGATTTGCCAAAGACGTGGAGGAAATCGTCATCGTTTCCGATCGCCCTGCGCACGAGTTCGGCGATCTGCCGCCGAAAACCCGCGTGGTCACCCTCGAGCTTCCCCAGCGTGAGGAAGGGTATCGTTACAAGCAAATCTATCTCAGCCGGCTAATTAAACTTAATGCTCCACTACAAGCCCGCACCGACGGAATTTTGATGATCGATTCAGATCTCAACCTGCTGCAAATGCCGACCTTTAAGATAGAAGAGCAGCATATCTATTCCAGCTTCCGTCAGGGGAAAATGATTGCCAAACTTGAAGGTGCCCCGGCAGATAAAGTGCCGGCCTATTATAAAGATACCGTGCGCCCGTATATTGTCGATCATGTGAACGGGGCATTTTTGGCCGCCACCCGCAAAACATGGCGCCGTATTTGCCCGCTGTGGCTCACGCTGTTTCAGGATACCTGGGAGCTAATGGACGACAGCCAACCGCCTACCGATCAGCTACCGCTGGCGACGCTGCTGGATATGCTCGATCTTAAAACTATCAATCTCGGTGACTGGATGAACTGGCCGGTCTCTAAGAAAGTTGGCGGCACTCCTTCTGTCATTCCTAAGCAGGTAGTCGGCGCACACGGCGGCTTCCCACTTTCCGAATGGCAGAAATATCTTGCCTCGCCGGACAGCGAGCTGCTGTTTAAAGGGCAGGATTATACGCGCAAGGTGCGCTATCTGACCGATGCAGAAAAGCAGACCGCAGGCGAGTGAAACCCGTTTAGCGCACAGCATAAAGGCCGGATAACCGGCCTTTTATTTTTTCTGAACGGTTAATCCCAGCTCAGAATCACTTTGCCGGACTGGCCGGAGCGCATAGCGTCAAAGCCTTTTTGGAAGTCATCGATGCCGAAGCGGTGCGTGATGATCGGCGAGAGATCCAGACCGGACTGAATTAACGCCGCCATCTTGTACCAGGTTTCGAACATTTCGCGGCCGTAAATTCCTTTGATGAACAGGCCCTTGAAGATAACTTTGGTCCAGTCGATGGACATATCTGACGGCGGAATCCCCAGCATGGCAATACGGCCGCCGTGGTTCATCGTATCCAGCATGGTGCGGAACGCCGGCGGCGCGCCGGACATTTCCAGACCCACGTCAAAGCCTTCGGTCATGCCCAGTTCTTTCATCACGTCGTGAAGATTTTCCTGGCTGACGTTTACCGCTCGGGTCACGCCCAGCTCGCGAGCCAGCTCAAGACGGTACTCGTTCACATCGGTAATAACGACGTTGCGAGCGCCAACGTGTTTTGCCACGGCAGCGGCCATAATACCGATCGGCCCGGCCCCGGAAACCAACACGTCTTCGCCAACCAGATCGAAAGACAGCGCTGTATGCACGGCGTTGCCGAACGGATCAAAGATTGACGCTAAATCATCGGAGATGTTGTCCGGAATCTTGAACGCGTTGAAAGCAGGCAACACGAGATATTCAGCGAAACATCCCGGGCGGTTTACGCCCACGCCTGTCGTATTGCGACAAAGGTGAGTGCGCCCGGCGCGGCAGTTGCGGCAGTGGCCACAGGTAATGTGGCCTTCACCGGATACGCGATCGCCAATTTTGAAGCCTTTCACTTCCTGACCAATATCGACAACTTCACCGACATATTCATGGCCGACTACCATCGGTACCGGGATGGTTTTCTGCGACCATTCATCCCAGTTGTAGATATGCACATCGGTGCCGCAGATCGCGGTTTTACGGATTTTAATCAGCAGATCGTTATGACCCATTTCCGGCCTGGGCGCATCCGTCATCCAGATGCCTTCTTCCGCCTTCAGTTTCGCTAATGCTTTCATGACCGCTCCCTCAGGCGATAACGCCCAACTGTTTACCGATACGCGTAAACGCATCAACCGCACGCTCAATCTGCTCCGGAGTATGAGCCGCAGACATTTGGGTACGGATACGCGCCTGACCTTTTGGAACCACCGGATAGAAGAAACCGGTGACATAAATGCCTTCTTTTTGCAGCTCGCGCGCAAAGTTTTGCGCCACAACTGCCTCACCCAGCATCACGGGAATAATCGCGTGATCGGCCCCTGCCAGGGTAAATCCTGCCGCCGTCATTTTTTCGCGGAACAGGCTGGCGTTAGCCCACAGGCGCTGGCGGATTTCGGCCCCCGTTTCCAGCATTTCCAGCACTTTGATAGAAGCGGAAACAATAGCCGGCGCCAGAGAGTTAGAGAAAAGATACGGGCGAGAACGCTGACGCAGCCACTCGATCACTTCTTTACGGCCTGCGGTATAGCCGCCGGACGCGCCGCCCAACGCTTTACCCAGCGTGCCGGTGATGATGTCCACGCGATCCATGACATCGCAGTACTCGTGCGTGCCGCGGCCATTTTCACCCACAAAACCTACCGCGTGAGAATCGTCGACCATCACCAGGGCGTTGTATTCATCTGCCAGGTCGCACACGCCTTTCAGATTGGCAATCACGCCGTCCATGGAGAACACGCCGTCTGTCGCGATCATGATGTGTCGAGCGCCTGCGGCACGAGCTTCTTTCAAGCGTGTTTCCAGCTCCTGCATGTTGTTGTTGGCGTAGCGATAACGCTGCGCTTTGCACAGGCGCACGCCGTCAATAATAGAAGCGTGGTTCAGCGCATCGGAGATAATCGCATCCTCCGGGCCAAGGAGAGTCTCAAAAAGACCGCCGTTAGCATCGAAACATGAGGAATAAAGAATGGCGTCTTCCATCCCCAGGAAGGAGGCAAGCTTGCCTTCCAGCGCTTTATGGCTGTCCTGGGTGCCGCAGATGAAGCGCACGGAGGCCATGCCAAAACCGTGCGTGTCCATGCCCTGCTTCGCCGCTTCAATCAGCTGCGGATGATTCGCAAGCCCAAGGTAGTTATTGGCGCAGAAGTTAATGACGTGGCTACCGTCGGCAACGGTGATATCCGCCTGCTGCGCGGAGGTGATAATACGCTCTTCTTTAAAGAGGCCTTCCGTCTTGGCGGTATCAAGCTGAGACGTTAACTGTTGGTAAAAATCTTCGCGCATCGCGATTCTCCAGGCATGGCAAATTTCGGCACATATTACCCAAACCTATACGAGGAGACGAGATTACGCTTCAGGAATATCTATTTTTGCAGGATAAATCACGACGGCGAGAAACTTCGCCTGATTAGGCGGGTCTTTGATTGTAATGGTATGATAAGAGCCATTAGCGCGCGCGGCATAGTGCCTCGCGGCCCCCTATATTGTTAAGGTCACGCTCATGATTATTGTCACCGGTGGCGCCGGATTTATCGGCAGCAACATTATTAAGGCACTGAATGATAAAGGCTTCACCGATATTCTGGTGGTAGACAACCTTAAAGACGGTACCAAGTTCGTCAACCTTGTCGACCTGAACATCGCCGACTACATGGATAAAGAAGATTTCTTAATCCAGCTGATGGCCGGTGAAGAATTCGGCGATGTTGAGGCCATTTTCCATGAAGGCGCCTGCTCTTCCACCACCGAGTGGGACGGCAAGTACATGATGGACAATAACTATCAGTATTCCAAAGAAGTGCTGCATTACTGTCTGGAGCGCGAAATTCCGTTCCTGTATGCCTCTTCCGCAGCCACCTACGGCGGCCGCAATAGCGACTTTATCGAGTCCCGCGAATACGAGCAGCCGCTGAACGTTTACGGCTATTCTAAGTTCCTGTTCGACGAGTACGTGCGTCAGATCCTGCCCGAAGCCAACTCCCCGATTACCGGTTTCCGCTACTTCAACGTTTATGGCCCGCGCGAAGGCCACAAAGGCAGCATGGCGAGCGTCGCTTTCCATCTGAATACTCAGTTGAACAACGGCGAAAATCCAAAGCTCTTTGAAGGCAGCGACAGCTTCAAGCGCGACTTCATTTACGTTGGCGACGTGGCGGCGGTTAACCTGTGGTTCTGGGAAAAACGCGTCTCCGGCATCTTCAACTGCGGCACCGGCCGTCCGGAATCTTTCCAGGCCGTGGCCGACGCGGCGCTCGCCTTCCATAAAAAAGGCAGCATCGAGTACATTCCATTCCCGGAAAAACTCAAAGGTCGCTACCAGGCGTTTACTCAGGCCGATTTAACCCATCTGCGCGCGGCAGGGTACGACAAGCCATTTAAAACCGTTGCCGAAGGCGTTGCGGAATACATGGCCTGGCTAAATCGTGATGCTTAAGCAGGCTGCCTGACGCATGAAAATACTGGTGATCGGCCCGTCATGGGTGGGCGACATGATGATGTCGCAAAGTCTCTATCGCACGCTCAAGGCGCGCTATCCCCAGGCAATAATTGATGTGATGGCACCGGCATGGTGTCGTCCATTGCTGTCCCGCATGCCTGAAGTAAACGAAGCGCTAGCCATGCCGCTTGGGCACGGCGCGCTGGAAATAGGCGAACGTCGTCGGCTGGGTCACAGCCTGCGCGAAAAGCGCTATGACAGAGCCTACGTCCTACCCAACTCCTTTAAATCCGCTTTGGTCCCCTTCTTCGCAAATGTTCCGCACAGAACGGGCTGGCGAGGAGAGATGCGCTACGGTCTGCTTAATGACGCCCGCGTTCTGGATAAGCAGGCCTGGCCTTTAATGGTTGAGCGCTACGTCGCACTTGCTTACGACAAAGGCGTAATGCAATCGGCAAAGGATCTTCCTCAGCCGCTGCTCTGGCCGCAGCTACAGGTCAGCGAGGCTGAAAAAATCCAGACCTGTAAAGCGTTTAATCTTGAAGCTTCCCGCCCGATGATAGGCTTTTGCCCCGGCGCGGAATTCGGTCCGGCGAAACGCTGGCCGCACTATCATTACGCCACGCTTGCCGGAAAGCTCATCGACGATGGCTACCAGGTAGTGCTGTTTGGCTCCGCTAAAGATAACGAAGCTGGCAACGAGATCCTTGCCGCGCTAACAGCGGAGCAGCAGGCACACTGCCGCAACCTCGCCGGCGATACGGCGCTGGAACAGGCCGTTATCCTGCTCGCCGCCTGTAAAGCGGTGGTCACCAACGACTCCGGCTTGATGCACGTTGCTGCCGCGCTTGACCGCCCATTAGTGGCTCTGTATGGCCCGAGCAGCCCCGACTTCACTCCTCCGCTATCCCATAAGGCAAAGGTCGTTCGTTTGATCAGCGGCTATCATAAAATCCGCAAAGGCGATGCTGCCGAAGGCTACCATCAAAGCCTGATCGATATTAAACCCGAGCGCGTAATGGAAGAGTTAGCCGCGCTTTTGAAGGCGGAGAAAGAAGCGTAATGCGGGTATTAATCGTCAAAACTTCTTCGATGGGGGATGTTCTGCATACCCTGCCCGCGCTAACCGACGCAGCCAAAGCAATTCCGGGTATTAAATTCGATTGGGTCGTGGAGGAAGGGTTTTCACAAATCCCTGGCTGGCATCCTGCAGTGGATAAAGTGCTTCCCGTAGCCATTCGGCGCTGGCGCAAGAACTGGTTTTCTACGTCGATTAAAGCAGAGCGAAAAACCTTTTATCAGGCACTTCGAAGCCAGCGGTACGATATTATCATTGATGCGCAGGGCCTCCTCAAAAGTGCCGTGCTGGTGACCAGGAAAGCTCAGGGAATCAAACATGGGATGGACTGGAATAGCGCCCGCGAACCTCTGGCGAGCCTCTTCTACAACAGGCGCCATGCCATAGCAAAACAGCAGCACGCGGTGGAACGCACGCGAGAATTATTTGCAAAAAGCATGGGATACGAAGCGCCCGGGCAGAAGGGTGACTATGATATCGCTCAGCATTTTCTCGCGACTGCGCCTGCGGATGCCAACAACTATGTCGTTTTCCTGCATGCGACTACGCGCGATGAAAAACACTGGCCGGAATCGCACTGGCGAGATCTTATTCAATTAATGCATAAAACGGGCTTACGTATTAAACTCCCGTGGGGCGCAGAACACGAGCATCAACGCGCGTTGCGACTGGCTGAAGGATTTGATTACGTTGACGTGTTACCGCGACTGACGCTGGAACAAGTGGCAAGGCAGCTGGCGGGCGCTCGGGGCGTTGTCTCCGTCGATACCGGGCTAAGCCATCTCACTGCGGCCCTGGACCGGCCGAACGTTACGCTTTATGGGCCAACCGATCCGGGCCTGATTGGCGGCTACGGGCAAAACCAACACGAAATTATCGGTGCAGGTAAAAGCATGGCTAACATTACTGCGACACAGGCGTTCAGCACGCTCCGGACAATTACTCAATTAGCCACAGAATAACGATTAATGAGCTACCTATTTCTTTTCATTCTCTTGCTGCCGTTTAAGCTAATCGGCAGGCTGTTTTACAAGAAAACGGGCCGAAATCTTCTGATTCAAACGGCCAAAATCGGCGACTTCGTTAACGTTACGCCGCTGCTCGCACATCTTAAACACAGCGATGTGCTCATCAGCAAAGCGGTTCTTCCGCTGGCAAAGTACGATGACACTATCGATACCATTTATCTCGTTGAAGAACATAAGAAAAGCCTGTGGGGAAAGTTTCGTCTGGCCTTCAAATTGATGAACCGCTACGAAAATGTTTACCTCTTACAGCCAAACAGCACCAACCTTTTCTTCGCCGCTGCCTGCAACGCCGCCAATAAACAGTTTCTAAGTACCTATAATCGCCGCTGGTATCACGCACCGTTTTATCTGACAGCCAACGGCATCGTAGAACACGGGAAATACACGCTCAGCGTTGATAATTATATCAAGCTAGCCGATCGAAATCTTACCTGGCGGGATAGTCCCAAGCACGCAACAAGTCCGCTAAAAGTGCCTGAAGCGTATCCCGAGGTTCTCGATCGCAAGAATGTGATTAAAATAGGTTTAAGCATATCTGCTGGAAATAAAGCAAAAACAATTCCACCGGTGATATGGCTTCGCCTTTTTGAATCTTTAAAAGACTTACCCTGCTTATACTACGTGTTTGGCTCGAAAAACGAACAGGTCTGGCTTGATGACCTGATTAAGGTGGCGGGCGATCGCGATGATATTATCAACCTGATCGGCCAGATACAGCTTGAAGACTTACCCCACGCCATCAGCAAAATGGACTACTACATCGCTTCCGACTCGGGAAATATTTACATCGCCGATGCCGTAGGCGTGCCGATTATACTGATCTATGGCCCATGCTGCGTCAAAGAACAGCGCCCGCTTGGCAACGTTTTGCTTATCGGAGATGATGCCAATACTAACTCTTTTGTTTTTGAAACCCGGTATTACTTTGATAAACCAAAGGAAGAGCTGTTTGGGTTGAGTGATGATGATCTTAATAAAATTCGTAAATTCGTGAGCACATATTTAAATCAAATTGCAAGCCAGGATATCCACTAATTCCTTAGCGGTAAACGAGTAGGTATATGATAAGTAACCCGCTTCTAACGATAATTATTGCAGCGCATAACTGTGAAAAAACTATAGAGCAAACATTTCAAAGCCTGCTGAATGCGCTGGGTTCGGAAGTGATTCATTCAGAAATTATTATCATAGATGACGCATCTGAAGATGGTACGGCGGATAAAGTATCTAAACTAGCGCAGATTTATCCACAAGTGATTGTTTCTAAAGTGAATTATAAAAATATAGGCCAAGTACGCCAACATGGCATTTCGCTGTCTCACGGTGAATATATCACTATGCTGGACAGCGATGACCTACTGAAAAATGAAACTCTGTCTTCAATCATGTCTTTTCTTAACAGCGAGCGTCCGGATATGTTTTTAACCCGGCTTCATGAAATCCGCGACCTCAACAAAATTGATCATTACTGGTCAGGACTGAATCCGGAAAAAATATCTAGATGTGAAACGATACGGCGTTTTCTAATTCATAAAGACCTACAGGCACATTTGATTGGTCAGTTTATTAAAAGGAAAATTTATCTTCAACATAGCATACCCTCAATGACATGCTATGAGGATTTTTATGTATTTCCCTCAATGATCATGAAGGCAGAAAGTATTTACTATCAATATGATAGCCACTACTATTATATCAAAAATCAGGGAAGTTTATCCTCCGCTCTCAACCCTGAAAAAATAAAAAACTTAATAGATTGCACTTTAAAAATGGAAAGTGTCTTTCCTACTAAATTTAAATCTCTAATTCTTTGCCATTGGTTAGATATATTTATTAAACATGGATCGCTGATAAAAAATGAAAGAGATAAACTAACAGTTCAAAAACATATCAAACAGACATTTTCTCCACTATTTTTCTTTAACCCAAACGTGCGCCTAAGCTACAAACGAAAAGCATTGAGTATATTATGGAAAAAATAAAATCAAGAATATATGTGACAGTTATGTTTTGCGCATTGCTTTCTGTCGCATTTGCCCTATTAAGCAATGGCAGGCAAAAAGATTTTTACTATATATCTATTTATTTAGGTATTGTTGGGTTGTTGATGGAGAGAAATATATTAAAATTTAAAAAATTCAACATTGCCTACCCGATAATATTATTAGGCATTGTTAAACTAGTATGGTTCTTCGTGCTTCAGCATGAATCTGGTGGCTACAATTTTTATAGCGATCAGTTCAACGGTGGCAAAAAGCTTGTTCTTGGTGGACTACTGGCCTTCTATCTAACACAATGCAGTCACTATCTAAATAATATTGACTATAAAAAGATACTTCTCTTAGTCATTAGCATTGGTTTTATCGCCGCTACTTGCTATGGAATCTGGCAGTCATTTCAGGGAGAAAATCGCGTAGAGATGGCAATTAATCGCGCGACTATCTCTGCCTATATATATTCTACCCTTAGTATCACACTTATTTATTTACTTTATAATCAGAGAAAGAAAGTATATTATTTTATTGCTGCTTTTGTTATCGTTTTATCATTTATTACTGTTATTCTTACCGGTACAAGAGCAGCAATAATATGTCATCTTCTGATCATTGCCTGTATGACGCTATACAATTTCAGAAAGATACACATTAAGTCCGTAGTTGTTGTAGCTGTGATATCAGTGCTGGCCGTTACCATTTTATATAACCGCTATATCCATCCCAAGCTAACTCAAACATTCGATGAAATTGCACTTTATCAAGAAGGCCGGGATAATACATCGTTAGGCGCTCGTTTTTCGATGTGGACAGTCGGACTAAATAATTTTGGACACGCACCTTTCGGTCAATCAGCTAAATCCAGGAGCGATTACAGTAAGCAATATGTTAAAGATTACCCTCAATACAAGGCTGCGATGTTGTATATAGATGTCCACCTGCACGATGAAACGATAGAAACCTTATCCCTACAGGGAATATTTGGTGGGCTGGCATTACTGTTTTTTTATTTCGGCATCGGCTGGGTAGCATTAAAGAATAGAAATGTTCCGCTGCTGTTTACTATAAACTGCATGATTGTATATGGATTGAGTGACGTATTACTCTTAAGCTCAGAGGCAATTTTATTTTACGTTGCGCTAATTGGCCTCTGCGGTGCAATATCAAACGATCAACGAGTAGAATGTTAAATTTTGACCGGGCTAACTGCCCGGTTATTTTATTTTGCGTTCATAATATTCAGCCAAGGTCACACCAGTCGTATGCTGGGCAAGCCAGGAAAAGAGCGTTTCCAGATCCTGGTACAGTCCTTCAATTTCAGCTTCATCTTTAAAGGTCGGGCTACCGTCGGGCATAAACTCTGAGGAATGAAGCATAAACTCCACGTAGTCATTTCCCTGTGCCAGCGTTTTCTCCGCGACGGAGATCATTTGCGCAGCATTACCCCCGGCCGGGCGGAGCCAGTTTACTGACGGGCTCCGGTACTTACCGCGTAGACGATCGTAGCCCTGCTTGAAACTATTCATCAGCGGACTGTGCTTGTACTGAATGCTCATCGGCACTTCCAGCAGTGGGGAATTACCCGGCTGGCCGATGGAATCCAGATCCATGAAGTAAGATTTAGTTGGAAAATGCTGATAGTTCGTTCCGCCGGTGCCTGCCGGAGACCCTTTGGCATTTCGCCAGTTCACGCGCGGCGTGACTGAACAGTCAACTTTATAGCCCAATTCCACCAGCAAACGAGCATAGCGGCTGTCGAAAGCCCAGCGTCCGGCACGATGGCTAAGCATCTTTGTGCCAAAGGTTTCTTCAAGTAACGTGGTCATGTAGACCACCTTCTCACGCAGAATCTCATCCGGGTATTCAATCAAATAAGGCTGCCAGCGCCAGTCGTCCCCGGTCAAATCAAAATCAGGGGGGCTATTCCAGGCGTGCAGATGCATACCCACCTCACCCTGACCGCGAGCGATAACATCCTTCGCGAAGGCTACAAACGTTGGATCGATGGCCATCTCGTAGTTTGTTAGCCAGACGGGTTTAAATCCATATTTCTCGCACAGAGACTGGAATCGAGGCAAAAAACGCGCATTCTCAGTTTTAATCTCGCGGTGGTTTTGCCACAGATTATCGCCTTCGGTATCAATAGTGATGATAAATGCTGGGGTAGTCATTGCCGTCTCTGCACCTGTGATGTTTACATCATGTTACGCAGCCAGCCAGGGAAGGGCAAACCACTTTCCAGGATTGCGCCGACTCGCGAGCAGAATTGTAGCAACCCTACTCAAGGTCTATTAGAATCACGCTTTGGCTAATCACCTAAAGATGATAATGAATAACGTTTTGCCTACTCTCGCTAACGAGCCGCAAACTCGGATTTTAGTCATAAAATTGCGCCATCATGGCGATATGTTGCTCACTACGCCTGTGATAGCCGCGCTGCATCAGGCGTGGCCGCAGGCTAAAATTGATGTTCTTCTCTATGAAGAAACGCGGGATATGCTGCTGGCCAATCCGCTTATCCATCGTATTTACGGCATCGACCGCAAATGGCGTAAGCTGGGTACCCGTCAGCATTTATGTAAAGAGTGGCAGCTCCTTAAGACGTTACGCCAGCAAAACTACAGCCTTGTGGTCAACCTTGCAGATCAATGGCGTAGCGCTATTGTGACGCGCTTTACCGCAGCGCCAATACGTATCGGCTTTGATTTTAATAAACGCCGCGGGTGGTTCTGGACTCATTGTCACACTCAGCTTGCTTCGTTGGCTGAGCACCAAACAATGCACACGGTAGAGCAAAACCTTTCCGTCCTCGCTCCGCTCAATATTCCCCCGGTGAACCAAGTCACTATGAGCTATCTGCCCGATGACTGGCTAAGCGTGCAGGAGCAATTAAAAGCTCAGAATATTGATAAATCCTATATCGTCGTGCAGCCAACGTCCCGCTGGTTCTTCAAATGCTGGGACGAGGAAAAAATGGCGGCGACGATAGCGGCGCTGCAAAACGATGGGCACACCGTGGTGCTGACCTCCGGGCCTGATAAAAAAGAGAAGGCGATGATCGAGAAAATTCGCGCACTTTGTCCGTCTGAGCGTATTTATTCTCTGGCCGGTGAGTTAACGCTTCGTCAGCTGGCGGCGCTTATCGATCATGCCAGATTGTTTATTGGCGTCGATTCCGTTCCCATGCATATGGCCGCCGCTCTGCAAACGCCTTGTGTCGCCCTCTTCGGCCCGTCGAAATTAACTTTCTGGAGCCCGTGGCAGGTGAAGGGAGAAGTTATCTGGGCAGGGAAATACGGCCCGCTGCCGGACCCGGATCAAATTGATACTCAAACCAGCGAGCGCTATCTGGATGCGATTCCGGTGGATGCTGTCGTTGCCGCCGCGAGGAAACAGCTGCTATGAAACGCTGCCGTCTGGCCATCGTACGCCAAAAATACCGCCCGGATGGCGGAGCCGAACGCTTTGTCTCCCGCGCGCTGGAAGCCCTCAGCGCCCACGATCTCGAACTGAATGTCATCACTCGTCAGTGGCAAGGAGAGCGCCAGGCTAACTGGCATATCCATATTTGCGACCCGTTGAAATGGGGTCGGATCAGCCGCGAAAAAGGTTTTGCTGACGCCGCACGAGCCTTATGGCAGCAGGAAAAGTTCGATCTTGTGCAAAGCCATGAGCGAATTGCCGGGTGTGATATTTATCGCGCCGGCGACGGCGTGCATCGTCGCTGGCTGCTTCAGCGCGCCCGCCTTCTGCCAACCTGGCGGCAAAAGCTGTTGCTTAACGATCGCTATCACCGCTATGTGATGCAGGCCGAGCGGGCGATGTATGAGGCACCCGAGCTAAAAGCCGTGATCTGCAATGCTGAAATGGTTAAGCGCGAGATTATCGAAGATTTTGCTATACCTGCTAATAAGATACATGTCATCTATAATGCTATAGATTCCTCCCGCTTCGTTCCGGCAACCCCGGAACAACGGCGCAAGTGGCGGAATGAGATCAATCTTCCGCATCAGGCTGTCGTCCTGGTATTTGTCGGTTCAGGGTTTGAGCGCAAGGGTCTTGCCAGCGCTATCCGGGCCGTTGCCAATACCGATCGCTACCTGATTGTGGTGGGCCAGGATAAAGCGCAGAAAAAATATCAGGCGCTGGCGCAAACACTGAGGTGCCAGAATCGGGTAATCTTCCTGGGAATGCAGAAAAATACGCTGCCTTTTTATCAGGCCGCGGACGGATTGTTGCTGCCAACGCTCTACGATCCCTTTCCGAATGTGATCCTGGAAGCCATGGCCTGTGGTTTACCGGTTATTACCACGCCCACCTGCGGCGGGGCGGAGTTTATAACGACCGGACAAAATGGATATGTTTGCGATGCTTTGGATATTCGGGCGCTTTCGGATGCAGTGATGGCCATTCCAGCCCTCATCCAGAACGATGCCATGGGGGTTCATGCTCGCGAGCGGGTCAGGGATGCGACGCCGGAAAAACTTTCACAGCAGCTCATTTCGCTGTATCAAAACATACTGGATTAGATAATGCGCATCCTAATGATTATTGATGGCTTACCCGGCGGCGGCGCTGAAAAAACCGTGCTGACGCTCTCGCGAGGGCTGGTCGCTCAGGGCCATCAGGTTTCCGTGTTTTCTCTGCGTCGCGTCTGTGACTATGAGATTCCGGAAGGGGTCGACTACCAAATCATTCTGGATAAATGCAAAAAACCGTGGCGTAAGCTCACCGAGCTTTCCCGCCGAGCGGCTCTGCTGGACAGTGCTGTAGAACAGGCGCAGAAACAAGGGCACTTTGACCTGATCTTCTCCCATCTGCATAAAACCGACCGTATTGTCGCCCATACCAAACTTATCCCGCGTGAGAAGCTCTGGTACTGCGTTCACGGCATGTTCTCTTTCTCCTATCTTCTGCATCGCCATGGTTTTTCTCGCTGGTTTAAGCGCCAGAAAATTCAGCGCGTTTATCAAAACAGCAACGTGGTTGCCGTGTCGAAAGCCGTCCTGAACGATATCACCAGCCGCTTCGATATTACTCTGGCGAAGAGCGCGGTCATCCATAACCCATTTGATATCGACGCTATACATCAGTTGGCTAAGGAGCCTTGCGAGATGGCGGGCCAGGATTATCTCATCCACGTCGGGCGTTTCCACGAACACAAACGTCATGACCGGCTGATCAAAGCCTATGCGCTAAGCGGCATTCAGGCCCCGCTGGTCCTGATGGGAAGCGGTAGCCTGGAACGTATTGAACAAATCAAAACAATGGCCACCGCAGCAGGCGTTGCCGATCGCGTCGTTTTTAAATCCTTTGTGCCTAATCCTTATCCCTGGATAGCCAACGCTCGCATGCTGCTTCTGAGCTCTGACTGCGAGGGCTTTGGCAATGTGCTGGTCGAGGCACTGATTTGCCAGACGCCTGCCGTCAGCACCCACTGCCCCGGAGGCCCGGAAGAAATTCTGACTGGGGAGCTCGCTCGCGGGCTATCGGGCATGAGCGATCGGCAGCTGGCGGATACCATGCTGGACATCTATCACAATCCGCCGGCAATTAATGACCGCACTATTGAGTCCTATAGCATCGGCGCCATCTGCCAACAATATTTGTCACTGGCGACAGAAAAAAGATAACGATATTTTCAGGTAATCCTATGCCCCAGACACCTTTACTCAGCGTGGTCGTTGCTGTTTATAACGGCGAGCATTTTCTGGCGAAATTTTTCGCCTGCCTCGAAGCTCAGGCGATAGAAGAAATGGAAGTCATCATGGTGAACGATGGCTCCAGCGATAGCTCAATGGCAATCATCAACGACTGGCGCGATAAATTCCCCGGCATGATTGTCATCGAACAGGAAAATCAGGGTGTCTCAATCGCCCGCAATACCGGCCTCGCGGTAGCGACAGGCCAGTACCTTTCTTTCCCTGACATTGACGATGATTTCAGGCCTGGAATGTATCGCCGCCTGCTGGATCTGGCGCTAGCTGGCAACCTTGATGTGGTCACCTGCAACGGTAACTATGTCTACGAGAACAACAATAAGCCTTCTCGCCCAATCTTCCCTGAAGATAAACTTCAGTCGACCGGGGTAATGAGCGGGCCTGACTGGCTTAAGCGCGCCCTGGATTCACGCAAGTTTCTGCACGTGACCTGGCTGAACCTTTACCGCCACGATTTTATTCGCGATCACGGTTTTGCATTCGAACCAGGCTTACGCCATCAGGATATACCCTGGACAACCGAAGTCCTGCTCGCCGCAAAGCGCGTGCAGTACACCAGCGAAAGATTTTACGATTACTACATTCACTCGGCGTCCGTTTCCCATAAACCGGATACCGACGACACGTTGATCCGCTCTGCGCGCCACTACATAAAAATCCTTGAAATGCTGGAAGCCATTAACCAGCGCTATCCTGAGCAGGTCAGAAACATCCCGGCCTGCCACTGGCAGATTGCTAAAGAAGGCCTGGGGATTCTGCATACTTTCAATAGCATGAAAGACCCGCAAAAGAAGAAAATGATTATTCAGGAATTCTTCGATCGTGGTATCTGGCGACTTATCTGGAAAAATGCCCGAGGATTCCGGCTGCGCTGGCGTCTGGGTCGCCGTTATCTAAAATTAAAGAAGGCAATTCGAGTAGCTGGTTAAGTCCTTCCTCGCGGGTTGTGAAAGGCAGCCCGCGGAGCAGGTTGACCAGACGGTAACTTACTCGATCAATCGGCAAAGCCTGCGTTAAGTCACCAAAACAATAGCTTTACGCCCTGCGAATGCTTAGAATTTGCCCGCCGATAATGAAAATACGGAAAATTCGCTTGGAATCGTTGTATACCGCCCTGCTCTATCTCATCCAGCCCTTTGTGTGGCTGCGACTTCTGCTCCGTAGCCGTAAAGCTCCTGCGTACCGTAAACGCTGGGCCGAGCGCTATGGCTTTTGTCGCGGGAAAGTAGCGCCGGACGGCATCATGCTGCATTCTGTATCCGTTGGAGAGACCCTTGCGGCGATTCCTTTGGTTCGCGCTCTGCGCCATCGTTATCCGACGATCCCCATCACGGTAACGACCATGACCCCAACCGGGTCCGAGCGAGTCCAGTCTGCATTTGGTAAAAACGTCCACCACGTTTACCTGCCTTACGATCTGCCCTGTGCAATGAACCGTTTTCTGGACACCGTGCGCCCAAAACTGGTCATCGTAATGGAAACAGAGCTGTGGCCGAACATGATTACCGCGCTGCACAATCGCAAAATCCCCCTGGTTATTGCCAACGCGCGTTTATCCGAGCGCTCGGCTAAGGGCTATAAAAAGCTCGGTAACTTTACGCGTCGCCTGATGAGCAGAATCACTTTGATCGCAGCGCAGAACGAAGAGGACGCCGGTCGCTTCCTTGAGTTAGGCCTCAAGCGTTCGCAACTGACGGTTACTGGCAGCCTTAAATTCGATATCTCCGTCACACCTGAGCTCGCGGCTAGGGCGATTACGCTGCGCCGTCAGTGGGCTCCACGCCGTAAAGTGTGGATCGCCACCAGCACCCATGACGGCGAGGAAAGTATTATTCTGGATGCGCATCGCCAGCTGCTGGCGAAATTCCCTGACCTGCTGCTGATTCTGGTGCCACGCCATCCTGAGCGCTTTAAAGATGCCAAAGAGCTGGTCCAAAAAGGCGGCTTTAGCTTTACCCTACGCAGCAGCGGCGAGATCCCGTCAAACAGCACACAGGTGGTGATCGGCGATTCGATGGGCGAACTGATGCTGCTGTACGGCATTGCCGATCTCGCCTTCGTTGGCGGCAGCCTGGTGGAGCGCGGCGGGCATAACCCGCTGGAACCTGCCGCTCATGCCATTCCCGTGCTGATGGGCCCGCATATTTTCAACTTCAAAGATATTTGCGCGAAGCTGCTACAGGCCGACGGTATGATCACCGTTACCGATGCCCAGAGCCTGGTGCGCGAAATCTCCACGCTGCTCACCGATGAAGACTATCGCCTGTACTATGGCCGTCACGCGGTCGAAGTGCTGCATCAGAACCAGGGTGCCCTGCAGCGTTTGCTACAGTTACTGCAACCTTATCTGCCGCAGCGGAGCCACTAATGCCCAGCCGTCTATCGGTGGTCATGATCGCCAAAAACGCGGCGGATATTCTGCCCGACTGCCTCGCCTCCGTATCATGGGCTGACGAAATCGTGCTGTTGGATTCCGGCAGCGTAGATGCAACGGTAGAAATCGCCCGTCAAAGCGGCGCAAAAGCCTTCTCCAGTGAAGATTGGCAGGGATTTGGAATTCAGCGCCAGCGCGCGCAGGAATACGCCAGCGGCGATTATATTTTGATGATCGATACCGATGAGCGCGTTACGCCAGAGCTTGCCGCTTCATTAAAAGCCGTGCTGGCTAACCCTCAGCCGGACGCCGTCTACAGCATCGCCCGTCGTAACCTTTTCCTTGGCCGCTTTATGCGACACAGCGGCTGGTATCCGGACCGCGTCACGCGCCTCTACGCTCGCGAACGCTATCGCTATAACGACAATCAGGTGCACGAATCGCTGGATGCGCCCGGTGTAAAAACTATTCCTCTCGACGGGGATTTGCTTCATCTTACCTGCCGGGATTTCGCCAGCTTCCAGCGCAAGCAGATGAACTACGCCACGGCCTGGGCGCAGGAACGCCATCAACTTGGTAAAAAAGTCTCGCTGGCAGGGATTTTCAGCCACACTTTGGGGGCCTTCTGCAAAACGCTGCTGCTTCGAGCGGGTTTTCTGGATGGGAAACAGGGCTGGCTGCTGGCGGTGGTCAACGCGCAGTACACCTTCAATAAATACACCGAACTCTGGGCACTAAACCACGGCTATACGGAAAAAGAGCAGCTATGAGCACCCGAGCGATTTACCCCGGCACTTTTGATCCCATCACCAACGGTCATCTGGATATCGTGACTCGCGGTGCGATGATGTTCAATTCCATCATCCTTGCCATCGCTAACAGCCCGCATAAGAACACCATGTTTTCTCTGGAGGAACGCGTTGAGCTGGCGAAGCAGGTTACCGCACATCTGCCAAATGTAGAGGTGGTCGGGTTCAGCGATCTGATGGCGAATTTTGCCAAAGCCCAGCAGGCTAACGTACTGATTCGCGGGCTGCGCACCGCTGCTGATTTTGAGTATGAAATGCAGCTGGCACATATGAATCGCCATCTGATGCCGGAGCTGGAAAGCGTCTTTTTGATGCCTTCCAAAGAGTGGTCTTTTGTTTCATCATCGCTGGTCAAAGAAGTCGCGCGCCACCAGGGCGATGTCGCGCATTTTCTGCCGGAACCCGTCCTTCAGGCGCTGCTGGAGAAGCTGAAGTAGTTTTTAGCGCTGGCAGTTACGGCAATAAAACGTACTTCTCTGGGCGTGTTTACCGGCTACAATAGGTGCGCCGCAAACCCTGCATGGCTCCCCCTCCCGCCCGTAAACCTGTAATTCCTGAGCGAAATAGCCCGGCTTACCGTCCGACTGTAAAAAGTCTTTCAGCGTTGTACCGCCCTGTTCAATCGATCTTATCAGTACCGCCTTGATCACTTTGACCAGCAGTTCGCACTCGGTTTTAGACAACGACTGAGCGGTGCGATCGGGATGGATCCCTGCGGCAAACAGTGATTCGCTGGCGTAGATATTACCCACGCCAACCACCAGCTTGTTGTCCATCAGCCAGGGTTTGATGGCGATTTTCTTCTTCGCAGACTTCTCACGCAGATAGTCTGCATTGAATTCTTCATGAAGCGGTTCCGGGCCAAGATGGGCCAGCACGCTGCTTCCTTCCAGCTCTTTCACCCAAAGCCACGCGCCAAAACGACGAGGATCGGTGTATCGCAGCACTTTCCCGTTGCTCATCACCAGGTCGACATGATCGTGCTTCTGCGCTGGCTGTTCTTCAGGGAGAATACGCAGGCTGCCGGACATGCCGAGATGGATAATAATCCATCCGTCAGGTAGCTCGAGTAACAGATATTTTGCCCGACGCTGAACGCTCAGCACAGGTTTGTCGCTCAGGGCATGGATTTCTTCTGAGACGGGCCAGCGCAGGCGGCTGTTGCGCACGATAGCGTGCAGAATGGTTTCCCCAACCAGGTGCGGTTCGATACCACGGCGGCTGGTTTCGACTTCAGGTAACTCTGGCATTTCTCCTCCCGGGCTAAGGCCTGAAACAAAAAAACCCCGCCGGAGCGAGGTTTTTCATCAAAGTCACTAAAATTATTTAATTTTAGCTTCTTTGTACAGTACGTGTTGACGGACAACTGGATCGAATTTTTTCAGTTCCAGTTTTTCCGGCTTAGTACGTTTGTTCTTCGTGGTGGTATAGAAGTGACCAGTACCAGCAGAAGAAACCAGCTTGATCTTCTCGCGAACACCTTTAGCCATGACTTAGTTCCTCTTAGTACTTCTCGCCACGGGTACGAAGATCGGCCAGAACCGTTTCGATACCCTTCTTATCAATTACACGCATACCTTTAGCAGATACACGCAGTGTGACAAAACGCTTCTCGCTCTCAACCCAGAAACGGTGAGAGTGCAGGTTCGGCAGGAAACGGCGTTTGGTCGCGTTCATTGCGTGGGAACGGTTATTACCGGTCACCGGACGCTTGCCAGTAACTTGGCAGACTCGGGACATGTCTATTCTCCAAAAATCAAATTAGCTCGAGCTTCGTATAGGGTTATGGCGCCTCGTCAGGC
>DASXGN010000016.1:0-1514 GCA_036489025.1 Buttiauxella sp.
TATGAGGGTTGTCAATCGCGGAGGGGGCGTTGTTTTAGTTTTCTCCTTTCCTTTGTTGTTCCAACTTCAGCTCACGTTTGATCCGCAGGGCGCAGCTTCCGTTTCGTAACCGGGGTATTTTTCCCGGTTCACCAGCTCCTATTCGAGCATCGCTTTTTTGGTGCGAGCCCATGATGTCGTGCTTGGACTTGGGAAGCCGCCTTGGGCGGAACGCGCCCCATCTAACGGATGATCCTTTTTCCAGAGGACCAGCTTCATCGTCGAGCAGCATTCCACCCTGCGGGGTTTCAATCGAACTTTGGTTGGATAAGGCGTTTTTCGTAAGAGTTAATGGTTTGTGCCTAACACATCGGGCTTGTAGCGCTGGTCACTGTCCAACCCAGTTCAGCAGCACTGGCCCGGCCGGTTCTCCAGCGCCACAGGTCGATGGCCAGCTGTCGAGCTAGTGCCACCGCCATTTTCTTTTTCAGTGACGCGCCAACTCTGAGTTTCTCCAAGTATTTCTGGCGAGCGTGCCAGCCGGGCTGCCAGCGTAACAGCCGCCACACTGCTTCTACCAGCAGCACCCGCACATGCTTGTTGCCATGCCGGTCGATTGCGCCAAAGCGTTGCACGCCGCCACTGCTATGTTCACTCGGACAGCAGCCGGTGTAACTGCCAACCGCTTTGCGATGAACGAAACGCGTCCAATTGCACACTTCGCCATCGATCAGTGACACCGTCAACGCACCCAGACCGACTGGGATTTTTTCTTCCGCCACCAGCGCTTCAATCTCTTGGGTCAGCCGATCCAGTTGCGCCTTGGTGGCGCGGATCTGCTTGACCAGTGGCTCCAGTTGCTTGCGCACAAACTCGCTGCATTGCGGCCCGATTATTTTCCATTTGCGCGGCCCGGCCCAGCCCGCGCTTAAAGTCTCGTGCTCATGTTCGACGCGCAGAGCGCGGCCGTGATTTTCCATCCGCAGCAACTCTTTTTTCCAAAATTCCCGTTGTCGCCCCAGCTCGCGACGTTGTTGCTCAGCCCGACTGGGAATGCGCACCGGCTTTAACTCCTCCCGATGCCCATCCAGATAGCGCGACAGCCGCACACACAACTCCCGTCCATCCATCCGATCGTTCTTTCTGCGCCGCTCCAGGTTCAATCGCATCGGCGTGGTGACAATGCAGTGCGCTCCGGCCCTCACCAGCTCTTCGTGCAACGTGTAACCAAACCCGCAGCACTCATACACCGCGCTTACCGTGTCACCCTGGGCAATCTTTTTTTTCACCCAAGCCAGCAATTGCGCTCGGGAAAACTTCTGCGCCGGCCCAATCAAGCTCCGCTCACACTGTATCCCCGCCACAATGTGGCGCAGGTCCACGTCCAAACCGAGCTTGAAGTGCAGCCGCACTGCGCCGTTGCCAGCGCTCACCAAGTTGTTAGCATTCTCTCTGTCATGAAGGGTTGGTTTGTTTTTCATACACGGCGTGTGCCCGTTTTGCCCACGCTTTACAACCCTTCATGGCATCTAACG
>DASXGN010000039.1:0-41240 GCA_036489025.1 Buttiauxella sp.
CGCGGACGGCAAATGGACGTACACCGTGCCGGCGGCGGACCTGAAAGGCCTGAAAGACGGCGACGCCAGCGTGCAGGTGAGCGTGACCAGCGTCAACGGCAATAGCGCGTCGGCGGGCCACGAATACAGCGTGGACGCTTCTGCGCCGAACATCAGCATTGATGCGGTGGCCGGGGATAACGTCATCAACGGCAACGAAGCGGCGGCGGGCGTGGCGATTTCCGGCACCACCAACGCGCAGGTTGGGCAGACCGTGACCGTCAGCTTCAACGGCAAGGACTACACCACCACCGTGAAGACGGGCGGCATCTGGACGCTGAATGTCCCGGCGGCAGATCTCACCGCTGCGGCGGATAACGGCTACACGATTAAGGCTGTGGTCAGCGATACGGCGGGTAACGAAGGCAGCGTCAGCAAGGGCATTACCCTCGACACCACGCCGCCGGTCATCCGCTTTGATACGGTGGCTGGGGACGACGTGATTAACGGCGTGGAGCATTCGCAGGCGCAGATTATCAGCGGCACCGCAACGGGCGCAGCCACCGGCGACAAGCTGGTTGTGACCATCGGTGGCCAGCTGTACTTCACCACCGTAGACGCCAACGGCAAATGGAGCGTGGGCGTTCCTGCCAGCGTGATCTCCGCCCTTGGCGAAGGCACCGTGGTTATCAGCGCGACCCTCACCGACGGCGCGGGCAACAGCAGCAGCGAAACCCACAGCGTGGAGGTGAACACCGCCGCCGTGTCACTGTCCGTCGGCACCATCTGCGGCGACGACGTGATTAACGCCGCGGAAGCGGGCAGTGCGATTACTATCAGCGGCTCCAGCTCGCAGTTTGCCACCGGTACGCAGGTCACGGTGATGATCAACGGCAAGAGCTATACGGCGACCATTCAGAGTAACGGCTCGTGGAGCGCGACGGTGCCTGCCGCAGACGTGGCGGCGCTGGGCGACGGCATGAGCTATCCGGTTTCCGTTTCGGCACAGGACAACGCGGGGAACAGCGCTTCGGCCTCCCATTCGGTGAGCGTCGACAAGACCGCGCCGGAGGTGACCATTGCCGCGATTTCCGGTGACGACGTGCTTAACGCGGCGGAGCAGCTGCTCCCGCTGACCATTCACGGCACCTCCAGCGCGGAAGCCGGGCAAACCGTTACGGTTTCGCTGGGCGGCAAGGCTTACACCGCCCTGGTGGGCGCAGACGGCGCCTGGACGCTGAACGTTCCGGCAGCCGACCTTGCGCTGCTGAGCGAAGGCGCATTAACCGTGACGGCGAGCGTCAATGACAAAGCGGGCAACGGCGGCCAGACGACTCACGGCCTGACCGTGGATACGGTCGCGCCAACCGTCACCATCGGCACGGTAGCGGGTGACGACGTCGTGAACCACGGCGAGCAGCTGACCGGCCAGACCATCAGCGGCACATCGACCGCTGAACAGGGCCAGATGGTGACCGTGACGCTGAACGGCCACAGCTACACGGCGACGATAGACGGCGACGGCAAGTGGTCGGTATTTGTTCCTGGCCGCGACTTCCTGGGACTGGCTGACGGGGATTACACCATTTCCGCCAGCGTCAGCGATAAGGCAGGCAATCCGGGGGACAACAGCCATAAGATCACGCTTAACGGCGATGTTCCGACTATCGCTATCAACACCTTTGCGCAGGACGATATCGTCAACGCCGCGGAGCATGGCACGCCGCTGGTTATCAACGGCACGACCGACGCGCCAGCGGGGCAGACCGTCACTATTACCCTGAACGGGAAAACCTACACCACCACGGTGCTGGCCGACGGCAGCTGGAAATATACCCTTGGCAGCGCGGACGTGGCGGCGCTGGCGGACGGCGGCTCTTACGTCATCAACGCGAAAGTGAGCAACGTGATTGGCAACAGCGCGAGTGATGACCACACGGTGACCGTCGATCTCACGCCGCCGGCCATGAATATCAGCATTGATTCGCTGCAAAACGACAGCGGCCTGAGCGCCAGCGATTTCATTACCAACACCGCTAAAGTGGTGGTGAACGGTTCTCTGAGCGCGCAGCCGGGCAGTAACGAGAAGGCGCAGATTAGCCTCGACGGCGGCGCGAGCTGGATTGATCTGACGCTGACCGGCACTCGCTGGACCTACGCCGATGGCCGCACGCTGACCGACGGCAGCTACACCTATCAGGTGCGCGTAATCGACAATGCGGGCAACGTGGGCGCGACCGACAGCCAGATTGTGCAGGTTGATTTGACCGCTCCGGCGGCGACGACCGTGACGGTAGATTCGGTGACGCAGGACACCGGTTTGTCCGGCAGCGACTTCATTACCAGCGACAATCAGATTTCCCTGAAGGGGACGCTGGGCGCGGCGCTGGGCAATGGCGACCACGCGCAGATCAGCCTTGACGGCGGCCTGACGTGGACCGACGTGAGCGTGAGCGGCACGAGCTGGACCTACGTTGACGGGCGCACGCTGAGCGACGGGGATTACAACTACCAGCTGCGCGTTATCGACGACGCCGGGAATATCAGCGCCACGACCAGCCAGGTCGTGACCATAGATACCGTTGCGCCGGACGCCAGCAAAACTATCTCCATCGACAGCATCAGCGATGACACGGGCCTGAGCAGCAGCGATTTCATCACCAAAGATACCTCGCTGACGCTGCACGGCACGCTCGGCGCAACGCTTGCCGACGGTGAGTACGCGCAAATCAGCGTCGACGGAGGCAGCAGCTGGCAGAACGTGACCGTTGTCGGCACGACCTGGTACTACGCCGATGGCCGCACGCTGGGCAACGCGACCTACGATTATTGGGTGCGCGTGGTGGACACCGCCGGGAATATCGGCGCGACGGCTAAGCAGCAGGTCACCGTTGATACCGTAGCGCCGGATGCGGCCATCACCGTGACGGTCGATCGCATCACTACCGACACCGGTTTTGATGACAACGATTTCCTGACCAGCGAAACGTCCTACACGCTGCACGGCACGCTGGGCGCAGCGCCAGGGGCCGGTGAGTTTGTGCAGGTGAGCATGGACGGCGGCACGACCTGGGTTTACGCCACCGTGAACGGCACCAGCTGGAGCTACGCTGATTCCCGCACGTTGAGCAACGGGGATTACGCCTACCAGGTCCGCGTGGTGGATCAGGCCGGGAACGTCGGGGCGACGACCTCTCAGCAGGTGACGGTCGATACCAGCGCGCCGCAGTACGGCATTACCATCGACGCGATCAGCGAAGATACCGGGCAGTCAGGCAGTGATTTCATCACCATGGATACCACGCTGACGATCAACGGCTCCCTCGGCAGCCCTCTGGCCGCCGACGAACGCGTGCAGATTAGCCTTGACGGCGGTAACACCTGGGTTGACGCGACGGTGAACAACAAGCTGTGGAGCTTCACCGACTCCCGCGATCTGCCGGACGGGGATTACACCTATCAGGTTCGCATCATCGACCAGGCGGGTAACGTCGGGTCGACCGCGCAGCAGGTGGTGACGGTGGATACCACGCCGCCAACGACGCAGGGCACGGTCGTTAGCTATACCGACGGCGAAGGGGAGCGTACCGGTTCGTTTGGCTCGTCGATGTCGACCGACGATACCTCTCCGCTGATTAACGGCACGCTGAACAAAGCGTTGGCCGCGGGGGAAATCGCCGAGCTGTACCGCGACGGCATTTTGCTGGGTCAGGTGACCATGAACGGTTCCGCGAGCTGGTACTTCCAGGACAGCGGTCTGAAAGACGGCAACCACATTTATGTGCTGCGCGTGACCGATACGGCCGGGAACACCACTGACTCATCTGACTTCGTGCTGGATGTCGACACCACTATTCCCACTACCACGGCAACCATTACCGCGCAGACGACGGCGGACAATACGCCTGTTGTCAGCGGGACGGTTTCCGCCGGGCTTGAGCACGGTGAATACCTGACGGTGATTATCAACGGTAAAACCTATACCTCCCAGAACGGTGGGGCGGTGGTGGTCGATCCGGACCATAACACCTGGTATTTGCAGATCCCCGACGGCGATGCGCTGGGCGTTTCCAGCTATAGCGTGACGGCGCAGGTGAAGAGCAGCGCGGGCAACGGCAACCTCACGGGGGCGACCAACGGCTCGGTGACGGTGGTCAATGAGGCCTCCTTGACACCGGCATGGACGATGTCATCGCTGAGTTCCGCCTACTCGGGGAGCTACTCGCTGAATGAAGACGGGCAATGGACCATTCTGGCAAACCAACAGACTGCGTCGGCCAGTGACCGTAACAGCTACTCGGTGAGCTCGACCTTTGCGATAGCCGGGACCTATACGTCGGGCACTTTTGCCGACATTAACCGTGACGGTCTGGTGGACGTGCTGGCTATGGGAACAAGCTACACCACGATGAGGCAGTTAACGAACAACGGCGACGGAACTTACACTAACCAGACCATTTCACGCGTAATGATGGGAAATGCGGATATCTGGTACGGCGCGATAGCGGCCATAGATATTGAGGGCGATGGCTACGTCGACTTTGTCCTGGGCGATGCGGGCGGCCCCGATTCCCGAACCTTTATGCGCAATACCAACGGTACTTTGCAGGGGGATTCCAGCGGGGGGACCTACGGCACCTTCGTCTCTGGCGCTAAGGTTGCCAACTACAACAGTCTGATCGAGGCCTCCGGCGTTGATTTGAACAACGATGGCCGGGTGGATATTGCCCAGCATACGACTAACGGCAGCAATAACTACGCCCTGTCGACCATGATCAACCAGGGAGATGGCAGCTTTAAATGGAGCCAGAACTTCACCAACACGATGTACAGCGCAACGGGATCTGCCGCCGCAAACAACGCGGTTAGCATGACCTGGGCAGACTTTGACGGTGATGGCGCAATGGATCTCTATATGGGCATGACCTACAACAACACCGCAGGTGGGGTCATGCTCAACGACGGCAGCGGAAACCTGCAATCCTTACAGGCGATAGGCTCCACCACAGCCGATAAATTTGCCGGTAACGTGAGCGTAGCCGTGGACTGGGATCATGACGGCAAGATGGACATTATCAAGCTGGCAACGTCCGGACAGTCCTACCTCTATACCAACGGCGGCGTGGTGAATGGCAGCCTGTCCTTCACTCCGACCAAGTTTGGTGGAGCGAGTTCGACCAGGGTATCCAACGCGGCGCTGCTCGACTATGACTGGGACGGCGCGCAGGATCTGCTGATTTTCCGTCAAAACGGCAATGTTGAGCTGCAGCGCAATACGAATACCGTGGCGTCGGGTACGGCCATCCACCTGAAGATTGTCGACAGCCAGGGGATGAACGTTTACTTCGGCAACACCGTGCGTCTGTACGACTCGCAGGGCAATCTGGTGGCAAGTCAGGTGCTGAATGCCCAGTCGGGGATGGGAATCAATGACTCCTCTGCGCTGGTGAGCTTCTATGGTCTGAACGCCGGGGAAACTTATCGTGCCGAGCTGCTGCATATGATTAACGGCACGGCGCAGCAGACAAGCTGGGAGGGGCTGACGGCAGGAGAGGCCTGGGATAGCCACGTTATCACCGCTGAAGCGGCGACGGGCGTCCACGGTGGCACGCTGACGGGGACGGGCTATAACGATACCTTTATTGCGCAGGACGGAGCCTATATCTACAACGGCGCTGGCGGCTGGACAACCACCTCCGAGCACAGCACCTGGAGCGACACCGGCGGTATGGATATCGTGGACTTCCGTAATGCGACGGTCGGTATTACCGCTGACCTGAGCAAAACGACCGCGCAGAATACCGGGTATAACACCTCTACCTTTACCAACGTTGAAGGCATCAACGGCTCGAACTTTGACGATGTTATTACCGGCAACAGCGGGAATAATCAGTTTGAAGGGCGCGGCGGCAACGACACCTTCAATATCGGCAGCGGCGGGCACGATACCCTGCTCTACAAGCTGATTAACGCTGCGGACGCCACCGGCGGCAACGGCAGCGACGTGGTGAACGGTTTCACCGTGGGCACGTGGGAAGGCACGGCTGACACCGACCGCATCGATATTCGCGAACTGCTCTCCGATACCAGCTACAGCGGCAGCGGATCGGCAAGCTATATCGACGGCGTGGCGAAGCTGGACGCCAGCGCGGGCAATATCACCGATTACCTGCGCGTGGTGCAAAGCGGCAGCAACACCGTTATCCAGATCGACCGTGACGGGACCGGGAATAACTTCGACCCAACAACGGTGGTGACGCTTAACGGCGTGCAGACCGACCTTGCCACTTTGCTGGCAAACCATCAGTTATTGATCGTGTAGTCAAAGTGGCCGCGGGTTAACCCCCGCGGCTCCTGCATTTTTTGGCATAGGCCATGGGTTTTATAAATGAAGAAAAATTCGCCTGAGCAGTTAAGAGTCAACGAGAAGGTGACGCTCAAGCGTCTTAATAAGGACATTATTTCTTTACTGAATGCCGGTGCTGAACAGGAAGTTACACCATGAAAAAAAATTCGCAGTACGAGCCCTGGCTGCAGGCGATGTTTACCGTCGCTAAGCACTATCGGCTCGATTTTTCGCAGGAGCATCTGCGCGTCATTATCAGCCATGAGAGCGACTCTCCGCGCCAGCTGGTGCTGGAAGATATGGCCCGCCAGCTTGGTTTAGGCCTGCGGCTGGTTGCGGCGGATGCTGCCCTGATCGATCCCTGGCGCATGCCGCTTATCGCCGAGTTTAGCGGTGGGCAGGTTGCGGTGCTGACCCGCATGGACAAAGAGGGCAACGTCAGCCTGCAATTTAGCGGCGACGGCGGCCTGGAAACTGAGCTGTCCCGCGATGAGCTGGCGACCCGTCTGACTTCGCTGATGGTGCTCCGCCCGCTGGAGTCGACCCCCGATGCTCGCGTCGACGATTACATCAAGCCCTATGAGAAGAACTGGTTCTGGCAGCTGGCGCTGAAGGACTGGCGGCGCTACAGCGACATTATGCTGGTGGCGATGGTGGCCAACGTGCTGGCGCTGTCCGGCATGGTGTTCTCCATGCAGGTCTACGACCGCGTGGTGCCTTCGCAGTCGGAGGCGACGCTGTGGGTGCTATTTGGCGGCGTGATGCTGGCTATCGTTTTCGAATTTATTATGCGCATGCTGCGCGTTCATATTTCCGACGTGGTGGGCAAGCGGGCCGATCTGCGGATTTCCGAGCGGGTTTTCGCCCACGCGATGCGTATCAAAAACGGCGCCCGCTCTAAGTCCACCGGTTCGTTTATCGCGCAGATCCGCGAGCTGGAATCGGTGCGCGAACTCATTACCTCAACCACTATTGCGGCGGTTTCCGATCTGCCGTTCTTCCTGCTGTTCGTCGCCATCCTGTGGGTGATTGGCGGGCCGCTGGTGCTGGTTGTGCTGCTGGCCGTGCCGCTGCTGCTGATCCCCGGTCTACTGGTGCAGCGCCCGCTGGGACGGCTCTCCAGCGAAGGGATGCGTGAATCGGCCATTCGTAACGCGACGCTGGTCGAAGCGGTGCAGGGCCTGGAAGACATCAAGCTGATGCGCGCCGAGCAGCGCTTCCAGAACCAGTGGAACAACACTAACGACGTGGCGGCCTCCGTCGGCATGAAGCAGCGCTGGCTGACCGGGCTGCTGCTGACCTGGACGCAGGAGGTGCAGTCGATTGTCTATGCGGTTGTGCTGCTGGTGGGCTGCTACCTGGTGATTAGCGGCGACATGACGACGGGCGCGCTGGTCGGCACTTCAATTCTCGCCTCGCGCACCATTGCGCCGCTGTCGCAGATCTCCGGCGTGCTTTCGCGCTGGCAGTCGGCAAAGGTGGCCAAAAAGGGGCTCGACGATCTGATGCAGCGGCCTATTGATGAGCCGCTGCGCGGTAAAAAAGTTCACAAAGCGCACCTGCGCGGCCATTACGATCTGGAAAATATCGGCTTCTATTACGACGAAGAAGAAAAGCTCAGCGTGCTGAATATCCCGCGCCTCAAAATTAAGGCCGGGGAGCGTATCGCGCTGCTGGGGCGCAACGGTTCGGGCAAGAGCACGCTGCTCCAGCTGCTGGCCGGTCTACAGGAGCCGCAGCAGGGCAGTATTCTGCTGGATGAGATTGCGCTTGGTCATCTTGACCCGGCGGATGTTCGTCGCGATATGCAGCTGCTTAGCCAGCAGGCGCGGCTGTTTTTTGGGTCCGTGCGTGACAATATCGTGATGGGCAATCCGCTTGCCACCGACGAAGAGATTCACCAGGCGCTGACGGTGAGCGGGGCGCTGGAGTTTGTTCGCCGGCAGAAAATGGGCCTCAACTATGTGATTAGCGAAGGCGGTGGCGGTCTGTCCGGCGGCCAGCAGCAGGCGCTGCTGATGACTCGGGCGTTGCTAACCTCGCCGAACATCCTGCTGCTGGATGAGCCAACGGCCCGGCTGGATGAGGTAAGTGAAAAGCAGCTCATTCAGCACCTTAAAGGCTGGCTTGGTTCGCAGCGCACGCTGGTGGTGGCGACGCATCGTCTGCCGATTCTTGAGCTGGTGGACAGAATTATCGTGCTCGAAAATGGCCGTATCGTGATGGATGGCCCGCGCGAAGCCATTATGGCCGAACACGCTGCGCCTCAGCCGAAGGCCGCCCGTCGCACGGTGACGATGAAAGCTCAGGAGGAGCAAGCATGAGTGATTTTAGCCGTTTTAACAGCCGCCTGAGCGAACCGCGCCTGCCGCGTTCCACGCTGGTGGCCTGGAGTCTGTTCGCCCTGCTGGCCGCGTTTATCGCCTGGGCGAGCTTTTTCCATCTGGACGAGGTCACGACCGGCAGCGGTAAGGTGGTGCCCACCTCCCACGAACAGGTTATTCAGTCCCTGGAAGGCGGCATTATTCACAAACTGTTCGTGCGCGAAGGGGATATTGTTGAACGGGGCCAGCAGCTGGCGCAGCTGGACAGAACCAAAACAGAATTCAGCGTGCAGGAGAGTGAGTCCCGTCTCAATGCGGCGATGGCCACGGCGGCGCGCCTGAATGCGGAAGTCAACGGCACCGAACTGATCTTTCCGGCGGAGCTGGACGACGACGTGGAGCTGGTGAAGCAGGAAACCGCGCTGTTTAAATCCCGTCGCGATAGTCTCGATAAAGGTCTGGCCGGTTTGCGTCAGGGCGTGGCATTGGTACAGCGGGAGCTTTCGCTGACCCAGCCGCTGGTCAAGCAGGGTGCCGCCAGCAGCGTGGAAGTGCTGCGTTTGCAAAGGCAGAAAAACGAGCTGGAAAACAAAATCGTTGAGATGCAGAACCAGTATTACGTGCGCGCGAGGGAGGAATTAGCCAAGGCCAACGCGGAAATGGAGGCACAGCGCTCGGTGACGCGGGGTCGGGAAGATTCCCTGACTCGCCTGACATTTACCGCGCCGGTGCGCGGCATTGTGAAAGATATTGACGTCACCACCGTCGGCGGCGTGATTCCACCTAATGGAAAGCTGATGAGCCTGGTGCCGCTGGATGACCAGATGGTCATCGAGGCTAAGATCTCACCGCGAGACGTGGCGTTCATTCACCCAGGGCAAAAAGCCCTGGTGAAAATTACCGCCTATGATTATTCCATTTTTGGCGGTCTGGAAGGGGAGGTCACCATGATTTCGCCGGATACTATTCAGGATCAGGTCAAGCGCGACGTTTATTATTACCGGGTATATATTCGTACCAACAGTAATCATCTGACCAATAAACAGGATAAATCGTTCCCCATCTTTCCGGGGATGATTGCCACGGTTGATATTAAAACGGGGAATAAGTCCGTGCTGAGCTATTTACTCAAGCCGTTGAATAAAGCTAAAGAAGCGCTGCGCGAAAGATAAGCTATCCGGGCAACCGTTTTACAGCGGTTGCCCGGAGTCAGTGATGTCGGGCTCTGTGTTAGTAATAAATGTCAGGTAGTAATTATTCTTGGGGGTGAACGTTTAAATAGTGCAGGACATAAGAAAAATAGAGTCCGGCATAGTTTTCAACCAGCTGAATAAAACCTGGATAGATATCAATCAGGCCATCTTCTCGTTCCTGGAGATAGCCTGCACCCTGCGCCTCCTTTATCATTCTGCTGACGTGAATGCGCGAAACAAAAAATTCTTTTGCCAGCACGCTGGCCGAATATTCAATAGTGGCGCCGCGCGATGTCATTTTATCGATGGCCTGCAAATAGAGATACAGCATAATCATGCGGCCGCCGTCTTTTTCAATAAACAACCCCACTTCAGGTAATATTTTCTTAAAGGTCACTCCGCGAAAAAGATACTCTGCCGCGCGCCGGAAAAAATTATGGCGCTGGGTGTCATTATCAAATAAATCGAGACTAATATTGTTATTTGGGAACATGGAATGCACTGGGATAAACGCGCCGGACATATAGCGTTTAAGTTCTTCCAGCCCCTTCGGCGTTGGTTC
Source organism: Buttiauxella sp. (assembly GCA_036489025.1). Taxonomy (GTDB): domain Bacteria; phylum Pseudomonadota; class Gammaproteobacteria; order Enterobacterales; family Enterobacteriaceae; genus Dryocola. Next base: position 10,405 of record DASXGN010000039.1, read on the forward strand.
AATCAGCACTTTTCTGCGGTCGGATTCGCTGCGCCAGGTGCGAATACGGTGCGTCGTCTTCAGTAATGTAATGATGGCTATCACGCTGTTGGGACTGGCAATTTTATACCGGGAGCATAATTCTTTAATGTCTGAGACCGAAGAAGCCTGGTGACCAAAAACGAAGCAGCAAACGGATAGTACAATGTTAAACCGTGATTCCTGGAGCATGACTTTATAAAATAATGGCTGTTTTTTATAAATCGCATTATTAATTGCGTAATGCTCTTTTATCGCATCTTTGAATTTAAGATGTTTAATGATTTGGGCTCGTCGGCGTAGCAATGCCTCAGAGGAAATGAGTATATCCATATAATTGCCTTACGAAGTGGTGGGTGTTTGGTTGCCGTGCGCGTCTCGCTGTTGTAGGAGTTCAACTTCGTTATTATACACACGTAGCGAATTTTTTACGTTATGTATTTTTAAGTTTGCGAAGCTATATGTATTTAGCAAACTTCTTTTGGAGATAAAAACACCGCCGTTGTAGAACAATGATGAGCATTTTTTAGTATGTAAAATTTTGCGTTAGGTTCACTGCTAAATTAAATCAATTATGTACACATCATGCGGCAAAAGTACCGCTGAAATTGTCTGGATTTATTAAATAATTGTCAGTTTATGCATCATTTTGTGCGTTTTTATTAAAAATAACGTGGTGAACACGCATAAGTTTTGCTAGTATTTATAATGATGTTAACTCTTGTGAATAATATGTAACGTTAACGGTGGGGTTCATGCCCTGACTGAGCGTCTGGTAACATCATTATCTTTATTTCTCTTATTCTGTTTATGCTAAAAACAGACGGTGTTTCTATGCCTTTGTTTTATCATAAAAGCTGAGTGGCTTTTATTTAATATTCCTGCGTGAGGGATTCTATGGATTGGAAAAATCAGGCTGCCGTGCGTAAAAACGATCGAAATATTTATATTATTTCTCCCTGTAGCTTTGCTTTTACGGGGCTGGCGGGTCTTCTTTCTCGTCAGGATATTCAAGTTTCGCGCATTGCTGTAGATGTCGATAATTTCCCGGAAATCGATGGGGAAATACCTCGCGTGGAAAGTCGGTCACGTATTGATGTCCTGCTAACCGGGGAGGTAAAGGCGACGCTGGTGGCGATCAAAAAACTGGCGGAAATGCTAAACTACTTTCCAAAACCGGTGCCGGTCGTTATTTACTGTCGGCTACCGAGCAGCTGGTTGTTTCGTATGTTCAATACCCTGATTAATGATAAGAATAAATTATCAACGATTCGCCTGGCGAACTCCTCGCTGGCCTGCCAGGCGTTGATGAGCAGCGAACTTCCTTTGCTTGAAACGGCGGGCAGGCGTGAAGAGAATATTTCAGGCGTAAACTATAAAGGGTTGACGCCGCGTGAACTGGAAGCTGTACTGAGCTTTTATATGGGGATTCCAGTTAAATATCAATCAGATAAAACTGGCCTGTCAGGTAAAACAATCTACAACCATCGACAGGTTGGCTTGCGTAAACTGCAATTTATCCAGGGGTTGTATTCCAAAGGCGTAAAGGGAAGAGTATACGAAGAAAATAGTGATTTTTCGTTTTCAACTGATAGCGTTATTGATCTTCGTAAGGTTGAACGCCGGTACGCCACGGCCATTGAAGAAAATCAAATATTCCCGGTTTTTCAGGTGGTAACTACCCACGAGAAAAAACTTTCTGGCTTTGAAATTTTATTGAAATGGCATCAGCAAGGATATATCCAAAAATCGCGAGGATATTTAACCGTTTTAAAAAACAGAGAGCTTTGCCTGAAGCTAATGGCGTTGGCGATAAATACCGCGGTGCGCTGTATCAATAAATATAATGGTAAATATGACTTTTCCGTCAATATACCGACAAAATTAGCCTCCGATGAAGCGCTGGCCCGCATGGCTAAAAAAGCGGTCGAGCTGCTGCACGACCCGCTGTGGGCACAAAGGCTTATCTTTGAGTTTTCCGAAACGATTGATGCCGCAAAAGATAAGAAAGTCCCCGAGGTGATGAAACGCCTGCGTGAGACAGGCTGCAAACTTTTTCTGGATGATTGCTTTTCCGACGGGCGCGTAATGTTTCCAGTCAGGCAAATCCATTTTGACGGTATCAAACTGGACCGTGACCTGGTGGAGAAATCGTTCAGCAGCGAAACGGACAGCCGCCTGCTGAAAACCATTCTTTATTACTGCGAAATGACGGGCAGCATTTGCACGGCGGAGGGCATCGACAGCGAGCAAAAATTCACCTCGCTGGTTGATGCGGGCATTCGTCAGTTCCAGGGATACTATCTGTCTGAACCGACTAATGAGGCGGGCGTTGACAGAATCGTTCGTCAATTTCACTAAGGGCAAAGGAAGGGCGTCGTCGCGGCGGCCATGATATTTTGCTCGTTAATTCGGCGGTTGGCCGTTTTGCTTTTGATCCTGAGCAAAAATAGGAATTCAGGCTAATCATAAGTCTGATGAATGTGATAAAAATCACATCTGGAGGGTGGTGCAACGTACCGCCATGCATGGATTTAACAGCAGAGTTAACTATGTCAAAGATAAAGGAAGCGCAACCGACTCGGACGCCAGGCGGAAAAATCGCCCTGTGGCTTTTCTACGGCTTTTGTTTGTATATCGTCTGGGCGATGGCGCGATATTTTTGGGTCGTTAGCAGCGTCACAGGCGGTGAATTAGGATCGTTCGGCGGCAAATTATTGGGCGCGCTGGCAGGGCTGGCGGTGCTCGGAACGGTCGCCGCCGTGCTGGGATGGGTGGCCTGGTATACGCGTCCGCAGGATAATTTCCACCGGGAATAGCGGCCGCGCTGCGGCGTGCGTTTCCTCGTCGCCTCTTGCTAATTTGGCCGCCTTAGACTCATATTAACGGCTGGCTTTAGCAGCGAAACGAGGAGTACGTATGCCGATAGCCCACTGGCAGGCGCGTTTTGAAGACTATCTTCGCGCCAACTGGCCGCAGGACGATAAGGCTCACGATTTGGCCCACTTTAAGCGGGTCTGGCAAACCGCCCAGCGGATTATGGCGCATACGGAAGCCGACCGGCTGGTCGTGCTGGCCGCCTGTTACTTTCACGACATCGTCAATCTAGCGAAAAATCATCCGCAGCGGCATCTGGCCTCGGCGCAGGCCGCACGGGAAACGCTGCGGATCCTTGATGCGCATTTCCCCGATTTTCCTCGCGATAGCTACGATGCGGTTGCCCACGCCGTTCACGCCCACAGCTTTAGCGCGGGCGTTGAGCCGCAAACGCCTGAGGCGAAGATTGTGCAGGACGCCGATCGGCTTGAATCGCTGGGGGCTATAGGCCTCGCCCGCGTGTTTTATACCTCCGGCGTGCTGGGCCGCCCGCTGTTTGACGGCGAAGATCCCTTAGCCGCCCGCAGAGAGCTGGACGATGCCACTTACGCGCTCGATCATTTCCAGAAAAAGCTGCTAAAGCTGCCGGAAACCATGCAGACGGAAGCGGGCAAAGCGCTGGCGCGGCACAACGCTGACTTCCTGGTTCACTATATGGCAAAGCTGTGCGCGGAGCTGAAGGGGGAGTTTCACAGTCTGGACCGCGATGTGATTGCGCGGTTTTCACCTTTGCGCTAATTTTGCGCCCGCTGTCCGCGGGCCTTTTCATTCTCTCTGGGTCAAATAAGTGATAGAGTCTCACGCTCTTTTCCCCTTTTTTGGTTGATGATGAACGACCTCGACGCGATTGCAGAACACCTTTCAAAACAAGCCTCAGACCGCCAACAGCACCGGCAGGAGGAAGATCACGCCCTGGTCAGCCGCATCCTGGAAATCTACGATCAGAAAACGGTGGCCCATCATCTGCGCCAGGTCAGCGGCGACTGGACTCGCGAGTCGCTTAACCGCTGGATTAACCGTAAATCAGCTCCGCGTGCCTTAACCGACGTCGAAGTGACCATGCTGCAAAACATGCTGCCTTCGCCGCCTGCACACCACGGCAAATACGCGTTTCGCTTTATTGATTTGTTTGCCGGGATTGGCGGGATCCGCAGCGGTTTTGAGGCGATTGGCGGGCAGTGCGTGTATACCAGCGAGTGGAATAAGCACGCGGTGCGCACTTATAAAGCCAACTGGTATTGCGATCCTGACCAGCATCAGTTCAACGAAGATATTCGTGACGTGACGCAAAGCCACCGCACCGATCTCAGCGACGAAGACGCAGCGGCGCATATTCGCGCGACTTTGCCGGATCACGATGTGCTGCTGGCTGGCTTCCCTTGTCAGCCGTTTTCGCTGGCCGGCGTATCGAAAAAGAACGCTTTGGGCCGCGCCCACGGCTTTGCCTGTGAAACGCAGGGCACGCTGTTCTTCGACGTGGCCCGCATTATTGACGCTAAGCGCCCGGCCATTTTCGTGCTGGAGAACGTTAAAAACCTGAAGAGCCACGATAAGGGCAATACCTTCCGCATCATTATGGAAACCCTTGACGGGCTTGGCTATGAGGTTGCCGATGCGGCGGTGATGGGATCCGGCGACCCAAAAATAATCGACGGTAAAAACTTCCTGCCGCAGCACCGCGAACGCATTGTGCTGGTGGGATTCCGCCGCGACCTTAATCTGCATCAGGACTTCACCCTGCGCGCGCTGGAAACGCTGTATCCGAAGCGTCGCCCAACCTTCGGTGAGCTGCTTGAGCCAACCGTGGAGGAGAAGTACATCCTGACGCCGACGCTGTGGAAATATCTCTACAACTATGCCAAAAAGCACCAGGCCAAAGGCAACGGCTTTGGCTATGGCCTGGTTGACCCGACTAATCCTGCCAGCGTGGCAAGAACGCTTTCCGCCCGCTATTACAAGGACGGCGCGGAAATTCTGATCGATCGCGGCTGGGATAAGGCTTTGGGCGAGCAGGCGTTTAACGACGCGGAAAACCAGCTTCGTCGTCCACGCCGCCTGACGCCGCGTGAATGCGCGCGCCTGATGGGTTTCGAAGCCGTACAGGGCAAATCTTTCCGCATTCCTGTTTCCGATACTCAGGCTTACCGTCAGTTTGGCAATTCGGTAGTGGTGCCCGCTTTTGCCGCCGTCGCCAGGCTGCTGGAAGCTAAAATTAAGCTTGCGGTAAAAAAACGCTAACCGGAGGCGAAGATGGCTGATGTTCACAGCAAAGAGGTGCGCAGCAAAAATATGCGGGCGATTGCCACGCGTGACACGGCCATTGAAAAACGCCTGGCGGGCCTGCTGACCGAATGCGGTTTTGCATTCCGCGTGCAGGATCCCGCGCTCGCCGGGCGGCCAGATTTTATCCTCGATGAACGCCGCTGCATCATCTTCACCCACGGCTGCTTCTGGCATCAGCATGGCTGCTATTTGTTCAAAGTGCCCGCGACCCGCACCGAATTCTGGCTGCAGAAAATCGGCAAGAACGTGACGAGGGATAGGCGGGATATGCAGCGTCTGCTGGGCGAAGGCTGGCGAGTGCTGCTGGTTTGGGAATGTGCGCTCAGAGGGCGAGCAAAGCTTAACGACGCGGATTTAATTGAGCGGCTGGAAGAGTGGATTTGCAGCGGGGGGCATCACGCAGAGATTGATACGCTGGGCATTCATGAGCTGAACGACAGCGGGTGGCTGGCACCCCCCGCGCTTTAACTACTTTTCTATTTCACATACCTTCACCACCGGCTTTGGGGGCAGCAGATATTTCCCCAGCGTCACCAGCAGAACGGCGAAAATAATCACCCCGAGCGCCAGCCATTCGACGGGAGAAAGGCTTTCGCCCGCAAAACCTGTTCCCAGCAGGACGGCCACCACCGGGTTCACATACGCGTAGCTGGTGGCCACCGCAGGGGTGACATTGCGAATCAGGTACATGTAGGCGCTGATGGCGATGATGGAGCCAAAGAGGGCAAGATAGCCGACGGCGAAGAAACCGGCTGGCGTCGGCATGGCGGTCAGACGTTCGCCGGTCAGCGCGGCGGCGCACAGCAGCATCATTCCCGCGGCGAGCATTTCAACCGCGCCCGCCATCAGGCCGGTTGGCAGCTCAATGCGCGAGCCGTAAACCGAACCGAAAGCCCAGCTCAGCGAGCCAATCAGGATCAGCAGCGCGCCCCACGGATTGCCGCTCAGGTTGCCGCCGCTGTTGAGCAGCACGATCCCGGCGAGGCCAATGGCGATGCCCAGCCACTCAAGCTTGCGGGTGGGGATGCCGAACAGGCGGCTGAAGCACAGGGTGAACAGCGGTACCGTGGCGACCATCACCGCCGCAATCCCGGAAGGCACGTGCTGATGCTCAGCCACCGTCACAAAGCCATTGCCCACGGCGAGCAGCAGCACGCCAATCAGCGCGGCATTTAGCATTGGCCTAAGCGCAGGCAGCCTATGGCCGCGTAACAGCAGAACCGACATGAGCAGGATGCCCGCGGTCATAAAGCGTACCCCGGCCATCATAAATGGCGGCCAGCTTTTCACCCCGATGGCAATGGCAAAATAGGTGGAACCCCAGATGATATACAGCGCAAAAAGCGCCGCGATAAGCGGTAACAGCTGACCTGAACGAACGCGCATACTTCCCCACGAGCCTTTGATGATTAGGCTAATAGTTAACGTCAAAACTATCGTCCAGGCGAGCTTTTTACTTGTGGAGGATTTGTTAATTTTCGTTGACAGATGACTTTGATTTTCGCCCGCCGTATTTTGCTCCATACTGATGACAGTCTTAACAATAAGGAATCTATTTTGGCTGGAAGTAGCTTATTAACGCTCCTCGACGATATCGCCACGCTGCTGGACGATATTTCAATGATGGGCAAGCTGGCGGCAAAGAAGACCGCTGGCGTTCTGGGGGATGATTTATCGCTAAACGCCCAGCAGGTTTCCGGCGTGCGGGCCAACCGCGAATTGCCGGTGGTCTGGAGCGTAGCGAAGGGATCGTTTATTAACAAACTTATTCTGGTGCCGCTCGCGCTTATTATCAGCGCCTTTGCACCCTGGGCCATCACGCCGCTGCTGATGGTGGGCGGCGCATTTTTGTGTTTTGAAGGCGTGGAAAAGGTCGTACACAGTTTCCAGGCCCGCAAGCATAAAGAAACGCCCGCAGAGAAAAAAGCGCGCCTGGACGCGATAGCCGCGCAGGACCCTATGGTTTATGAGAAGGATAAGGTCAAAGGGGCAATTCGCACCGACTTTATTCTTTCCGCTGAAATTGTCGCCATCACGCTGGGTATTGTCTCGGAAGCGCCGCTGCTCAACCAGGTTATTGTCCTGGCCGGCATAGCGATTCTGGTAACGATTGGCGTTTACGGCCTGGTGGGGATGATCGTCAAGCTGGACGATCTCGGCTACTGGCTGGCGGATAAGCGTTCTCAGCTGGCGAAGGGGGTGGGCAAAGCGCTGCTGGTGTTGGCCCCCTGGCTGATGAAGTTTCTGTCGGTGGTTGGCACGCTGGCGATGTTCCTCGTCGGCGGCGGAATTTTAGTGCATGGTATTCCTGCTTTACACCACGCGATTGAACAATGGGCGGGAAAACTGGGGGGAGTGGTTCATCTGCTTGCGCCAACGCTGATTAACCTGGTGCTGGGCTTTATCGTCGGTGCGATAGTTTTACTGGCTGTAAACGGAATAAACCATCTGCGGGGCAGGGCGGCGCATTAAGAATTTGCATTAATTTGCCTTATCGACCGGGCAAAAATGCTGCTCTTTGACTATACCTGTAACAGTTTTCACCCCTGATACAGGAGGCAGTTATGGTCTATGTTGTCAGCGATGAAGTCCAGCCTAAAACGGGTGGCCCAAGGATGATCGTTACCGGGTTCTCCAGTGGCATGGTGGAATGTCGTTGGTATGATGGTTATGGCGTTAAACGCGAGGCCTTCCGTGAGGACGATCTCGCCCCCACTGCGAAAAGGGGGCAGCCGCAAGGATGAGGGCAAATGAATACCCGGTGACTCAATACCGGGTATTTTTTTAAGCAACGTGGCTCGCCATAAGGCGAAGCGGGGGAGTGAGGTGCAGGGCGAGGTGTGGATTCTGGCGACAGGCCTGCGGCGTGATGCCAAAATATTTCTTAAACAGGGTGGTGAACTGTGACTGCGAGTTAAAGCCAAACTCTACGGCGATATCCAGCACGCGATTATCGGTCTGGCGCAGCCGATAGACGGCTTCGGTCAGCTTGCGTTCGCGAATATAGCGGCCAATCGCCATTCCCGTGGTGGCACGAAAAACGGTCTGCATGTACCACACGGAGAATCCCGATATCGCAGCCAGTTCGGGCAGCGCAATGCCGCTTCCCAGATGGTTTTCGATCCATTCGCACAGCGAAACGACCAGCGCCTGGTGCGAATTCAGTAGCGTCATAGCGAAATCCTCGATTTAACTTTACCCTTAAGACTAATCCTGGGTGTTAATTAGCGAATATATGCATAATACCCGTCTTACCTCTGCGGATAAAATTTCAGATTAAATCCGCAGGTTTGAGTGCCAGGCTAAGCTGCAACCAGGGAGCATTGTCAGTGACGGGGAATGCTTTAAGGCGCGTCATCAGCCGTTTCAAAAGGCCGCAGAGGGTTGTCAATCTCTGCTTTATCGTGGTGTTTATCTTTTCGACCATGCTCACCTGGCGCGAAGTGGTGGTGCTGGAAGATGCCTACGTCGCCAACCAGCGTAACAGCCTTGATAACGTCGCCACCGCGCTGGACAGACAGCTACAGTACAGCATCGATAATCTGCTGTTTTATCGCAACGCGATGCATTACGCCCTTCAGTCACCTATTTCTACCGATATCTCCCGCAGGGCGCTCGCGGCGTTCGACGTTGCCCGCACTCAGCCCTTCTGGCAGCTGCGGCTGGGAATTAACCGCAGCCTGCCGCTGAACGGGGTTTCAGACGAGTTCGTCAACCATAGCCCTCTGCTGGAGCGCGATGAAAAAACGACGTACGGCGAGCTCGAGGCCGCCCTTGAATTCAGCTACATCATGCAGCTGTCCGACCGGGCTCGCGAGCTGCAACGCCGGATTTTCTACGCTTCCCGCGCCGGCTTCTTTCTGACCAGCACGCCTCCGGTCAACGACCCGCAAATTATCTCCCTGTATTACCGGCTGGTGGCCCAGCCTTATTTTGTCAGCCAGTCTCCGGCCAATAATCCGGGGCGAGGGCTACAGTGGACGCACACCTTTAATCCCACCTCAACGCAGGGACAAATTATTACCGCGGCGATCCCGCTGGACTATCAGGATCGCTGGTACGGCGTGCTCGCGATGGATTTCCCGATCGAATCTATGCATAAGTTTTTGCGCGAGGCGCGCCACGATGACGAAGACGGCACGGTTATGCTGTACGACAACAAATTCACGCTAATTGCGACCTCAGCCGAAAACCTGCCGCGCCGCGCGTTGTTTACGCCCGCCCAGCAGGCTGAAATTTCTGCCCATGCCCAAAAGGCCAGGCGGGGAGATGAAGGGGAGCTGCGCCTGGACAGCCGCTTTGTCACCTGGTCGAAGCTGAATAATTTCGACGGGCTGCTGATTAAGGTTCATACCCTGGAAGAGGGCGTACAGGGCGAGTTTGGCCGTATCAGCATCGTGCTGAGCATCCTGTGGATCCTCTTCACGCTGATGCTGGTGGCTTCCTGGTGGGTTATTCGTCGGCTGGTGAGCAATATGCTCAGTCTTCAGCAAACGCTCACCTGGCGGGCCAACTACGACACGCTAACTAATTTGTATAACCGGGGTGCATTCTTTGATATTGCCCACAAACTGGCGGCGCAGTGCCGGCAGCGGGCGGAGCCTTTCTCGGTGATTCAGATGGATCTCGATTTCTTTAAGAGCATTAACGACAGGTTTGGCCATCACGGCGGCGACAAAGTTTTGACTCACGCCTCGGCCATTTTGGCCGGAGCCTTACGTGCAGAAGATGTTGCGGGCCGCGTGGGCGGAGAAGAATTCAGCGTCGTGCTGCCGGGGGCAACGCTTGAGGAGGCGTCGCTGGTGGCCGAGCGTATCCGGGCGAGAATCAACGCTAAAGAAATCATTTTAAAACCGCAGCAGACGGTAAAAATCAGCGCCTCGTTTGGCGTGAGCTGCGCGACGGAACACGACGATCATGATTTTGAACGCCTGCAGTCTCTGGCCGATCAGCGGCTGTATAAGGCCAAGCAGGCCGGGCGCAACCAGGTCTGCTCGCGCGGCTGACGGGCAATTAATCAGCGGTGAGGAAGTGATCCAGACCTTCTTTCCAGCCTTCAGGACCATAGTGCAGGCTATGGTAAACGCGCTGCGGATTGTCGTTGCGCAGGATAACCGGCCTGCGGCTGTAGCCTTTCACGATAACCGCATAATCCACGCTGTCCAGCAGCGCCGCGTCGTTCGGCCCGTCGCCAAGGCCCAGCGTGGTGAACGCCTTATTTGCTCTGCGTTGATACGCATCGCTTAGCCAGCGCAGAGCCTGGCCTTTATCGCTTTGGCTATCCGCAATATGCCAGAAGCGACCCCCCTGAATCAGCCCCAGGCCCAGCGCGGCGACCTGCGCCGAGAACGCCTCAAACATCTCTTGCGAATCACGCCAGATAAAGGTTTCAGAGGCTTCCCTCAGCCGTGCCAGAGCCGCCTGTTTATGCGTCAGGCCGGTCCATTCGCTAAGCGTGTTTTCGTCCACGTCCGCGAAACAGGTGAATTTGAAGCCGTACTGGTTGCGCAGATTGTCGAGCAGCGCGATAAGCGGTTCGTGGCGAATGCCCAGTAGCAAACGCGGGTAGCTCTCGCTGTCGCTCCAGCGTTCGTCCAGCTGGATAACCGCACCGTTTTCAGCGATAAAGGGTTGCCCGGTGAGGCCCAGCTCTCGCTGCCAATCAATAAGCTCCGCTGCACTTTTACTGCTGCACAGCACCACGGGGATCTGCCGCTGTTTAAAAATGCCCAGCCAGCCGCTCGCCGCTTCCCAGCGGTAGGTGTGGCTATCCAGCAAAGTGCCGTCCAAATCGGATACGATAAGCAGAGAGTCGTTCAACTGGGGCATTGTAGCTCCTCGTTAGGATTAATCTTAATTAAAAGTAATGACTTAGAAGGGCGGCTGGCGGGATCGTCACCGGCGCAGGCGGGAAATAAAGGGGGCGTGAACATATGTTATCGTGAATATTTAGAGATGAATGTATTCATGCTGAAAATATATTCTTGTCTTACAAAAAATTTGCAGTAAGGTAAATGCCGACATCAGATTTCCTGGTGTAGCGAATTTCAAATGCTTCTTGCATGAATAATGCTTTTACATCCCGGCTCCCCGGCCGGGATGCTTTTTCATTATCTGTTCACTTCGCTGATGCTGAAATCGTGAATATCCAGCTCAAAGGCTTCCGCCAGCTCGGTATAGGTATGCCACGTTCGTCCATCGACGCTTACGCGGTGGGGATCTTCTTCATTGCCTGCCCGTTTGACTTCGCTCTCGCTGATTTCATTAATGGCCGCCAGCAGGGCATCGACGTCAATACTGACTTCCCGATGCGCCGTTTCGCTGAACTCTTTTGCGGTCTTCATGCCTTGTCCTCCTGCAACACGCCAGCTTTAAGTATAGACGGCTTAGCAAAATGCTCCCCGCCGGGCTTTGTGCGATGCGAATGAGTCGTTTTTGTTCTACACTGGGCACAAAGAATCTGGAGAGGTTTTGTTATGAATATCAACGATCGCGTCACCGTTAAGACCGACGGCGGCCCGCGCCGTGAGGGTGTTGTTCTGGCAATAGAGCAATTTAGTGAGGGCACCATGTATCTGGTTTCCCTCGAGGATTACCCGCTGGGCATTTGGTTCTTCAATGAGACGGGACACCCGGACGGGATTTTTGTCGAGAAACGTGCTTGATTGGCACAGCTGGCCACTCGCCCTGACCCTCTCCCCGGAGAGGGGATGGCAAACAGGGCAGAGCTAAGCGTAGGGAACAGAAATAAGTAATTAATTACCGAAGGTTAACAAATATTCCATTGGTGACATTATCAGTCAGTCTGACGACATGATATATCACCTGCTTATTATGCGTTTTAATTTTGCGTTTGATATTCCCTTTGTGGGATGAAACTGTTTTTGCCTTAATATTCATCTGGTCAGATATTTGAATCGTGCCCTGGCCTGACATCCACATTTTTAACATGCTCGATTCTGTTCGGCTTAGTGAAAGCGTCGGTAAATTAATATGGCCAATACAGTGCGCATTTTTTGCTAAATATTCTTCAAGTATTTCGTCTAGTGATTCAGGTTTAATGGATTTGGAGCTGATCAGCAGATTATTTCTTACCAACAGATATTCATCGAAGTGAATATTGGCGATGGCCATAAAAACCAGGAAAAGCGTGCTGGGATGCTGATTAATGATCTGCTTTATGCGCAGGCTGCTTTGCGGGTTGTGAATAAAACAGTCCTCATTAATAAACACCACGCTGGGGCCCTGCGACTGGCAGGCTTCGGCCAACTGGTCCACGCTTTCGACGTCGGTAATTTGTCTTTTTCTAATCCCACGGCTAGCCAGATAGCCGGTTAACCCCAGCCGGGTATAACTGCATAAGTCCATAATAATCGTTGACATAGCAAACCCTCACTAAGTGTATAATCCGTTTCAGCAACGATAACAGAGCGCAACTTTATCGTTGGCGCTGTGTGACGAAACCACCCTCTGCCAGCACTTCCACGCGCCTTTCCCCACGCTCAATCAAACGGCGGGGAAATGCTTTCCAGCCATCGCGTTGAGTTGCAGTTATATGACCATGTCGAAGTATTTTCAGGCGGGATTACTATCCCGTAAAGTTATGTATAATTTGCCAGGAATGTTCTCAAAGTAAAGTAAATGTTGCGAACTGTGAGATGGGTAAAATCTAATATTCCGTGCCGGAGATATCCTGGTGGATGTTATTTGAATTTACTTTTAGGAATATCCTCAGAGAGCCATTATAAAGCATGTGGATTAATTGGCGGGGATTTCGCTCACTATATCAGCCAGCAGATCAAATATTTCACTAAATAAATGTTCGGCAAAAGGAGCAACCAGCGGCATCAATGCCGCCATGACCAACATGCCGATGGAAAGCGTGACCGGGAAACCGATAACAAATACCGAAAGCTGTGGTGCCATGCGGTTAAGCAAACCCAGCGAGATATTCAGCGTCAGCAGTAACGTGATTAACGGCAGGGCCAGCATTAGCCCGTTGAGGAAGATAAGTCCGCCCGCTCGCGTCAGCGCCATAAAAACGTTGCTGTTAATCGGATCGCCGCCGATAGGCAGGGTGTGGAAGGTGTCCACCAGCATCGAAATCAGCCACAGATGGCCGTTGAAGGTCAGGAACAGCAGCATTGCCAGCATATCCATAAAGCGGGCCAGCACCGGCATATTCAGGCGGCTGCCCGGGTCAAAGAAGGTGGCGAAAGACAGCCCCATTTGCAGGCCGATAAGCTCCCCGGCGGTACGGATGGCGGCAAAAGCAAACTGCATGGTAAAGCCGAGCATAATGCCAATCAGGATTTGCTGGGCGGCCAGCCAGAATCCCTGCGCGGAAAAAATCGTTACTCCGGTGGAAGGCAGCGTCGGGGCCACAATCCAGGTGATCATCAGCGCGAGGCCAATTTTCACTTTTTTAGAGATCGCGCGCTCGCTGAGTATGGGTGCGGTGCTGATCAGCGCCAGAACGCGCAGAAAGGGCCAGAAGCCCATGCTGAGCAAATTCAGCCACTGGTCGCTATCAACGTGGATCATCCAATCATCGTCGGCAAATTAGTGAACAGCGTACGCATATAGTCCAGCAGCAGGTTGAGCATCCACGGCCCGGCAACAATCATGGTGACGAACACGGCGAGAATTTTTGGAATGAACGACAGCGTCATTTCGTTAATCTGCGTCGCCGCCTGTAGCATAGAGATAATCAGGCCGGTAACCAATGCTACCAGCAGCAGCGGGGCGGCGAGCGCCAGGGCGACTTTCATCGCCTCGGTGCCCATCATCATGACCGATTCAGGCGTCATTTCTGGTCCTCAACTGTAAAAGCTTTGCGCCAGCGAGCCGACCAGCAGCTGCCAGCCGTCAACCAGCACGAACAGCATCAGCTTGAAGGGCAGGGCGATCGTGGCGGGCGGCACCATCATCATCCCCAGCGCCATCAGCACGCTGGCCACCACCAGGTCGATGATCAGGAACGGAATGAACACGGTGAAGCCAATCTGAAAAGCGGTTTTCAGCTCGCTGGTGACGTAGGCCGGGAGCAGAATGCGCATCGGCACCACTTCCGGGCCTTCCAGCGGCGGCGTATTCGCCAGGCGAGCAAACAGTGCCAGATCCGCCTCGCGAGTTTGACGCAGCATGAATTCGCGCAGCGGGGCGGCACCTTTCTCGATGGCTTCCGGCATCTCCATCTTGTTTTCGCTGAACGGCTGATAGGCGTCGGTATAAATCTTGTCAAACACCGGCGACATAATAAAGAAGGTCAGGAACAGCGCCAGGCCCAGTAAAACCTGGTTAGGCGGAGCTGAAGGCGTGCCGAGCGCGTTGCGCAGCAGGCCGAACACGATGATGATGCGCGTGAAGCTGGTCATCATCAGTAAAATAGCCGGCAGGAAAGTCAGCGAGGTGATAAACACCAGCGTCTGCACCGGCAGCGACCAGCTCTGGCCGCCGCCCGGCATTGGCTGGCTTACCAGCCCCGGCAGCTGAGCCAGCGACTGCGGAGAGACCAACAGCAGGCTGACCAGCAGGCCCATCAGCGAGAAAGAGAGAAAACGTTTCATCCGGCTTTCCCGTTACGCTTCAGCAGGTTTTTCATCAGGCTTTGAAAATCAACCGCTTCAGCAGGTTCAATATCCGAACTTACCGGCGCGGGAGGCAGAGTGTGTAAATGGGTGATTTGCGAAGCGGTCACGCCCAGCACCAGGCGGGCGTCTTCCACATCGATAACTACCACTCGTTCGCGCGGGCCAAGGTTACAGCTCGCGCTGACCTTTAGCCCTTTTGCGGCGCTGGTTTTGCCCGCAAACCCAAACCTTTTGGCAAGCCACGCCGCCAGCAGGATAAAAACGATAATCGCCGTTAACGCGCCGCTCACCTGGACAAGCGGTGAGCTACCGGTGACGGCGGGCTGCGGCTGGACTGTGGTCTGGGTTTTCATGCTTAACGGCTCAGGCGGCGCATACGTTCAGACGGCGTAATGATGTCGGTAATGCGCACGCCGTATTTATCGGCGACGACCACGACCTCACCCTGGGCAATCAGGTAGCCGTTGATCAAAATATCCAGCGGCTCACCGGCCAGGCCGTCCAGGGCCACAACGGAACCCTGCGACAGGCGCAGCAGCTCTTTGATGGTCATGCGGGTGCGGCCCAGCTCGACGGTCAGTTTGACCGGGATATCCATAATCAGATCGATATCCTGCATTGAACCTGCAACGTCGCCGCTTTCCAGCGCGCGGAACACGTTATCGGCGGTACTTTTCGTGGAGACTTTCTGTTCGTTTAACGCATCAGCCCACAGATCGTCCACGGAGCCTGCATTGTCGTCGGACGGTTCGTTAATATCACTCATTTGGGCTGTTCCTCATTCAGCGAATTCAGTATCGGGTTGATCAAGTGTTCGACGCGCAGGGCGTACTGGCCGTTGAGCGTGCCGTATTGACTGGTCAGCACCGGTACGCCATCGACATGCGCGAGAATGCGATCCGGCTTATCGACAGGCAGCACGTCGCCAGGCTTTAGCTTGAGTATTTGTGACAGCCGCAGCGGGATATCGGCGAAGTTCGCCACCAGCTCCAGCTCGGAGTGCTGCACCTGGCGCACCAGCGTGTCGCGCCAGCTCTGATCTTCCTGACGGGAGTTCTCCAGCGGCGGGTTCACCAGCAGCTCGCGCAGCGGTTCAATCATGCTGAACGGCAGACAAATATTAAATTCGCCGGTCAGGTTGCCAATTTCCACGTGGAACGGCGTGTTCACCACGATGTCATTCGGCGACGTCGTGATATTGGTGAATTTGACCTGCATTTCGGAGCGCACGTACTCCACGTCAAGCGGGTAGATGGCTTTCCAGGCGTCGCTGTAGGCTTCCAGCGCCAGCTTCAGCATGCGGTTAATTACGCGCTGCTCGGTGTGCGTAAATTCGCGGCCTTCAACCTTCGTCGGGAAGCGACCGTCGCCGCCAAACAGGTTATCGACGGCGATAAACACCAGGCTCGGCGAGAAGACAAAAAGCCCCGTGCCGCGCAGCGGTTTCAAATGCATCAGGTTGAGGTTGGTGGGCACCGGCAGGTTGCGCGCAAACTCGTGATAGGGCTGAATGCGGATCGCGCCGACGGTGATATCCGGGCTGCGGCGCAGCAGGTTAAACAGCCCCATGCGGAACTGACGGGCAAAACGTTCGTTTATGATCTCCAGCGCCTGCAGGCGTTCACGCACCACGCGGCGCTGGGTATTAGGATCGTAGGGGCGAATGTCGGTTTCGCTCGCCGCCCCGGCGGCCGGTACATCGCTGCTATCGGCGTCGCCGTTTAGCAGCGCGTCGATTTCGGCCTGGGAAAGAATACTGTCGCCCATGGGGTTACCGCAAAATGAAGGCGGTATACAGCACGTCGCTGACCACCTGTTGAGGTTGCCCGGCGACCAACGGCGGTGCCAGCGTATTTTTTATGGCTTCGACCAGCTTCTGCTTGCCTTCATCCGTCGCCAGCGCGGCGGCATCCTGGCGAGAGAACAGCAGCAGCAGGCGGCTGCGCACTTCCGGCAGGAACTCGCTGAAGCGCTGGCGCGTCGCGTCGTCCTTCAGGCGCAGCGTAATGCCGATATAAAGCACGCGATCCGCATCGCCGAGGTTGACGGTGAAGGTATCAAGGGCAAAGAAGACCGGCGCCGGTGGCGGCTCTGGTTTGGTCGCCTGAGCGGGGCTCGGCTCCTGCTGCATACGCCAGTAGCTATAGCCTGCGGTGGCGCATGCGGCGAGGGTAATCAGGACCAGTAAAGGCATCCAGAGGGAGCGCTTTCGGCCTTTGGTCTGAGCGGTGTCGGTCATATCACGCTTAATTCCTGTATCGGTACTGCAATATGGGCTGATTATCCCGCGTCCGCATGCCGTCAAAGCCTGGAAAACACGGGATAATTGTTGTTACCTCTGCCGTTTACTCGCGGCTGAATGAATCAGGCAAAAATATCGACGGCGTTATTTCCCGAGGCCAGGCGCTGCACGCTTGCCGGGACGGCGAGCGGTTCGGCATCATCGCCAAAGGAAGGGAAGGCGGCTGAGGAACGCTGCGAGGGCTGCTGCTGTTGGCCGGACTGCTGCTGTTGCTGGGCAAAGTTTTCGCCGCTGCTGATGCTGCTCTGCCCAAGCTGAATGCCGCTTTCGGCCAGCGCGGTGCGCAGGGCGGGCAGCGTGGCTTCAAGGGCCGCGCGAACGTGGCTGTGCGGCGAAGCCATCTGTAGCTGGGCCTGATTGTCGTCGAGCTTGAGGCTGATCTGAATCTGGCCTAAATCCTCCGGATGCAGGCGTAGCTCGGCGCTTTGCTGGCCCTGACGGGTAAACAGCGTCACCTGCTGGCTCACCGCCTGCTGCCATTCCTGGCTGCCAAGCTGGGCGCTGATTTGCGGTGCCGCAGGCGTGGCGATATGCGTGCTTATCGGCGTGGACACGGTGGCGCTGCTGATGGTCGGGGCGTTAGCCGACTGCGGCGCAGTGTTATTGCTGACGGACAGCTCGCGGCTGTCTTTGTCGGCGCTGGCCGTCGGGATCATATTGGCGTCGGCTGGCTGGCTGGCCGCCGCGGTTTTAGCGGCAAAAGGAGTCTCAGTCGAAGCGGTTTTACCTGAGACGTTCAGATCGGCGTCAGCCTGACCCGGCAGGCTCTTCGGCTGTGCGGTACTGCCCGTGAGCAGGGCGCTCAGCGGGGCGGCCTCGTCACCTTCTTTGGCGACGGAGTGCGTCAGGGCCGCGACGGGCGTGGCGGTATTCTGCTGCGGCAGCATGGCAAACATCGCGCTCAGCGCCTGCATGTCCGCGGTGCTTAGGCTATGCGGACTCTCTTTCGCCGTTTCTCCCGGCGCGATTTTATCCTCGCCGGTCGCCTTGCCAACGTTTCCTAGCAGGGCCGTAAGGGCCTCGGGCTTGTCGAGGTCCAGTTCGTTGAGCAGGGCGGCAAGCTTTGTTTTCCCGGCGGCAGTATCCTGCGCGCCCAGATCCAGGCCAGTGGTTTTGTTTAGCGCCGCGCCGAGCGACAGCGTTTTACCGTCCTCCAGCGTGACCTGGCCCGGCAGCGCCTTGCTGAATAAATTCAGGAAGCTGTCGCTCAGGCCTTTTTCGCCGAGGCCCGATGCCGCAGCGGACAGGCCGCCTTCCGCTTCGGGAGCGGTGTTTACCAGGGGCAGTTTAATCATTCGCCTTTCCTCAATGTCGCCCGCTGGGCGTATTCGTCCATCTGTTTTTGATCGAGTCGGTTTTCAGCCAGCAGCGTTTCGGCCGCTTTGCGGTCCTTCAGCGTTTGCCAGGCCTGCAGCCGCTTCTGCTTTTCGCGCCAGAAATCCAGCGCCCGATCGACCTTATCCGTCCACTGCATCAGCTGCTGTCGGTGCTGGTCGATGGCTTTTTCAAGCGTGCCGATAAACTGCTGATAGTTTTGCCAGCGCGTGCTGGCAATCCCCTGTGTCATGTTGTTATTCAGGCTGTTTCGGTATTCAAACTGGTAGTTAATCAGCATGTTGAGCTGCTCTTCCGCCTGCTGAAATCCTCTGCGCATTTCCCCTAAACGTACCGCTGCGTCCTCTACCTCTTTTTCGGCAAGATCGCGCAGGGTGTCCAGAGCGGTATTCTGGCCCATGGTTACCTCTCATCACTCGGTCGGGAAGATAAGCTCCAGCGCCGCGCAGGCCTCTTCCCAGCCGCTGCGTTCGAAAATGCCCTGCTGCAAAAAGGCTTCCAGATGCGGCCACAGCACGATGGCCTTATCGAGCATCGGGTCGCTGCCTTTGGCGTAGGCGCCGACGCTAACAAGATCGCGGTTACGCTGGAAACTGGATAACAGCTGCTTGAAATGACGAACTCGCGCATAGTGCTGGTCGCTGATAAGCGAGGTCATGGCGCGGCTGATCGACGCTTCAATATCAATGGCCGGATAGTGCCCCGCCTCGGCCAGGCGGCGCGACAGCACGATATGGCCGTCAAGGATGGCGCGGGCAGAATCGGCAATCGGGTCCTGCTGGTCGTCCCCTTCGGTGAGTACGGTATAGAACGCCGTAATCGAGCCGCCGCCGTGAATGCCGTTCCCGGCACGCTCCACGAGCGCGGGCAGCTTGGCAAACACCGACGGCGGATAGCCTTTGGTCGCCGGCGGCTCGCCGATGGCCAGCGCGATTTCACGCTGCGCCATCGCATAGCGGGTGAGGGAATCCATAATCAGCAGCACGTGCTGGCCGCGATCGCGGAAGTCTTCGGCGATGCGCGTGGCGTAGGCCGCACCCTGCATGCGCAGCAGCGGAGAGACGTCCGCCGGAGCGGCAATCACCACCGAGCGGGCGCGCCCTTCGGGGCCGAGAATATTCTCGATAAAGTCTTTGACTTCGCGACCGCGCTCGCCGATAAGCCCGACGACGATGACGTCGGCCTGGGTGTAGCGCGCCATCATGCCGAGCAGCACGCTTTTCCCGACGCCGGAACCGGCGAACAGGCCCATGCGCTGTCCGCGTCCTACCGTCAGCAGGGCGTTGATTGGCCGCACGCCAACGTCGAGAACGTGTTCAATAGCCGTGCGTTGCAGCGGGTTAAACGGGGCCGCGCCGAGCGCGCCCAGCGTCGTGCTTTCCGGTGCAGGCAGACTGTCGAGCGGGCGGCCGCTGCCGTCCAGCACGCGGCCTAACAGCGCCGGGCCAAGAGGCAGCTGCTTGCCGCCGTGCAGGCCGTCTTCGCTGGTTGAACGCGCATACACGCGAGCGCCGGGCAAAATACCTTCCACTTCTTCCAGCGGCATCAGGAAGAGTTTGTCGCCGTTAAAGCCGACGACTTCGGCTTCCACTTCGCGGCTGTGCTGTTCGATGATGCAGGTTGCGCCGAGCGGCAGCTGTAGCCCGGTGGCTTCCAGCACCAGCCCCGTGGCGCGCGTCAGACGCCCGTAGCGGCGCACGCCGGGCAGCTGCGTCATGCGCTCTTCAAAGCTGTCCAGCGTGTTAAGCCAACGCGTGAGCCGGGCGGTCATCACAGCACTCCAGGTGCGGCGAGGCGGCAGAGTTCCTGCCAGCGGGTGGCGACGCTGGCGTCAAGATCGCCCTCGTCGGCGGAAACTTTGCAGCCGCCCTGATGCAGACTCGGGTCGCCGCGTAGCCGCCAGCCGTGCAGGCTTAGCGTCGCGCCCAGCATTTCTTCCACGCGCTGTAAATCATCCGGATGAACGCGCAGCTGCGGCTTGCCGCTAAAGATAGGCTCCTGCTGGAGCAGGCCCTGAATTTGTTTTATCAGCGCCGAGTTATCAACGCCCTGCGTGTGGCCGATCACCTGGCGAGCGGCTTCCAGCGCCATTTGCATCAGGCGGGAGGCAATCACGCTGTCGAGCGCATCAAGCGTGTACTGAAACTCGCTGACCAACTGCTGCATGCGGGCGTGAACGGGGGCCTGCTGCTGCTTTGCTTCGGCAATCCCCTGTTCCAGACCCTGCTGAAAGCCCGCTTTGCGGCCTTCGTCGACGCCCGCGCTGTGTCCGTCGGCGTAACCATCCTGATGGCCTTGTTCACGCGCCTGCGCCTGCATCATCGCCAGCGTTTGCTGTAGGTCAGGTTCGTTTTTTTCTTCCGGCTCTTCCGTCTCCGGCTCCTGCGGCATCAGCGACTCAAATACCGGGCTGGAGGAGGGGGCCAGGTCGTCCGGCATCCAGATTTTCCACGGCAGCTGGTTAGACATAGGTGTCCTCGCTGGTGCCAATTACCATCTCGCCGGTTTCGGCCAGGCGACGAACGATAAGCAGGATAGCTTTCTGTTCGTTTTCCACCTGCGACAGGCGGACCGGGCCGCGGTTGGACAGGTCGTCGCGCAGAATATCTGCCGCACGCTGGGACATATTGCGCAGGAATTTCTCGCGCAGCGGCTGTTCGGCACCTTTGAGCGCGACCAGCAGCGATTCGGATTCCACTTCCTGGAGCAGGCGCTGGATGCTGCGGTCGTCCACTTCCACCAGGTTTTCGAACAGGAACATCTCGTCGATGATCTTTTGCGCCAGCTCGCCGTCGAAGTCGCGAACGGCGGTAATAACCGCTTCTTCCTGCTGAGTTTTCATCAGGTTGATGATTTCCGCCGCCGTTCTCACGCCGCCCATTTTGCTGCGCTTGAGGTTTTGGCCGTCGAGCAGGTTGTTCAGCACTTCCGTCAGCTCCGCCAGCGCCGCAGGCTGCACGCCGCCGAAGGTGGCAATACGCAGCATCACGTCGTTGCGCAGGCGCTCGTCGAACAGCGCCAGAATGTCGGCGGCCTGGCCACGCTTGAGGTGTACCAGGATGGTGGCGATGATCTGCGGATGCTCGTCGCGAATAAGGTCCGCGGCGCTCTGCGGCTCCATAAAGTTGAGCGTTTCCATACCCGACGTGGTTTCGCGGGTTTCGAGAATATCCTCGAGCAGGCTGGAAGCCCGCTCTTCGCCCAGCGCTTTGACCAGCACCGAACGCAGGTAGTCGTTGGCGTTGACGGACAGCGCCGCAAACTGCTCGGCTTCCTGCTCAAACTCAGCCAGCACTTCGGTCAGCTGCTTGTTGGAGATCTGGCGAATGTTGGCCATTGCCGCACTGATATGCTGCACTTCGCGCGGGCTAAGGTGCTTGAACACCTCGGCGGCGCGGTCTTCGCCGATCGTCATCATCAGAATGGCGCTTTTTTCGGTGCCGGTAATACTCATAGTTCGGTACTCATCCATTGGCGGATAACCAGCGCCACGACGCGCGGATCGTTATCAGACATATCGCGGATACGCTGGCTCATCACTTCGGCGCTCAGGCGCTGATTGGCCTTACGCTGCTGCTGCTGTTCGTCTTTGCTCAGACGCACGGACACGGCTTCATCTTCTTCTTCGCGCTGGCGGAGCGCTTCAATCTGAGCCTGCTGCATTTCAGCTTTGCGCTGGAGCTGCGGACGAATGCCTTTGCGCCACAGCAGCCAGGCGACAATCAGCACGATCAGCCAGCGGCCCGCGGAGAGCAGCAGATCGAAGAAGGACTGCTGTTGCCAGAACGGCAGCTCGCCGCTCGTTTCCTCGGTTGCGGTGAACGGTGAGTTCACGACGTTGAGGGTATCGCCGCGTTTTTCCGAGAAGCCCATCGCTTCGCGGGTCAGGTCTTCAATCTGTTTGATCTGGTCGTTGGTCAGCGGCAGCGGTTTGCCGTCGGCTAACTGGCGGTAGTTCACCACCACCGCCACGGACAGGCGTTCAATCTCGCCGACGTTCAGCTTGGTATGGCGAATCGTACGGTCGACTTCGTAGTTGGTCGTTTCGTCACGCTGGGTATTACTGGAGCCCGTTTGTGCTGAAGTGGACGTTGACTGAGTCTGCCCGCCGTTGGCCTGGTTTGCCTGATTGGGCTGTGCTGGCGTGGTGATTGGCGCGTTGTTTGCCGGTGCAGGCTGGTTGGACAGCGCGCCCGGCACGCCGCCAGGGTTGCGGCCATTAACCTGCTCGCTCTGGTTGAGCTGGCGCGAACGAATCGCCGACTGCGACGGGTCGCTGTTCGGGCGATACTGCTCTTCGGTCTGCTCTTTATTCGCGAAGTCGATTTGCGCGGTGACCTGCGCGTGCACGTTCCCGTTACCGACGATGGGGCCCAGAATGGATTCGATGCGGCGCTGATAGCGGTTTTCCACATCGGCGGAATATTTCAGCTGCGCGTCGTTCAGATCGCGCCCGGCGGTATTGGACTGCGTCAGCAGATGCCCGCCCTGATCGACCAGCGTCACGTTACCCGGCGGCAGACCGGCGACGGCGCTGGACACCATATGCACGACGGCGCTGATCTGGCCTTCGTCCAGCGCGCGGCCAGGCTGCAGGTTCAGCGTGACGGAAGCGGAAGGGGATTTTTGTTCGCGTACAAACAAAGAAGGTTTTGGCATGGCGAGGTGCACGCGAGCGTTTTTCACCGGGCCAAGCGTTTCGATGGTGCGGGCCAGTTCGCCTTCAAGCGCGCGCTGGTAGTTCACCTGCTCGCTAAACTGGCTGATGCCAAACTTTTCCTGGTCAAGCAGCTCAAAGCCCACCGCGCCGCCTTTCGGCAGGCCCTGCTGGGCGAGGCGCAGGCGCAGGTCATAGACTTTATCCGCGGGCACCTCAATGGCGCTGCCGTTATCGGAGAAGCGGTAAGGGATGTTCATCTGCGTCAGCTGGGTGACGATGGCGCCGCCGTCCTGATCCGCCAGATTGCTGTACAGCACTTTGTAGTCCGGCTGTTTGGCCCACAGAGCAAGCGCCACAATAATGGCGATAGCCGCCGCGCCCGCGACGATTAAAGGCATTTTCGGATTGGCGCGCAGCCGGGTCAGCCACTCCTGGGCTTTATTTGGCGATGTTTGTGCCGGGGCCGCAGCTGCAGTCATTGTGCACCTCGCGGCTTAGCGTAGAGAGAATAATTCGTATAAAAAATGGACAAAACGAGCTCCCGGGTCGACAAACACGACAAAAGTTCCAGATAGATGGCGCAGTCATTATTTTCGTTTCAGGAAATTTCGATGGGCGAATTAGCTCTATTTTTTACGTCTATTTACCGCCTTTATCCTATTGACAAGGTGGTAATCTTGCCGCGTTCAATAAAACTGGGGCAGGAAAATGGCAATTCAGGGGATTGAAGGGGTTCTTCAGACGCTGCAAAGCACGGCGCTGGCGGCGGGGAATCAGGTTCAGAATAACGATCCAAAGATAAGTTTTGCGGGTGAGCTGCAATCCGCGCTGGGACGCATCAGCGATACGCAAAATGCCGCCCGCGCGCAGGCACAAAAATTCGCCCTCGGCACGCCGGGCATTGCGTTAAACGACGTGATGGTTGACCTGCAAAAATCCTCGGTCTCGCTACAGATGGGGATTCAGGTGCGTAACAAGCTGGTTTCTGCATATCAGGAAGTGATGAATATGCAGGTTTAGTTGTGCATATTCAGGCAGGTAAAACGACGAGGGGTTTCCCCCTCAGCGTTTAGCGCTGGATTAAATAGCGAATTGTCGGGCCGTCCTGCTGGATATCCAGCACGGTGTAGCCGTGGTTTTTCGCATCCAGCGGAATGTTGTTGATCGACTGCGGGCAGTCGCTGACTACCTCAAGAATCTGGCCCTTTTTTAACTGCGGCATGGCTTCAAGCGTCGCCACCGCCGGATAAGGGCAGGGCTCGCCGACCATATCCAGGCGAAAATCCGGTACGATTTCCTGATTCATACATTTTCCTCAACGGTCTGATTTACCGTAATGTTTTTGCGACGGAAGAAGCGTTTTTCCCAGCCGACCATCAGCAGGAAGGCCGCCAGCAGCATCAGGTAGGTGACCAGCAGGCCGCCCAGCGGACCAAAGGTATTCAGCAGGTTCACTTTGTCCCAGCCGGTGGCGAGCGCAGGGGAAAGGTCGTCCCAATACCGGGCGAGGATCGTTGAGCCGATAACGTTGCCGAGGCCGACCCACCAGTAATGCACCTGGCCTTCAACGGCGCGGTACATCCAGCCTGTTTCACAGCCGCCAGCGAGCACGATGCCGAAACCAAACAGCAGGCCGCCGAGCACGGCGTTCGGACCGGCCCACATAATTTTAGGTTCCACGCCGAGCTGCACGTAGCTATAAATGCCGATGGCGCTCACCGCCATGCCGAGAATAATGGCTTTTGCCATATGCGTGCGGCCGGTGATCCACATGTCGCGGAAGGCGGAGGTAAAGCAGATCTGGGCGCGTTCAATCAGCAGGCCAAACCCAACGCCAAACAGCATCGCCAGCCCGAGCTTTGGCTGATTCATCGCGGTCAGCGCACCCCAGCTAATCATGCCGATAAACACCAGCATGCCGATGCGAAAACGACGTTTAGCCTGGTCGGGCTTCTGCGTCAGCGGCGATGCGGCAGAGACTTTTTGCAGCTTCACCGGAATGCGGAACATCGGCAGCAGCGTGAAGCGTGCGCCAAACCACGAGCCGAGCGCGGTAGCCAGCGCGAAGAACCAGGCGTGCAGCGAGAACTGTGGAATGCCGGTAAAGAATGCCGCCAGGTTACAGCCCATGGCGAGGCGCGCGCCGAACCCGGCAATAATGCCGCCCGCTACCGCCTGAATAATACGAATGCGGTGCTGAGGCAGGCGCAGCTTGACGTTATTGGCCCACAGCGCGGCGGCAAAGCAGCCGCCGAACATGCCGATAATCATCATGCCGTCGATGCGCGTTAGCGGGCTGCCGTCGAGGTGAATAAGCTTGAAGTAGCCCCATTCTTCGGTGTGCACGCCCGCGAGCTGAAGCAGCTGGCCGCCCCAGCGGGTGAACTCGCCGGTGACAGCCCAGAAGGTGCCGGTCAGGCCGAAGTAATAGGTCGAGAGAATACCGGCCGCGATAACCGCGGGCATCGGCGCCCAGAATTTGATCAGGTATTGCTGTTTGAAGTGTTGCCAGGACATGTGCCGCCTCTGAACTCAGAAGGAGGAAAAAGAAGGCGGCTATTAAAGCACTTTTTCCCGCGAGGCCAAACGACTGAGCGGGCCCAACGCGAAAACCTCATTTTTTTATGATTATGGTCAAAGGTCGGTGACATCGGCGCTAGCCATTTAGAGGTAAGCCACGCCGGCTTACTGTTTCCTTTGCAACACTGGCGGGCTAAATGCTTTAATGCCAAAATTATTTTTTCTGCGCGGTCCAGGATAGACGATGAAGAAGATTGCAGTACTAGCGGCGCTGCTGGCCCTGAGCGGCTGTGTGCAGGTCGATGATTATCGTGAAGTGGTAAAGGCGCCGGCACCTGCCGGTCTGGCGGGATACTGGCAGTCTGAAGGCCCGCAAAGCGAGATGGTGAGTCCGGAGGCTATCGCCACGCTGGTGGTGACGCCAGAAGGCGATACGCTGGACTGCCGCCAGTGGCAGCGCGTGATTGCCCTGCCGGGCAAGCTGATGATGCGTTCGGATTCGCTGTATAACGTGACCTCAAAGCGTGAAGTTTACGACGTTGAGCGCGAAGGCGACACGCTGGAATATGCCGGGATGACGCTTAAACGCGTGGCGCGTCCGACGCAGGAATGCGCGGATTATTTAGAGAAAAACCCGCTGTCCGGCGTTGCTCAATCGAAATAGCCGGTAATATTCAGGCCCTGCTCGCAGGGCCTGATGCCTTCCGCTATAAAACATCCTCCATGACCCACACGCTAACGCTGCCGCCGTTGCAGGTGAAGGTTGCGCTGCCGTTCTCGTCGGTGGTCAGGATTTCTTCCCTGTTGCCGAGATAATCCCGCCAGTTTTTATTGCCGTAGTTATCCCCCAGCTCAATCGTTTTTTCCCCTTCGTCGCCGTTTGACAGCACTACCACGCAGCCGGGATCCTCATCCGTGCCGCTGCGGCTAAACGCAATGCAGTTTGGATGATCGAAATAAAGCGTTTGCACGCCGTGGGCGAAGCGTTCCCGGGCAAGAATCAGTTCGTGCAGCTGTTCGATCACCGGCATATCGATGCGGTAGGTTTCCCCATCGCCGCCTTCGTCGTCATAGCTTGCGCCAAACAGGTCCGGATAGAATACCGACGGCACGCCGTTTTCACGCAGCAGAATCAACGCGTAGGCGAGGGGCTTGAACCAGGCCTCGACGGGCGCTTCCAGAGATTGCAGTGGCTGCGTGTCGTGGTTGGCGACCAGCGTCATGGCATGGAAAGGATCGGCTTCAACCAGCGTGCCGCTAAAAATCTGGCTCATGTCGTAATCGCGACCCTGCCGGGAAGCCTGATGGAAGTTCATTTGCAGCGGTGCGTCAAACAGCAGGGTCTGGCCGTCAACCTGCGCGATATATTCCTGCAGCTTGTCGACTTCGTGCGACCAGTATTCTGCGACGATAAACAGCGGCGTTTCCGCCACTTCCTGCACGTGCTCGATCCACTCTTTGTAGAACCAGGCGGGGATATGCTTCACCGCGTCGAGGCGGAAGCCGCTGCACCCGGTTTCCGCCATCACCCAGCGGGCCCAGTATTTGATCTCTTCGGTTACAGCGTGGTTGCGGAAGTCGATGTTTTCACCCATCAGGTAATCGAAATTACCCAGCTCGTCGTCGACCTGATCGTTCCAGCCGTCGCCGGTATAGTCGTTGATGATTTTAAAGATGCCGTCTTCGTTCGGGTTTTCGATATGGTCGACGCCGCTGAAGCATTTGTAGTCCCAGACAAACTGGGAATATTTGCCCTGGCGGGCGGGGAAGGTGTAGCGCGTCCAGGCTTCGCATTCGATCGCTTTGTCATCGATTTCATTGCGGTTGTCTTCGTTGACCCGATTAACGCGAACCCGTTCTTTTTCGTCTGCGCCCATTTTGTGATTCACAACCACGTCGAGCAGCACGGCAATTTTATTCTCTTTCAGCGCCTTGATGGCCGCCAGCAGCTGGGCTTTATCGCCGTATTTGGTGGCAACAGAACCTTTCTGGTCGAATTCGCCGAGGTCGAACAGATCGTAGCAGTCATAGCCAACGGAAAAGCCGCCGGAGCTGCCCTTGTAGGCCGGGGGCAACCAGACCATGTTAATGCCAATTTCTTCGAGGTTGGGGGCCAGCGCTTCAACCTCAGGCCAAAGCTCTCCGCCGCCGGGGTAATACCAGTGAAAGCATTGCAGTAATGTCGGGTTTTTCATCTCGTCCGTGCTCCAGAAGTCATTTAGCTGACCTCTGGAGTATGGAATAAGAACATGGCTCTGGCAGTTTTTTACTGGCCGGTATCGGAAGGAATCAAAACGTTTCCCGCCAGATTACCGTAGGCGTTGTTGAGGGATTTTTGTCGCCCCGCCCGATCGATAAGGTCGCGCAGCTCAAAAAGACGGTTTTGCAGCAGAATTTTCAGCTCGGCTTCGTTAGCCAGAATTTGCGAAAGCAGGGCTTTCGCTTCGTCCTGACGCCGCTGATTCCCCGGAGAAATCGGGTTGGCAGCAAGGCTTTCGATCAGCTGAACGTACTTCACTTCATGTTCAATGAGCTCATCCCAGCTTTCGTTATGAGCTAGCGCAAGCATGGTTTTACTCAATGCGTGGAGCGCATGCCACTCGTTGAGGGATGAGATGAATTCATTCATCAGATAGCATCCTGAAGGGTTGGAGGGTTAGCGCCAATCTGCTTCCATGCGTCAGCGATATTGGCTAGCAGGGTTTCCACCTCGCTAATGGCGTTGACATCGTTGTGCAAATTAGCCTGCAGGAGCCGTTGCACCATATAGTCGTAAAGCGCCGACAGATTGGCGGCCAGCTCGCCGCCGTTCTCCGTGTCCAGACCTGCTTTTAAGCCATTGTCGATGATATTGATGGCTTTGGAGAGGGTTTCCCCTTTATGAACAGTTTGACCCTGTTCCATAAAGAGGCGCGCCCGAACCAGGGCACTTTGTGCCCCATCGAATAGCATCACAATAAGCTGGTGTGGGCTGGCACTCATGACCGCGCTTTCCAGCCCTACCTGCTGGTAGGATTGAACACCAGAACTGTTGTACATATCACTTCCTTAGCTGCTTGAAGAGCTAAATTGTTTGGTCAAATAGCTGGACGTGTTGTTCAGCTTGTTGATTAAGGTATCAAGCGAGGTGAACTGCGCTTTGTAACGCGCCATGGTGGCATCAATGGTGTCGCTCATCGCGTCATAGCGTTTGCTCAGCGTTTTCAGCGTGCTGTTGATGCCGTCGGTGGCGTTTTTGATGGCGCCGGAGCTGTCGGTCGAGGTGCTCAGCATGCCGGTCAGCGTTTTATCCATCTGGGTGGCAAAACCGGTGGTTTTCCCGTCGCCGATGAAATAGTCCGTCACGCCCTGCGGGTTATCGGTTAACGCTTTGGTCAGCGCGGCGTCGTCAACTTTCAGCAGGCCGGTTTCGCCGTTAGCGCCGGTAACCGGGTCCTGGGTAATGCCGAGCTGCGCCATAATTTTAAAGGCGCCGCTTTCCACGCTGGTGAACTGCGAGCGCAGCTGTCCCTGGATCGCACGTACGGTGCTGTCGCCGATAAGCGCGCCGTTTGAGGTCGATTGCGTGGTGGCATCTTTATCTACCGCTACGTATTTGGTGACGCTGGCGATGGTTGACTGCAAGGTGTTGTAGGCGCTGACCCAGTCGGTTATCGCTTTTTTGCTGGCGTCCGTTGCGCGGGATACTTCAAGGTTTTCGTTAGCCGTACTTTGCGCTTTCAGGGTGAAGGTCACGCCCGGCAGGGCGTCAGAAATGGTGTTGCTGGAACGCTCGATTTCAACGTCGTTAACGACGATTTTAGCGTTCTGCGAATTAGTCTGAACCGCCAGCGCACCGGTTTTAGCGGTGGAGTCGTAGCCGATCACACCCTGTAGCGTATCGTCGCCGGTCACCGTTACCGTCATGTCTGAGCCGGTGCCGGTGGTTTTGGAGGTCAGCATCAGACGATAGTCGTTGTCGTTGGCTTTGACGACCGTTGCCGTGACGTTGCCGTTGGCGCCGTTGATGGCTTTAGCAATGCCGGTCAGAGAAGTATCTGAGTCGGACAACGTGACGTTCAGCGGGTCTTTGGTGCCCGGCTGGGTAATGGTGATGGTGCGCGTGCCGCCGGTGGTGGCGCCCAGCTGAGCGCTGTTAGAGGCAATTGTCCCGGTGGTAAGCACCTGCGGTTTCGCCAGCTGCTTAACGTTGACGGTGTAGTTGCCCACGGTTGCGTCGCTGGTGGTCACCGCGCTAAAAGCGGTGTTGGTGCTGCTGACTGACGTTGAATTATAAGTAGATGATTTTGCCAGAGCAGCCGTTGCGGTCTCAAGGTTTTGCAGCGAGCTTTGCAGCTTTCCGTAGGCGCTTAACTGTGCGTTGTAGGTACTCTGCTGGTTAGTGATCGCCGTCAGCTTCCCTTTTTCCGCACTCTCCAGCTGATCGTACAAATCTGCCAGGTTCAGGTTAGAGCCTACCCCGAGATTACTGATTGTAGCCATTGATGTCTTCCTTATAAGTCGATGGTAGTTCCAGTCAGTTATCGGCGGGTAGGCGGGAAAGTTTACTGCGGCGTGAAAAAAATAATCATCGGAATAGCAGGGCAGGAATAAGGCTTATATGGCGATTGTTTGCCCGTAGCCATTCCTTTATATAGCTAGCGCTTTTGCGAAAAGAAAATATATCTCATCGAGATTGGAAATTAATAAATGAAAATGAACGGCCGAATATCACACAGTTTAATTTAAGTATTTTTTATAATTTCTTAATGATCATTGAGTTAGAAAATTTTTCTTTTATTTCTAAAGTTGGCATCCCACGCGCCGATACCCTTGAAGACGGTGAGAGACGCCGTGAGTGTTAGGCACCGAACCTAAACCCAATTTTGAAGGAAATAAAATTATGGCAGTTATCAACACAAACCTGTTGTCCCTGACGACTCAGAACAACCTGAACAAATCACAGTCTGCCCTGGGCACAGCTATCGAGCGTCTGTCCTCCGGCCTGCGTATCAACAGCGCAAAAGACGATGCGGCAGGTCAGGCGATTTCTAACCGCTTCACCGCCAACATCAAAGGCCTGACTCAGGCTTCCCGTAACGCCAACGACGGTATCTCCATCGCGCAAACCGCGGAAGGTTCCCTGAACGAAATCAACAACAACTTACAGCGTATTCGTGAGCTGTCAGTGCAGGCGCAGAACGGCACCAACTCCGGCTCTGACATCGACTCCATCCAGTCTGAAGTTAACCAGCGTCTGGATGAAATC
>DASXGN010000052.1:0-44930 GCA_036489025.1 Buttiauxella sp.
CCTGTGGCAGGCGGCACTGGATGAGCAGGCGAAGAAATACCCGGACATGGCGCTGTATAACCGCTATTTCATCAATAAACTGGTGTGGATGAAGGATGTGCCGGAGATCCGCAGCAGCGAAGCGCTGTGGCATATGCATCCGATTGTATTTCTTGATGCGATAAAAGCTGATGAATATG
The DNA here is from genome assembly GCA_036489025.1 of Buttiauxella sp. Lineage (GTDB taxonomy): Bacteria > Pseudomonadota > Gammaproteobacteria > Enterobacterales > Enterobacteriaceae > Dryocola. The sequence goes on from DASXGN010000052.1 coordinate 180, forward strand.
ATTTCTCAACAAGAGAAAGCACGATCAGAGCCATCGTTGAAGAAAGTAAGAAACAAGGTTTTTCTCTCAACACCCAAATTGCTTATATTTTAGCCACTGTAAAACGAGAAACCGGAGATACTTTCAAACCAGTCAGGGAAGGTGATTGGATTGGTCACACCTCAACGGATGATTACAGAAAAACCCACTATAGATATTATCCATATTATGGTCGAGGATATGTCCAAATAACTTGGGATTATAACTATCAAGCATACTCCGACAAACTAGGACTTGATCTGGTTGCTGATCCTGACAAAGCATTGGATCCGAAGAATGCGCTGTTTATCCTTATTGATGGTTTCAAGAACGGAGTATTCACAGGTAAAAAACTGACTGATTATGTCAACAGTGCGAGCACAGATTTTTATCATGCGAGGCGCTGTATAAATGGCCTTGATCATGCAGAACAGATCAAAGGTTTCGCCGTTGAATTTTTAAGCAGCTTGGATGCGGGAGAATGGCAATGAGAAAATATCTACCATTGGTCGTACTGATTTTAAGCGGTCATTCCTTAGCCAGTGAATTAAGGTGCGGTTGGTTACAAAACCCTAGTCCGGCTAATCAATGGCTTATTGATAAAGACGGTACCTGGGACATTTCCTTGCAAGGACATTACTCGGCACCCGGCATTGAAAAATTGAAAGATTATCAAGATGAACAATTTGTTAATACAAACGGTAATTATGGGTATGGGTGTTCATGCGTTCGCGTTGATGTAAGCAAGAAAGAAAAGAAGATCACTCAGATCTACAGTTCAAAAAACTTGCCTCTTGAACGATGCAAAACGGACAAAACTCTTCCAGCTCCATAATACTTACGATTATACGGAGGTGATAAACCTCCGTTTGTCATTTTAAATGGCCTCCATCACTTCCACCAACCGCGAAATATCAACGCCCTTTCCGTATCTGTTATAAGTGATCGTTGCGTTCGAATGTCCAAGAACCTTTGAAGCGAACTGCTCAGGGAATCCCTGCTGCTTAAAAGTCGTAGCCGCATAGTGCCGCAGCGAGTGGTATTCAGGCAATCCATAATGACCCCTGAACCTCGTAAACCAACGGCTAAAGTAGTGGCCATAACTGCCGAGGTGCAAGGTAAGCTCAGGGAACAAATGCCCTTTTCTGTCAGTGATGAAATCAAGCAGGCCAAGCGTAAGAAGTTGCAAATGGATCGGAACGAACCGCCGCGAACTGTCCGTTTTTATCGCCTGATTAGGATAAAGGTTATCGACACGGGAGCACCAAACCCCGTCAACTTTCATCACGTCATTGTGGTAAAGCTGGCATATCTCATTCTGCCTCATACCAGAATAACGACCGATTAAGATGATCCAACGCTTCCAATCTCTCACACCATGTAAAGCAATGTGCAAACATTCAGATCGTTGAGCGTATAGGCTGGTCGGCGATCCATTGGTGCTGTGGTCTCCTTCACCCCCATCCCCTCAAATGGGTTTCGGATATCTTCATCCGTGCGCGTGGCAAGCCATTTGAAAAACGCCGAGTTCTTTTTGACGTAACGGTTTCTGGTGGATGCTGAACCGTCAAGACCATCAACAAACGCCGCCGCGCTTCTTTTGCTTAAATGCTCTTTTGTAGAATTCAGATATGCATTCACGCACCTGTTGATCGTCAATATTTCACGCTCACCAACAGATCCCGCTTTGCTTTTCGTATACTTATCAAGCTCACCCTTCAGACTCTTAAATGGCTTTTTCTGTTGTGGTTGTTGGAAGGAAGCAGACGGGGTTGCAGTGTGTGCCGGGATGGACTGCGGAACGCAGTGGAAAGGTTGTGAGGTGAAATATTTCTCCACACGGAGCAAGGCTTCACGCTTGGAACGTGTGCGAAGAGAAATACGAATTTCACGGCGTTTCCGATGTGTCAGGTAGACCTTACGGTAGTACCAGATCCCGTGACGGGAAAGCATAAGATGCGACATTGATTAGCGCCCTAAGTGATACACAAAAATTGTATCACCGCCGTTTCAATGCACGAAAACAGAGGGTTACATGATGGATATCATGCGCTTAGCAGAATTGGGTGGGAGCCCTGCCAGCTACATCCCGGCACACACGTCACCTGCTGCGGCTGCTTCCTTCCGGATCTGACCGAGTTCACAAGTTAGTGTTGCGGGAGAACCAACAGGGCCCCCATTGAGAGCGCTAGTGACCTAACGCGCTGGCGCATTATCCATGTTGACCCTGGCAATTGCAAGCCGCAGGCGGTCAGGTGTTGGTTTCTTGCACAACCGGTGTTTTTCTTTGCCTGGGGCAGTGAGGCGATTATGCTTAGCCATGCCGTTTTAAGGAGCAAGCCATGGATAATCACGATTCATTCCCGCAGCGCGTTTACCAAATTATAGCCGCCATACCCGAAGGCCACGTGACAACCTACGGGGATATTGCCCTGCTGGCAGGCTCGCCGCGAGCGGCTCGACAGGTGGGTGGAGTGCTTAAGCGTTTACCGGAAGGCAGCAAACTCCCCTGGCATCGCGTGGTGAATCGCCACGGAGCGATCTCCCTGGCCGGGCCGGATCTGCAGCGTCAGCGCGAAGCGCTGTTATCCGAGGGAATTATGGTTTCTGGAGACGGGCATATCGATATGCAGCGCTATCGCTGGAACTACTAAAAAGCGCCTCCGAAGAGGCGCTTAATTTCATCACATCAATTATCAGAACGTAGTCGGAGCCGGCACCGCCGAAGAAGGCGTCACCTGGGTAGGTGAAGTCGACGGCACGGTTGTGGCTGCGCCACCGCCTGACTGCATTGGGACGGCAGTTTGCTGCACCGGCACCAGCGTCAGATCCGCTTTCGTCCCGCCCTGGTTGATGACCGGCTGTACGGTGTCGGTAATGAACACCAGCTTATCGTTCACCGTAATGGCCGCGCTGAGAATGATGCGGGCGTTAGGCTGAATGTCCGCAGGATTAAACGGCAGCACGAAGCTGAACGGAGCCTGTTTGCCCTCGGTGCGCGTGACTTTTTGTGCCAGGACTTTAGACGGGGCATCGGCAAGTGAGGCATCGGACAGCGTCACGGTTAGCACGGCGTCAGGTGGCAGGGCAACGCGCTGGCGAATCCAGGCCGTACCGGTGACGCTTGGCTGCGCAATCGCTGGCTGGGCCGTGGCCGCGGACGTGGACGCAGCCGGGGCAGGAACAGGAACGTCGGCAGACTTCTGCGCGCATCCCGCTACGGCAACCGCGACGGCTAAACCACTTAACATGTGCACAAGTTTCATTGATTTGTTCTCCTTATTATCAATGCACCAGGGGGCGCTGTGTCCCGCAGGTAATGAGTGGTTAAAACATGCTTATCAGGCTAAGTGTGGCACATATCACTGAATTTTGCCTGGAATGGCCTTTCTTATCAGGTCGGGCCACTGGGAGATTAATGTTGATAGCATGTTATAATCAGCCCAGAAACGCGCACGTTTTTACTTTATCGAGGATGTTCTATGAGTCAGGCGCTCAGCAATTTATTGGCATTGCTCAATCTGGAAAAGATTGAAGAAGGGTTATTTCGCGGCCAGAGCGAAGACTTAGGTTTACGCCAGGTGTTTGGCGGGCAGGTCGTCGGCCAGGCGCTGTACGCCGCCAAAGAAACCGTACCGGCAGAACGTCTGGTTCACTCGTTCCACAGCTATTTTTTACGCCCTGGCGATAGCCAGAAACCAATTATTTATGATGTAGAAACGCTGCGCGACGGCAACAGCTTCAGCGCCCGCCGCGTGGCCGCCGTGCAAAACGGTAAGCCAATCTTCTATATGACCGCCTCTTTCCAGGCTCCGGAGTCTGGATTTGAACATCAAAAATCGATGCCCGCAGCGCCGTCACCGGACGGACTTATTTCCGAAACGGACATCGCCCGCTCGTTCGAGAACTTTCTGCCGCCGCAGGTCAAAGAGAAATTCCTCTGCGAGAAGCCGCTCGAAATCCGGCCGGTGGAATTCCACAATCCCCTGAAGGGCCACGAGGCGGAACCTACCCGCCAGGTCTGGCTGCGCGCCAACGGTAAAATGCCGGACGACCTGCGCGTGCATCAATACCTGCTGGGCTATGCCTCGGACTTTAACTTCCTGCCAACGGCGCTACAGCCGCACGGCATTGGCTTCCTGGAGCCGGGCATGCAGGTCGCCACCATCGACCATTCGATGTGGTTCCACCGCCCGTTCGATATGAACGAATGGCTGCTTTACAGCGTGGAGAGCACCTCGGCCTCAAGCGCCCGCGGCTTTGTTCGCGGTGAATTTTATACGCAGGACGGCGTGCTGGTTGCTTCGACGGTGCAGGAAGGAGTGATGCGTCAGCGGGGATAATATTCACCCTCTCCCTGAAAGGGGAGAGGGGAAAGATTTAAGCGTTGTAAGCATTCTCGCCGTGGCTGTTCACGTCCAGGCCTTCGCGCTCCTGCTCTTCCGGGACGCGCAGGCCAACGGTCAGGTCAGCGATTTTGAAGCCGATAAAGGCCACCACGCCGGACCAGACAATCGTCAGGCCGATACTTTCCAGCTGCACCAGCACCTGATGGCCCATGGTGACGCCTTCCGCATAGCCCACGCCGCCCAAAGAAGTAGCCGCGAAGATGCCGGTCATGATGCAGCCCACAATGCCGCACACGCCGTGCACGCCGAACACATCACAGGGATCGTCCACGCGCAGCCATTTCTTCAGCAGCGTCACGCCCCACAGCCCCGCCAGGCCAGCAGCCACGCCGACGATTAACGCGCCGCCGACGCCAACATAGCCACAGGCTGGCGTGATGCCGACCAGGCCTGCGATGGCCCCGGAACACGCCCCCAGCAGAGAAGGCTTGCCGCGCAGCGCCCACTCACCGAAGATCCAGCCCAGTACCGCAGCGGCCGTGGCCACCACCGTGTTAACGAAGGCCAGAGCGGCGATTTCGTTCGCGGAGCTGGCGGACCCGGCGTTAAAGCCGAACCAGCCGAAATAGAGGATCGCAGTGCCCATAAAGACCATCGGCAGATTGTGCGGTTTGAACGCTTCTTTGCCGTAGCCTACGCGCTTGCCCACAAGATAGGCGCCCACCAGGCCTGCCACTGCGGCGTTGATATGCACGACCGTACCACCAGCAAAGTCCATCGCACCGTGCGACCCCAGCAGGCCACCGCCCCACACCATGTGCGCAATCGGCACGTAGGAAAGCGTCAGCCAGACCACCACAAAAATCAGCACGGCGGAGAAACGAATGCGTTCGGCCAGCGCGCCGACAATCAGCCCGACGGTGATGCAGGCAAATGAGCCCTGAAACGCCACGTGGATATACTGATAGAACGACCCCATCAGCGCGGTGAGCTTGATATTTTTAAGCATCACCCAGTCAAAATTACCGAAGAAGCTGCCGCCGGTACCGAAGGCCAGCGTGTAGCCGTACACCACCCACAGCACGCAGACCAGCGCGAAGGTGACCGAAACCTGCGTCAGCATCGACAGCACGTTTTTAGAACGAATCAGGCCGCCGTAAAACAGCGCAAGCCCGGGGATGGTCATAAACAGCACCAGCGCGGTGCAGATCATCATAAAAGCGTTGTCGGCTTTATCGGCAACGGCCGGGGCGGCAAAGGCCAGTGTCGGCGCAAGGGCCAGGGCCACAACGCCTAACGCAGAGGCAAGTTTCTTCATTTTTTCTGTCCCTTTCACGATGGGCCTGTTTACAGTGCAGCTTCGTCGGCTTCGCCGGTACGAATGCGGATAACGCGTTGCAGTTCGGCAACAAAAATTTTGCCGTCACCGATTTTGCCGGTGTAGGCGGCTTTCGAGATCACATCAATGACTTCATCAAGCTGGTCATCGGCAATCGCAATATCAATTTTCACCTTTGGCAGGAAATTGACGCTGTATTCCGCCCCGCGGTACAGCTCTGCATGACCCTTCTGCCGACCGAAGCCTTTGACTTCGGTGACGGTCAGCCCTTGAATACCGATGGAAGACAGCGCTTCACGCACGTCTTCGAGTTTGAACGGTTTGATTACCACGGTAACCAGCTTCATAGATCCCCTCCAGTCAGAATTGGGTGATGGCACGGCTTCACGATTGATACAAAGCAAGGCCCGTGCCAGGAATAAAAATCTGGCGCTTGCAGCCCGCGATTCAGCGGTTTTACGGGGTTGCAGGAAGAGGGGAAAATGTGACGGAGATTCGGATTGTTCCTGGGATAAAAAAACGCACCATGCTGGTGCATGGCGCGTTGGTTTTTTGCACCAGCGAAGATTGCCGCTGGTTTTATGCGTGATTCTGGTGCATCAGGCGATGAGCGATTCCTCGCGCGTGGCGGCGGCCAGCTCTTCCCCCGCCAGCTGAAGCTGATACATCTGCCAGTAGCGGCCCTGTGCCGCCAGCAGCTCGGCGTGGGTGCCCCGCTCTACTGACTGCCCGCGATGCAGCACCAGAATGGTATCCGCATCGGTAATCGTCGACAGGCGGTGAGCAATCACCACCAGCGTGGTATGTTCGCGCACGATGGTCAGCGCCCGCTGGATAGCCTGCTCGGTGCCGGAATCGATGTTCGCGGTAGCTTCGTCAAGAATCAAAATCTGCGGCGCATCGACCAGCACTCTCGCCAGCGCCAACAGCTGTTTCTGCCCGACGGAAAGATTATTGCCCTGCTCGCCCAGGCGGGTGTGAATGCCGTCCACCATCGTGCGGGCCAGCTCGGCCAGCTGGACGGTTTCCAGCGCCTGCCAGACTGCCTCTTCGCTGATATCGCGTCCAAGCGTGACGTTGGCAAAGAAGGAGTCTGCCATCACCACCGGGTCCTGCTGCACCATTGCAACGCCACGGCGCAGCGCGTCATGGCTTAGCGAATCTAAAGGACGCCCGTCCAGACGGATTTCACCCCGGGTAAGCGGGTAGTAGCCCATCAGCAGGTTCGCCAGCGTACTTTTGCCGCTGCCGGTATGCCCGACAAGCGCCACGAAGCTGCGCGAAGGTATATCCAGATTGATATCCTGGAGCACCAGACGGTCACCCCGGTATGCGAACGAGACGTTGTCCACGGCAATATCGCCGCTGGCTAATAGCCTGCTGTCGGTGCCGTAATCCTGACGTTTGCCGTCCATCAGTTCAAACACTCGCTCCCCGGCTACCACCGCCTGTTGCAGCATGGACTGCTGCGTGGTCAGCTCAATCAGCGGTTCGTTCAGGCGGCCAAGATAGTTGATGAACGCGTACAGCACGCCCACCTCAATAGTGCCCACCGAGGTGAAGCCGAACAGCATCAGTAGCCCGCAAAGCACCAGCGCCGAGAACAGGCTGAGCAGCGGGCGCAGCAGGAAGCCGTCCAGCCGCAGCGTTTGCATGCGGGCCAGGTAGTGCGAACGACTCGCAGCGCCCATGCGTTCGCCGAAGCGCGCCTGCTGGCGGAACTGCTGAATAACGCTCATCCCGTTGATCACTTCGTTGAAGCCGTCGTTGATGTCCGCCAGATAGCTGCGCACCCGGCGCACAATCGGCGTGCTGTAGCGCTGATAAATCACCATCACAATCAAAACGGCCGGGAAGATAGTGACGGCGACCAGCGCCATTCGCCAGTCGAGACTGAACATCGCCACCAGCATCGCACCTATCAGCGCCGCGCTGCGCAGGACGGTAGCCACAACGGTGACATAGAGATCGCGAATGACCTCGGTATCGTTGGTGACGCGGGAAATGAGCTGCCCTACGGGCTGAGTATCGAACGCGCTTAACGGCTGGCGCAGCGCGGCGTCCATAACGTCGGTGCGCAGCTTTTGAACCACGCCCACCGCCGCCTGGTTAAACAGCAGCGCCTGCCAGTAGTGCAGCCCCGCCGCCGTGATGGAAAGCAGCAGGTATGCCGTCGCAAGCCCGGCCACCAGCGCCACTGGCAGGCGGTTTTGCGACACCATATTGTCAATAAAATAGCTGACCAGAATCGGGCCGGTGACTTCCGCCGCCGCCGCAATCCACAGCATCACCACCGCCCCCGCAAGCGGTTTGCGCCACGGCGAGCCGTAGGCCAGCAGGCGTTTGATCGTCGGCCACTGCTTTTGTAACTTACGCATCGGCCTGGGCCTCCTCTTCGCTTGCCTCTGGCGCCTCGTCCAGCGCGGCTTCCAGCTGCTGATAGCGATACATATCCCGATACCAGCCCGGCTGTGCAGCCAGAGAATCGTGGTTTCCACGCTGGGCAACGTGCCCGTGCTGCATCACCAGAATTTCGCTCGCTTCGGTCAGCGCCGACAGGCGGTGCGCGCTAATAATCACCGTGCGGTTTTCACCCCACTGACGCAGGTTGTGGAGAATTTGATGCTCGGTGCGGCCATCAACGGCGGAAAGCGCATCGTCCAGAATCAGAATTTCAGCGTCCAGCAGCAGCGCGCGAGCGATAGAAATACGCTGTTTTTGCCCGCCCGAAAGCATCACTCCGCGTTCGCCCACTTCGGTTTCATAACCCTGCGGCAGGCGCAAAATGTCATCATGCACGCTGGCAAGCTTCGCAACGTGCTCAATCTCCTGCTGCGTGGCGTTCGGCTTGCCCAGCGCGATGTTGTTCGCCACGGTGTCGGAAAACAGAAACGGCGTCTGGTTGACTACCGCCAGGCGGCTGCGCCAGGAGTCCAGCCGCAGGCGAACTAGCGGCACGTCGTGGAAGCGGATATCACCCTGGTCAATATCAAAATGACGTTGAAGCAGTGACAGAATGGTGCTTTTCCCCGCCCCCGTTGGGCCACACAGGCCCAGCATGCCGCCGGGTTTTAGGGTGAAAGAAACGTTTTCCAGCGTCGGCTGGGCCGCCTGCGGATAGTGGAATGCGTGAATATTGGCCTGGACTTCACCGCGCCCGGCTGGCGCTTCCTGCTCGCCGTCCTTCACCGACGGGGCTTCTTCCAGCATGCTGCGAATGCGGCTGTAGGCGGCGCTGCCGCGTTCGACGATATTGAACATCCACGCCAGCGCCAGCATCGGCCAGATCATCAGGCCCAGATACATGGTGAAGCTGGTGAGCTGCCCGAGCGTAAGCGTGCCCTGAACGACCATCCAGCTGCCGCCGCCAACGGCCAACAGGTTTGCCGCGCCAATCGCAATGTAAATCGTGGGATCGAAGCGGGCATCCACCCGCGCCACGCGCATATTCTTTTTCCCTGCGTCTTCCGCCTCGGAGGCAAACAGCGACGACTGCCGGTCTTCCAGGCCAAAGGCTTTGATCATGCGGATACTGGTCATACTTTCCTGGGTGCGGTCGTTCAGGGTGGAAAACGCCGCCTGGGCCAGCTTAAAGCGCTGGTGCAGCTGGTCGCCATAGCGTTTGATAACGAGGGCCATCACCGGCATCGGCAGCAGAGCGAGCAGCGTCAGCTCCCAGCTAATCTGGGTCGACATCACAATCAGCACCGCACAGCCCATCACCAGAGAATCCACCAGCGTCAGCACGCCTTCACCAGCGGCAAACACCACGCGGTCAACGTCGTTGGTTGCGCGCGCCATCAGGTCGCCCGTGCGATGACGAAGATAGAATTCAGGATGCTGTCGGCTGAGCTGCCGGTAGTAATCTTCGCGCAGCTCAACGGCGAGCTGGTAGGATGCGCCGAACAGCAGCACGCGCCAGACGTAGCGTAGCGCATAAACCACGATAGCAATCAAGACCATCACGCCAAGCCACATCAGCACTTCCCGTCCGCTGAGACGCTGCCCGGTGACGCCGTCCACAATCACGCCAACCAGTTTCGGCGGCACGAGCTGCAGGATGGCAATGATGATAAGCAGGAGCACCGCCCCGAGATAGCGTCGCCATTCCCGGGTAAAGTACCAGCTTAATTGAGCAAATAATCGCACGCGGTTTTATTCCTGATTTACTGTTGGCCGACGAGGGCCAGTTGAAGTACCGAAAAGCGTCAAACCAGAGGGATTAGCTGCTTATCGGCAAAGCTGTGGTGTATTTTATCTGTTCCATGGCGAAACTCGAAGTCACATCCGCTAAGCCCGGAATACCGTTCACCAGCCGTTTGTAAAAGTCATCATAGCGTTTCATGTCCGCCACCTGGACTCGCATCAGGTAGTCGTATTCTCCAGCCATGCGCCAGAAGCCAAGCACTTCCGGCATATCCTCCACCACGGAGACAAATTTGCAGTACCACTCGCTGCTGTGCTGCTGGGTTTTTATCAGGACAAAAGCCGTGAGGCCGAGGCCAAGCTTCTCGGGGTCCAGCAGGGCAACTTTCGCCCGTATAACGCCGTCGTCTTCGAGCTTTTTCAGGCGTTTCCAGCAGGGCGTGGTGGTCAGATTAACGGCATCGGCCAGCGCCTGCAAAGAGAGGGTGCAGTCCTGCTGCAACAAGGATAGCAGCTTGCGGTCAATTTTATCTAACATAGCAGCCTCAGGGAGAAATAATTTCTCCAATGAAAGCCTCACGAAGGCCAAAAGGCAACTTTTTTATCCTCTTTTTGCTTTAGGCTAAGCACAAATAGACAAACGGATAACGACCATGACCAGCACCTGGGTAAACCACGCCATTAGCGAAATTAACGCCGATTATCAGCGCTCGGCGGACACGCACCTTATTCGCCTTGCCCTGCCGGGTTTTCCGGGCATTCAACTGTACCTGAAGGATGAAAGCACTCATCCAACCGGCAGCCTGAAGCACCGCCTGGCGCGGTCATTATTTCTCTACGGTTTATGCAACGGCTGGATTAAAGAAGGCACGACGATTATCGAAGCGTCTTCAGGCTCAACCGCCGTCTCCGAGGCCTATTTTGCCCGCCTGCTGGGCCTGCCGTTTATCGCCGTCATGCCGGCCTGCACCGCGAAGCGCAAGGTTGAACAAATCGAGTTTTACGGCGGGCGCTGCCACTTTGTCGAAAGCGCCTGCGAAATCTACGCGGCCTCTGAAATGCTGGCCCGCGAGCTGAACGGCCATTATATGGATCAGTTTACCTACGCCGAGCGCGCCACCGACTGGCGCGGCAATAACAACATCGCCGACAGCATTTTCCGCCAGATGGAACATGAACCTCATCCGGTGCCGGACTACATCGTGATGAGCGCGGGCACCGGCGGCACGTCAGCCACGATTGGCCGCTATCTACGCTATCAGGGGCATCCTACGCGGCTGCTGGTTGTCGATCCGCTCAATTCCGTGTTCCTTGACTACTGGCAACAGCGTGACTGCAGCCTGAGCAGCAAAATCGGCAGCAAGATTGAAGGCATCGGGCGTCCGCGCTGTGAGCCCTCCTTCATCCCGGATGCGATCGATGAAATGATGCGCGTCCCGGACGCCGCAAGCGTGGCAACCATGCAATGGCTGGAAAGCGTACTGGGCAGAAAAGTAGGTGCATCAACGGGAACCAACATGTGGGGCGCGCTGCAAATGGCCGTTCGCATGCGTAACGAAGGCCGCCACGGTTCGATTGTGACGCTGCTGTGCGACAGCGGCGAGCGCTATCTGGAAACCTATTACAACGAAGAGTGGGTGCAGGTGAATATCGGTGATTTGCAGCCGTGGCGCATGGAGCTTCACAAGCTTATGTAGTAAAAAAATGGCCGGGTAGTTAGCCCGGCCTGCTGAAATGCCTTGTCATTCGGGGGAATAAGTAAGGTTTGGTGTATCCAGCCAATGAGTCAAATAGTGTGAAACCGCCTGGCTTTTGCAGTGGCCAATCACGGGTAAATGAGGAAGCTCGGCCTTTAGCTGGGCCATCGCGTTGCCCATAATCAGGCCGTGGCCGACGGAGGAAAGCATTTCCCGGTCGTTCATCGCATCGCCAAACGCCATGCAGTCCTGCATTGTCAGGCCCAGATGCTCGCTTAACCTGCTCAGCGCAGCCCCTTTGTTGCAGCCAACCGGCAGCACTTCCAGGCAATCCACCGCAGAAAAACACAGGAACGCGCTGTCGCCCAGCGCTTCGCTAAGCTGAACCTGAAGGCGGCGTAAATCGTCGTGATCGCCGCAGAAGCAAATTTTGGTGACTTCGTCCTTCGGCAAGTTTTGCAGATCCGCCAGCCGATATTTAAAGCCGCTGTAAACGTGGGCGTGGAGCATTTCGGGGATGTCCTGCTGCGTCAGCCAGCCGGTATCGTTGAAAACGTGCAGGCTGGCTTTGGTTTCCCATTTCCCGCAAATAACGGTTTCGGCTGCTTCTGCCGTGAGATCCTGCCGGTGCAGCAGCTCGCCCTGCGTATTGTGAATGCGCGTGCCGTTACCGGTAATCAGAAAGGCTTCGAGGTCTTTTGCGCCGAGAATATGGCGCATTTCAAGCACGTGGCGCCCGGTGGCAAAGGCAAGGGTCATCTGGCGTTCTTCGCGCAGACGCCGCAGCGTACGCAAAGTCTCTTCCCCAAGATGATGGTCTGGCATCAGTAACGTGCCGTCCATATCAAATGCAGCCAGACGTGCCATGAAAACTCCCGATTTGTGCCCCTACAAAGATGAGGGACAGTATTGCCTGGTATATACGGAAGTAATAGTGAATACTTTCCGAAAATCGTTCCGGGTTTATGCTATGCGCCTTTTAAATCGACTCAATCAGTACCAAAGACTGTGGCAGCCCTCCGCCGGGGAGTCGGTCCAGGCTACCGTGGCAGAGCTGGCCGGCCGCTGTTTTTGCAGCGAGCGGCATGTGCGAACCCTGCTCAAGCAGCTCGAAGATGCAGGCTGGCTGACGTGGCGGGCACAGTCAGGACGCGGTAAACGCGGCGAGCTGACTTTCCTCGTTACGCCGGACAGCGTGCGCTCGGGAATGATGGAAGAAGTGCTGCACAAAGGGCAGCACCAGAATGCCCTCGAGCTGGCGCAAATCGCCCCGGAGCAGCTTCGTCACCTGCTGCAGCCTTTTCTTGGCGGACAGTGGCAAAACGATACGCCGACGCTGCGTATTCCCTATTACCGCCCGCTTGAGCACCTCAAGCCCGGTTTCCTGCCGGGCCGGGCCGAACAGCACCTTGCCGGGCAGATATTTTCCGGCCTGACGCGGTTTGTAACCAATATCCCCGTGCCGCAGCCCGACCTTGCCCACCACTGGCAGGTTTCCGACGACGGGCTGAGCTGGCACTTTTTTATTCGCTCCACGCTGCACTGGCACAACGGCGAGCCGGTTGAAACGGCACAGCTCCAGCAGCGCCTGCTGATGCTGCTGGCCATCCCGGCTATGCGCCGCCTGTTTGTGAGCGTCAAAACCATCGAGCAACCCCACGCTCAGTGCCTGCGCTTTGTGCTGCATCATCCTGATTACTGGCTGCCCTTCCGCCTGGCGAGCTATTGCAGCCGCCTTGCTCACCCCGAGGATACGCAGCTTGGCTGCGGGGCATTCCGCATTGCCAGCTTCAGGGAAAATCTGGTGCGCATCGAAAGTCATGAAAGCTTCCATCTGAATCATCCGCTTCTGAAGGCGGTGGAATACTGGATAACGCCGCAGCTTTTCGATACCGCCCTTGGCACCAGCTGTCGCCATCCGGTGCAAATCGCCATTGGCCAGGAGGATGAGCTGGTGCATCTGCGCCCGGTAAGAAAAAGCATCAGCCTCGGATTTTGCTATCTGGCGATCAAGCAGAATGGCAAGATGACGACCGCTCAGGCCCGGACGCTAATGCAAATCGTCAGGCAACACGAAGTGATCGGCTCGCTGCCCGTCGAAGAGTCTCTGATTACCCCAAGCACGGAGATGATCCCCGGCTGGAAGATGCCCGAGTGGAAAGATAGCCCGGCAGCAGATCTTCCCGATCGGCTGACGCTGATTTACCACCTGCCGGTTGAGCTGCACGTCATGGCCCAGCAGCTGAAACAGTACCTGGCCACGCTCGGCTGTGAACTGACGATTATTTTCCACGACGCCAAAAACTGGGCTGGCTGCGAGAGGCTCGCCGAGGCCGATTTGGTCATGGGCGACCGGCTGATAGGCGAAGCACCTGAATATACCCTGGAGCAATGGCTACGCAGCGATGTGCTCTGGCCGCATATTTTTACTCCCGGCCAATACTCGCATTTGCAGACCACGCTGGACGCGGTGCAGATCCACCGGGATGATACGGCGCGCTATGCTGGCCTGCAGCAGGTGTTCGGCGAGCTAATGCACGATGCCATCGTCACGCCGCTGTTTAACTATCGCTATCAAATCAGCGCTCCGCCGGGCGTAAACGGCATTGAGCTGAACGCCTGGGGCTGGTTTGACTTTACCCAGGCCTGGCTGCCGCCGCCGTCAATGACGTGAAGAAGCTGGGCAGCCACGCGCGACGGCGTTACCATAGCGCCATTCCAGAATTGCTTTGAATAACAGGATCACCCATGAAACGTGCAGTTGTCGTCTTCAGCGGCGGGCAAGACTCCACCACCTGCCTGATTCAGGCTTTACAGCAGTATGACGAAGTCCACTGCGTGACCTTTGACTATGGCCAGCGCCATCGTGCCGAAATTGACGTTGCCCGCGAACTGGCGATTAAGCTCGGCGCCCGCGCCCATAAAGTGCTGGATGTCACCCTGCTGAATGAACTGGCCGTCAGCAGCCTGACGCGCGACAGCATTCCGGTGCCCAATTACGATCCGCAGGAAAGCGGTATACCGAGCACCTTTGTGCCCGGCCGCAATATTCTCTTCCTGACGCTGACGGCCATTTACGCCTACCAGGTTGAAGCTGAGGCGGTCATCACCGGCGTGTGCGAAACGGACTTTTCTGGCTACCCGGACTGCCGCGACGAATTCGTGAAGGCGCTCAATCACGCGGTTAGCTTAGGTATGGCCCGCGATATCCGCTTCGAAACGCCGCTAATGTGGCTGGATAAAGCAGAAACCTGGGCGCTGGCGGACTACTGGCAGCACCTTGATTTAGTGCGCCAGGAAACGCTGACCTGCTACAACGGTATTCAGGGCGACGGCTGCGGCGAATGTGCGGCCTGTAACCTGCGCGCTAACGGACTGAATCACTATCAGGCGGACAAGCCGGGCGTGATGGCCGCGATGAAAAAGAAAACCGGGCTTCAATAAGCGAGTTGGGCGTGGAGGTTGCCACGCCCTGTGCCTCACTCCATCATTTCCTCAAGCTTCTCGCGCAGTTCCCCTTCAATCGGCAGCGATTTCTGCGTCTTAAGATCGATACAGACGAACGTCAGCAGCGCATCTGCCACAATTTGCCCTTCAGGTTCAAGCGTCACAACCTGGCTTAACACGCCGCTTTTACCGTTTAGCTGTTGCAGCGTGCTGGTAATGCGCAGCACGTCGCCCAGCACCGCCGGACGACGATAGCTGATATTGATATTCACAACGATGAAGGCAATGTTGTGTTCCGTCATCCATTTGAAGCCGGAAGCGTTTTCCAGCCCTTCCCAGCGGGCCTCTTCCAGAAACTCCAGATAGCGAGCGTTGTTCACATGCTGGTAGACGTCCATGTGGTAACCACGAACTTTAATTTGTGTCTGCATAGCGCGATGACCTTTTAATTTTAATCAGCAGGTAAGATGATCAGGTCGCACCAACTGGTACGACCTGTCATTCAGCGTAGCAAATATTCCCTGTTACGCGAGCCCTGCCGCACTATCCATCAAAGTTTAATGTGCTGGCGGTTTCGTTCCACCAGCGCGCCGCCAATCCCTGGCACCTCCTGCAGTTGATCGAGTTCCTTAAAAGGGCCGAACTCCTCGCGGTAGTTCACGATGGACTGGGCTTTTTTCAACCCGACGCCATTCATGATCCGAGCGAGATCTTCGGCGCTGCCGGTGTTTATGCTGACGATATTTTCGCTGAGATCGACGGATTTTCCTTCAGACGCCTTGCCTGCCGGGGCTGGTGGCACCGGCTTTTCAACCCTGGTTGAAATCTGCGGCACCGCATCAGGTTTTGCATTTGTCTGCGTGGCATGCGCCGGGGAGTAGCCGCTTGCGCCGATGAGTGCGAGGGTTAAATAAAGGGCATTGATTCCTGTTTTCATGCTGTTTCCTCCTTGTGTTTGACAGCGAAGCCACCATACAAGGAGAAAAAAGCGCGAACAAACGTCAATGTTCAAATGTGGAAAAGGCCGCGTAAGCGGCCTTTAATTTTTGCACTACGTTGCAGCGAACTGCGAGAAACGCTGAGGATTACTGCTGATTAGCCACGTCGCCCATCTTGATCTTCGCTTCTTTACGCAGGGTGCTCATTAGCGCTTCGAAAGTAACCTGCGCGTTATTTTGAGTGATGCCCTGCACCATCGCTTTTTTCTGTTCGGCTGGCATGGTGCCCGCTTTCACTTCATCCAGCGCCAGCAGAACAACGTTACCCTGCATATCGTTGGCCACGCCGTAGCCCGGTTTATCTTTCGCCGGCAGTGGCAAAGCAAAGGCCGCCTGGCTAATCGGATCCTGACCGGTACGCGTCAGCGTTTTAGCCGCGCTAAAGCTCAGGCCAGCCGCTTTCATCGCTTCGTCGCCCTTGCCCAGTTTCAGCTCGGTGAGCAGCTTATCCGCCTGTAGTTTTGCCTGCTGTTCGGCTTTGCGATGTTTAACCTGAGCAATCACCTGCTCGCGAACTTCCGCCAGCGGTTTAACCGCTTCCGGTTTATGCTCGGTCACGCGCAGAACAAACGCCCGGTCGCCGTCAACGGTGATGATGTCTGAATTGCTGCCCGGGGTGCCGTTTTCGCCTACCAGGCCGCCGTTGAAGATGGCGTCTGAAACAGGTTTGAAATTCAGCTCTGCAGGAAGATTGTCGTGGCCGAACCAGCCCGTTTCAACGGCCTTAACGCCCGCAACCTGCTCAGCGCCCGCCAGAGATTCGTTATCGTTGCTGGCTGCATCGCTCACCTTCTGCTGCAGGGCGTAGTAGGCATCAATAGCCTTGTTCTGCTTCACCTTGCTGGCGATAGCATCACGGACTTCGCTCAGCGGCTTGGTTTGTGCAGGCTGAACATCATCCAGACGGGCCACCAGGAAACCAACGGAGGATTTAATCACGCCAGAAAGCTGGCCTTTATCTTTCAGACCGGCATTTTTCAGCTCATCAGGGGTCGTGCCTTCTTCCAGCCAGCCCATGTCGCCGCCGTTGCGGGCGGAAATGATATCGGCTGATTTAGCTTTTGCCAGAGCAGCAAAGTCGCCGCCCTTGTTAAGCTCGTCCAGAATAGCTTTGGCTTCAGCTTCGGTTTTGGTCTGAATCACGCTGTAGCGATTGCGCTGCGGCTGGGTGAATTCGTCCTGATGCTGGTCGTAGTAAGACTGAACGTCTTCATCAGTGGCGGTTTCCTGCATGGAGGCCGCGTCCAGCTTGATGTAGCTCACCCGGAACTGCTCCGGAGCCACAAAGCTGTTTTTGTTCTGCTGGTAGCTGTTGGTCATTTCCTGTTCGGAAACTTCCTGCTTCGCAGCCAGCGCGTTTACGTCGATGGTGGCTTCACGCACCACGCGCTCCTGCGAAACCAGCGCGGCCAGTTCGTCCGTTTCGCCGGTCAGCATGAAGTCTGTGCCCACAATCGCGTTAATCAGCTGCTGGGTGGTCAGCTGGTTACGCAGCGCCTGCGCGTACTGATCCGTCGTCATGCCCATGTTGCCGACGATGGAGGAAAAACGAGCGTTGTCGAATTTGCCGTTATTCTGGAAAGCGGGTTCTTTAAAGATGGCCTGCTTGACCTGTTCGTCGCTGATGCCCAGGCCAAGATGTTTGGCGTACTGGTCCATCAAAGCTTCGTCGATCATGCGGGACAGTACCTGCTGGCGCATCTGCTGCATGTAGCCTTCGCTGGAAGCCAGAGCCGAGAACTGATCGCCCAGCTGCTGCTGCTGGCGATTACGTTCGCTGGCCACCGCATTTTCAAACTGCCCGCGACCAATCTCCTGGCCATTCACTTTTGCGGCGTAGTTGGCACCGCCGCCGCTCAGGTAACCACCCACGCCAGTCAAAATGAATGACACGATAATGATACCGAAGATTATCTTGAGTACGACGTGATTGGCCGCCGTACGTAAATTGTCCATCATGGTGTAACAACACTCCACTGTAGTGTGAATGGTAAACCCTGCGCAGTCGCTAAATGGCATCCCTGATAACGCGTACTGCTGTACCGCTGCGCGCAAGGGGGTATTGTGACAAGAAACCCGCCTCAAATCATCAAGCAAGCGTAAAATTAGGCAGCCAAAAACAAAAAAGGCACATCTGATGATGCGCCTCTGACAAAGCTTTACGGTTTAGGTCAATAAACTGGGCGAAAACTCAGTTAACCGCGTCTTTCAGCGCTTTACCCGCACGGAAACCTGGGACTTTCGCTGCAGCGATGGTGATCTCTTTACCGGTCTGAGGGTTGCGGCCTGTACGGGCAGCACGCTCTTTAACAGCAAAGGTACCAAAGCCAACCAGTGCCACGTCTTCCCCGGACTGCAGAGATTCGGTAACAGAAGCGATGACAGCATCTAACGCACGTCCAGCCGCTGCTTTAGAAATATCAGCACCTGCGGCAATTTTGTCTACCAGTTGAGATTTGTTCACTGTTCTCTTCCTCTCATTATTATTTATATCGTACCCCTATCCTTCAAAGCACGACCGCGCAGCAGTTATATCAGGCCTGTCATGCCCGCACAACATCCGTCGTGAGTGACATACCAACCGCTGTCTAACTTAGCGAGACAAAAAAAAGCTGGCAAGTGACAATTCACCTACCAGCTCTGATTTTGTTGACTGTATTTGCGTCAGGTCACTATTTTGCGGTCACAACCTGCATTCCGTACGGTTCATTCTGCAATGCGAGAGTCAGAACTTCCTCAATACGTTTTACCGGGTGGATGTCCAGATCGGCGAGAATGTTGTCCGGAATCTCTTCCAGATCGCGTTTATTCTCATCCGGAATCAGCACAGTTTTAATGCCGCCGCGGTGTGCTGCCAGCAGTTTTTCTTTCAAACCGCCGATTGGCAGAACCTGGCCACGCAGGGTGATTTCACCGGTCATTGCCACGTCGGCACGCACCGGATTGCCCGTCAAACAAGACACCAGTGCAGTACACATTGCGATACCGGCGCTTGGGCCATCTTTCGGCGTTGCCCCTTCAGGAACGTGAACGTGGATATCACGTTTTTCGTAGAAGTCACCGTTAATGCCTAATTTCTCTGCCCTTGCACGCACAACGGTCAGCGCGGCCTGGATTGATTCCTGCATAACCTCGCCCAGAGAGCCTGTATAGGTCAGTTTGCCTTTACCCGGTACGCATGCGGTTTCGATGGTCAGCAGATCGCCGCCCACTTCTGTCCATGCCAGGCCGGTGACCTGCCCTACGCGGTTTTCGCTGTCGGCACGACCGTAGTCAAAGCGCTGAACCCCGAGGAAATCCTTCAGGTTGTCGCCGTTGATGTCGATGTGCTTGAGCGTTTTATCCAGCAGCAGCTGTTTAACCGCTTTGCGACACAGTTTGGAAATCTCGCGTTCCAGACTACGCACGCCGGCTTCACGAGTGTAGTAACGGATGATGCCGGTAATCGCGCTATCTTCAACCGTCAACTCGCCTTTTTTCAGGGCGTTACGCTCAATCTGCTTCGGCAGCAAATGCTGTTTTGCGATGTTCAGCTTTTCGTCTTCGGTGTAACCGGAAAGACGAATGACCTCCATACGATCCAGCAGCGGAGCCGGAATGTTCATGGAGTTGGATGTCGCCACAAACATCACGTCGCTGAGATCGTAATCGACTTCCAGATAGTGATCGTTAAACGCCACGTTCTGTTCAGGATCGAGCACTTCCAGCAGGGCCGAAGCCGGATCGCCACGCATGTCCGAAGACATTTTATCGATCTCATCAAGCAGGAATAGCGGGTTTTTGACGCCCACTTTCGCCATTTTCTGAATCAGCTTGCCCGGCATCGAACCAATGTAGGTGCGACGGTGACCGCGGATTTCAGCTTCATCACGTACGCCGCCCAGCGCCATACGAATGTATTTGCGACCGGTTGCGCGAGCGATGGACTGGCCCAGTGAGGTTTTACCCACGCCTGGAGGCCCAACCAGGCACAGAATTGGCCCTTTCAGCTTGTTCACACGGCTTTGCACTGCGAGGTATTCCAGGATGCGGTCTTTCACGCGTTCCAGACCGTAGTGATCGGTATCCAGAACTTCCTGAGCCTGACGCAGGTCTTTTTTCACTTTGCTGCGCGCGTTCCACGGAACCTGCACCATCCAGTCGATGTAGCCACGCACCACGGTTGCTTCCGCGGACATTGGCGACATCATTTTCAGTTTTTGCAGCTCGGCTTCGGTTTTTTCACGCGCTTCTTTCGGCATTTTAGCCGCGTCGATTTTGCGTTTCAGCGCTTCATTTTCATCCGGCGCGTCGTCCATTTCGCCCAGTTCTTTCTGAATCGCTTTCATTTGCTCGTTCAGATAGTACTCGCGCTGGCTCTTTTCCATCTGCTTTTTCACGCGGCTACGAATGCGCTTCTCAACCTGCAGCAGATCGATTTCGGATTCCATCATCGCCATCAGATATTCAAGACGTTCATTGATATCGGACATCTCAAGCACTGACTGTTTGTCCGTCAGTTTCAACGGCATATGCGCGGCAATGGTGTCAGCCAGACGTGCAGGATCGTCGATGCTGTTCAGCGACGTCAGCACTTCCGGCGGGATTTTTTTGTTCAGCTTGATGTAGCCTTCAAACTGATTAATAGCCGTGCGTACCAGGACTTCCTGCTCACGCTCTTCAATAACCGGCGAGTCGAGGTATTCAGCCTGGGCGGCGAAATGATCGCCATTGTCTGACAGCGTGGTAATACGCGCACGCTGTAAGCCTTCCACCAGCACTTTGACGGTGCCGTCCGGCAGCTTCAGCATCTGCAAAATGGACGCAACGGTGCCCACGGAGAACAGGTCGTTTACCCCTGGCTCATCCGTTGAGGCCTCTTTTTGCGCCACCAGCATGATTTTTTTATCGTTGTCCATGGCCGCTTCCAGGCAGCGAATGGATTTTTCACGCCCAACAAACAGTGGAATAACCATGTGCGGATAAACCACCACATCGCGCAATGGCAATACGGGGATTTCAATGCGTTCAGAACGCTCAGGATTCATAGAGCTCTCTCTTAGTTTAATTTCCGCCAGGTGATGGGGCGACGCCTCCGCTCTCATGGCATCACCAACAAGTAAGTCAGTATATTGGGATGTTTCCCGCACATTCAATGGCAGGAATGCAGGAAAAATAAAAGGGGGATAAAAATCCCCCTTTTTATACTAACTGACTGGTTATTTTGGCGAATTATTCACCGGATGCCTGCTGCGCTTCCGGCTTGCCGTAAATTAATAGCGGCTTGGTCTGGCCATCGATAACGGACTCGTCGATCACCACTTTTTCGACGTCTTCCATAGAAGGCAGGTCGTACATGGTATCGAGCAGTGCGCCCTCGACGATAGAACGCAGGCCGCGAGCACCGGTTTTACGCGCCATCGCTTTCTTGGCGATAGCATCCAGCGCTTCGTCACGGAATTCCAGCTCCACGCCTTCCAGATTGAAGAGTGCCTGATACTGCTTGGTCAGGGCATTTTTCGGCTCTTTCAGGATTTGGATCAGCGCGTCTTCGCTCAGCTCACTCAGGGTTGCCACAACCGGCAAACGACCGATGAACTCAGGGATCAGACCAAATTTGATCAGATCTTCTGGCTCAACCTGGCCGAGCAGCTGGCCTTCGCTCGCTTTCTCAGACTTGCCTTTAACCGTTGCGCCAAAGCCAATGCCAGAGCCGGTTTCAACGCGGTTAGCGATGACTTTGTCGAGGCCTGCAAACGCACCGCCGCAGATAAACAGAATCTTGGAGGTATCAACCTGCAGGAACTCTTGCTGTGGATGCTTACGGCCGCCCTGCGGCGGAACCGCGGCAACGGTACCTTCGATCAGTTTCAGCAGCGCCTGCTGTACACCTTCACCGGAGACGTCGCGGGTGATGGACGGGTTGTCAGATTTGCGGGAGATTTTGTCAATCTCATCGATATAAACGATACCGCGCTGGGCTTTCTGCACGTCGTAGTCGCATTTCTGCAGCAGTTTCTGGATGATGTTTTCTACGTCTTCACCCACGTAGCCCGCTTCGGTCAGCGTAGTGGCATCCGCCATGGTGAAAGGCACATCCAGCAAACGCGCCAGGGTTTCAGCCAGCAGGGTTTTCCCGCTACCCGTCGGCCCGATGAGCAGAATGTTACTTTTGCCCAGTTCGATACCGTTGGTGCTGTCGCCGTTGCGCAGGCGTTTGTAGTGGTTATAAACCGCCACCGCCAGGACCTTTTTCGCCTGTTCCTGACCGATAACGTAGTCGTCAAGATGGTGGCGAATTTCGTGTGGGGTCGGCAGCGCACTGCGTTCGCGGTGCGGGGCGACCTCTTTGATCTCTTCGCGAATGATGTCGTTACACAAATCGACACACTCATCGCAGATATACACTGACGGTCCGGCAATCAGTTTGCGCACTTCATGCTGGCTTTTGCCGCAAAAAGAGCAGTACAGCAGTTTGCCTGAACCGTCTTTGCGCTTATCTGTCATAAAGTCAAAACCTCTTATCTGTTTCTTTGCACCGTTCAGGACGACGCAAGTGCCATTATTGCGGCACAGCCAATCGTAGGCGTGAAAGCCGGGCCTCTACTTTTACTATAGTATACGGCCCGCTGTTTCTGGCATTAGTTACGGTGAGTCAGGATGGAGTCAACTAAGCCATACTCTACCGCTTCGCTGGCAGCGAGGAAACGGTCACGCTCGGTGTCTCTTTCGATTTCTTCCAGAGATTTACCGGTGTGTTGCGCCATCAGTTCATTCATGCGGGCTTTTACTTTCAGGATTTCGCGGGCATGAATTTCGATGTCCGTCGCCTGCCCCTGATAGCCGCCCAGCGGTTGGTGAATCATGACTCGCGAGTTAGGCAGACAGAAACGTTTGCCCTTCGCACCGGCAGTCAGCAGGAAAGCCCCCATAGAGCAGGCCTGTCCCATACAGATGGTGCTGACGTCTGGTTTGATAAATTGCATGGTATCGTAAATCGACATACCCGCCGTAATTACGCCACCCGGTGAGTTAATGTAGAGATAGATGTCTTTTTCCGGGTTTTCCGCTTCCAGAAACAGCATCTGCGCCACAATCAGGTTAGCCATGTGGTCTTCGACCTGTCCGGTCATGAAGATGACACGTTCCTTGAGCAGACGGGAATAGATATCGTATGAACGCTCGCCACGCGATGTCTGTTCAACAACCATCGGCACCAGGGCCATATGGGGTGCTAATTGATCTCTTTCGCCACTGTATGACATTTCCGTCTCCTGGAGTAATTAAGCCTTCTAACCTACTGTACTGATTCTACTTGAGACGCGAAAAGAAGACTACGCTCCTTGCGTCTGTTCCTGTCATGGACGGATTATCAGTCAGGGTCGTTTTTCAGCCATGCCCAACGTTATGGGGATGGGGTTGCCCTGTTTCAAGCATAACAACCTTTTCTTGATACGCTAACCCTGAAACTTCCTTTAATTCGTCGTAAAAGTGCGATGCGCCAGATAAAAAAAGCCCGCCACCTGTGGGTGACGGGCTTGATGCAGCAAAATTTTGGCGGTGATGCCAAAAATTATGCTTACGCTTGCTGGTTCATCAGTTCGCTGAAGGAAGTCGCTTTTTCAGAAACTTTCGCTTTCGCCAGAACCGCTTCTACAGCCTGTTCTTCCAGAGCAACATTACGCATGTTGTCCATCAGCTCTTTGTTCTTGCTGTAGAACTCAACAACTTCTTTCGGATCTTCGTAGGCAGAAGCCATTTCTTCGATCAAAGTGTTAACGCGAGCTTCGTCAGCTTTCAGTTCGTGAGTACGAATCACTTCGCCCAGCAGCAGGCCAACCACTACGCGGCGTTTAGCTTGCTCTTCGAACAGTTCGCGAGGCAGTTCCAGAGCCTGTTGCTCGTTGCCACCGAAACGCTGTGCAGCCTGGCGGCGCAGAACGTCGATTTCGCCGTCGATCAGCGCAGCCGGAACGTCGATGTTGTTTGCGTCAACCAGACCGTCGATTGCCTGAGACTTGATGCGGTTACGCACCGCGCCTTTCAGCTCACGATCCATGTTTTTACGCACTTCAGTACGCAGACCGGCAACGGAACCATCTTCAACGCCGAAACGCTTGATGAATTCTTCAGTAAATTCTGGCAGTTCGCGCTCTTCAACTTTCTTCAGAACGATGTCGAACTTGGCCGCTTTACCTTTCAGGTTTTCAGCGTGGTAATCTTCCGGGAAGGTCACTTCAATAGTGAACTCTTCGCCAGCTTTGTGGCCAACAACGCCGTCTTCGAAACCAGGGATCATACGACCCTGGCCCATTGCCAGTACGAAGTCGGAGGCTTTGCCGCCTTCGAACACTTCGCCGTCAACGGAACCGGTGAAGTCGATAGTTACGCGGTCTTCTGCAGTAGCAGCGGCGTCAGTTTCTTTCCAGGTTGCCTGCTGCTTACGCAGGGTGTCCAACATGGCGTCAACGTCTTCGTCGGTCACTTCAACAACTGGTTTTTCAACTTCGATAGCTTCCAGACCCTGCAGCTCAACTTCCGGGTACACTTCGAACTCAACGGAGTAAGTGAAGTCTTCGCCCAGTTTGTATTCGCCTGGCACGTAGTTTGGCGCGCCGGCTGGATTGATTTTTTCTTTGATGATCGCATCAATGAAGTTGCGGCTCATCAGTTCGCCCAGAACGTCCTGGCGAACAGAGGCACCGTAACGTTGAGCGACGACAGTCATCGGTACTTTTCCTTTACGGAAACCGTCAATACGGACTTTTTTTGCCACGTTGACCAGCTCGCTTTTTACAGCGGTTTCGATGCTGTCTGCAGCGATAGTAATCGTGAGACGGCGGCCAAGGCCCTGAGTGGTTTCAACTGAAACTTGCATCTTGTTACCTCAAAAAATCACAGTGCTCGGTCAACTCTGGAAGCCTTCAATTTTGCTTCACAGAACCGGGATGTCTTCTGTATCAGAATCACATTCCCTGTCGTCAGAATCGTCCCGAAGACATTCCGAAAAATAAGACGCAGCATTATAGCGGCATCACCAGAGTGAGTCGAGAACGGCGACACTTCGTCGCTGCGGCCTTTTTCACACTTCAAGGGTATTTATTGCCTGATTCCTGTCTGACGACGGGATTTTTAGGACAAAACAAAACGGCCCGCAGGCCGTTTTGAGAAACACAGTAAACAGATAGCAACATAAAGGAAAAGTTCCCTCAGTTGCAAACCTGAAACGTTATTTTCAGGCTATTGAGCCCGCCCCGCGACACGGCGGAGAAGCAAAAATAGTGTCCTGCAGGCCTTCCCACTCTTTAATGGTGTAGGTATGCAGGGCCAGAGCATGAACGGTGCTGGAAAGTTCTTCGCTTAGGGTGCCGTAAATCATGCGGTGGCGATTTAAAAAACGTTCGCCGACAAAGCGATCGCTGACCAGTACAACTTTAAAATGGCTTTCAGAACCAGCCGGGACATTGTGACGATAGCTTTCATCCACGACTTCCAGGAACACGGGTTCGAACGCTGCCCTTAGTTTTGTTTCTATTTGCTCGCGAATCATCATGAACTTTCTCCTCAACAACGCAGAGATGCCACTCATCCCTTTAAATGTTAGCCGCTTTTAACCGTTTTAATAACGTAATTCCAACAATTATTTAGCTTTCGTCTGATTTCTGATGCCAAGCCTCTGTAGCTTAATGCTATTACGGCACTATTGGGCTGGAAAAGGGTCTGATAGCTTTGCGAGCGCTTATAAAAAGCGCAACGCGATGAAATTACGTGCGTTAGGCCCTTCCACTGGGCAGCCGCAGTGTTATGATGGCGTGTTTTTTTCTGCCCGCCCTTTTGAGTACATTGAGATAGCGAACATGTTAAAAAAATTATTCTTCCCGCTGGTCGCCGTTTTTATGCTGGCCAGCTGTGCAACACCCCCGACCACCATCGAAGTGTCACCAACCATCAATCTGCCGCAGCAGGATCCGAGCCTGATGGGCGTCACCGTTAGCATTAACGGTGCCGATCAGCGTACCGACCAGGCGCTGGCCAAAGTCACCCGTGACAATCAATTGGTGACGCTGACTCCATCGCGCGATCTGCGTTTCCTGCTGCAGGAAGTGCTGGAAAAACAGATGACCGCCCGCGGCTATATGATTGGCCCGAGCAGCCCGGTTGCCTTGCAGATCGTCGTCAATCAGCTGTATGCCGATGTCTCCCAGGGTAACGTCCGCTACAACATTGCGACCAAAGCGGATATCTCGATTATCGCCACCGCGCAGAACGGCAATAAGATGACGAAGAATTACCGTTCCAGCTACAACGTGGAAGGCGCATTCCAGGCCAGCAACCAGAATATCGCCAACGCGGTTAACTCCGTGCTGACCGATACCATTGCGGATATGGCGCAGGACACCAGCGTTCACGACTTTATTAAGCAGAACGCTCGTTAATTTTTTCACCCATCGGCCCGCACCTGCGGGCCGATAGCCAGAGCAAAGCATGTCCAACCCGTATTTACGCATCTTCCAGCAGCCGAAATCGGCCATTCTTCTGATTCTGGGCTTCGCCTCCGGACTCCCCCTTGCGCTGACGTCCGGGACTCTGCAAGCCTGGATGACGGTCGAAAATATCGATCTGAAAACCATCGGCTTCTTCTCTCTCGTCGGTCAGGCCTACGTCTTTAAGTTTCTCTGGTCGCCGGTGATGGACAGATACACGCCGCCGCTGCTCGGGCGTCGCCGTGGCTGGCTGCTGATTACGCAAATTCTGCTGTTGATTTCTATTGCGGCGATGGGGTTCCTGGAGCCCGGCACGCAGCTTCGCTGGATGGCGGCGCTGGCAGTCATCATCGCATTTTGCTCAGCATCGCAAGATATCGTGTTCGACGCCTGGAAAACTGATGTGCTCTCGGCGGAAGAGCGCGGCACGGGCGCGGCCATCAGCGTGCTGGGCTATCGCCTGGCGATGCTGGTGTCAGGTGGTCTTGCACTCTGGTTGGCCGATCGTTATCTGGGCTGGCAGGCGACCTACTGGCTCATGGCCGCACTGCTAGTTCCCTGCACCATCGCAACGTTTTTCGCTCCGGAACCTACCGATGCGATACCGGTTCCTCGCAGCCTTGAGCAGGCCGTCGCTGAACCGCTGCGGGACTTTTTTGGCCGTAACAATGCCTGGCTGATTCTGCTGCTGATCGTGATGTACAAGCTTGGCGATGCTTTCGCCATGAGCCTGACAACCACCTTCCTGATACGCGGCGTAGGTTTTGACGCTGGCGAAGTCGGCGTGGTCAACAAAACGCTCGGTCTGTTCGCCACTATCCTCGGCGCTCTTTACGGCGGTGTATTAATGCAGCGCCTCACGCTGTTCCGCGCGCTGCTGATCTTCGGCATTTTGCAGGGCGTCTCCAACGCAGGTTACTGGCTGCTGTCGATTACTGACAAGCATATGTTCAGCATGGCAACGGCCGTTTTCTTTGAAAATCTCTGCGGCGGGATGGGCACGGCAGCCTTTGTCGCGCTGCTGATGACGCTGTGCAACAAATCGTTTTCCGCCACGCAGTTTGCTTTGCTTTCAGCCCTTTCCGCGGTGGGCCGGGTTTACGTTGGGCCTATTGCGGGCTGGTTTGTGGAAGCGCACGGCTGGCCAACGTTCTATTTGTTCTCCGTCTTTGCCGCCGTACCGGGTATTCTGCTGCTGCTCCTGTGTAAATCCACGCTGGAATATACCCAGCGGACCGAAAGCTTTATGCCGCGCAGCGAGTTTGCCACCGCCTACCGTTTTGCGCTTAGGGCACTAACGTTAGGCTGTGCGCTACTTGCCGTCTGGCTGGTGATCCTGATAACCAACTCGCTGGGCCTGACAAACTGGGCGTTTAACCTTCAACTGCTGGAATGGGGAGCCCTGTTTGCCATTGGCGGGATCGTATTTGGCGGTCTCCTCGATTACCTCTCACTGCGAAAAACGGCTCTGCTATAGCGTTCAGGTAAACCTTCTCGCGCCCTATTTATTCAGCAGCGTGATTATTACGCTTAAAATATCAGCAAAATATTCTTTCCCGGAATTATTCATTCCGGGCCAGAGGATTTTTTTAAATTATTAGCAGAATGTTAATCCCGCCCTTAGACTTTAACGATTCAGCCCGGTGCGAAATTATTATGCAAATTTTAGGTTCGACAATTGATACAAAATTGTTAATTTAATGTTTATTTAAATGAATGGTTATACCAATTGACCCAACCTGTATCCTTCGACATAGGTTTTTGTTATAACTCGCGGCAGAAGGCATGGATCGTGCGATTTTACAATTTTGTTGCATTTCGTGTGACATTGACGGCAGAACCCGGTAACACCCCACTGACACTATGCCATTCATGTTTACAGTAATGTAACCTTCCCGTAAAATGCCGGCACACTTTAAACGACAATAGAGCTCCCTGGAATTGAGGTCGTTAAATGAGACTCAGGAAATACAATAAAAGTTTGGGATGGTTGTCTTTAATCGCAGGCGCATTTTTACTCAGCGGTTGTGATTCTGCACTTCTTGACCCCAAAGGACAGATTGGACTGGAACAACGTTCATTGATACTGACGGCTCTCGGGCTGATGTTGATTGTCGTTATCCCAGCTATCGCGATGGCTATCGGGTTTGCCTGGAAGTACAGGGCATCCAACAAAGACGCCAAATACAGCCCCAACTGGTCCCACTCCAACAAAGTTGAAGCTGTTGTCTGGACGATTCCCATCCTCATCATCATTTTCCTCGCGGTACTGACCTGGAAAACCACCCACGCCCTTGAGCCGAGCAAGCCTCTGGTTCACGACGCGAAGCCGGTGACCATCGAAGTTATCGCCATGGACTGGAAGTGGTTCTTCATCTATCCGGAGCAGGGTATTGCTACGGTGAATGAAATCGCCTTCCCGGCCAACACCCCGGTGGAATTCAAAATCACCTCTAACTCGGTGATGAACTCCTTCTTTATTCCGCGCCTGGGTAGCCAAATCTACGCAATGGCAGGCATGCAGACTAAGCTGCACCTGATTGCCGACGAAGCGGGCACCTACGACGGTATTTCGTCTAACTACAGCGGGAAAGGTTTCTCCGGCATGAAGTTCAAAGCTATTGCCACGCCGGACATGAACACCTTTAACCAATGGGTTGCCAAAGTTAAGCAGTCTCCATCCGTGATGAACGATATGGCGACCTACGAGAAACTGGCAGCGCCTAGCGAATACAACAAGGTCGAATACTTCTCCGCTGTTAAACCTGATTTGTTCAAAGATGTTATCGGCAAATTCATGGCGCACGGGAAGAGCATGGACATGACCCAACCTGAAGGTGAGCACGCGGCACACGAAGGTATGGAAGGCATGGACATGAGTCACGCGGAAACCTCTCACTAAGGGGCCGAGGAATAAAAATGTTCGGAAAACTTACACTGGATGCAGTCCCATACCATGAACCCATTGTCATGGTTACGGTGGCAGCAATTATCGTCGGGGGACTGGCGCTACTTGCGGCTATCACTTACTTCGGTAAGTGGGAATATTTATGGAAAGAGTGGCTCACCTCGGTTGACCACAAACGTCTTGGCGTCATGTACGTCATCGTTGCCATCGTCATGCTGCTGCGTGGCTTTGCCGACGCCATTATGATGCGTAGCCAGCAGGTGCTGGCCTCCGCCGGGGAAGCAGGCTTCCTGCCGCCTCATCACTACGATCAGGTCTTTACCGCCCACGGCGTTATCATGATCTTCTTCGTGGCGATGCCTTTTGTTATCGGTCTGATGAACCTTGTCGTGCCGTTGCAGATTGGTGCGCGTGATGTGGCCTTCCCGTTCCTGAACAACCTGAGCTTCTGGTTCACCGTGGTTGGCGTAGTGCTGGTTAACCTGTCCCTTGGGGTCGGTGAATTCGCACAGACCGGCTGGGTGGCCTATCCGCCGCTATCGGGCATTGAGTACAGTCCGGGGGTCGGCGTCGACTACTGGATATGGGCGCTTCAGCTCTCCGGTATTGGTACTACGCTGACGGGTATTAACTTCTTCGTGACGATCCTGAACATGCGTACCCCTGGCATGACCATGTTCAAAATGCCGGTGTTCACCTGGGCTTCGCTGTGTACTAACGTACTGATTATCGCCGCGTTCCCAATCTTCACCGTGACCGTCGCACTGCTGACCCTTGACCGCTACCTTGGCACCCATTTCTTTACCAATGATATGGGTGGCAACATGATGATGTACATCAACCTCATCTGGGCATGGGGCCACCCGGAAGTTTACATCCTGGTGCTGCCGGTATTCGGCGTGTTCTCTGAAGTAGTGGCAACCTTCTCTAAAAAGCGTCTGTTTGGCTACACCTCCCTGGTGTGGGCAACCATCGCGATTACCGTTCTGTCGTTCATCGTTTGGCTGCACCACTTCTTCACCATGGGCAGCGGTGCGAACGTTAACGCCTTCTTCGGTATTGCGACGATGATCATCGCCATCCCAACCGGCGTGAAGATCTTCAACTGGCTGTTCACCATGTATCAAGGCCGCATCGTCTTTAACTCTGCGATGCTGTGGACCATTGGTTTCGTCGTCACCTTCTCTATCGGTGGGATGACCGGCGTTCTGCTGGCGGTACCGGGCGCGGACTTCGTGCTGCATAACAGCCTGTTCCTGATTGCGCACTTCCATAACGTGATTATCGGCGGTGTGGTATTCGGCTGCTTCGCAGGCCTGACCTACTGGTGGCCGAAAGCCTTTGGCTTTACCCTGAACGAAACCTGGGGCAAACGCGCCTTCTGGTTCTGGATCATCGGCTTCTTCGTGGCGTTTATGCCGCTGTACGTGCTGGGCTTCATGGGGATGACCCGCCGTCTCAGCCAGCAGATCGATCCACAGTTCCACACCCTGCTGGTTGTTGCAGCCTGCGGTGCGGCGCTGATTGCTCTGGGTATCCTTTGCCAGCTGATCCAGTTCTACGTCTCTATCCGCGACCGCGAGCAGAACCGCGATCTGACCGGTGACCCATGGGGTGGCCGTACGCTGGAGTGGTCAACTTCTTCTCCTCCTCCTTTCTACAACTTTGCCCACCTGCCGCAGGTTCACGAACGTGATGCATTCTGGGAAATGAAAGAGAAAGGCGAGGCGTACAAACAGCCAACCCATTACGAAGAAATCCACATGCCGCGTAACAGCGCTGCGGGCATCGTTATTGCCGCCTTCGCTACGGTGTTTGGTTTCGCGATGATCTGGCACATCTGGTGGATGGCGATTATCGGCTTTGCCGGCATGATCGTGACGTGGATTGCGAAAAGCTTCGACGAAGACGTGGACTACTACGTTCCGGTTGCGGAAGTCGAAAAACTGGAAAACCAGCATTTCGATGAAATTACCAAAGCAGGGCTGAAAAATGTCAACTGAAACTCTGACGCAGACAAACGCCCACGCCGCTGAGCATGGGCACCACGATGCGGGAACCAATAAGGTCTTTGGTTTCTGGATCTACCTGATGAGCGACTGCATTCTCTTCTGTTGCTTATTTGCTACCTATGCCGTTCTGGTGAACGGCACTGCTGGCGGGCCAGCGGGGAAAGACATTTTCGAACTGCCGTTTGTGCTGGTTGAAACTGCCCTGCTGTTGTTCAGCTCCATCACCTACGGCATGGCTATCATTGCCATGAACAAAGGCAACAAGAGCCAGGTTATCTCCTGGCTGGCGCTGACCTTCCTGTTCGGTGCGGGCTTCGTCGGGATGGAAATCTATGAATTCCATCATCTGATTATGGAAGGCTACGGCCCGGATCGCAGCGGTTTCCTGTCAGGCTTCTTTGCGCTGGTCGGTACGCACGGTCTGCACGTCACCTCCGGTCTGGTGTGGATGGCGTTCATGATGATTCACGTGGCGCGTCGCGGTCTGACTAACACCAACCGCGCTCGTCTGATGTGCCTGAGCCTGTTCTGGCACTTCCTTGACGTGGTATGGATTTGTGTATTCTCGGTCGTTTATCTGATGGGGGCGATGTAATGAGTCATTCAACTGAACACAGCGGCGCCCACCACGGTAGCGTAAAAACCTATATGACAGGTTTTATCCTGTCTATCATCCTGACGGCAATTCCGTTCTGGATGGTTATGTCAGGAACCGCCTCCCACGCCACGATTCTCGGCGTGGTGCTGGTTACCGCAGTCGTGCAGATTCTGGTTCACCTCGTGTGCTTCCTGCATCTGAACACCTCATCGAGTGAGCGCTGGAACCTGGTGGCCTTCGCCTTTACGGTGCTGATTATTGCCATTCTGGTAGTTGGCTCGATCTGGATTATGTGGAACCTCAACCAGAACATGATGGTTCACTAAGAGCGGCGTGTATGATTAAGCAATACCTGCAAGTCACTAAACCAGGAATTATTTTCGGTAATTTAATTTCTGTCATTGGGGGATTTTTACTGGCCTCGAAGGGCAGTATTGATTATCCCCTGTTTATCTCCACCCTTCTGGGCGTGTCGCTGGTCGTGGCATCGGGTTGTGTTTACAACAACTTCATTGACCGCGATATCGACCGCAAGATGGAGAGGACGAAAAACCGCGTTCTGGTTAAGGGCCTGATTTCACCGAAAATCTCGCTGGTGTACGCCACCTTGTTGGGTATTGCTGGCTTTATGCTGCTGTGGTTTGGCGCAAATCCGTTGGCCATGTGGCTTGGCGTAATGGGCTTCGTGGTTTATGTCGGCGTATACAGCCTGTACATGAAGCGCAAATCCGTTTACGGCACGCTGATTGGCAGCCTGTCAGGCGCCGCACCTCCGGTGATCGGCTACTGCGCGGTGACCAACGAGTTTGACGCAGGCGCCCTGATCCTGCTGGCGATCTTTAGCCTGTGGCAGATGCCGCACTCCTACGCGATTGCCATCTTCCGCTTTAAAGATTACCAGGCCGCCAACATTCCGGTGTTGCCGGTGGTGAAAGGGATTTCCGTCGCCAAAAACCACATTACGCTGTATATCATCGCATTTGCTGTCGCCACGCTGATGCTGTCGCTGGGCGGGTACGCCGGATATAAATATCTGGTGGTCGCGGCCGCGGTGAGCGTCTGGTGGCTGGGCATGGCTCTGCGAGGTTATAAAGTGGAAGACGATAGGGTCTGGGCGCGCAAGCTGTTCGTCTTTTCCATCGTCGCCATTACCTCGCTCTCGGTGATGATGTCGGTCGACTTCATGGTGCCAGAATCACACAGTCTGCTGACTTACGTCTGGTAAGTCGCGAAGCGCATAAAAGGGCACCTCGGTGCCCTTTTTTATTAGTCTCGTCAATAATTCCGCACTGTAATATTTGTTAAACAACCAAACGTTTACCCTCCCCTGCCCACGCACTACACTATGTCCGGTTTTTCATCTGAGGTGGTAATGAACGATTACAAAATGACGCCCGTCGAACTGCGTGCGACGTGGGGTTTAGGCACGGTATTTTCACTGCGCATGCTCGGCATGTTTATGGTGCTGCCGGTGCTTACCACTTACGGAATGGCGTTGCAGGGGGCGAGCGAGGCGTTAATTGGCCTGGCAATCGGTATTTACGGGCTGGCGCAGGCCGTCTTTCAGATCCCCTTTGGATTACTCTCCGACAGGATTGGCCGCAAGCCGCTAATCATCGGCGGCTTAATGATTTTCGTCCTCGGCAGCGTGGTTGCCGCACTCTCTGATTCCATTTGGGGCGTAATACTTGGCCGCGCGCTGCAAGGCTCAGGGGCCATTGCCGCCGCCGTCATGGCGCTGCTGTCCGATCTTACCCGCGAGCAGAATCGCACCAAAGCAATGGCGTTTATCGGCGTTAGCTTTGGCGTCACCTTTGCCATCGCTATGGTTCTTGGCCCAATAATCACCCACGCGCTCGGCCTGAACGCGCTGTTCTGGATGATTGCTATCCTCGCCACGCTGGGCATTCTGATTACTCTTCTGGTCGTGCCGAATACGCAAACTCACGTCCTGAACCGTGAATCCGGCATGGTGAAAGGCTGCTTCAAAAAAGTCATCGTTGAGCCAAAGCTGCTGAAACTTAACTTCGGCATCATGTGCCTGCATATCATGCTGATGTCTACCTTTGTCGCCCTTCCCGGCCAGCTTGAGCAGGCTGGCTTCCCGGCGGCGCAGCACTGGAAAATCTATCTCTGCACGATGCTGATTTCCTTCATCTCCGTCGTGCCATTCATTATTTATGCCGAAGTGAAGCGCCGCATGAAGCGCGTCTTCGTCGGCTGCGTCGCATTGCTTTTAATCGCTGAAATTGTGCTGTGGGGCTCCGGCCCGCACTTCTGGGAACTGGTGCTGGGCGTGCAGCTGTTCTTCCTCGCCTTTAACCTGATGGAGGCGATTCTGCCTTCGCTGATCAGCAAAGAATCCCCGGCGGGTTATAAAGGCACGGCTATGGGGATTTATTCCACCAGCCAGTTTATTGGCGTGGCGATCGGCGGCTCGTTGGGCGGGTGGCTGGACGGCATGTTTGATTCGCAGACGGTTTTCCTGGCCGGAGCGCTGCTGGCGATGGTCTGGCTGCTGGTGAGCTCCACGATGAGCGAACCGCAGTATGTGACCAGCCTGCGAATTGAGCTGCCGGAAGACGCGGCCAACGACGGGAAGCTCAAGGCCCGGCTGCTGGCACATCCTGGGGTGAGCGAGGCGAATATCATCGCGCAGGAGCGAAGCGCCTACGTGAAAATCGACAGCAAGCTGACGAACAGATTTGAAGTTGAGCAGGTGGTGAAGGGGTAGAAATTCCCCTCTCCCTTTCAGGAGAGGGTGAGTGTAAAGATTAGTCGCGGAAGTTCTTAAACTGGAACGGCTGCCCCAGTTCTCCGCCGCGAACCAGCGCCATAGCGGCCTGTAAATCGTCGCGAGATTTGCCCGTTACGCGCAGTTCTTCACCCTGAATCTGCACCTGAACCTTGGTCTTGCTGTCTTTAATCAGCTTCACAATTTTCTTAGCAATCGCAGCTTCAATGCCCTGCTTGAGCTTAGCTTCTACGCTCCAGGTTTTACCGCTGTGGTCAAACTCTTCGGGCACGTCGATGGATGCGCCTTCAATTCCACGCTTAAGCAGCTTGGCACGAAGAATATCCAGCAGTTGGTTTACCTGGAAGTCGGATTCGCTGGCGACTTTAATGGACTGATTTTTTTCATTCAGTTCAAAGGTTGCCGGCACGTTGCGGAAGTCAAAACGGGTCGCAACCTCACGCTCCGCGTTTTCGATGGCGTTACGCACTTCCTGGATATCGATTTCAGACACGATGTCAAAAGATGGCATGTTTTCTTCTCCCTCTCTTTTTTGTTGCGTTGCATAATACCCGCTGGGCCGCGCAAAACAACCCGTTAAAGCAGGAGAGAGCCCGATATAATATAGATTACGCAAAACATCCGCGCGGTTTGCGGTTGGGGAGGCACAATGAAAATCACCGTACTGGGTTGCGGTGCGCTAGGCCAACTTTGGCTGGCATCACTTTATAAACAAGGACATGAGGTCCAGGGCTGGCTAAGAGTTCCGCAGCCTTTTTGTCATGTCGATCTGGTCGAAACGGATGGCAACACTTTTAATTCTTCCCTGACGGCCAACGATCCCGAGTTTCTGGCCAGCAGCGATTTGCTGCTGGTCACGCTGAAAGCCTGGCAGGTGTCGGAAGCGGTAAAAACGCTGGCGGCATCGTTACCGGCTTCCAGCCCGATTATTCTGCTGCATAACGGCATGGGCACGCTGGAGGAGTTATACTCGCTGCGCCAGCCGATGCTGCTGGGCGTCACCACCCATGCGGTAAAACGCGACGGTAACGTCATGGTTCATGTCGCCCATGGCACCACGCATATCGGGCCGGGCAACGCGGCAGGCAGCGACTTCAGCGGTCTGGCAGACGTTCTGCACCAGGCCTTAGCGGATGTGGCCTGGCATGACAATATCATTCCGGCCAGCTGGAATAAGCTGGCGGTAAACTGCGTCATCAACCCGCTGACGGCGCTCTATAACTGCCTGAACGGCGAGCTGAAAAACCATCGCGAAGAGGTCGTCAGCATCTGTCAGGAAGTGGCGCAGGTCATGGAGCGCGAAGGCCACCATACCTCGCCAGAAAGTCTGCTCGATTATGTAGAGCAGGTTATCAGCAGCACCGCAGCAAACGTCTCGTCCATGCTGCAGGACGTGCGCGTAGAGCGCCACACTGAAATTGATTACATCACCGGGTATTTACTGCGCCGCGCAAGGGCTCACGGCCTGTCGCTGCCGGTTAATAGCCGCCTGTATGAGCTCATTAAACGTAAGGAGAATGAATATGAGCGCTCAAGCTCTGGTTTGTCTGGCTCCTGGGACTGAGGAAACGGAGGCTGTCACCACCATCGATTTACTGGTGCGCGGCGGAATTAAAGTCACCACGGCGAGCGTGGCAAGCAGCGGCGATCTGACGATAACCTGCTCGCGCGGCGTAAGGCTTGTCGCCGATGCACCGCTGGTCGAAGTCGCCGACGGAGATTTCGACATCATCGTGCTGCCCGGCGGCTTGCAAGGTGCGGAGTGCTTCCGCGACAGTCCGCTGCTGGTTGAAACCGTGCGTCAGTTCCACCTTTCAGGGCGTATTGTCGCCACGATCTGCGCCGCTGCGGGCACCGTTCTGGTTCCGCATGAAATCTTCCCCATCGGGAATATGACCGGCTATCCGGGCCTGAAAGACACCATTCCTGAAGATCAATGGCAGGATAAACGCGTGGTCTGGGATCCGCGAGTGAACCTATTGACCAGCCAGGGGCCGGGCACGGCAATTGATTTCGCGCTGAAGATTATTGATTTACTGGTGGGGCGCGAGAAAGCGCATGAAGTGTCGCAGCAGCTAGTTATGGCGGCGGGCATTTATAGCTATCGGGATTATTAAGACCGTTGCCCTCTCCCTGTCAGGGAGAGGGCCGGGGTGAAGGTAATTCTTAAGCGCGATAAACCTTCACATTATTAAACCCCTGCTCGCGCAGATACAGCGCCTGCAGGCGGCTCATGACACCCCGCTCACACCACAGGAGATAGGTTTTGCTCTGGTCCAAATCGCCAAACTTCGTGCTCAGCTTATAGAACGGCAGCGAAGCCACTTCCACGCCTTCCTGCTTAAACGGCTTCTCGTCCTGCTCGTCGATAGAGCGGATATCCAGCAGCACGTCGTTCGGGCCAAACTCGCCGACCGTCTCCACTTCGCTAACCACTTCTTTGCTCTGGGTGGCGATATCGCGGATGTCGATATTGGTCGCCTCTTCGACAACCTTATCCAGGATGGAGAAGTCGAAGTTGGCTTCTTCCGCCTCAATCTTCGCCTTCACCGCCTTCACGGTTGGGCTTTTCGAGATCACGCCGCAGTATTCCGGCATGGTGCGGGCAAAATCAGCGGTGCCGATTTCACGCGCCAGATCGATGATGTGCTCTTTGTCGTGGGAGATAAGCGGACGCAGGATCAGCGTATCGGACACGTTGTCGATTAAACGCAGGTTGGTCAGCGTCTGGCTGGACACCTGGCCCAGCGCTTCACCGGTGACCAGCGCCTGCACGCCGTAGCGTTCGGCCACTTTAGAAGCCGCGCGCACGAACATACGTTTCAGCACCACGCCCATCTGGCCGTCTTCAACTTTCTCGAGGATTTCGCCCACCACAGGCTCAAAGTTGATCGCCACGAAACGCACGCGGTGAGAGCTGCCGAAGCGGTTCCACAAATAGTGTGCCACCTGCTTCACGCCGATCTCGTGTGCCGCGCCGCCGAGGTTAAAGAAGCAGTAATGCACGCGGCAGCCGCGACGCATCAGCATGTAGCTGGAAACGCCGGAGTCGAAGCCGCCGGAAATCAGCGACAGCACGTCTTCCTGAGTGCCAATTGGGAAGCCGCCGATACCTTCGTAACGGCCTTTAACCAACAGCAGGCGATCGTTTTCGATTTCCAGGTTAACCGTCACTTCCGGGTGGGTCAGCTTGACGCGCGCGCTTTCAATATGCTGATTCAGGCCGCCGCCAACGTAGCGTTCCACTTCAATGGAGCTAAACTCATGCTTACCGCGGCGTTTAACGCGCACGCAGAAGGTTTTACCTTCCAGCTGCTCGCGGTAAAGTTCCAGCGCCTGCTCAAAGATGTTGTGCATATCGGTATACGGCACATCTTCGACTTCAAGAATGTGGTGGATACCAGGAATACGCGTCAGCGCTTCACGAATGGCGATACGCTGGCCTTCATCTTTGGCGCGCACTTCGATGTTGTCCCAGTGGCGAACCACCGCCAGATCTTCATCGTAGTGTTTTAAAACGTTACGAATGTTCCCGGTGAGCATCTTAATAAAGCGTATGCGCACAGATTGACTCTTGATGGTGATTTCCGGGAACAATTTAATGATAAACTTCATGGCGCTCATGATTTGTTGGTGAGCCGGGCATGAGTTGAATCATGCGGGCTGGAAGACTTAAAGAATTGCAAAAGCGAGTACGCAGCTGCATCCGAGGCGCGAAAGTATATCACTATCGCCCGCTAACCGACATGCCCACGCTTGCTTACTTGCTAATCCGATTGAGTCCGCTACCATGGCGGCGTTGCACAATTATTAGAGTCAGATATTCACTATGCCAAAAAAAACCGAAGTCCCCGCCAGCTTTGAAACCGCGCTTGTGGAACTGGAGCAAATCGTCACCCGTCTGGAAAGCGGCGAGCTGCCGCTGGAAGACGCGCTGAATGAGTTCGAACGCGGTGTGCAATTGGCCCGTCAGGGTCAGGTGAAACTTCAGCAGGCTGAGCAGCGCGTGCAGATCCTGCTGAGCGAAAACGAAGACGCGCCCCTTACGCCTTTCACGCCGGACGCCGAGTAAAAAATGGATTTACATCAAGAATTAGAGGCACATGCCGGGCGTGCCAACGACGCCCTGCTGCGCTTTTTATCGCCCCTGCCGTTTCAGAACACTCCGCTGGTTGAGGCGATGCACTATGGCGCACTATTGGGCGGTAAACGCCTGCGCCCTTTCCTGGTTTATGCAACCGGCGAAATGTTCGGCGTGGCCGATGAAGCCCTGGATGCTCCCGCTGCGGCGGTAGAATGCATCCACGCCTATTCACTGATCCACGACGATCTTCCCGCAATGGATGATGACGATTTACGTCGCGGCCAGCCAACCTGCCACATTAAATTTGGCGAAGCCAGTGCAATTCTTGCCGGAGACGCCCTGCAAACGCTGGCGTTTTCTATACTCAGTGATGCCCCGATGCCGGGCGTGGACATCAAAGACCGTCTGGCAATGGTTAAAGAGCTGGCCTTTGCCAGCGGCGTGGCAGGAATGTGCGGCGGCCAGGCGCTGGATCTGGAAGCCGAGGGCAAACAGGTCACGCTTGAAGAGCTTGAGCGAATTCATCGCCATAAAACCGGCGCGTTAATTCGCTCCGCCGTTCGCCTTGGCGCCCTGAGCGCCGGTGATGCAGGGCGAAATGCCCTGCCTTTGCTTGACCGCTACGCCGAATGCATCGGCCTCGCGTTTCAGGTGCAGGACGATATTCTCGACGTGATTGGCGATACCGCGACGCTGGGCAAGCGCCAGGGTGCCGATCAACAGCTGGGTAAAAGCACCTACCCGGCGCTGCTTGGTCTGGAAAAGGCCAAAGCGAAAGCGTGGGATCTCTATCAGGAGTCTCTTCGTGCGCTGGAAGGGCTTGCCGCACAGTCGTTGGATACAACGGCTCTGGAAGCGTTAGCGAGCTATATTATCCAGCGCGATAAATAATATTAATTTAGCCTTCAGTATTCTTGCTGTAGCCAGGCTGCAGCCAGAAAGGTGACGGATAAAAACGAGTTTCTAATTGATGAGCTTTGATATTGCCAAATACCCGACCCTGGCGCTGGTAGACTCGACCCAGGAGCTGCGCCTGCTGCCGAAAGAGAGCCTGCCGAAGCTGTGTGACGAGCTGCGTCGCTATCTGCTCGACAGCGTCAGCCGCTCCAGCGGGCACTTCGCCTCCGGGCTTGGCACGGTAGAACTGACCGTGGCGCTGCACTATGTCTACAACACGCCGTTCGACCAGCTGATCTGGGACGTGGGGCATCAGGCCTATCCGCATAAAATTCTTACCGGACGCCGCGACAAAATTGGCACCATCCGCCAGAAAGGCGGCCTGCATCCGTTCCCATGGCGCGCGGAAAGCGAATATGACGTGCTGAGCGTCGGCCACTCCTCGACCTCGATCAGCGCCGGAATCGGCATTGCCGTGGCGGCGGGCAAAGAAGGCAAAGACAGGCGTACGGTTTGCGTCATCGGCGACGGAGCCATCACGGCGGGCATGGCGTTTGAAGCGATGAACCACGCGGGCGATATTCGCCCGGACATGCTGGTGGTGCTCAACGACAACGAAATGTCGATCTCCGAAAACGTCGGCGCGCTGAACAACCATCTGGCCCAGCTTCTGTCCGGCAAGCTTTATTCCACCCTGCGTGAAGGCGGTAAAAAGGTCTTCTCCGGCGTCCCCCCGATTAAAGAACTGCTCAAGCGCACCGAAGAGCACATTAAAGGCATGGTTGTGCCGGGCACGCTGTTTGAAGAACTGGGCTTTAACTATATTGGCCCGGTTGATGGCCACGATGTCATTGGCCTGGTCAACACGCTGAAGAATATGCGCGGCCTGACCGGCCCGCAGTTCCTGCACGTGATGACCAAAAAAGGCCGCGGCTATGCGCCTGCGGAAAAAGATCCGATCAGCTTCCACGCGGTACCTAAATTCGATCCATCAAGCGGCACCCTGCCAAAAAGCGCGGGCGGCCTGCCGAGCTATTCCAAAATCTTTGGCAACTGGCTGTGCGAAACGGCGGCCCACGACGACAGGCTGATGGCGGTGACGCCGGCCATGCGTGAAGGCTCGGGGATGGTGGAATTTTCCCGCCAGTATCCGCAGCAGTACTTCGACGTGGCGATTGCCGAGCAGCATGCGGTGACCTTCGCCGCAGGCCTGGCCATTGGCGGCTATAAACCGGTGGTGGCAATTTACTCTACGTTCCTGCAGCGCGCTTACGATCAGGTGATTCATGACGTGGCGATTCAGAAGCTGCCGGTGCTGTTCGCAATCGATCGTGCGGGCATTGTAGGCGCGGACGGGCAAACCCACCAGGGCGCGTTCGACCTCTCCTTCCTGCGCTGCGTGCCGGAAATGGTCATCATGACGCCGAGCGACGAGAACGAATGTCGCCAGATGCTGCACACCGGCTACCACTACAGCGAAGGCCCGAGCGCGGTTCGCTATCCTCGCGGCAACGGCACGGGCGCAGAGCTTCAGCCGCTGGAATGCCTGCCCATCGGCAAAGGCGTGAAGAAGCGTGCAGGCGAGAAAATTGCCCTGCTGAACTTCGGTACCCTGCTGGAAGATGCGGCGACGGTTGCGGAATCGCTGAACGCCACGCTGGTCGATATGCGCTTTGTGAAGCCGCTGGATGAAGCGCTGATTCTGGCGCTCGCAGAAAGCCATGAGTCGCTGGTGACTATCGAAGAGAATGCCATCATGGGCGGAGCGGGCAGCGGCGTGAACGAAGTGCTGATGGCCCACCGTAAAGCCGTGCCGGTGCTCAATCTGGGCCTGCCAGATTTCTTCATCCCGCAGGGCACGCAGGAAGAGGCCCGCTCGGCTATCGGGCTTGACGCTCCGGGCATGGAAGCGAAGATTCGCGACTGGCTTAAATAATCCCCTTATCCACACCTGCTATGCTTAAAAGAAACCCTACATAGCAGGAGTGGAGCCATGCAATACAACACGTTAGGAAAAACAGAGCTTAAGGTTTCCCGCCTTTGTCTCGGCTGCATGACCTTCGGCGAGCCGGATCGGGGGAAGCACGCCTGGACCCTCCCCGAAGAAAGCAGCCGCCTCATCATCAGGCACGCGCTGGACAAAGGCATTAATTTCTTTGATACCGCCAACAGCTATTCAGACGGCAGCAGCGAAGAGATTGTTGGCCGGGCCATGAAAGACTTCGCCCGCCGCGAGGACGTGGTTATCGCCACTAAGGTTTATCATCAGGTAGGCGATCTGCCCGAAGGCCTGTCCCGCGCTCAAATCCTGCGATCCATTGACGACAGCCTGTGCCGCCTGGGCACCGATTATGTCGATCTGCTGCAAATCCACCGCTGGGATTACCACACGCCGATTGAAGAAACGCTCGAAGCCCTGAACGACGTGGTGAAAGCGGGTAAGGCCCGGTATATCGGCGCGTCTTCCATGCACAGCGAGCAGTTTGCTCAGGCGCTGGCTTTGCAGGACCAGCACGGCTGGGCGCGCTTTGTCACCATGCAGGATCACTACAATCTGATCTATCGCGAAGAAGAGCTGGATATGCTGCCGCTGTGCTATGAGCAGGGCGTCGCGGTGATCCCATGGAGCCCGTTGGCCCGCGGCAAGCTGACCCGCCCATGGGGCGATACCACGGCTCGTTCGGTGTCCGATGAATTTGGCAAAACGCTGTACGAAACTCACAAAGATAATGACGCGCAGATTGCCGAACGTCTGGCAAACGTGGCGGATGACAGGGGCGTTTCACGCGCTCAGATCGCGCTGGCCTGGCTGCTCAGCAAGCCGGGCATTGCGGCCCCGATTATCGGCACCTCCCGCGAACAGCAGCTGGATGATTTATTGGGCGCGGTTGATTTAACCCTAAAACCGGAAGAAATTGCGGAGCTGGAGACGCCGTATCAGCGGCATCCGGTGGTGGGATTTAAGTAAACAAAAACGCCCTCTGCATGAGGGCGTTTTTTTACAGCAAACCTAACGGCCAGTGGTGACCAATCAGATAAATAATCCCCGCGGACAGCACGCCTGCGACGATATCATCGATCATGATCCCCATCCCGCCGTGAACGTTGCGGTCAAACCAGCGGATCGGCCAGGGCTTCCAGATATCCAGAATACGGAAAATCACAAAGCCTGCGGCAACCCACCGCCAGTCGTTGGTCGGCAGCGCCATCAGCGTAATCCACATGCCGATAAACTCATCCCACACGATACTGCCGTGATCGTGCACCCCCATGTCGCGCGCGGTCTGGTGGCAGAGATAAACGCCGATGCAAATGCCCAGCATCACCACCAGCGAATAAAGCTGCCAGGGCAGAAGCGTCATCAGATACCAGAACGGGATAGCGGCAAGCGAGCCGGCTGTACCGGGCATCACCGGGCTTAATCCACTGCCAAACCCCGTCGCCAGTAGATGCCACGGATTGAGCAGGTTCAGGCGGCTTTTCGCCACGTCTTTAGAGCGAAGCAAAGTGGTCATATCCTTTTAAATCCACGGTCACCGGTTTGCCATTATCGAAGAACTGTAGCCCTTCGGAGGCGGGACCTATCTGGCCGATACAGGTAAACGGCACGCCAAGATTGCCGATTGCCACGTCCAGCGCGCCGCGGTTAAGTTCGGGTACGGTGAAGCATAGCTCGTAATCTTCGCCGCCGGACAGCGCCCAGCTTAGCGCCTGCTGCGTATCGACGTTTGCCTGCATGGCCTCGGAGTACGGGAAGGTATCCAGCGTGATGCGTGCGCCGCAGTCGCTGGCTTTCAAAATATGACCAAGATCGGAAATCAGCCCGTCGGACAGATCGATAGCGCTGCTGGCCAAATCGCGCAACGCCTGACCATGCAGGACGCGCGGTTTTGGCCGCAGATGGCGCTGGACCAGATATTCCGCGTGCTCAGCGTTTGTCGCCGTCAGGCGATTTTGCAAAATAGCGAGGCCAGCTGCGCTGTCGCCCGGCGTGCCGGTGACGTAAATCCAGTCTCCGGGACGTGCGCCGCTGCGTTTAAGCGCGCGCCCGGCGGGCACCAGACCGTGAATACCCAGCGTCATGGAAAGCGGGCCGCGCGTGGTATCGCCGCCGATGAGCTGCATATCGTAGTAATCAAGCTGTTCAAACAGGCTGTCGCTGAACGCTTCCAGCCAGGTTTCGTCAACTTCAGGGAGGGTAATGGCCAGCGTCAGCCAGCTGGGATCGGCGCCCA
Source organism: Buttiauxella sp. (assembly GCA_036489025.1). Taxonomy (GTDB): domain Bacteria; phylum Pseudomonadota; class Gammaproteobacteria; order Enterobacterales; family Enterobacteriaceae; genus Dryocola. The sequence goes on from DASXGN010000052.1 coordinate 44,126, forward strand.
TGGCGGCGAGATCGCTCAGGTTGACGGCCAGTGCTTTGTAGCCCAGATCGCGCGGATCGATGTCCGGAAGGAAGTGAATGCCTGACACCAGCGTGTCGGTGCTAATCGCCAGCAGCTGCTTTTCCGCTACGGTGAGCAGCGCGCAATCGTCACCAATACCGGTTTCAACATCACGACGGGAACTTCTTACGCGATCAAAATAACGGGCAATCAGGGAAAACTCACCGCATGCCATGCGTTATGCCTCTGAATTGAAGAGAGAAAAGATGGCCGGATAAACCGGCCAGGTGCAGATTATTTTCTGTGGGGACGGATTTGCGGAGCGGCTTTATCGAGCACGCCGTTGACGAACTTGTGGCTGTCTTCGGCACCGAAGGTTTTCGCCAGCTCGATGGCTTCGTTAATCGCCACTTTGTACGGCACGTCATCACGTTTTGACAGTTCAAACAGTGCGATACGCAGAACCGCTTTTTCTACCTGACCCAGCTCTTCGAGCTGACGAGACAGGTAAGGCTTCATCAGCCCATCCAGATACGCGCTGTTAGTAGCCACCCCGCTCAGCAGTTCGCGGAAGTAGTTAACGTCAACGTCTTTGACGTCCTGTTCCGCCAGGAACTGGTATTCGACATCAGAGATGTCGTTGCGAGATAACTGCCAGGAGTAAAGCGCCTGAACGGCACACTCACGGGCACGGCGACGAGCAGCAGGTTTCACAGATTTCCCCTTACAAAAAATCAGGCCTTGATGGCTTTCAATACATTAATCATTTCAAGCGCGGTCAGTGCAGCTTCTGCACCTTTGTTAC
>DASXGN010000010.1:0-217800 GCA_036489025.1 Buttiauxella sp.
ACCATTTCATGCACCAGCGACACCAAAATGCGGCAGCCGGAAGCGCCGATCGGGTGGCCCAGCGCAATCGCTCCGCCGTTGACGTTCACCTTACGCTCGTCCCACTCCAGCATTTTGCCGACGGACAGCGCCTGCGCGGCGAAAGCCTCGTTGGCTTCGATAAGATCCAGCTCGTCGAGCGACCAGCCCGCCCGCTCCAGACAGCGGCGCGTGGCGGTCACGGGCGCAATGCCCATCAGAGCGGGATCGACGCCGACGCTGGCGAAAGCGCGAATGCGGGCCAACACCGGAAGATTCAGCTCCTCCGCTTTAGCCGCACTCATCATCAGCACCGCCGCCGCGCCGTCATTTATTGAGGAAGCGTTTCCGGCGGTCACGCTGCCGCTGCTCTCAAAGGCCGGAGAAAGGCGCGCCAGGGCTTCGGCACTGGCATCCGTGCGCGGCTGTTCGTCGGTATCGACAATCAGCGTCTTGCCCGGTTTTAGCTCCACGGCCACCGGCACGATCTCCGCCTTGAATCTGCCGGAATCAATGGCCGCCCGCGCCTTTTGCTGCGAAGCGAGGGCAAAAGCGTCCTGGCTTTCCCGGCTGATATCGTACTCACGGGCAAGATTTTCTGCCGTCACGCCCATATGGTAATCGTTAAAAGCGTCCCACAGGCCGTCGTGTACCAGGCTATCAATAAGCTGGCTATTGCCGAGCGCCGCGCCGGTGCGGCTGTTCGCCAGCACGTGCGGGGCGCGGCTCATGTTCTCCTGGCCGCCGGCGATAATCACGTCCGCCTCGCCGCACTGAATCGCCTGCGTGGCAAGATGCAGGGCTTTTAAGCCCGAACCGCAGACATCGTTAATAGTAATCGCCGACACGGACCAGGGCAGGCCGCTGTTCAGCGCCGTTTGCCGCGCCGGGTTTTGCCCCGCGCCCGCCGTAAGCACCTGGCCCAGAATCACCTCATCAACTTCCTGCTCGCTTACGCCGCTGCGCTCGAGCAGGGCTTTTACCACCGCGCTGCCCAGTTCGGCCGCACTGCGCGGGGAAAGCGCGCCCTGGAAGCAGCCAATCGGGGTGCGCGCCGCGCCAATAATCACCACATCTTTCATGAACTCTCCGCAAAGCGTCAGCCGGGCCATAAGAGCGCATATCATCGGTTAATATTAATGAATTGTTAATTTCGATTTTTGCAGATGGTTATATCAATAAGGTTATTAATTTCATTAAATGACAATAAATTCATGGCGATATTAGGATTAATGCGCCGCGAGCCCTGCCCAGCTTTCTTCTCAACCAGTGAAGAGCATCACACTTTATTAACAGGTTGATTCGCCAACGTTTGCCACCCGCGCGCGCAGGAAATCAATAAAGGCCCGCACCTTCTCCGAAACGTGCCGGGTATTGGGGTACAGCGCGTAAATACTTTGCCGGGGAAAGGCGTATCCCTCCAGCACCGGGCGCAGCTCGCCGCTTGCCAGGTAAGGACGCACCAGCCATTCGGGCAACAGCGCGACTCCCGCTCCCGCCCTGGCGAAACCCAGCAGCGCGGCGGCGCTGTCCGCCTCAATGGCCGCAGGGGCGTCAACCTCGAACAGCACTTCCTGTTTCTCGGGCGTCATGACCTGCCAGCTCAGCGGCGAACGAAGCCGGCTGTGAACCAGCCAGCTGGCCTGCGCCAGGTGCGTCAGATTTTCGACGGGATACTCCGCCAGCCACGCGGGTGAAGCGACCGGCAAAATAGCAAAGGTATCAACGGGCGCGGCGCGCAGGCTGGAATCCGCCAGCTGCCCAAGGCGAATCGCCACGTCAAAACGTTCGGCGATCAAATCCGCGTGATAAGAAGACGAGACGTGATGAATCCGCAGCTGAGGGTGCAGGCGGGAAAACGCCGCCAGCGCGGGCACCACAACCAGCGCGCCGTATTCCGGCGTGCTGGTAATACGCAGCACGCCGCTCAGGCCGCGATGATCCTGCTGCACGTCATCGAGCAGATTTTCCGCCTCGGCCAGCAGCCGAAGACAGCGCGGATAAAACCGTTCACCCGTATCGGTCAGCGAAAGTTTACGCGTGCTGCGGGCCAGCAGCGAAACGCCGAGCTCCGCCTCAAGCTGCTTGATATTAAAGCTAATCACCGCCTTGGTTTGCCCGAGCGCTGCCGCAGCCGCGGTAAAACTCCCCGCCTCCACCACGGCGGCGAAGATGGTCAGGCGTTGCAGGTTAAGCATCTTAAAGCCCCGTCACTGTCAAAATAATTTTGACAGTGTAATGCTCCGGCGGCGATTTATCCCGGTCTTTCACACCGCTACACTTCCGGCCACTAACCGGAGGTTCCATGCCCTATCGCACCAAAGTTGCCGCAGTTTATCTGCTCGGTTTTTTCGTCGATTTAATCAGTATGTTTATCGCAAACGTGGCCTACCCCGCCATTGGCCGCGGGCTGAACGCCTCGGTTAGCGAGCTGGCGTGGGTGAGCAACGGTTATATTCTCGGGCTGACGCTGGTGATTCCGCTGAGCGCCTGGCTGGCCCAGCGCGTCGGCGGCCGCCGCGTGCTGCTGATTTCTCTCGGCCTATTTCTGCTGGCGACGCTCGGGGCGGGCGGCGCTCAGTCCATCGGGCAGCTCATCGGCTGGCGGGTGCTGCAAGGCCTCGGCGGCGGGCTGCTGATCCCAGTAGGCCAAACGCTGGCCTACCGGCTCTATCGAACCCGCGAGCGAGCCGGGCTCACCGCCGCCATTATGCTGGTCGGCCTGCTTGCTCCGGCGCTGTCTCCGGCGGCTGGCGGGCTAATCGTCGACAGCCTGAGCTGGCGCTGGGTATTCTTTGCCAACCTGCCGCTGGCGCTGTTGGCCCTCATTCTCGCCGCGGTCTGGCTGCGTAAAGAGCCGCTAATTCCCCACCGCACCCGCCTCGACTTTATCGGCCTGCTCAGCGGCTGCGGCGCGCTGCTCCTGATTCTGCTGGGGCTCACTCGCCTTGCCGGGAGCGGCCAAACGTTCTCCGGCACGGCCCTGTTCACCTGCGGTCTGCTGCTGTTTGTCGGCTACGTTCGCCATAGCCTGCGCCACCCGCAGCCGCTGCTGAACCTGCGTCTGGTTCAGGAACCGCTGCTGCGCAAAGCGATGATGATTTATCAGTGCATTCCAGGGATATTTATCGGCGTCAGCCTGGTCGCTATGCTGTGGCTGCAAAATCAGCTGGGCATGCGGGCGGCGCTGGTCGGCAGCCTGATGATCCCGTGGTCGATGGCTTCCCTGCTGGCGATAACCTTCACCGGCAAAGGGTTCAACCGCTTTGGCCCTCGCCCGCTGCTCATCGCAGGCTGCCTGCTCCAGGGCGGCGGCATGCTGCTTCTGGCGGTCATTCACAGCGCGGAGCAATATTCACTGCTGCTCACCGCCTTCGCGATGATGGGCTTTGGCGGCAGCCTGTGCAGCAGCAGCGCCCAGAGCAGCGCGTTTATCGGCGTGAATAACGCGCAGCTCGCCGAGGCCAGCGCCCTGTGGAACATCAACCGCCAGCTGAGCTTCTGCTTCGGCGTCGCCGTCATCAGCCTGCTGCTCAATAAACTTCTCGAGATACGGCCGGCGCCCAACGCCTACTCGCTCTGCTTCAGCTTTGCAGCAGCCAGCTCTTTGCTGCCCGCCTTGCTGTGTCTTCGACTTAATAATCGCGCCATCGTGCGCCAGTTCAACGCTCAGGAGAAATAACCGTGAATCCCTACGTCAACGAAGTCAAAACCGCGCATATCGCCATTGAAAACTGGCTGGGAAAGGGAGAAGGAGACGTGCAGGCGCTGCTGGCAGGCTTTGCCGCAGATTTTTCGATGGTGACCCCCGCCGGTGGCGAACTGGATTTTGCTACGTTAAGCAGCTTTTTTCTCGGACAGAAAGCCGCCAGGCCAGGGTTGAAAATTGAATTAAGCGATATTGAAATCGTGGCCGAATGGCCCGCAGGTGCGGTGGTCAGCTACCGCGAGAAACAAACCCTGCCGGGCCAGCTTTCCACGCTGCGTTATTCCACGGTTGTTTTCAGCCGCCAGGCAGACAGGCCGCTGTGGCTGCGTCTGCATGAAACGACGGCGGCCTGAGCTGACGGCCCTCTCCCGCCGGGCAGAGGGCCGATCAACTACTCGGCAAAGGCTTCGGCTACGGAATCCATCAGCGCCATTTCTTCCCGGCTGAGCAGCTTTTCGATGTTCACCAGAATGACCATGCGGGATTCAATCACCCCCAGGCCAAGCAGATAATGGCTGGCCAGGGCCGCCCCCACGTCCGGCGTCGGTTTAATCTGCTCTTCTTTAAGCGACAGCACGTCCGCCACGCCGTCCACCACAATCCCAACCACGCGATCGTTAAGATTCAGCACGATCACCACCGCCCGATCGTTGGCGGGATCGACATCGAATTCAAAGCGCACGCGCAGATCGACAATCGGCACGATGACGCCGCGCAGGTTGGTTACGCCGTTGATAAATTCCGGGGCGTTTGGGATGCGGGTCACGCGATCGCAGCCGCGGATCTCCTGCACCTTAAGGATCTCAATCCCGTACTCTTCATTTCCCAGGCGGAAGATCAGGTACTCTTCCTGCCCGGCATCAATAATAGAAAGCTTATTTCCCGCTGCTTGCGTCATGACATATTTCCCTCTGCGTACCCGAGCTGGGCCGCGCTTTCTCTACGCTGGTTACTTAAGTTAGCCAGCTCTACGACATCCAGAATGAGCGCCACGCTGCCGTCGCCCATAATGGTCGCGGCAGAAATTCCCGGCACTTTGCGATAATTTTGCTCCAGGTTTTTCACTACCACCTGGTGCTGGCCAATCAGCTGATCGACGCACAGCGCGTAGCGGCAGCCCGCGCTTTGCACGATGACGATAATGCCCTCGTCCACGCCCACCTCCTCCGGCACGGCAAATACCTCGCGCAGCATGGTCAGCGGCAGATACTCACCGCGCACCTGCAGCAGCTGCGACTCGCCCACGAAGCGATGCAGCAGCTCGTCGGTTGGCTTGAGCGACTCCATCACCACGTTGAGCGGCAGGACGTAAATCTCATCGCCCACCTTCACCGACATGCCGTCGAGGATCGCCAGCGTCAGCGGCAGGCTGATGCGGATCGTGGTGCCCCGGTCTTTGGCGGAAAGCACGTCCACGTGGCCGCCCATCGCCAGAATATTTCGCCGCACCACGTCCATGCCCACGCCGCGCCCGGAGACGTCGGTGACGTTTTCCGCCGTTGAAAACCCCGCGGCGAAAATCAGCATCCAGACTTCTTCATCGCTGGCGGTGTCGCTAATGTTCGATCCGCGCGCGCGGGCTTTGGCGAGCAGCTTTTCACGGTTCAGACCGGCGCCGTCGTCAATCACCTCAATCACGATATTGCCGCCGTGGTGTTCGGCGGAAAGAATCAGGTTACCCACCTCCGGCTTACCTTTGGCAAGGCGCTCTTCGCGCGATTCAATGCCGTGATCGAGGCTGTTGCGCACCAGGTGAGTTAACGGATCGATAATGCGTTCGATCAGGCTCTTATCGAGCTCGGCGGAGCCGCCTTTCAGCGTCAGCTCCACGTCTTTATTCAGGCGGGAGCCCAGATCGTGTACCAGACGCGGGAAGCGGCTGAAAACATAATCCATCGGCATCATACGGATCGACATCACCGCTTCCTGCAGCTCGCGGGCGTTGCGTTCCAGCTGGGCTACGCTGCTCAGCAGCATGCCGTGCTGGGCAGAATCCAGCTGCTTAGCCAGCTGCGAAAGCATCGCCTGGGTGATGATCAGCTCACCTACCTGGTTAATAATCTGGTCGACCTTTTCCACCGCCACGCGAATGTTGCCCGCCTCCGAAGCCGGAGCGCGCTTAGCTGGGGCTGGCACGGGTGCCGTAGCTTTCGGCGCGGAGGCCGCTACCGCAGGGACAGCTGCGGCAACGGGAACCACCGCCGCACTGGCTTCGGCAACGGGCGGCTGTTTCACGACTTCAGACAGGGTTGCGCCGCCGGCCGGACGGATAACGATTTGCTTCTCGTCCAGCACAAAGCACAGCACGGCGGTAATGTCGTCGGCGGAAGCCGGAGTTTCGAGCACCACGCTTATTTCGTCGGCGCAGCATTCGTGGCTAATCACCTCCCCCAGGTTGGCCAGCTCGTCGAGCATTCTGAGCTGTTCGGCCTGTTCAAGATCGCGCAGCGTAATGTTCAGACGCGGTGCGGTATCCGCCGGATCGGGCTGTGCGGCCGGGGTCGAAATCGCCACGGTCAGCTGCTCCACCGGGTCCAGTTTTTCTGCTTCGCCCGGCGCGGCGTCGATCTGCTGCAGCGCCTCGCAGATGTAGCGGAAGCTGGCCTCGTCCGGCTCCTGCGACGCCTCGTAGGCTTCCAGCTGCGCCTGCAAAATGTCCTTACCTTCGAGGAACAGATTGATCATGCTGCGGCTCAGGGCAAGCTCTCCGCAGCGCGCCTTGTCGAGCAGGTTTTCCAGCAGATGGGTTGTCTCCTGCAGGGCGCTAAAGCCAAAGGTGCCCGCGCCGCCTTTCAAAGAGTGCGCGGCGCGGAAAATCGCGTTCAGCTGCTCCGGGTCGGGAGCGGCAACGTCGAGATTGAGCAAATGCTGCTCCATGTCGATGAGCAGCTCACCCGCCTCGGCAAAAAATACCTGAGAAAAATCATTGACGTCCATCGTCACCACCCTGCTTTATGCTCACGTTTGTTCCCTCCGGCAGCGGCGTAGTTGCCTGCTGGAGGACGGTGTTTTCATCGCGGATCTGCTGCTCTTTCGGCTTGCTTAACACGAGAATGCTGATGCGACGGTTCATAGGATTATCCGGGCTGATGTTATCCAGCCCCATTCTGCTGCCGGTGCCAATCACGCGCAGGAAGCGCTCGTCATCCAGCCCGGCGGTGACCAGCACTCGGCGTGCGGCGTTGGCCCGCCCGGCGGAAAGCTCCCAGTTGCTGTAGCCGCGGTTGCCGCCCGCGTAAGGCAGGGAGTCGGTGTGGCCGGTGAGGCTAATCTGGTTCGGCAGCTCGTTAAGCAGCGGCACCAGCGCCTGCAAAATGCCGTTCATGTAGGCTTCCGGGGATTCGCTGCCCACCTTAAACATCGGGCGCTCCTGGCTGTCGGTTATCTGAATCATCAGGCCGTCGTCGGTCAAGGTCAGCAGCAGGTTGGATTTAAAGGCGTTCAGGCGCGGATCGGTTTCGATCATCACCTCCAGACGCTCTTTGGCCCGCTTCAGGCTCTGGGTGCTTTTCACCCTGTCGAGCTTGTTGATCTGCTGTTTCCAGACCTCGCCGTCCTGCTTCATCGGGTCATCGCCGCCGCCTGGGATCACGCTGTCGCTGAGGCTGGTTTTATTTCCCTGCCCCAGCGCCGGTTTTAAAGGCATGCGGAAGTAATCGGCGATCATTTCGCGCTTCGTATCGCTGGCGCTGGAAAGCAGCCACATCACCAGGAAGAAGGCCATCATCGCGGTCATAAAGTCGGCGTAGGCAATCTTCCAGGTGCCGCCGTGGTGGGCATGTTTTTTACGCTTTCGCTTGCGCGAAATAATGATCGGGGCCGCGCCTTTCATCAGGCAGCTTCCTCTTTCGCCTTAAAGCTGGCGTTGGATTTCACTTCGCGGACGTGCTCTTCGAGCTCGTCAAACGAAGGGCGCTCGCTGGTATAAATAGTTTTACGACCAAACTCGACGGCGATTTGCGGCGCGTAGCCGTTCAGGCTGGAAAGCAGCGTCACCTTGATGCACTGCAAGATTTTCACCTGATCGCTGCTCTTCTGGCGCAGCAGCGTGGCCAGCGGCAGAACAAATCCGTAGGCGATAAGAATGCCGAGGAAGGTGCCGACCATCGCGTGGGCAATCAGCATGCCCAGCTCTGCGGCGGGGCGATCGGCTGCGGCAAGCGCGTTAACCACGCCCATTACTGCCGCCACGATACCAAAGGCCGGGAACGCGTCGCCGACGGTGTTGAGGCTGTTGGCGGGAACCTCCAGCTCCTCTTCACAGGTCTCAATCTCTTCGTCCATCAGCGCTTCAATTTCGTGCACGTTCATGCTGCCGCTGATCATCAGGCGGAAGTAGTCGAGCACGAAGTTCAGCAGCGCCGGATCGGAAAGCAGGCGCGGATAGGCGCTGAAAATATCGCTGTTGGCCGGATCTTCGATATCTTTCTCAAGGGACATCAGGCCGTGGACGCGGCTTTTGGAGAGCAGCAAAAACAGCATCGCCATCAGATCCATATAGATAGCCTTGCTGTAGCGCTTGCCGACGAACAGGCCGACCAGCGCCTTGCCGGTTGCCTTCAGGGATTTCGCATTGTTGCCAACGATAAAAGCCCCGACGCCCGCGCCGCCGATAATCAGCAGTTCAACCGGCTGAAACAGCGAGGCAAGGTTGCCACCCGAGATGACAAACCCGCCAAATACCGTCGCAATAACAACGAGATAGCCAATAATAACTAACACACTTGCTCCTTTTTCAATAAATATACGATCCCGGCATCACTGCCGGGATCGTGTTTAAGCCATCTCGTGAACTGCAGCCGTTCGGTCAGGCGGAAGCGGCGAGCGCCTCCTGCTGCTGAGAGAAAGCGTTGATGTAATCCTGGCTGCTGGCCTGCGATTTTTTAAAGGCGCGCGAAGGCGGGCTGCACAGGCTGCAGGTAAAAGGTTTTTTGATGTATTCCGTGGCCACCACAAAGCTGCCTTTGCACACGCTACAGTTCTTCTGCGAAACGATGCCGCAGTCGATAAAACGTAATAGGGTCCAGGCGCGGGTTAAGCCCAGTACAGGTTTTTCACCGGATCGCGGATAGCACTGTTCCATATATAGCCGGTAGGCTTTCATCATTGTTTCTATCGCGCGGCCATTCTGAGTCTGTTTTAAATAAAGGAAGATGTTATAAAACATCGACGAATGAATATTCTGTTCCCAGGACATAAACCAGTCCTCGGAAAAAGGCAGCATGCCTTTTGGCGGCGGGCAGCCGCGAAGTTCTTTATATAAACGCAGAAGACGACGACGGCTTAATGACGTTTCAGATTCCAGCACCTGCATTCTTGCGCCCAGCGTAATCAATTCCATAGCGATATGAACTTCATGAATTTCTTCAAGCAGGCTTTTATCTTTATCACACATATTATGCCTCCCCCGCCGCGGCCGCATTCTGCTCGCAGAGAGAATTAAGCAGGTTGGTTGATAAAATAATACCGGTATGTATTTGCTGCAGCGCTTCAATACGCGAGTCTTTGGTTAAGTTTTCAATGACCACTTCATCATCAAAACGCAGGCGGCATATCAACTGATTGGTTGAGGCCAGTTTCATTAGCTGCGGCAGCGATAAATCCTTCAAATTTTCAATCGTGCCTTCGGACAGCCCCAGGCGGAAACCTGCGGCAAACTTATCTTTACGAATTAGCTGCTGTGCCAGCAATAAATAGGAAAGGTTGATATCGTGAATACTTTGCAGGTGCTCATCAAAATTAGGCATAAAAATTCTCTCAATTTTTATCAGTCGAAATTAGAAATGCAACGAAGCAATATTTACGACGTTCGCATCATTATTACGAGACCAATGCAGAGAACCTTTGGTATTGATATCCGCTTCCCCATAGCGTTTCACTCGCAGGGGGATACCAGACGATAAATATCCGACATCAATGCCAAACGATGGCTGCATCAAAATGTGAGCACATGATAGCCACACCTTTTTTTGACTACAACAGACCGAAACCTTAAGACACACAATGACTTATCGTATCTCATTGAAAATGAACGATATTAACGATCATTAAAAGATCTTAAAAGTCAATATATTAATATTAAAACAATCCTGCGAAATAATGTTAACTCTGCACGCAAAACGATTAAATGATATATTATTTTTTTGTTACAGCGAATAACCAAAAAATTAACATTCAAAAATATTAGCTACTCAACGTCCATTCTTGCCCGCAGACGCTTTATTGCCAGGCTGTGCAGCTGGCTGACTCGCGTTTCCGTTAAGCCCAGCACCAGACCAATCTCTTTCATATTGAGATCCTGCTGGTAATAAAATTGCAGAATCCGCTGCTCACGCTCCGGGATGGCCGAGATATGTTCACTAATTAGCGAAATCAGATCGGACTCAATCGCCTCATGCACCGGGTTTAGTAACTCATGCGCCTCTTCCACTTTTTCGTAGCTGTCGGCGTACTGTTCCTGTAATTCATCCAGAGAATAAATTTGGCTGGTATTGGTATCCGCCAGCATCTGCTGCAATTCTTTAAGCGACACGCCCATACGCTCGGCAATATCAACTTCGGTAGCCTCGCCACCTTTTTCCTGCTCGATCTGATGAATAATCGCGATCATTTCTCTGGCGTGCGTGCGAACCCGTCTTGGCACCCAGTCTCTTTCACGTAATTCATCCATTAGCGCCCAGCGGACCCGCTGAGTAATCCACGCGCTAAGCGTGACGCCTTTTTTAGGGTCGAACTGATCTATTGCCCCCAGAAAACCCAGTGAACCGGCCTGAATTAAATCATCAAGCTCCACGCTCGCCGGTAAACGCTTAATCAAACGCAGCGCTTCCTGACGCACAATATGTTTATATCTGGACCACAGGTCCGTCTTATCTTCAATACCTTCTGAAGTATAGATACCGCTCACGATGTTTTTCCGGCCACGAATACTGGCAGGAATTATCCGGCGAAAAGGGACATTCAAATAGCGCGATAAGCCGCTACAAAAATGTCCAATCTGCTACTTAATTATTGAAAAGACGCCGTTAATAACATTGATTGTGTTAATTAACGGCAGCCTTTCCGCTAATTCAGGAAATTAAAATGTTTCCCATTTAGCATTATCCGAAGCGGCGCTTGCCGCCGGGAAAGTTCGGGCTGGCATAGCCTGCACAAAAGCTTTCGTCGCGGTTCTGGATTCGTTCAAAACAAACTGCGCCACGAGGTTTTCCAGCTCGTCGGACTGTCTTTCGAGATCTGCCGCCGCCGCCGCCGCTTCTTCTACCATCGCCGCGTTCTGCTGCGTCACTAAATCCATCTCGTTGACCGCCTGAGAAATCTGGTTGATGCCCGCGCTCTGCTCGTCGGAAGCCGAGGTGATTTCACCCATGATCTCAGTCACCTGAGATACGGAGGTCACAATGTCCTGCATCACCGTACTGGCCTGATTGACCTGACGTGAACCGGTATCCATCGTCGCCACGCAGGTATTGATCAGCTGATTGATTTCTTTTGCCGCGTCCGCGCTGCGTTTAGCCAGGTTACGCACTTCCTCGGCGACAACCGCAAAACCGCGGCCCTGCTCGCCGGCGCGGGCAGCTTCCACCGCCGCGTTCAGCGCCAGAATATTTGTCTGGTTAGCGATGCTGTCGATAACGCCGTTAATCTCGGCAATCTGGCGGGAGCTGACGGTGATCTGCTCCATAATCTGCTCCAGATTCTGCATCTGGTCGCCGCCCTGGCGCGCGTTGCTGCTGGCGCTTTCCGCCAGCTGGCGAGCGGTGTGGGCATTGTCGGCATTCTGGCGCACGGTGGTTTTAATTTGCTCCATGCTGGCCGCCGTTTCCTGAAGCGCAGACGCCTGCTCTTCGGTGCGCGAGGAGAGATCGTTGTTGCCGTTGGCAATCTCGCGGGCATTTTTATGAATGCCAAATACGCCCTCACGAATACCGGAAATGGTGCCGGTCAGCGTGTGGCGCATCTGCTCAAGCTCGCTAAGCATCAGGCCGATTTCATTCTGGTTGCCCGCATCAATTGCCCGGCTCAGGTCGCCGTTGGCGATAAGCTGTAACGAGCTAACGGTGCTTTGCAGACGCTGAACCAGCGTGCGGTTAAGCCAGATACGCACGGCAATCAGCATCAGGATCGCCCCGATAACCATCACCGTCCCAAAGGCGGTCATGCTGTGGTAATCGCTCTCGGCCTCGTCGATATAGCCCTGGCTGGTTTGAGCCGCAATATCCGAATAGGCACCAATTTTGTCACGCAGCTCCTGGCGAACCCGCATTTCTTCATCAAAATTGGCGTTGTTGGCGGCAGGATTGGTGATGAACTTCATGCTCGCCAGCGTTTGCGCTTCCAGCTTTTTATAGGCGGCGTTAACCTCTTCTGCGGCTTTACGGCCCTCTTCAGAGTTAAATGGCGAGGCCATAAAAGTGCTCATGCGCTCACGGGCCAGTTCGAGAATATGTTTCGTCTCGTCCATCATGGCCGACGTCACCTGGCGACCCAGATTATGCTCCAGCGCCATGGCATTAATTCGCGCAATGGCGGAGTTAATGTTATAGGCGGCGTCACGAATCTGGCTGTTATTGTCGCCGGCAATAATAATGCGCTTGAAGTTCTTATTATTGGCGACGCTGTTATAAATTGAATAACCGGAAGTCGCCAAAAGCGCGAGCGCAAAGCTGCCGATTATCAAAGAAATGGCAGTGTAGATTTTGAGTTTGCTAAACATAGTGTCCACACGGAAGACGCCGCCGAACGGCTGTCGATGGCGTCTTCCGCTCTTTCAAAGGTAAAAGTTACGGCCGATTAACGAGTGAAGATGTTCATCTTCTGCATCGCCTGGAACACCATCATTGAGGCATTCAGCGAAAACTCGGCCATTTTGGAGTCGGTGATCACCCCCACCTGCGTGCCGTAGTCAGAGCCTACCGCCGCCTGCAAACGGTCAATCATCGCGTTGCGCTCGGTATCACCCTTCATATCCAGCTCGTCCAGACGCTGTAAATTGGTACCCAGCTCGGCCTGTACTTTGCCGAGCGTGCCGATGGTTGCGTCCAGCGCCAGGCTGGCTTCACTCAAAGCGGCTTCCAGTTCGGGGGTGATAGTGCCCTTTTCCAGCTCTTCAATGGCTTTGCCCAAAGTGGCGAACAGATCCTCGGCGGAGCCGCTGTTAAAGATGTCTTTACCGAGGTAGCCAACCTGCATCTCAGCGCCCTGCTCAACGTTCTGCGAGAGAGACGTACTGCCGCCCTGGTAAACGCCGTCGGCGTCGAACGGCGCGGTGCCGGATTTCACGCCGGAGAAGATATAGCGCCCGCTGCCGTCGCGGCTGTTGGCCAGATCCAGCAGGTTCTTACGAATTCCCTCCAGCTCCGTGCCCAGCGCTTTACGGTCGTCATCCGACATGCTGCCGGTTTTCGCCGCCACGATTTTCGCGCTCAGGCTTTTAGTCATCAGGTTGCCCATTGAACTCATCGTGGAGTCCGCCAGCTCCATGCTGCCGCGAGCCAGAGAGCGGGTGTTGGCATAAAGCTCCATCTTTGCCAGCGCGTCCTGATACAGCACGGCGCTGGTCGCACCGTTGGGGTTATCCGAGGCGGAGAGCAGCGTTTTTCCCGCGGAGATCTTCATGTAGGCATCGTTGTTGTCGTTGATACGACGCGACATGCTGTCGATGCTCTGTTTGAACATGTACTGCGTGCTTAAGCGCATTGATTATTCCTTCTCTTTCCAGCAGCGGGTTATTTGAGGGTCAGCAGGGTGTCGAACAGCGTGGTCGCCGTTTGCAGAATCTGCGCGTTAGCCTGGTAATACTGGGTAAACATTTGCAGGTTCATCACCTCTTCGTTGAGGTCAACCCCGGCCGTGGCCTGCCATTTGTATTGCAGTTCTTCCAGCACGCTGCTGGACGCATCGCCGTCGACTTTAAGAGAGTTCATCGCCGATCCGACCGTGCCCACCAGCGTGGCATAGGCCTCGGTCAGCTTCGCCTTGCCGTTGATTAACTTCTCATCCTGAATGCCCAGCAGCAGCTTCAGGTTTTCATTGTTTTTATCATCGTCGGTGTCCGCAGAATCCGAAGCGGCAATTTCGGCCCCGCTGGTAATGGCCGTGCTCATTCCTTCCGCCACGCCCGCGGTCGGGTTCATCATAAAGCTATCGCCAGCCTGCGGCGTGCCGGAAACGCCGAGCGTCATGCCGTCGAAAACCAGCTCGCCCATTGGGTTCACCGTATGCGGAACCACGCGGCCATCCGCTCCTTTGACTTCCCAGTCGGTGCCGTTAAAGCTAATGCTGTAGTCTTCGGATTTCACGTCCTGCGCGGAGCCGTTGTACCTTGGCGTCAGGGCCGCATCGCCGCCGTTGTTAGCGTTAGCGATGGCTTTCGGATCGGGAATATTAAACAGATCGCCGCCTCTGTCGCCGTTCTGGTCAAAGCCGTTGGCATTCACTTCGTTAAAGCGGGCCGCCATCTGGAAGGCAATCTTATTCAGCTCGTTACGCGAATCCACCAGGTCTTCATTACGGAATTTGAACAGGCCGCCCAGCACGCCACCTTTGATGCGCTCTTCGTTGAGCGGCGTAGCATTACCGTTAGCATCAACGTAAGAAACGATGGTTTTGTTCGGGTCCGCCGGGGAGGTCGAAGCCTCCATTTTGTAGGCAACATCGCCGCGAACCAGCGGGCGACCGTCGGCCAGCTTAACGTCCACGCGGCCCGTCTCGATATTTTCGGTAACTTCGATGCCGATGTTGTCGCTGAGCTTCAGCAGCAGCCCGTCGCGGATATCCAGCAGGTCGGCAGGAGGCGTGCCGCCCTGAGAGGCAATTTTCTCGATTTGAGTATTCAGACGCGCCAGCTGTTCGGTGCTGCTGTTGATCTCGTCAACGCTCTGTTGAATCTTGGTGTTGGTGCTTTTTTCCAGACCGGTCAGGCGCTTGCTGGCGGTATTGAACTGATAGCTGATCGAGTCCAGGGAGCGCATTGCCGCCTGGCGAGACGAGGCCATGCTGGCATCGTCACTCAGGGTGCTTAACGCCTTGAAGAAATTGTTCATGCCAACGGAGGGGTTCGACTCGGTGTCGCCCAGCATGTTGTCGATTTCGCTGAGCTGCTGATAGCGGCTGGAGATCCCCGCCATGGTGTTAGAAGCGCCGCGCAGCTGGTTATTAATAAACGCGTCGTAGCCGCGCTGCACGCCGTTAACCTGCACGCCGTAACCGTAAAAACCTTTCTGCGTCGCAAGGCCGCCGGCTTCGCCCAGAATAATATCGCGGCGGCTGTAGCCCGGCGTCATGCCGTTGGTTAAGTTGCTGCCGACAACGCTCAGTGCTGATTGTGCAGTGCTCAGACCGCTTTTCGCTAAATTAAAAAGATTCATAGTTTACCAACGAATTCCGTGAACCTTGCCCGGCGCACCGGGCAAGAAAAATGACTTATCCTTCTTTCTTCATCGGTGATTCAAAAATTTACTAAAACGTCTGGCTAAAATATTTTCGCTAAATCGTTTTGGTAGGCCTGAACGCCGCGGTCAATGTTCCCTTTGACCTTCTGAATAATATTGATCAGCTTTTTGGCATACGCCGGATCGGTGGCATAGCCGCCGGCCTGTAGCGCATGAGCACCCAGTTCCGGCGAGGCCGACTGGGCCACGCGCGCATAGCGCGGGTTGTTTTTCAGCAGGCCGGTGTAATCAGCCAGCGCGTCCGTGTAGGAGTCGTAGACGCGGAACTCTGCCTTCACCTTACGTTTTTCGCCGTTGATGAATTCGGTGGTGGTGATTTCCGTGGTCTTGCCTTTCCAGTCGCCGGTCGCCTTAATGCCGAACAGGTTATGGCTCGGCTTGCCCTCTGCGGTGAGAATTTCTCGTTTCCCCCAGCCGGACTCCAGCGCCGCCTGCGCCAGGATCAGATGCGGGTGAATGCCGCTTTTCTGCGCCGCCTGCATCGCCGGGCGCAGCATGCGGTTAATGAACGGGTCGGATTGACCCGCCTGTTCGGCAGCAGCAACCGGCACGGGCTGTACCGCCGTCGGACAGGTTTGCGCCAGCGCGGGCCCGGAAGAAGCGTTGGCTAAGCTGTAAGGCGAAACGCCGGGAGCGGCGATTTTCTTCACCGGCTCGCTTTCCTCACCGCCCATTTGCCTGACGATAAGATCGGCAAAGCCCAGCTGGCCTTTCCGGGCAATATCCTGCGAAATTTGCTGGTCGTACATCGAGGTGTACATTTCCGAAGCCTGGCTCTCCAGCAGCCCGCCCTTGAAGCTGGCGTCGCGCATGCTTTTCATCACCATCTGCACGAAAATGCCTTCCATCTGCTTCGCCGCTTCCCGCAGCGCCTGCGGGGAATTATTCCCCGCGTCGCGCTTGAGAGCGTCCAGCGAGCGCACGTCGAAGGCGGCCGAATTCATCTTGCCGAACGCATTCATCAGTTGATCTCCAGCTTCGCCCGCAGGCAGCCCGCGCTTTTCATCGCCTGTAGGATCGACATCAGCTCGTTTGGCGTCGCGCCCAGGGTGTTCAGCGTGCGCACCACGTTGTTGAGATCCGCGCTGCCGGTCACGCGCTGCAATGAGCCGCCGCGATCGCGCACCGAAATATCAGTCTGCGGAACCACCACCGTTTCACCGCCGCCAAACGGCGTGTCGGGCTGGCTGACTACGTTGTTCTGCGAAACCTCAACGGTCAGCGAACCGTGGGCCACGGCGCAGGTATCCAGCGAAACGTGGCGGTTAATCACCACCGAGCCGGTGCGGGAGTTGACGATAACTTTGGCATCCTGCACGGAAACCCGAACCGGGATGTCCTGAATAGTGGCGAGGAAACGCACGCGGGAAGGGCCGTCCGCCGGAGCAAACAGGCGCACGGTGCGCGCATCTTCCGGCATCGCTGCCCCGCCGCCATAGCGACGGTTGATTTCATCGCTAATCTGCTGGGCCAGCGAGAAATCGGTTTCGTTGAGCTGGAGCTTCACCACGTTCTGGCTGGCGAATTCGTTCGGCACTTCGCGTTCCACCGTGGCACCGCCGTTGATCCGCCCGCCGTTAAGCTGGTTGACCTGCACGCGGCTGCCGCCGGACTGAGCGCCCGCGCCGGAAATCAGCACGTTGCCCTGGGCAAGCGCGTAAATCTGGTTGTCCACCCCTTTGAGCGGCGTCATCAGCAGCGTGCCGCCGCGCAGGCTTTTGGCGTTGCCGAGCGAAGAAACGACGATATCGATTTTGTCCCCGGAGCGCGAAAACGCGGGCAGTTCGGCGGTCACCATCACCGCGGCGATATTTTTCAGCTGCATGTTGGTGCCCTGCGGCACGGTAATGCCGAGCTGCGAGAGCATGTTGTTGAGGCTTTGACCGGTAAACGGCGCCTGCATGGTCTGATCGCCGGTGCCGTCGAGGCCCACGACCAGGCCGTAGCCCATCAGCGAGTTGGAACGTACGCCCTGCACCGTGGCAAGGTCGCGGATGCGCTCGGCGTGAGCGATTTTAGGCATCGTCAACATCAGCCCATAGAGCACGATGCCGATGAAAAACAGGATAAATTCTTTTCTGAAAGTCATATTAAAAAGGTGCCAGATTCAGGAACAGACGCTGCAGCCAGCCCATGTTCTGTGCTTCGTTAATGTAGCCGTTGCCCACGTATTCGATACGCGCGTCGGCAACCTGCGTGGAGGGCACCGTGTTGTTCCCGCTGATGGTGCGGGGGTTCACCACGCCGTAGAAGCGGATGAACTCGGTGCCCTGATTGATAGCGATTTGCTTCTCACCCACCACCTGGAGGTTGCCGTTGGGCAACAGGCCGTTGACCGTCACGGTGATGGTGCCGGTGAAGGTGTTACGCGCCGCCGCCCCGCCTTTGCCTGAAAAGTCAGACTTGCCGCTGGCGTCAAAATCAGCGCGCCCATCCGCCATCCAGCCGCCGATAGAGCTCGGCAGCGCTAACCCCATGCCCGCAGAGCCATTACGGTTGGCACTGGATGAAGAGCTTTTGCTCGCGCTGACGTTCTCCTGCAAAAGGATGGTCAGCGTGTCGCCCACGTTGCGCGGTCGGCGGTCTTCAAACATCGGCTGATAGCCGTAGTTCATGGCCTGTCCGGTCTGAAACAGCGAGCCGCTCGGTCCAGTCGGTGCCACCTGTAATGGGGCCGCAGTGGTCGGCCCCTGCACCAGAGGCTGCTGCATGATGTGCGCACAGCCGCTGAGCAAAAGCGCGCCAGCGTAGGCGGCGAAAGCACGCGCGCCGCATTGCGGAATTACCTGGAATATCTTCATGTTGTTTCAATTAAAACTGTCTAAAACCCGCCGCAAAGCTGCGCGGCGGGTGGGGTGAAGGGTTACAGCTGGGAAAGCCGCTGCAACATCTGGTCAGACGTGGAGACCGCCTTGCTGTTGATTTCATAGGCGCGCTGCACCTGAATCATCGTCACCAGCTCTTCCGCCACGTTGACGTTGGAAGTCTCGATGTACTTGTGCTTCAGCCGGCCCGCGCCGTCCATGCCCGGGGTCACTTCGTTCGGCGCGCCGGAGGACTGCGTTTCGCGGTAGAGGTTGCCGCCGATGCTTTCCAGGCCGGAATCATTGATAAAGGTGGCGAGCGTCAGCTGGCCAATCTGCTGCGGCGCGGCCTGGCCCGGCACGGTCACGCTGACGATGCCATCTTCGCCCACGGTCAGCGTTTGCGCATCGGGTGGGACGGTCAGACCAGGCTGAACCGGGTTGCCGCTGGCATCGACGATCTGGCCGTTTTCGTTTGGCTTAAACGCGCCGTCGCGGGTATAGGCCGTGGTGCCGTCAGGCAGCTGAATCTGGAAGAATCCTTTGCCCTGAATCGCGACGTTGTAGTCGTTGCCGGTTTCGGTCATCTGTCCCTGCGTATGCAAACGCTCGGTGGCCACGGTGCTGACGCCGGTGCCGAGCTGCAAACCCGTTGGCAGCGTCGTCTGCTCGGAAGCCTGGGCCCCCGGCTGACGCATCGTTTGATAAAGCAGATCCTGGAAGACGGCGCGCTGGCGTTTAAAGCCGTTGGTGCTGACGTTCGCCAGGTTGTTGGATATCACATCCATATTGGTCTGCTGGGCTTCCAGACCGGTTTTGGCAATCCATAAAGAACGGATCATTGCGTTGCTCCTGTGGGCCTTAGCCCAGACTTAATAGCTGGTTGGCCTGCTTGGCGTTTTCGTCCGCGGTGCGCACCACTTTCATGTTCATTTCGAACCCGCGGGCGTTGGCAATCATCTCGGCCATGGCTTTCACCGGGCTAACGTTGCTGCCTTCCAGCGCCTCGGGGCTGAGCTGCATATCCTGATCGGCAGGTAAAGCCGCGCCCCCGGCAGGATGGAACAGCCCTTCGTCGCCGTGCACCATCTCCTGCATGCTGGCGTTAACCATTTTCAGGCGGCCTACAGGAACAACGGCCGTCGGCTCATCGCCCGCGCCCAGCGCGGTAATCGTGCCGTCCGGGGCAATAGTGAGGCTGGACTGCGGCGGCACCACAATCGGCGCGCCGTCGCCCATCACCGGGAAGCCGTTGACGCTTAATGCGCCTTCGCTATCGACCTGAATACCGCCGTTGCGGGTGTAGCCTTCGCTGCCGTCCGGTGCCGCAACCGCCAGCCAGCCGTCCTGCGGCAGGGCCACGTCGAGGCTGCGGCCCGTGTGGTTAACTGGCCCCATGGTGTTGTCGTGAAAAGGCGTGGTTTCAGCCACCAGCGCGCGCGTGGCGTGGGTCTGGCCTTCCACCGGCACCGAACGAAACGCCGCCAGCTGGGCGCGGAAGCCGGTGGTGGAGCTGTTAGCCAGGTTGTTCGAGGTGATCGACTGGCGGTTAAGCGCCGCGTTAGCGGCGCTCATGGCGGTATAAATAGCGCGATCCATTTTCTACCGCCGTTAGCGCAGGTTAACCAGGGTCTGCAACAGCTCAGACTGGGTTTTGATGGTCTGGGAGTTGGACTGGTAGTTGCGCTGGTAAACGATCATGTTGACCATTTCCTGATCCAGCTTCACGCCGGAGTTTTCCAACGCGTTGCCGCTGACCGATCCAAGGCTGCCGGTGCCCGGCGCGCCGATAATCGGATTGCCCGACTGCGGGGTTTCAATCCAGGTGTTGTTACCGTTCTGCTGCAGGCCGCCTACGCTTGCGAAGTTGGCTAACGCCACCTGGGCTAAAGTCTGCTTTTGCCCGTTGTCGTAGTTGGCCACCACTTCACCGCTCTCGCCGATGACGTAGTTGAGGAACTTGCCCAGCGCCTGGCCGTTAAGGACGAAGGAATCGGTGGATGATTCATCGGCGGCGACCTGGGTCATGGCGCTGAGATCCAGATCCAGCTCCAGCGCTGCTGCGCCGTTATGTTCCGCCCCCAGCAACTTACCCGTACCCGCAGTGGTCAATTTTCCTGAAGGATCAAAGGCAAGAGGAATATCTACATACTCTACTTCTGGACCCGTTGCAGGCTCTGGAGTAACCATCTTTGGCGCGGTTGAATCAGCCGCCTTAGCGGTCCAGGTGTTGTCAGCAGTCTTGATATAATAAATATCAATGGTGTGCTTATTGCCCTGGCTGTCATAGGCTTCGGCCTGAGAAGTAAAGTTAAACGTCTCAGGGTCTTTCGGATTGAAAGGCGTTTTGGTCGGTACTTCCGCGCCCGAATTCAGGTTCCCCTTCAGAGTCCCGGTGGTGGAGGCTTCCGGCAGCATGGCGGATTTATCAATCTTGATTGGGCCGACCGGCGAGCCCGGCTGAATAGCCAGCGGATTGCCGGTTGCCTGATAGCCGTTCAAAAATAGGTTATTAGTGCCGTTATAGAGATTGCCGTCTTTGTCTTCGGCAAACTGGCCGTTGCGGCTATAGAAGGCCTGCCCCGAGGCATCGGTCAGACGGAAAAAGCCATTGCCGGTGATGCCCATATCCAGCGCACGACCGCTGCCTACCAATCCGCCGTCGCTAAAGTCCTGATTAATACCGGCAACCTGCACGCCCATGCCCTGTGCGCCGGCAAAAATATCGGCAAAGCCCACGGAGCCTGCTTTAAAGCCAGCGGTCTGTGAGTTAGCAATGTTATGTCCAACGGTATCCAACGCGCGTGAGGCGGCGCTTAGCCCGCTAAGGCCTTGTGAAAAGCTCATAATATCATTCCAGAATTATTGATGAATCATAGGGTTATTGAAGTAAGAAGATGTCGCCGATAGTCGTGGTTTCACCGCTTTTCAGATGCAGCACCGCCCCTTCAGCCGTCATCGACACGCCTTCCACGGAGTCCTTAATGAGCCCGGTCATTTTCGGTGCTTCTGCGCCTTCACCCTTAGCGCTGGCAGAGAAGGTCACTTTGTATTCCACGCCGTCCTCCGGTGCAGAAGGCTGGAAGTTTTCCAGGTCGCCGAGGCTAAACTTATTGACCCCTTTCTTGGTGTCTTTCAGCTCGGCGGTATAGGCCTTGCCCGACTCGTCGGTGAAGGTGACGGTGACCTTCTCCGCTTCGCCGTCCTGATGGAAGCTCAGCTCGGTTTCGACGTCTGCGTCGGCCTTGCTGCTGGCGCCCCACGTGACTTTTGGTTCACCTTCAATCATCACGTCGCGCCCAACCCAGGAGGCCGCGCTCATTTCCTGCATGCTGCCCATCATCACGCCAACCGCGTAAACCGTCTTGTTGAGCGTCTCAACGCCAGCCGCGGTGTTGAACTGCGCCAGCTGGGAGGTCAGCTGATTGTTGTCCATTGGGTTGGTCGGATCCTGGTTTTGCATCTGGGCGATTAACAGCTGCATAAAGCTCGCCGAAAGATCGCCCGCGCTGGTGCTGGTGCCGGTGCCATACCCCGTGCCGCTGTCGGCACCGTTAATTGGAGAAACTGCCATTTGACTGTCCTTATTGTCCCAGGGTTAAAGTTTTCAGCATCAGCGACTTGGCGGAGTTCATCACTTCGACGTTCGCCTGGTAGCTGCGGGAGGCGGAGATGGTGTTAACCATTTCGTTCACCACGTTGACGTTCGGCATGCGCACGTAGCCCTGCTCGTCCGCCAGCGGATTGCCCGGCTCGTACACCAGGCGATCCGGCGCGCTGCTTTCCACGACGTCGCTGACTTTGACGCCGCCAATGTCACCGCCCGTAGAGGCATCCACTTCAAACATCACCTGCCGGGCGCGGTACGGCTGCCCGTCCGGCCCGGCCAGGCTGTCGGCGTTGGCCATATTGCTGGCGCTGACGTTGAGGCGCTTGGACTGCGCCGCCATTGCCGAGCCGGAAATATCAAAAACACTAAATAACGACATCGGTCCATTTACCCTTGTTAATCGCGCTAATTACTGCGAAAGCACGCTCATCATTTTTTTAATATCAGCGCCGAGGAATGTCAGGCTCGACTGATATTTAACGGAGTTATCAGCAAAGCTAATTCGCTCGCGATCCATATCGACGGTATTGCCATCGGCGCTCGGCTGATCCGGAATGCGGTACAGCAGCTGCGCGTCGTCAAAAGGCGTGCCTTTTCCTTCAATATGTCGACCAGAAGTTAAAGACAGAGAAACCGATGATTTCGCCGCGGCCTGATTCGCCATGGTATTTTTTAGCTGCCCGGAGAAATCAATATCGCGCGCCATATAGCCAGGGGTATCGGCATTGGCGATATTGGATGCCAGCACTTCCTGCCGACGCGAAAGTAAACCTAACGCCTCCTGCTGAAAGCGAAACGCATCATCAAGTTTATTGATCATGAAATGAGGCCTCGCGCCTGTAAAAATAACCGTCACATTTTAGTCAGCGCGGGTTAAATATTACACTGCAAAGACCTGACAGAAATAAACGCAATTAGCGAAATCAATCGGAATATTGAGAAAATAAAATGCGTAGCAATTAAATTGCGCGCAAAAGTGACGGCATTTAGCGCATTAAGATGAATGGTGATTGGTTTATAATTTAAACAGCAGAATTTATTCCATTAATTTACGCGTATTTTATTAAGGCAGGCAATCATTATGTTTTTATTTCCCCGCCTCACTTTGCTGGCGCTGTGCCTGAGCGCACCAGCGTATGCCAGCACCAACACCGCCCAGGATAGCGAGCAGCGGCTGCGGATAAAAATAGAAGAGCTGCTGAAAAAACGCGGCGGGCAAGGCGAACAGAACGGCGTGGTTCAGGTCGCGACCATTTTAACGCCCGCGAAGCAGCTGGCGGCCATCTGTCCTAACCCCGAGCTTTCTTTGGCCGGAAACGACCCGCGGCTGACCGGCAAGCGCAGCATCGTCGCGCAGTGTGAATCCCGTCGCCACTTCGTACAGATTAAGGTCAGCGCCCGGGGCACCTGGTGGGTGGCGAAAAATAATCTTGCGGCAGGCAGCGTGATTCAGCCCGGCGACATTGAACCCCATACCGGCTCCGTTGAGCGCCAGCCCGCCGGGCTGATCTTTAATCCCGGCCAGATTATCGGCCAGACGCTCACCCGCGCGGTCGCCTCCGGCCAGCCGGTGCGCAGCAATCAGCTCCGCCAGCAGTGGCGGCTGAAAGCCGGTCAGCAGGTCGAGGTGATTGCCGCCGGAGACGGCTTTTCCGTGCGCAGCCAGGGCAAGGCGCTGTCGAACGCCTCGGTGAACGACACCCTAAAAGTGCAGACCCGAAGCGGGCAAACCGTCAGCGGCCGGGTTAACGCCGACGGCCAGGTGCTGCTCTCTTTACAATAAATATTTTAGTGATTTTGCGCGGCACCGATGAGTAAGGTATACGCGCAGAACGCGCCCCTATTGACCAGGCGAGGATAACAATGAGCATCGACCGTACAACCCCAGCCGCACCTGTTAACAGCATCGCCGCGACTCAGGAAATGCGTACCCGCCCGCAGAATCAGGATGCGGGGCAACCGCAGATTACCGGTGCAGCCGACGACAAAACCCAGGTGAGATTAAGCAGCCTGACCCAGCAGATTAAAACGGACAGCAGTCACGACGTGGATTACGAACGCGTGGCCGCCCTGCGCACGGCCTTGCAGGCCGGGGAATTACCGATTGAACCGGAGAAAATAGCCCGCGCGCTGGTGCAGGATATTTTTCAATTTAGTTAATTATTGAGCCTTAAATTATGGATAAGCTTTTCCCGATACTGTCGCAAATGAAAACGTCTCTTGATGAGCTGGAGGCGATTATGATTGAAGAAGTCAATCAATTGAACCGCCCGCAAATCAACCCGGTCTCGCTCCAGGTGCTTACGGATAATAAAAGCCAGCTGCTGTCGACCATTCAATATTATGACGAGTTGCGCCAACAGGAAGAGCTGGAACTGAAGGTCTCCGCTCCTTATAAGCACCAGACTAAACTCTTCACCTGCTGGCAGCAGGTGACGCAGACCGTCCAGAACACCAAAAATCTGAACCTGAAGGTCGAAGAATTACTGTCGATGCACGTGAAGAGAAATGAGCGTCTTAAAAAAGTCGTCGAATCAGCAGGCGGCGGGAATAACCTGTACGGCGCGGGCGGAGAAGCCAGCTCCACCACCACCGGCCGCGTTTATAATATCAGCGTATAATTCATTTCCTTTAATACCATCCTTTGCCAGCTTATCCGCTGGCTTTTTTTTTAGTTTTTATTCACCGAAAGGCGGATGTCGCTGTCGCTTATCCGCCCTACAGAAAAGACTAATCACGAGGAAAGGGAGTTTAACGCGGGAAGGAGGTAAAAGGTTCGAGATAGGCGGTGCTTATCGCTTTGCCTTTATTGATGTGGGTCATTTCGTGACGCAGGACGTCAAGGCGGGAACGCATGTGCTGCATCATGACCGCTTCGTTTTCCAGCAGGCTTTCAACCACCTGCTTCAAGGCGGCGCTTTCTTCCGGGGAAAGATCTTCGCTGTCGCAGGCCATAATCTCGCTTATCAGCGCCACATATTCCGTCATCGCTTCAATAAACTCGTCCCATTTTCCCTGGCCGGTGAGCGTCATCAGGCTGCTGTTCAAGCGGCTGGCGGCCTGCAGTTCGCGGGCAATACTTTTAGGCATGGTTCACCTGCTTTTTCGCGGGTTCAATTTCTTTCCAGGTAGTGGAAAGATTATTCATAATTTCAATAAGGTGCGGCAGCTCTTCCGGCTTCTTTTCCAGGTTCAGCAGCAGCAGGCTGCGGGAAACGTACTCGTAGAGGCTTTCCATCTCTTCGGTCACCTGGCCGCCCACTTCGTGGTTGAGCGACGCGCGCAGGCCGTTGTCGATAATGTTGATCGCCCGCGAAATCATTTCCCCGCGCTTAGCAATATTGCCCGTTTCAAAATAGATTTTGGCCCGCACCATGGCGCTGACCGCGCCTTCTAATAGCAGGGTGATCAGCTGGTGCGGGGTCGCGCCCGCCACCTGGCTTTCTAAAGAGACCTGCGCGTACGCGCTCTGGCCCGTTTTGCTGTACATGATGTGCTTCCTGCCGGGTGCACAGCACCCGGGGTACGTGGTGAGTAATGAGAAAAGCGTTAGCTGAAGCTCGCCAGCAGACCGGTGAGCTGGTTTTGGGTACTGGTCATTTTGCTCATCGCCAGATCCAGACGCTCAAAGTCTTTGCGGTTGCGCTCAATGGTGGCGTCAATCATTTTGGTCATCTGGGCGATCCGCTCGGCCACCTGCTTGTTTTGCTCTTCCAGCCCCTTGGTGGTGTTTTTGATGATGCCCGTGGTCTTAGGGATCGCGTCGCTGTCGCCGATATAGGATTTAATCAGGGTCTGCATCTTGTCAGAGATCCCTTCCTTGCCGTCCTTACCAAGGAACAGCGCTTCAAGATCTTCCGGGTTCTCTTTCATCGCTTCTTCAAGCTTTTTGCTGTCGATGGTGAGCTTGCCGGTGCCCGCATCGTCCACCTCAACCTTGATGCCCATTTCCGCCAGCGATGAAAATTTTTCGCTCAGCTCGCCGTAGCTGCCGACCGCAATTTCGCGCATTTCGCTGGTCAGGCGGCGGAGCGTGCCGTTGCCCATTAACGCGCCGTTAGCCGGATTAGGACCGCTGCTGCCTTCCTCGGGCGCTTTCCACGCGCTGGCGCTGCTGGACTCGCTAATAAAGGCGTTATAGAGCTTCACAAATTCTTCAATTGCGCCTTTCAGCTTGCTGTTGTCGGCGCTCACCACCAGATTTTCTATAACGTATTCACCCGCCGCGTCCTTCTCCGTTTCTTTATCAAGAACCAGCGTAATACCGTCGATGGCCGAGGTGATGGTATTGCTGCTGTGGCTGGTTCTCTCGCCGTCCACCACGATGACCGCATTCTGCGCGGCCGCCACGGTATTCATTTTATTAGGTGAAGGATCTGCTGGGTCAGCCGGTTCTTTTGACGGATCGTAGTTCAGCACGTCATTAAGCGTGTCGTCGCCTTCGACCTCAACTTTGATCTCCCCGTCCTCACCCGTTTTATTCGAGGTCATCACCAGCGTATAGCCACCGCCTTCAGCGGCCCTTACCGAAGCCTTAACATCCCCTTTCGAGGCGTTGATTTTCTTGGCAATCTGTTCAAGGGACGTTTCATCTTTGGCGAGCGTGATTTCAGTCTCTTTACCGTCAACGGTAATTTTCAGCGTACGTTCGGCCCGGCTGGTATCGCCCAGCTGATCGGTCTTGCTGTCCTGCTCGGCGGTGCCAATCTTGTGCGCTTTGGCCAGGCGTTCAACGATAACCTCAAAGCTATCCGGCAGGGTCCCCGCCGCGGCGGTCGCTTTAAACGCCTTGTTGGTGCCCACGCTCACGCCGCGAAAACCTTCGCTCTCAATCTTACCGAGGTTGGTATTTAAAGCTGACAGCGAGCTGGAGATCTTCCCCCAGGACGAAACCTGGTTGGTATAGCTGGCTTTCTTGCTGAGGTAAGGATTAAGTTTCGTTTCTTCCGCTTTCTGAATCTGTTCGAGCATTGCGGGAATATCCAGCGCGCCGCCTGAGCCCAGCCCTGGCATTGAAAATCCGGCCATGGTTTTCTCCTGTCTGTAAAATAAGTGTCGGTATCACTAATGACTATCGGGGCGTTTACCATTTAGTTTAATTTTTTACATTCCCGCCGACAACGCTCGCGCAGGGCAAATATCATTGTGGCGCTCTTTTCTCGCCATTAAATAGAAAGAAAATTACCTCACCAGCTTAAACAAATGAATTGCTCACGATTATGAGCGCAATTATCGACATTAAAAATAATTTCAAAAAAATATTTCAGTGATTTTTTACTGCCACCGATAGCTAAGTTATGCGCAACAACGGACGCATATGCTTAATAGCTTTCTACAGCACAAACAATCAATGAGGATTTAATTATGGCGCAGGTCATTAATACCAACTCACTGAGCCTGATGGCTCAAACTAACCTGAACAAATCTCAGGCTTCCCTGGGCACCGCGATTCAGCGTCTGTCTTCCGGCCTGCGTATTAACAGCGCTAAGGACGATGCGGCGGGTCAGGCAATCACCAACCGCTTCACCGCCAGCATTGAAGGTATGACCCAGGCGGCGCGTAACGCCAACGACGGTATCTCCCTGGCGCAGACTACTGAAGGCGCGCTGAACGAAATCAACGACAACGTGCTGAACATTCGTCGTCTGACCGAGCAGGCGCTGAACGGCACCAACTCCGAGTCTGATAAAAAGTCCATCCAGGAAGAAATCGACGCGCGCCTGCAGGAAATCGGCCGTATCGCTAAAGATACCGAGTTCAACGGCGTGAACGTGCTGGACGGCTCTACCTCCCAGCTGAAAATCCAGATCGGCGCAAAAGATGGCCAGACCATCGATATCAACCTGCCGGCTATGGACCTGGAAAAACTGGGCATCGACGGCTTTAGCGTTGTTGATTCACTGAATAAAGGCAGCAAGCTGGATGCACCGACGCTGAGCACCTCCGGGGCTTCAGTTGCAGCTGGCGGCAAAATCAGCGCAAACAATGTGGCTGGTACCGGCTTCACTGAGATGGACGTGACCGCTGGGGATTTAAGCTCTATTGCTACAGAGATTGGTGCAGGTAACAGCGCAACAGATATTACGCTGTTCAGCGTTGGCTCTGGTTCTGACATGAAAACCTACGCTTACGATATCGCAAACAAAACGGCAACCGAAGTGACCATCGAAGCTGAAGATACGGGTGCCTTCGACTCAGTCAAAAAAGGCGCAGAGCTGTCATCCGTCGATACAGATATTCTGCTGACCGACAAGAGCGCGATTACCGGCACCGGCGCTATCTATAAGTCTGGTAAAGATATCACCGTTGATGACGGCGCTGGCGGCACAGTTTCCATGAAGCTGTCCACAGAAAACCTGGATGAAATTGCTAACCAGGTGTTCGGTGATGCATCTTCCGCAGCTAACATGCAGCTGTTCGGCATGGACGACGGCGCGGGCAACATGTCCTACTATGCCGTTCACGTTGACGCTGACGGCAACCGTACCGGTAAAGCCGTAGACCTGGAGTTTGATGGCACCACCTTTACCGCAACAGCCGGTACCGCGATGTCTACCAAAGATTTCCAGGCGGTTGAAGCAAGCACCGCTGGCGCGATGAACGACGAGAAACTGAAAACGCTGGACGCCGCTCTGGCGCAGGTCGACAGCTTCCGTTCCGGTCTGGGTGCGGTGCAGAACCGTTTCGGTTCCATCATCAGCAACCTGAACACCACCGTGAACAACATGACCGAAGCACGCTCCCGTATCCTGGACGCTGACTTCTCCTCAGAAGTTTCCGCCATGAGCCGTGCAAACATCCTGCAGCAGGCTGGCGTGACCGTACTGGGTCAGGCTAACCAGGTTCCACAGAACGTGCTGAGCCTGCTGCGTTAATAGCGGATTCACGCCTCAGTTTCGCTCGCAGCAGTTCTGACTCACGAGCGTTTGGCCCTCCCTTCGGGGAGGGCTTTTTTATGCCTGCCGACCGGAAGCGTTTGCGAACCGGCGTTGCGCCTGGACTGCTGAAATGGCTAAAGCAGGGCGGTAAAAACAGCCGCCCCGCACGATACCGTTAAGCATTTAAATCAGGAGCGAAGCGCGTGCGATACAGCTTTCAGCTCCCGGATAGCCCTGTAGGTTTCGGCTATCAGCACTTCACTATGGCGGGCCAGCTGCGGTAAAACGCTTGCTTCCCCCAGCTCCGCTTCGTCTTTATCGCCACCGGAAAGATCGTCGATAAGCGCGGCAACGCTTGTCATACTACCGCGTAGCGCCTGCATGGTTTCATCGGCCTGCTCGAGCTGCTGCAGCTCAGTTTCTTTGCCGGGAAGCACGCTGGCAATGACTAAGCGAATATCCTGAATAGCCCGGCCGCTCTGCTGGGCCAGCTCATGGGCCGCATGCGCAACGCTAAGCCGCTGAGCTTGCCGTTCATCCGCGGCGGAAACCGGGCTATCCAGAGCCAATTTTTCAACCCAGCCCGCGAGCTGCATAATGGCTCCGCAGCTTGCGGCCAGCTGCACCGCGGCCTGGTGAATACCGCGCATTTTCTGCACCACCAGCGCTGCACTGTCGGCCAGCAGCGCCACGCGGTCTTCATCCGGCTGCTTAGCCATCAGCCTGAGATCGATTAGCGCCTGGTTTCCCCTGGCAATGGCGCAGGAAGCATCCATAAACTGCTGAAACTGGCCTGCAAGCTGTCCCTGCACGGATTTTGTTCTGCCGTGGAAATCTAAGTCGGAAAGCGGCGAAAACGTTGAGATGGCCTGCATCAGCGAGGACAACCGGTGGGTAAAATGCCGGGTGAGCGTCAGGCTGGCCACCATCAGCAGCAGGGACTGGGGGTAAGAGCCCTTCAGCGCCTGGACGTTTAGCTGGCCGAGCTGGCGGGTGGGAATATCCATGGCTAATAGCCAGCTGGTGGTAGAGACGGGTTGCACAATCAGCGTGTGCTCTCCGCTGGCCGTCAGAAAATGCGTCTGACGAACATCGTCCCCGCCCTGGGCCAGCAGGCGGCGCAGTGGCGTTGCCATTGGCAATGAGAAATCGTTAAGCGACTGGAGCTTTGGCTGCTCGTCCGACTCGGTGGCTTCACCTATGACGGCACCGCTGGTTTCGACGATCCACACCCGGCCCCCTATTCGCTCGCCCAATTCTTTCACCACAGAGTTAAAGAAGCCGGCGATATTTTCAGGAACGACGGGGATCAGCCACGGCGTAAAGGCCTGCGCCAGGCCGCCTTCCTGCCAGCTTGTCGCCTCCTGTGGCCGGACGTCATTTGCCAGCCGTCCTAAATCCGCATAGCGATAGCGGCCAAGCGTTATCGACCAGGGTGGATCGGTGGCAAAGCTGCCGCCAGCCGCGCTGGTCATTACGCCCTGTTGTCGCGCCTCGACGCGGCTTAGCTGCTCGCTAAGATGGGCGGCAAGCTCGTCCACTTTGGCGCGCACCAGCCCGCCTTCTTTTTTGACGATATTCGGAACGACGATGTAATTAATTGCCACGACGGCAAGGAAGAAAAGGAGAATGGAGATAACGATGAGAATCATCATAAAACGTGCCTCTGAGAGGGTGAAAGACCGCGAAAAACGCTGCCATCAAAAGCACTATTTTATTATGACTGACGAACGCAGGCAGGGGAAATGCAGGGTGATAAACCGTTAAAAACCGGCCATTAGTGACCGGCGGAGGTCAAACGCTGGTAA
Source organism: Buttiauxella sp. (assembly GCA_036489025.1). Taxonomy (GTDB): domain Bacteria; phylum Pseudomonadota; class Gammaproteobacteria; order Enterobacterales; family Enterobacteriaceae; genus Dryocola. The sequence continues at coordinate 30,282 of DASXGN010000010.1, forward strand.
AAATCACTTTGCCGGAAACAGGCCACTTTTTAATCAGCCATAGATCGACGCTCAAACCGCCGCCGCCGCGCACCATCAGTATCAGGCAGATCAGCATATACAGCGTTTCGGGGAGATACAGCAGCCAGCTATACCAGGTCAACAGATTGATACCCGGCGGAATGCTGTCGATCCCCACCGTGAGCAGCGCAACGAAGCTAATAACAAATAAAATCAGCGCGCTCGGGCGAGTAAAAATCCCGGCGGCCAGCGTGACACCAAACAGGCATTCACAGAACGAGACGAATACCGCCATCATTCCGGGAAAAGGAATGCCCGCGGCGGTGATAGTTTCGAGCATCAGCTGCTGATTTTCGACCACCAACAATTTGTTAAAGCCGGTAGCAAAGAAAAATACGCCCAGCGCAATACGCGCTATGACGAGCGGAACATCCGATAAACTTGCAGAAGTCTGGAGTAAAAAATTAATTTTGCGCATGTTGCGTCCTTGCTGTCTAAAAATGCCCCACGCTGACATTATTAAGCCAGTGAAAATAACTGTGGATATTATTCAAGAAAGATGAGGCTTAGAATTTCAAAAAAATCCAGTCAAGTATAACGACCTGCAACACGGGCACAACCAAAGCACCTAAATATCTGGTACTCGTCGGTAAAATTAATATAATTAAAATATTATGAAACTTGCTTAACAGGCATATTTAATGCCCTTTATGTGGTTACATAGCTTTAGTTCTAATAAAACTATAGCCCTACTCCGAGTGGGTTAAATTTCATCCGACTGCACAGGCTAAGTTCCAGCAGTCTATAGTAATTATATGCGCTTATAGCTCTGCCTGACCGACGGGCTCAGTCACTGGCGTCCATACGAAGGGGTGTTAACTTTATTAATGAAAACCAGCCAGACGGCGGGCAAAATGCAAGCCGCAGAACGAAAATTAATAACCTTAATATTAATAAGCCATCACATCAGAATCACTTGAAAAACAAAGCAATAAGACATAAAAACAGGCAGCAACATCAGAGCATCACAGAGGAAGACTCCATTTCGCTAAAAAAAACAGCACCTTCATGAATGCTTTACTTTTTTCTTTGAGAAGAATCGTTTAACTATGCTTAACAATATTGCAATTGGCACTTCAGCCACCCTCGATCTGCAGGCACGAACGCTGTCTCGCCTTCACGACGGCAAAAGCGTGACGCTCCCCGTCTCAGCCTGTAACTGTCTTAAAGCGCTGGTGGAAGCGCGCGAAGATGTCCTGTCTCAGGAACAGCTCATGGACGTGGGCTGGCGCAATTCGGGGGTCGAAGTCACCGAAAACAGCATCCGCGTGATGATCAATAAAATCCGCCGCGCGCTGGTATCGCTTGATATGCAGGACAGTATTACGCTGCTGGCCGTAACGCGGAGCGGCTACCGGCTGATTATTCGTGAATCCCACGGCAGCCTGAACGACATCGTCCGGCCCGCCCAAAGCGAAGAAATCCCCCAGCCCGAGCCCGTTGCAACCCCCTCCGAACTTTCCACTCCGCCTCCCGCTCCAGCCCCACGACGAAAACCCTTCCTGCCGCCCGTCTGGAAGCGCCGTATTTTTGGCGCTCTCGGCGGGCTGGTGCTCGGCACGCTGGTTGCGCTGCTGATAGGCTGGATGGTGAAAGTCGCGCCCGATCACGTCATTTTTACCCGCTGGACCGGCGAAGGTGCGCCTGCGGGCACCGAAGTCTGGATCCCAGCCGATCATCAGTCCGATGGGGATATGATCCGAACCACGCTTGAGCTGTATAGCGAATACGCCCTCAAACGCGAAGCAAAGAGTGAAAAGGCCAATCACCTGTATATTACCGTCGGCCAAAACGCCAAGTTTTTAGGGCTCATCGCCTGTATCGCCCCCCTTCAGGATTCGGAGAATAACTGTGAATCGTACTATTTTAGGTACCATTAAATCCCCCACTGCGCTGCTGTTTTTAGGGGGGTTTGTGGTGGCTTTGCTAGGATTTTTGATCAAGGAGATGATGTTCTACCCCGTGAAGGCAACCTGCACGGCGCCGGTGTCGTATTACGCCATTGATAAAGATAGCTGGACGCTGACGCGCGGCGTTTATCGCTTCTACCGCGAAGGCATTAACAAGGGGCGCACGGTATATATCGGTACGATAAATCACTATAAGGGCGATTTGCCAAGCCAAAGCCCGATTCCGGTACTGCGCGAGGTGCGCTTCACCGGCACCCTGGAAAAAAATATTATGCGCACCACGGTGACCAGCCAGAGCCGCAGGCTGGGCGATCAGAGCAGCGATGCCGAGGTGACCAAGTACGTTTTCCCGCATATTCAGCCGGGAGAAACCAGCACCAGCTCGCTTTACCTGCTTGAGGGGAAGGTGCTGGCGTCAGGCACGGAAACCGTGCCGCGCGTACTGTGCATTAACTGAGACGATTAGCGTCAGAGGTGTTCACTTACCGGACAACTGAATAAGCAAGGAGTGCTTTAAAATACAGGGATGTATTTTCAGCAGGCCGAACCGAAATATGGATAGATTTAACCCAGGCTATTACACCGAAGAGCACCTCAAAGAAGCAGGCATTAAATCCGTTGGCAAAAATGTACGGGTTGCCAAAAACTGCACCATCGTCGGCCTTGAAAATATAACCATTGGCGATAATGTCAGAATTGACGGATTTTCAACGCTTGTCGCGGCGGGCGAAGGATTTCTGACGATTGGCTCATGGATTCATATCGGCGGGACCTGCACTATTCTGGCCAGTTCCGGCGTCATCATGCATGACTTCTCTTGTTTATCCCACGGCGTAAAAATCTATACCCGCAGCGATGACTACAGCGGGGAATTTATGACCAACCCAATGGTGCCGGCCAGTCTGACCAACGTGGAATCCGGGACGGTCACCGTTGGCCGCCACGCCATTGTGGGCTCGCAGTCCAGCCTGATGCCGAATGTTCATCTTGCCGAAGGCTCGGCGGTAGGCGCCCACTCCTTTGTCACCGCTGATACGGATGCGTGGTCAATTTACGCGGGCTCACCGGCTATAAAAATTAAGAGCAGAAAGCGTAATCCCCTGCTGCTCGAACAATCCATTCGCTAACTCACCCGCCTGAATACCGGCGGGTTTGTTTTAACTTTACCCAGCGTAACTGCGAATAATACTTACAATCTTGCTTAATACGCTTTCTTCAAGGCCGGGATAAAACGGCAGGCAGATAACGTTATCCGACACGCGATGTGCATTAGGCAGGTTTTCAATTTGCGCGCCCTGGGCATGTTTATACATGTGGAAGCTGCTGATTAACGGATAGAAATAGCGGCGCGGAATAATATTGCGCGCAATTAACGCCTCATATAATTCATCGCGGGTCAGCGGATAATCTTTTTCCATCAGGATTGGGAAATAGGCATAGTTCCATTCCAGCCCCTGCGGAATAGCCGGCACGGTAATCCCCTTAATTCCCGTCAGGCCCGCCAGGTACCGGGCATAAACTTCGGCGCGATCGGCAATAGCTTTATCAATATGCCGGAGCTGTAACAGGCCATAGGCCGCCTGCACTTCGTTCATTTTGCCGTTGATTCCCGGCGCAACTACCGTAGTTTCATCGGCGATGCCGAAGTTTTTCAGCAGGTCGATGCGCCGCTTCATGCTGGCGTCGTGGCAGATAATCGCCCCGCCTTCAATGGTGTTAAACACCTTGGTGGCGTGGAAGCTTAATACCGACAAATCACCCTCAAGCAGCACGCTGCTGGAATTTTGCTGCACCCCAAAAGCGTGCGCGGCGTCGTAAATAACTTTCAGGCCGTACAGATCGGCAATTTGCTGAATACGCACCGTATTGCAGGGAATACCGTAGCAGTGTACGGGCAGAATCGCCGTGGTGCGGGTGGTGATCGCCTGCTCGATTTTATCGGCGTCGATATTAAAACCGTCCGCTTCGGTGTCGACAAACACCGGCGTCAGGCCGTTCCACAGCAGGGAGTGCGCGGTCGCGACGAAGGAGTAAGGCGTGGTAATGACCTCCCCCGTCACGCGTAGCGCCTGAAGCGCGGTCAACAGCGCAATGGTACCGTTGGAGAACAGGCACAGATGCTCCACGCCCAGATACTCCGCCAGCTCGCGCTCAAGCTGCTGATGACACGGTCCGTTATTGGTTAGCTGCTGATTTTCCCAAATCTGCTCGAGATAGGGAATAAACTCGTCCAGCGCGGGCATCAGCGGCCGGGTGACGTAGGTTTTCTTTTCAGACAGCATGAATGTTCTCCCAGCGGTGTTCATCTTCGATAAACAGCGGCTCGGGAGCCTCACCGTTCAGGTGCCGCTGCCAGACGGCATCAATCATTTTCTCGAAGTAGTAAGCGTTATGGCTGTGACTCTTTTCACGCCGCAGAATACGTTCGCGCATCGTCAGGCGCAGGGTATTCAGATACTCGTAGCGGCCGTTCAGCTCGATAACCTTCTGCGCATATTCTTCCAGGCTGGAGGTAACAAATTCGTGCAGATTAAAAGTGCGCATCGTGGAGGTAGAAGTACGTGAAACGGCCGACCCTTCATAAGCTGTCACAACCGGGACACCCATCCATGAAGCATGCTGCGCCGTCGTCCCGGCCGAATAAGGATGGGAATCCAGCAGAATATCCACTTCGTTATGCATCGCCAGGTAGTCCACAAAACTACAGCGGTTGCGAAAATCTAGCTGCTCAGGGCTTACGCCACGCTGCGTCATTTGCTCCCGGTAATGAGCAATCATCTGGTCGTCGGCCATAAAACCAAACAGCAGGCGGGCATTTGGCAAGGCGATAAGAATCTTTGCCCAGCAGTCGAGTATTGCTGCGGTTAGCTTCTGCGGACGGTTGAAGTTGCCCAGCGTCAGATAGCCATTTTTCAGCGCGGGCAGTTCGTTCACTGCCGGAGCCAGCGGGCTGTATTCAAAGAGTTTCGCGCTGGGCAGGGAAACCAGCTTTTCGGTGAAGACGCTATCCAGCTCACCGGGGGCAGCCAGGCCGTCGGCCATCACGTAGTAGTCCATCTCCTGTAAGCCGGTCGTGCCGACAAAACCAATCCACGACATCTGTACCGGGGCGGGCTTCAGCGCAAAAGTCAGCAGCCGATGCCCGTTGGTGTAGCCAGAGAGATCGATAAGCACGTCGACGCCGTCGGCAGCAATTTGCCCCGCCAGTTCGTGTTCGCTCAGGCCAATCACGTTACGGTACAGGGTTGCAGAGTCTTTATAGAGATCGGCAACCGGGTCCTGCTTGCCGGTAGCATAAACACAAAGCTCATACTTATCGCGGCTGAGCGCCCTCCACACCGGGTACACGAACAGGTGGACCGGGTGATCGTTAAGATCCCCGGAAACAAATCCAATGCGGATTTTTGCACTCGCAGGGTCACGTTCAGCCGTCTGCCACGTCCGGCCCACGCTGCTTGCCCACGCTTTTGCCTGCCTGCCAAACTCCACGTGCTGGAGGAATTTTTCTTGAGCCGGCATGGCCGAGTCGTGGGATAAAATGAACAAATACATCGCCTGAGCGGCGGAACGGTCTTTTCCTTTGATAGGCAAGGCCAGCGTCTTGTTACACAGGGCCTTCGCCTCTTCGAGCCGGCCAATATGGCTGAGCAATGTGGCTAACCGCAGCATGCCCACCGCATTTGTTTCATTAAGATCAATAGCCGTGGACAGACAGTATTCTTCAACGATCGGCTGGCGTTTCGCATTATAAAAAGCCGACAGGGTCTGCCAGTAAATGCTCAGCCGATCGTTATTTTTAATCAGGTACTGGAAAATAAGCTTTGCGGTAGCCGAGCCTTCATCGCGCTGCGCCAGGATATACCCCAGCTGTTCAAGCTTAGTGAGGTAATCGCCGTCCAGGCTAAGGCGCTTGCCCATAATATTTAAGGCCAGATCGTACTCGCCGCTTTTCTTAAAGGTATCCGCAGCGAGGATAAGAAAGCGCATGTCCTCAGGATTGTCGTCCATCAGCTCCAGCACTTTCTCTTTGGCCAGGGCAACCTGGCCGCTGGAGAGTAAAACTTCCGCCTGGCGCGCCTTTTTGACGTTCACCGTCTCTTTAGGTTTTGCCGATACAATGCTGCGCCCTTCGCTCTCGCTGAGCATGCCGCCGCGCTCGACCGGTGAAATAGCCAGTAAATAAGTCCGCAGACATCCCTCCAGCAGAGCATTGCCTCCGTGGCGGTATATGCCCTGCCACAGCCGCGCCCAGCTCAGCGCGCTGCCGCTAATCAGCCCCTTCCCGGCCAGTTCGATAGCCGTTTTGGCCTCCTGCTCGCCGTCGATTTTCAGCCCTTTTTCATACAGCGCAAACTCCTCGCGCTTAAAGGCCAGCCGCTCGCCCCACCAGTTGGTGCGGGCGCAAAAGGCTCCGCCCGCCGCTTCGCTATCGCTGAAGGTGCAGTTCAGCTCCAGCCTTTTGCGGCGATCGGTGTTGTACGGCGACGGAGAAATGCTGACGTAAAGCAGCGGCGGTTTGTTCACATACAGCTCGCGCAGCGCCCTGAGGATTATCTCGCGGTGATCCTCCGGCTTTTCAGGTTCAAGCGTGTGGTGGATGATTTGTTCGGTGCTCAGGCTGCGCGGCCAGGCGGCGGCCAGCCAGTCCAGCACGCGGCGGATCTCCGGGTTCGAAGTGTCCACCTTATCGCTAAAGCGGGTGATGCGCTGGTTCTCATCGTCGGTCAGCGCGTAGCTGGCCGCCCAGTGCATGTCCTCAAGCCGCTCGAGATCCGGGCTGTCGCTCAGCGAGCGCTTATTTTGCTGCGAGATAAGCAGGCTAAAACGCTCGCTGCGCTGTACGGCGAAGTCGAGGTACTGCTGGATCTGGATGCGATCTTTGCCCGTGGAGACGGCCAGCGTCAGGCTTTCAATTTTCTCGCCGTAGTGGCGGGGCATTTCATACTGCGGGGCGACTTCGCCCAGCATGCGCAGGCGGCTGGCCTCAATGCCCGCGGCAAATTCGGTCAGCAGGCTGGCATCGTTGCTCTCTTCCAGATACTGCGCCAGCAGCTCCGCGTCGGTCAGGTGCAGCGTTTCGGCCACCTGCTCTTTCAGGCTGCCTTCGAGATCCGCCATTTCCATAAACGAGAGCATGGCCTTGGCGCTGCTCAGCCAGGCCTGTTCGGTCTGCGCGTGGCGGGCGTGGAAGCCAATCGCCTGCTGGAGGATTTTATTGGCGCGCGCGCCGGGCTGGGTATTCCAGCGCAGGGCAATCACGCCGCTGTCGCTCAGCTGGCGTTCACACCAGTCGAGCAGCGCCTCGCGCGAAGCGCCGTCCAGCAGGGCATAAAGCGACGGCAGAATAATAAAATCAAACTTGCCGACGTCGATGGAGAGTAAATCCCCGAGCCCCATGCAGTAGAGATGAATATTGCTCAGCTGCTGTTCTTCAGCCCGCTTAACGCCCGTGGCAATGCGGTCCGCATCGATATCCACGCCCACGGAAGTGCTTTCAGGATAAATAGCCGCGTGACGCAGTAAATTATCGCCGCTTCTGCATCCTATTTCGAGGATAGACGCACGCGAAATATCAGCGCAGGAAAAATGATACATATGCGCTGCGGAGGCAATTGCAGCGGGGGAATAATGCCAGGTGGAATAAAGTGAGCTCACGCGAAACAACCATTAAAGAATAATGTAATTACGGGTGATTTTATCACCAGCGGCGCGGGCTTTATTTTGCAATAAGGCCGCAGAAATGCGGATGATTAAAGAAGTTGTCTGATTTAGATAAACGCCATAATTAGCGTGCCGAGATTATCAAAGCCTTTCGCCATTAGCCTTTCGAAAAAAGGCGCCAGCGTCTGGGCAATTAGCGACAGCGCAATCATCCCCACGGTCAGCGTTAGCGGGAAGCCAACCACGAAAATAGACAGCTGCGGCGTCAGGCGATTCAACAGGCCGAGGGTGAAGTTAATACACAGCAGCAGCGAAATTATCGGCAGCCCCAGCATCAGCCCTTCGCGGAAAATCATTCCCGCCTGCTGAACCAGATAGAAGAAGCCGCCCGCGTGCAGCGGCGCGTCGTTAATCGGCAGCGTGTGGAAGCTTTCCGCCAGAATGGCAATCAGCCACAGGTGGCCGTTAAACACCAAAAACAGCAGCGTAACCAGCAGATTCAGGAAGCGAGCGATAACCGGCGAGTTGCCCGCGCTGGGGTCAAAAAAGGTCGCAAAGGACAGGCCCATCTGCATGCCGATGATTTCCCCGGCCATGCGCACGGTGGCAAACAGCATCTGCATGGCAAGCCCAATCGCCGAGCCAATCACTATCTGTTTAGCGATAACCCACACGCCCTGCCAGGAATACAGGCCGATGTCGCTTTCCGGAAGCTGCCCGCCAATCAGCGCGGCAATCAGCACCGCCAGACCAGCCCGCACGCGCTTTGGCACGCCGTGCTCGCTGAATACCGGCGCGGTCGTGAGCAGCGCCAGAATACGAATGGCAATCAGCGCATAGTGGCTCAGCAGGCCGTAAAGCTGTTCGAGGGGAAGCGAAAAGGCCATTAGCCGACAACGGCAGGAATGCTGATGATAAGCAGCCGGGTGTATTCGATAAACGTGCGCATCATCCACGGCCCGAGGAGCACGGCGATGCCGACAATCACCAGAATCTTCGGAATAAAGGTCATCGTCATTTCGTTAATCTGCGTGGCGGCCTGCAATATACTGATAATCAGGCCGGTTGCCAGCGCCGCGAGCAGCAGCGGCCCGGCGACCATCAGGCCCACTTTAATACCCTGGATGCCAATCGACATTACGCTTTCAGGAGTCATTTTTTCACCCTAACTGTAGAAGCTTTGGGCCAGTGACCCCATCATCAGCTGCCAGCCGTCGACCAGCACAAACAGCATCAGTTTGAACGGCAGCGCGATGGTCGCCGGTGGCACCATCATCATCCCCAGCGCCATCAGAATGCTGGCGACAACCAGGTCAATAATCAGAAACGGAATAAAAATGGTGAAGCCAATCTGGAAGGCCGTTTTCAGCTCGCTGGTGATAAACGCGGGCACCAGGATACCGAGCGGCACCGCTTCCGGCCCGGCCATCTCACCGGCTTTGGCAATCTGCGCAAACATCGCCAGATCGTTCTCACGGGTTTGTTCCAGCATAAAGGCGCGCAGCGGCTGAATGCCCTTTTCCAGCGCCACCTCCATGGTAATTTTGTCTTCCTGCAGCGGCACCCAGGCCTCTTTGTGGATCTGGTTGAATACCGGCGACATGACGTAGAAGGTCAGGAACAGCGCCAGCCCCAGCACCACCTGGTTTGGCGGCGCGGTGGGCGTACCCAGCGCGTTTCGCAGCAGGCCCAGCACGATGATGATGCGGGTAAAGCCGGTCATCATCAGCAGCACCGCTGGCAGGAAGGTGATGCCGCTCAGCAGCACCAGCGTCTGCACCGGCAGCGTCCAGCCCGCATCGCCCTGCGGACGCGCCAGCATAATGTCACCGTTGGCGGCCAGAGCGCCCGCCGCAGGCAGCAGCAGCCCCGCCCCCAGCGTCAGGAGGCGTAACAGGGAATGACGATTCATAAAGAGTCCTTGCGGTACTTCTGACGCAGCTTTTGCAGCACGGCGGGGAAATCAACGGCTGCCGGAGCAGGCGCTTGAGTTTCTGGCATATCGGTCTTTTCAAGCGTAGCCAGGCAGGTGATCTGAGAAGCCGTCACGCCTAAAACGAGGCGGCTGCCCTGCACGTCAACCAGCACAACGCGCTCGCGAGAGCCCAGCGAGCGGCTGGAAACCACGTTAATCTCATGCCTGCCGTCGTTAAAACGGCGGGTAATACCGCTGCGGCGAGCCAGCCACGCCAGCGCGACCATCACAAGGACAATCAGCGCCAGCGCGCCGGAGACCGTCATCAGCACGGAATCACCGGCTACCGGCTCGCTGGCGGCCGCAGCGTTTAACAAAGTGGACGACGTTTTCATTACCGGCTCAGACGATGCATGCGCTCGGAAGGCGTAATAATGTCGGTAATACGAATGCCGAACTTATCGGACACCACCACCACTTCGCCCTGCGCGATCAGATAGCCGTTGATCAAAATATCCAGCGGCTCGCCCGCCAGGCCGTCCAGCGAAACGACGGAGCCCTGGCTCAGACGCAGCAGCTCTTTGATGGTCATTTTGGTGCGACCGAGCTCCACCGTCATTTTGACCGGAATATCGAGAATCAAATTCAGTTCTTCAGAAAATTGTGGCGCTGACATGTTCTGCGTAATTCCCTCTGAATTCTGTTCGCTCATCGCCTCACCCCAGAGGTCATTCATATCTGAACCCGACGAGAGTTTGTTGTCACTCATGGGAAATTACTCCTTATCTAACGAAGGTAATGCCGATCGAATCATCTGTTCGACCTTCAACGCATATTGATTATTGACCGAGCCGTATTTCGCCGTGAACACCGGCACACCGCCGACGCTGGCATCAATTAACTCTTGTTTCTCTAACGGAATCACATCCCCAATCTTCATCTTCATGACGTTAGAAAGGCGCGTATTCACATCGGCAAAGCGGGCCACTACTTCCAGCTCGGTTTCACGCATATGGCTGGCAAGTAAGCCGCGCCACTGCGCATCTTCCTGGCCGGAGTTATCCATCGGCGGGTTGCTCAGCAGCTCGCGCAGCGGCTCGATGGTGCTGAACGGGATACAGATATTAAACTCCCCGTGGTGCGAGCCAATCTCGACGGAAAACGGCGTGGTCACCACCACATCGTTCGGCGAAGAGGTGATATTGGTAAACTTCACCTGTACTTCAGAACGAATGTATTCCGTTTTAATTTTGAAGATGGTGCTCCAGGCAAACTCGTAAGCCTCCTGGGCCATCGTCAGCATGCGGTGAATCACCCGCTGCTCGGTGGGCGTAAATTCCCGCCCGTCGGCCTTGGTCGGGAAGCGCCCGTCGCCGCCAAACAGGTTGTCCACCGCCATAAACACCAGCCCCGGCGAGAACGCCATCAGCGAGGTGCCGCGCAGCGGGTTGAGATGCAGCAGATTCAGGTTGGTCGGCACCGGCAGGTTGCGGGCAAACTCGTGGTACGGCTGAATCTTAATATTCCCGGCGGTAATATCCGGGCTACGGCGCAGCAGGTTAAATAAGCCCATGCGAAACTGGCGCGCAAAACGCTCGTTAATAATCTCCAGCGAATGCAGGCGCTCGCGAATCACCCGGCGCTGCGTGTGCGGATCGTAAGGCCTCGCCTCATTGTCCAGCGGCGGTGCGATCTGGGCTTCGTCGCTGCTGTCTCCCGCGCTGCCGGTATTCAGCAGTCGGTCGATTTCAGCCTGTGATAAAAAGCTGTCAGACATGGTTATTACCGCAGAATAAATTCGTTAAATAGGACATCGGTGACCTTAACTGACTGATTGGTTGCCAGAGGTTTGCTGACTTCATCTCTAATGCGGGCAATAAGCTGCTGCTTGCCTTCATTGGTCGCAAGCTCTTCATAAGTTAACTGCGAGAGCATAATAAAAATACGGCTGCGGTATTCCGGTAAATATTTTTCCAGAACCTGCTGGGATTTCTGATCGACCAGGCGTAAAGAGAGGCCAATAAACAGCACGCGGTCACTTTCTGCCGCCGTGGGTTTTAAACTCACGGTGAAAGTGCTCAGCGGCTGATATAAAGGCTCAGCGTGCGCCGCATTTTCACTCTCGGCCTGATTTTCAGCATGCTCACCGTCTTCCACTTTGACGGTCTGCATCTTTTTCATTTCCCAGAAGACATAGCCGGAAACTCCGCAGGCTGCGACGGTAACCAGCAGCAGTAAAGTCATCAACAAAGAGCGCGAGGAACCTTTGCCGGCTGCTTTTTTATTTTTATTACTCATTGAACGTTAAACTCTGTAAATAAAACCGGGTGGCCAGCTTGCTGCCTGACTAAATAAGGCCGCCATTGTAGACCATTTAATCAGTTGCATAATTAGCCAATAAAATTTCATTCCTGCTGGCTTTTCAGCTCATCAGGCAAAGGTATTAATTCCGTAACCGTTAGCAAGCGGACGAGTTAAAATTTGGTGATGGCTTTCATCCTCAGGAGCGTGAATATTTTCTCCCGGCTCGCCGTGGCGCTGATTACCCGCGTGCTGCTGCCCGTTAGCGTTAACCCCGGCAGACTGCGAAGAGTCCGCGCTGACGTTGGTCTGGCCGAGCTGAACGCCGGATTCTGCCAGCGCGGCGCGCAGCTGCGGAATTGCCGCCTCAAGCGCCTGCCGGACGTGCGGATGCTCGCTGATAATCTGTAACTGCGCCAGATCGTGCTGCATTCGCATGTTAATTTGCAGCGATCCCAGCTCTTCCGGGTGGAGCCTTATTTCCGCATTCTGAATGCCGTTACGGGTAAAGATCGAAAGCTGCTGGCCGAGCGACTGCTGCCAGGCTGGCGTACCCACCGGGTGCGGGATTGCCGCAGGCATGGCCTGCATCGTCGCCGGACGAGGTACGGTATCCATAGTCTGCACCGGGCGCTGGGCATGAATCTGAGTCTGGGCCAGCAGCGAGTCATCGGCGGATTTGGCGATGCCCGCGTCCTGCAATGCCACGGTGACGGACTGGCCGTTCGTCATGTTCTGCGCCTTTTCAGCGGCAATGGCCCTCATCATCTGCGGCTGAGACTCAGCGGTTAAGGCCGCTTTTTCACCCGCCGTCAGCGTGTTTTTCACCGCAACCTCAGCCAGCTGCGGCAGAGCTTTCCCCTTGCGCAGCGCGTCAATCGGTCCGGCCTCGCGAGCGCCTGCTCCCTGCGTCACCACCTGCTGAAGCTGCCAGCTCGTCGCGCTCTCCGGCACCTGCTCCATCACCATCGGCATCAGGGTGATCACACCGGGAATCGCCGAATCCTCATCTTTTTTACCTTTGTCCCCGGTCGCCTCTTCAGGGGTCTGCGGCAAAGCCGGATCGACGGGCAGCAGCGGCGCGTTTGGGTCAACGGGCAGACCCTCTTCCCCGACCGTCGGCAGGGCAATCGTCAGCTGCGCCAGCTTCTCGTCCATCGCTTCGTCAAACAGGCCTGCGGGCGCCTCGGCCTTAAAATTCGGCCTGCCGGGCAAAGCGGTTTTACCGTTAAGCAGCGCGTTAATATCAATATTCATAGCATTTCTCTTTTCTGCCCGGCACGTTGCGCGAACTCGTCCATTTGTTTCTGCTCATAGCGGTTTTCCGCCAGCTCGCGGGCGGTTTCGCGGCGGGTGAGCAGCGTTTCAAAGGCGTTTAGCCGCTGCTTATCTTCAATCCAGCAGGTCTTCGCGTCCGTGACTGCCTGTTCGCAGTGGCTGACGTGCTGACTGTGCTGTTTGACGATTTGATTGAGCGACAGGATGAAGGACTGATGGTTGACCAGGTCCGCCACGCTCATGCCACGCTCCATCATGCCGCTGCGCAGCGACTGCTGATATTCTTTCTCGTAGCCCTGCAGCTGGTCGCGCTGGTTCACCGCCTGCTGCCAGCTTTGCTGGGCGCTGCCCAGCGCCTGGGCGGCTTCCGTCAGCTTGTCTTCCGCCATATCGCGCAGCATGACCATCGGATTTTTGACTTTCATAACCAAACTCTCCGTCAGAATTTCACGTCAGGAAACAGCGTCGTCAGGCCACTGACGGCCTCTTCATAGCGGCAGCTTTCATGGATAGCCTGATGGAGATAGGCCTCCATTTGCGGGTAGGCGCGGATCGCTTTATCCAGCAGCGGATCGCTCCCGGCCACGTAGGCTCCGACGCTCACCAGATCGCGGTTGCGCTGGTAGGACGAAAGCTGCTGCTTAAAGGTTTGCACCTTGCGGTACTGAGCGTGGGAAATCAGCTCGGTCATCGCACGGCTGATTGAGGCTTCCACGTCAATGGCCGGATAGTGGCCCGCTTCGGCCAGGCGACGCGACAGCACGATATGGCCGTCGAGGATCGCTCGCGCCGAGTCGGCGATCGGATCCTGCTGATCGTCCCCTTCGGTCAGCACGGTGTAAAACGCGGTGATCGACCCGCCGCCGGGCATGCCGTTGCCCGCGCGCTCAACCAGCGCCGGCAGGCGTGCAAAGACGGAAGGCGGATAGCCTTTGGTCGCCGGAGGCTCGCCGATCGCCAGCGCCACTTCACGCTGCGCCATCGCATAGCGGGTCAGGGAATCCATAATCAGCAGCACGTTCAGGCCGCGATCGCGGAAGTCTTCCGCCAGGCGCGTGGCGTAAACCGCCCCCTGCATACGCAGAATGGGGGAAACGTCGGCCGGGGCGGCAATCACCACCGCTCGCTGAATGCCGTCGTCGCCGAGGATATTTTCGATAAAATCTTTGACTTCGCGACCGCGCTCGCCGATCAGGCCGACGACAATGACGTCCGCATCGGTAAAGCGGGCCATCATGCCGAGCAATACGCTTTTGCCGACGCCGGAACCGGCGAACAGGCCCATGCGCTGCCCGCGTCCGACGGTCAGCAGGCCGTTAATCGCCCGCACGCCCACGTCGAGCACTTTTTTAATCGGGTCGCGATGCAGCGGGTTTAGCGAGGCGGTAAACAGGCTGGCCACCTGTCCTTTAACGGGCGCAGGTCGGCCATCCAGCGGGCGGCCCTGAGCGTCAAGCACGCGCCCGAGCAGGTGCGGCCCAACCGGCAGCTGTTTGCCCACTTCGTTATCCGGGTCCGGGGCGTAAACTCGCGCGCCGGGCAGAATGCCGTCCACGTGTTCGAGCGGCATCAGATACAGCGTCTGGCCCTTGAAGCCCACCACCTCGCTTTCGACCGCGATAATGCCGTGGCTGGTCTGGCGCTCCACGATACACAGCGCGCCGATCGGCAGCCGCAGGCCGACCGCTTCCATTACCAGGCCGGTGGCGCGGGTCAGCTTGCCGTATTGGCGAAACTCGGGGATGTCTCCAAGCTTTGCCTCGGTGCGGTCGAGAGCCTCCAGCCAGGATTTCAGGCGCTGGGTCATTCGGAAAGCTCCTCCCGCGCCAGCTGGCACAGGGTTTGCCAGCGGGTTTCCATCGTGGCATCAAATTCAACTTCGTCCGTCACTACGCGGCAGCCGCCGGGGGCAATCTGCGGATCAGCGTGAATTTCCCAGCCCATCGCCGCCAGCGTGTCGGTCAGCGAAGGCGGCAGTAAAGGCTGATCTTCCGGGCTGATAATCAGGCGAACCTTGCCCTGTAACAGCGCGTCCTGCTTCATCAGGCGTTTAATCTGGTCCAGCAGCACGTTACTGCTGCTGACCTGCTCGCTGCCGTGCAGGCTTTGCACCGCGTGCAGCGCCAGCTGAACCAGGCGGCTCGGCACCAGGCTGTCGAGGTTATCCAGCGACAGCTTAAAGGCGGTGATCCACGCTTCCACCTGTTTCATTGCCGCCTGCTGTGCGCTCTGAGCATCGGCGATCCCCTGCGTCCTGCCCGCTTCACGTCCGGCCTCGAAACCGGCTTCGTAGCCCTGTTTCTGGCCCTCTTCCTGACCGCGGGTCAGCCCCTGGCTGAAGCCCTGCTGTTCGGCCTGCTGGCGCAGACGGGCCAGCTCGGCTTTGAGCTGGGTTTCCGACTGGGCGCTGTCGAGCGTGGGGATAACCGGAGCCGCCGGGCTTTCCGGCTCCAGCAGATTGTCCGGCTGCCAGCTGCGCCACTGCGGGGCGCTGAAATCATCAGACGTAGGCATCGTCGCCGCTCCCAATCAGGATTTCGCCGGTTTCGGCCAGGCGACGCACCACCAGCAGGATGGTCTTCTGCTCCGCTTCCACCTGCGACAGGCGAACCGGTCCGCGAGAAGCCAGGTCTTCGGTCATCAGATCGGACTGGCGGCGGGACATGTTGCGGAAGAACTTGTCGCGCAGCTTCTCGTCCGCCCCTTTGAGGGCAATGATGAGCGTTTCGCTTTCGATCTCTTGCAGCAGGCGCTGAATGCTGCGGTCGTCCACTTCCACCAGATTTTCGAAGAGGAACATTTCGTCGATAATTTTCTGCGCCAGCTCGGTGTCGAATTCGCGCACCGCCTCGATGGCCTGCTCTTCCTGCTGGGATTTCATCAGGTTGAGGATCTCGGCCGCCGGGCGCACGCCGCCCATTTTGCTGCGCTTGAGGTTCTGGCCGTGCAGCAGGTTGTTGAGCACTTCGGTCAGCTCTTGCAGCGCGGCAGGCTGTACGCCGCCGAAGGTGGCGATACGCAGCATGATGTCGTTGCGCTCCCGGTCGTCGAATTTGCCCAGCACGTCAGCGGCCTGGTTACGTTTCAGGTGGACAAGGATGGTGGCAATGATCTGCGGATGCTCTTCGCGGATCAGGTCGTACACCGACTGCGGCTCCATAAAGTTGAGCGTTTCAATGCCGTTGGTGCCCTGATGGGTATCCAGCAGGTCTTCGAGCAGCGACGAGGCGCGCTCTTCGCCCAGCGCTTTCACCAGCACGCTGCGCAGGTAGTCGTTGGTATTGAGGCTCAGGGCCGCGTATTCGCTGGAATCGCGGCTGAATTCTTCCAGCACGGCGGACATCTGGTCGTGGGTAAACCCGGCCATGTTGACCATTGAGCTACTGATTTGCTTCACCTCGTGAGCGTTAAGGTGCTTAAACACTTCGGCGGCAAGCTCGTCGCCGAGGGTCAGCATCACGATGGCGCTTTTGTCACAGGCATTCATGATTTGAGGTCCTTATTCAACCACTGGCGAATGACCAGGGCGATAACCCGCGGCTCCTGCTCGGCAAGCTCGCGCAGCTGTTGACTGTTGAGTTCGGAATCCACGCGGCGCTGCGCTTTGGCATTGGCGTTCATCTCGGCAACTTTCTTCTTCTCATCAAGCTCGGCCTGGCGCATCTGCTGCTCCATTTCCATGCGCTTGATGGCGGTTTCCTGCTGGCGTACCCAGGCTGGCTGTACCAGCTTGCGCCACATAATCCAGGCGATAATGGCAATCAGCAGGTAGCGGGCCATGGACATCAGCATGTCGTGGAAGCGGTCCTGCTGCCACAGCGGCGGCATGGCTTCTTCGGTCACGCCGTTGAAGGCGGAGTTGACGATGTTGACGCTGTCGCCGCGCTCGGCGCTGTAGCCGATGGTTTCTTTGACCAGCGCGTTAACGCGGGCCAGTTCCTCGGCGCTAAGCGGCGTGGCTTTGCCGTCTTCCCCGGTTGGCAGCAGGTTAATCACCACCGCCACGGAGAGACGCTGAATGCGGCCCACGCTGTTTTTGGTGTGAATGAGGGTGCGGTCCACCTCGAAATTGGTGGTTTCATCGTTGCGGTTGTTAAACGGCTGCCCGGGCGTCGCTGTCGTTCCCGCCGCTCTGGCCGTTCCGGCGGCGTTAGCCTGTCCCGGTGCCGCAGGCGGCGTGTTAAGTGGCTGGGTCAGCGGCGCGCTGGCCGGCGTTGGCGGCTGGTTGCTCAAAGCCCCCGGTACGCCGCTGGCTCCGCGGCCGTTGCCCTGCTCCGACTGGCTGGACTGGCGGCTACGAATCGCCATTTTGTCCGGCTCGGCGTTAGGCTGGTACTGCTCCTGGGTCTGCTCCTGCTCGGTGAAATCAATCTGCGCCGTCACCTGAGTGCGCACGTTGCTGTCGCCCACCAGCGGGGCCAGAATGCGCTGAATGCGCTGCTGGTAGTCCGCTTCAATTTCGTTGGTGTATTTGAGCTGCGAGGTTTGCAGGCCGCGCGCGCCGCTTTGGGTCAGCAGGTTGCCGCGCTGGTCAACGATGGTGACGTTTTCCGCAGGCAGGCCGGAAACGGCGCTGGAGATAAGATGCGTAATGGCCGTGACCTGGCCGTCATCCAGCGAGCGGCCCTGAACCAGGTTGACGCTGACCGAAGCGGAAGGCTGCTTTTGTTCACGCACGAACATCGACGGCTTAGGCACCGCCAGATGCACGCGGGCGCGCTGGATGGGCCCGAGGTTTTCAATCGTTCGCGCCAGCTCCCCTTCCAGCGCCCGCTGGAAGTTCACCTGTTCGCTGAACTGGCTGATGCCAAATTTCTCCTGGTCGAGCAGCTCAAAGCCCACGGCTCCGCCTTTCGGCAGCCCCTGCTGGGCAAGCTTCATACGCATTTCATGCACCTGGCCTTCAGGCACCATGATGGCCCCGCCCGGCGAATCGACCCGGTAAGGCACGTTCATTTGCGCAAGCTGGGCGACAATCGCCCCGCCGTCTTCGTCGCTAATATTATTGAACAGCACCCGGTAGCCCGGTTCTTTCGCCCAGAACATCAGGGCAATGATGACCGATAGCGCCGCGGCGGCGCAGACGACCAGCAGCAGCTTCGGGCTGGCACGAAACCAGGCAATTGCCGCCTTTACGCCGTCAGTGGGATTGTTCTTTAAGCCATTTAATGTGGCACTCATGCCGTAATCCTGTAAGAAATATTCACGCAGCAAAAGCCTGCGTATCGGCCCGCGGTTAAAGCCAGGCAGCAACCGAGTGGAAATATATTCGGAGAAATTTTGAGGCGGGTATTATCGTCTGAGCGGCGTTTTTTTTAAGCAGAGATAAGGTAAAACTTCTGACGGCTTATCGGATTTTTCTTACATTTTATCGGCATGCTAAGATGTTTCCCGACTAAAAGCTGCGCAATTCTGATGCAGTGATATTCATTACTTATCCGGAAATAAAATAATGTCAGCATCAATTAACGGCGTGCTCGATCAATTGCACTCGCAGGCGCAGAAAATATCGGGTTCAGCCAACCTGTTTGCTTCCAGCCCGCTAAAAGGCGAAGACAAAAGCGCGGGATTTTCTGACGCGCTATTTAACAGCATTAATGAAATAAATAAAACTCAGCTGACTTCGAAGCAGCAAACCCAGGACTGGATGTCCGGCAAGAGCGACGTGGGCCTTAACGACGTGATGCTGTCGATGCAGAAATCCTCCGTGGCTTTTAATTTCGGCGTACAGCTGAGAAATAAAATGGTAAGCGCCTATCAGGAAGTGATGAATATGCCGGTTTAACCGCATAGTCAAAATAAATCATGAATGAAACTTTGCGTTTGCCGCCACGTCTATCGCAGTTGTCCGATGTTCTGACAGATCGAGAATTACAAAGGATAAGCCAGTTAATTTATCAGCGAGCGGGCATTGTCCTCAGCCAGCAAAAACGCGACATGATATTTAACCGGCTTTCCCGTCGTCTGCGGGAATTATCTTTAAGCCGTTTTAGTGAATACATCACCATTCTTGAGTCGAACGCCGACAGCCCGGAATGGCAGGTATTTATTAATTCACTGACGACAAATTTAACCTCCTTTTTTCGCGAGGCTTACCACTTTCCGGCATTGGCCGAACACGCCAGGAGCCGCGCGTCGGGCTACCGCGTCTGGTGTACCGCCGCCTCAAGCGGCGAAGAACCCTGTTCGATTGCCATGACGCTGGACGAGTGCCTGGGCGCCCCCGTACCGGGGCCAAGAGTCTGGGCGACGGATATCGACACTAACGTGCTGGCAAAGGCGACCGCCGGGGTTTACCGCCTGGCGGATTTGCAAACGCTGAGCATGGCACAAAAGCGCCACTATTTTTTACGCGGCACCGGCGAACACAGCGAAATGGTGCGGGTAAAACCGCAGCTGCAGGCGGCCATTCACTACCAGCAGCTCAACCTGCTGGACAGAGACTGGAAGGTGCCCGGCCCGTTCGACGCTATTTTTTGCCGCAACGTGATGATTTATTTCGATGCCGCCACCCAGGCTCAGCTGATCCAGCGCTTTGCGCAAATGCTCAAGCCCAGCGGGCTGCTGTTCGTCGGCCATTCGGAACACTTTAACCATTTGAAAAGCCCGTTCAGGCTACGAGGGCAGTCGATCTACGAGCTGACGGAGAAGCGCGGGTGAACAAGATACGAGTGCTGTGCGTGGATGACTCCGCCCTGATGCGCAACATGATTAGCGCGGTGGTTAACCAGCAGCCCGACATGGAAATGGTGGCGACGGCACCCGACCCGATCACCGCCAGGGAGCTGATTAAAAAGTTTAACCCTGACGTGCTGACGCTGGATATTGATATGCCGCGCATGAACGGGCTGGAGTTTTTGTCCCGGCTGATGCGTCTGCGGCCAATGCCGGTGGTGATGATTTCTTCCCTCACCGCCAAAGGTTCGGCGGCGACGCTCAGCGCGCTGGAGCTGGGCGCGGTGGATTTCATCGCTAAGCCCGACGCCAGCCAGACGAAGGCGATTAACAGCTGGGCGGGCCAGGTGGCGGAAAAAATTCGCACTGCGGCAAAGGTTTCACTGGCCCAGCGGGCCAGCGCTCCGGCGCAAAGCAGCCTGTTGACCAGCCCCCGGCTGGGCGAAGAGAAGATTATGGCTATCGGTTCGTCTACCGGCGGCACCGAAGCGCTGCGCCGCGTGCTGATGCCTATGCCGTCAAGCTGTCCGGGCATCGTCATTGCCCAGCATATGCCGCCGGGCTTTACGCGCTCTTTTGCCCAGCGGCTGAATTCGCTGTGCGCCATGTCGGTCAAGGAAGCCGCCGACGGCGAACCGGTGCTCGCGGGGGCCGCCTATATTGCGCCCGGTGATTACCACATGGAAATTGAACGCCACGGAAAAGGCTATCGGATCCGGCTCAACACTCATCAAACGGTGAACCGCCACCGCCCTTCCGTCGACGTGCTGTTTTACTCGGTTGCAAAACACGCCGGGCTTCACGCCAGCGGCGCGATTCTGACCGGCATGGGCAGCGACGGCGCGCGTGGCCTGCTGGCAATGCGTGAGGCCGGGGCGCATACCCTGGCGCAAAGCGAAAGCAGCTGCGTGGTGTTTGGCATGCCCCGCGAAGCGATTGCCATTCAGGCCGCCGCCGAGGTCGCCGATCTCGACGATATTGCCCGGCACCTGCTCGAAAGCTTTACCAGAAGCAAACGGACGAAAGCTTAGTGATTGCGGGATACCTCCCCCGACCTCTGGAGGATTTATTTCAGGATAAGAACGAACATGTTGGATAAAAACTTACGTTTTCTGGTGGTCGACGACTTCGCCACGATGCGCCGTATCGTGCGTAACCTGCTACAGGATCTCGGCTACAAAAATATCGAGGAGGCCGAAGACGGCCAGGACGCGCTGCTCAAGCTGCGCGCTTCCACCTTCGACTTCGTAGTCAGCGACTGGAACATGCCGCACCTCGACGGCCTCGAGCTGCTGAAAACTATTCGTCAGGACGCCGTACTGGCCAAACTGCCGGTGCTGATGGTGACCGCGGAAGCCAAGCGCGAAAACATTATCGCCGCCGCACAGGCCGGGGCTAACGGCTACATCGTTAAGCCTTTCACCGCCGCCACGCTTGAAGAGAAGCTGGGCAAAATTTTTGAAAAACTCGGGTGAAGAACATGACTCCACACGCAAACGGCGCAGGCGAGAATAACTTTAAAGACATCTTTTCCCGCATCGGGCAACTGACCCGCCTGCTGCGCGACAGCATGGCAAATCTGGGCCTCGAGCAGGCGATTATGGAGGTGGCCGACGCCTTCCCGAATACCCGTGACCGGCTGGATTACGTGGTGGGCAAAACGTCGCAGGCGGCGGATCGCGCCCTGACCTGCGTTGAGGTTGCCCGTCCGCTCCAGGAAACGCTGGGGACTAACGCCGATGCGCTAAGCGTGCGCTGGGACGAGTGGTTTGCCGACCCGCAGCCGCTGGAAGTGGCCCGCGAGCTGGTGAAAGACACCCGCGACTATTTGCAGCAGGTGCCGGAACTGACCCGCTCAACCAACCAGCAGCTGACCGAAATCATGATGGCCCAGGATTTCCAGGACCTGACCGGCCAGGTATTGCAAAGCCTGATGGGGCTGATTGAGTCCATCGAGAAAGAGCTGATCAGCGTACTGCTGGAAAACATGCAGGAAATTGAGCCAACCGACGCTAACAGCGACGCGAAGCTTAAAAATGGCCCGCAGATTAACACGACCGCCGCGGGCATCGTGGCCTCTCAGGAGCAGGTGGACGATCTGCTGGAATCGCTGGGCTTTTAAGGCCGCTGAACCCTCATCATGTCAGAAGAAAGCGATAGCGAAAAAACAGAAGACCCCACGCCCCACCGAAAACAGAAGGCGCGAGAGGACGGGCAGGTTCCCCGTTCCAAAGAGTTGACCACGCTGCTGATGCTGCTGGTGGGCTGGGGTTTGATGGTCGGCAGCGGCGAGCATCTGGTGCGCAACCTGATGCATCTGCTGCACAACGGCCTGACCTTTGACCGGCTGCTGATGGTCGACCCGGTTTATATGCTGCGCCGCGCCTCTTCGCTGCTCGGCGAGGGTTTCTTCGCCCTGCTGCCGTTTGTGTTCGGGCTGTTTATTACCGCCATTGCCGCCCCGCCGATTATTGGCGGCCTGAACCTGAGCGGCAAATCGCTCAAGGTGAACCTGAAGAAGCTCAATCCGCTCAGCGGGATTAAGCGCATGTTTTCCGCGCAGATGGTGTCCGAGCTGGTGAAAGCCGTGCTGAAAGTGGTGCTGGCCGTGACCGGCGGCGGGCTCTATCTGCTGCTCAATAAAGAAAAGTTTATCCGGCTGATTTTTGAGCCGCTCGGCATGGCGCTCAACGATATCAGCTCGCTGATTATCGGCTGCCTGCTGGCGGTGATTTTGTCGTTAATTCCGATGGTCGCCTTCGATGTGATTTATCAGATCTGGAGCAACCTGAAAAAGCTGCGTATGAGCCGTCAGGATATTAAAGACGAGTTCAAGCAGCAGGAAGGCGACCCGCAGCTTAAAGGCCGCATCAGGCAGATGCAGCGGGCCGCGGCCCAGCAGCGCATGATGGCGGACGTTCCCGGCGCGGACGTGGTGGTCAATAACCCGACCCACTATTCCGTGGCCCTTAAATATCAGGAAGGCAGCATGGGCGCACCAAAAGTGGTCGCCAAAGGCAGTGGCCTGATCGCCCTGCGTATTCGCGAGCTGGCGCAGGAGAATAAAATCCCGATGCTGGAAGCGCCGCCGCTGGCGCGAGCGCTGTACCGACACTGTGAGATTGGCGAAGCGATACCGGCGGATTTGTATAACGCGGTCGCAGAAGTGCTGGCCTGGGTGTACGGCCTGAAACGCTGGCGTAAAGGCTTCGGCGAGCGCCCTAAAACCCCTGAAAACCTCCCGGTGCCCGAGGCGCTGGATTTTGCCCAAGAGAGTAAAGAGTGATGGCCAATATTGCCACCCGGTTACGTTTACCGAATATGAAAGAGACGCAGTGGCAGGTGCTTGCCGGCCCTGTGCTCATCATGACCATTCTGGCGATGATGATCCTGCCGCTGCCCACCTTCGTGCTGGATCTGCTGTTCACCTTCAATATCGTGCTGTCGATAATGATCCTGCTGGTGGCCATGTTTACCCAGAATACGCTTGAGTTCTCGGCGTTCCCGACGGTGCTGCTGTTTTCCACCCTGCTGCGCCTGGCGCTGAACGTCGCCTCCACGCGTGTGATCCTGATGCACGGCCACACCGGCACCGACGCCGCAGGCCAGGTGGTTGAAGCCTTCGGTAATTTTCTGGTGGGCGGCAACTTCGCCATCGGGATCATCGTCTTCATCATCCTGATCATCATTAACTTTATGGTTATCACCAAGGGTGCCGGACGTATTGCCGAAGTCGGCGCGCGCTTCACCCTTGACGGGATGCCGGGCAAGCAGATGGCGATTGATGCCGATCTGAACGCCGGGCTTATCGGCGAAGAGGAAGCCAAGAAGCGCCGTAAGGAAGTCACCCAGGAAGCGGACTTCTACGGGTCGATGGACGGGGCCAGTAAATTTGTGCGCGGCGATGCGATTGCCGGGCTGATGATCATGGTTATCAACGTGCTCGGCGGCCTGATGATCGGCATTATGCAGCACGACATGTCCGCCGGCATGGCCGCAGAAACCTATACCCTGCTCACCATCGGCGATGGCCTGGTCGCGCAGATCCCAGGACTTGTGATTTCCACCGCCGCCGGTGTGGTTGTCACCCGCGTGGTGAACGAGCAGGACGTGGGCGAGCAAATGGTCAGCCAGCTGTTTACCTCACCACGCGTGCTGTTCCTGGCCGCCAGCGTGATTGGCCTGCTGGGGATGATCCCCGGCATGCCAAACTTTGTGTTCCTGCTGTTTACGGCGGGCCTGCTGGGCATGGCCTGGTGGCTGCGCGGACGCGAAGAAAAGCAAGGGGCGAAGAGCGGCGGAGCGGGTGCTGCCGGTGAAGATAAAGCGATGGCGGAAGCCGAAGCGGCGCAGGTGAATGAAGCCACCTGGTCTGACGTGCAGATGGAAGACGTGCTGGGGCTGGAAGTGGGCTACCGCCTGATCCCGATGGTCGATCAGGATCAGCAGGGCCAGCTGTTAACCCGCGTGCGCGGCATCCGTAAAAAGTTCGCCCAGCATATGGGCTTCCTGCCGCCGCCGGTGCATATTCGCGATAACCTGGATCTGTCACCGACCGCCTACCGCATCCTGCTTAAGGGCGTGGAGATCGGCAAGGGCGAAACCATGCCGGAGCGCTGGATGGCAATCAACCCCGGCTGCGCCGAAGGCGAAGTGCCGGGCATCGCCTGCGTGGAGCCGACCTTTGGCCTGCCCGCGCTGTGGATTGATGAAGGCCACCGCGAGCTGGCGCAAACGCTGGGCTATACCGTGGTCGATCCAAGCTCGGTGATCGCCACGCACATCAACCACCTGATCAGCATTCACACCGAAGAGCTGTTTGGCCGCCAGGAGGCGCAGCAGCTGCTGGATCAGCTGACGAAACATTCGCCGAAGCTGGTGGAAGATCTCATCCCGGGCGTGATCGCTCTGACCACGCTGCATAAGGTGCTGCAAAACCTGCTGGCCGAGCGGATTTCAATTCGCGATATGCGTACCATCATCGATACGCTGGCGGAATATGCCAGCGCGCAGAGCGACGCCGACGAGCTGACGGCCCGCGTGCGCGCTCGTCTGGCCCGTGCGATTACCAGCCAGTGGTTCCCAGGCGACGAGGATATCCAGGTTATAGGCCTCGACTTATCGCTGGAACAGCTGCTGATTCAGGCGACGCAGAGCGGCAGCGCCATCGAGCCGGGCATCGCAGAAAACCTGATGAAGCAGACCGAGAATGCGCTGATGCATCAGGAAAGCATCGGTGCGCCGCCGGTGCTGCTGGTGAACCCGTCCCTGCGCCTGATGCTTTCGCGCTATCTGCGCCGCATCTTCCCGCAGCTGGTGGTGCTTTCCAGCCAGGAGATCAGCAGCCAGCGCAACGTGCGCATGACCTACATGATTGGCGGCCGCTAATGAAAGCCGCAGCGGGGCTGATTTTACTGCTGGCTGCACCGATGGCCGCCATCGCTGGCGGTTCATGGGCCGGTGAGAGCCGCGGGGCGGTGATAACCTACGGCAAGCAGACGTTCAAAAGCGCCAGAATAAGCGCGCCTTCCGCGCTGCCGGCTCGGGCTGTTCCCTCCCGCGTGAGCTGGAAAATCACGCCGGATGCGCCCGTGCCGCCCTATTTTGACATTAAGCTGTGCGCAGGCTTCCAGTGCGTCGTACTGCCGGGGCTGTCCGGGAGCGCAAAACTGCCCGCGTCATTCCCCGCAGCCGGGCCGCTGCACTTTGTTTACTCGTTTAAAACTCGCGGGCCGGTTTCACCCGCGCTGACCATCCTCAGCAACCGGGTGACGGTGAATTATCAAAGTTC
Organism: Buttiauxella sp.; assembly: GCA_036489025.1. Lineage (GTDB taxonomy): Bacteria > Pseudomonadota > Gammaproteobacteria > Enterobacterales > Enterobacteriaceae > Dryocola. The sequence goes on from DASXGN010000010.1 coordinate 55,873, forward strand.
GAACTAGCCTTTCAGACCGTTTCTTTTTGTTCGCGCCGGTTTTTTTTGTCCCGGTACATGGCCTGGTCCGCTTCGCGCAGGGCCGTATCCGGGTCGGTTAGCGCCGGGTTGATAGCGATGACGCCGACGCTCGGGCCAGCATAGTTAATCACGCCGGAATGAAGCTGATATTCGCCGGTAAGCAGGTTGACCAGCCGTGATTTGAAAACCTGCGCGGCGCGCTGGGCCTCGTGATATTCCGCAGGCCCCTCACCCGCCACGATGAATTCATCGCCGCCGACCCGCCCCAGCACCTCGTTGTAGCGTACGCCTTCCTGCAAACGCTGCCCGACGGCGCACAGAAAATCGTCTCCCGCTTCATGGCCGTAAAGGTCGTTAATTTTTTTGAAGTCGTCGAGATCGGCAAACGCCACCAGTACAAAACGCTCGTCGACCATCGCCCCGGAGAAGAGTTTTGGCAGCTGTTCGAACACCGACCGACGGTTGGGCAGGCCGGTCAGATCGTCGCTGTAGCTGGAGGTGGTCAGCGCGGCGTTGGCCTGCTGGAGCTGGCGCAGCAGCTGTTCGTTCTGAATTTGCTGGGAGATCAGCCGGGCAAAGAGTTGCAGCACCTGCTCGCTGCGTGCGGTGAGCTCGCGGGATTCTGAGCTGGCGGCACAAAGCGTGCCGTACAGGGAACCGTCCGCAAGGGTGACCGGCGTGCTGACGTAGGTGGTGATGCCCAGCTCCCTCGCCGCCACCGAATCGCCCCACACGCTCGCCACATCGCTGGTATAGCGCTGGCCTTCATCAAGGGCGCGCTTGCACAGCGTATCGCCCCACGGCACGGAAAGCCCCTCGGGAATCTGCATGCGCCGGGTATTGCGGGAAAAGAGGATGTGCTGCTGGCTGCCGTCCGGCTCAATGCGCGTGAGGTAGGTTGACTCCATGTTAGTCACCAGTTCGAGCATTTCCAGCAGCTGCCGGACCAGCCCTTCCAGCGTGGATTCAGTTTCTAACGCGTTCGAAATACGCTCAATCAAATTGACGGCCATAACCACTACACCTCTTTCAAATGACATTCCCGGCAGGCGGCCGGAGAAGCGTACTTTTTAGCATATATTATGTATGTGCGCTTCCGTTCGAAGCCGTTTGCCCGGGCGAAAAGCTTGCCGGGTGCGTTCTGGCTTTCGGTAAGAGAGGTTTGTGCGATTAGGATACCGCCGGTCGTGCCGGGCAGCTGAAGGCAGGAAGGAATAACGGGCTAACCGCCCGGGGTTATCAATCCCCCGAGCGGTTATTGCGTGTGAATGAGGATTAGAAAGTCTGCCAGTGGCCCTCTTCTTCTTTGCTGACTGCCCTGAGCGGCGCCGGGCGCGCAGGTGCCGTCAGGGTATACTCATCCCTGTCGCCCAGCCGCAGATTGCTGGTTCTTTTTTGCAGCTCAAAAACCTGCTTGTTGAGCACTTCAGAAGAGCCGGCCAGCTCTTCAACCACGGCCACGTTGCTTTGGGTAGCCTTCTCCAGCTCGGACAGTGCGAGGGTGATTTGCTGAATCCCTTTTTCCTGTTCGTTGGTCGAAATAAAAATATGTCCCATCAGCGCGTCGATTGACTCTGAGCCCGAGACAATATCGTGCATATTTTTTTCCGCTTCGGAGACCAGCGTGGCGCCCTGCATAACGTTCTGATTGGTTAAATCGATCAGCGACTTAATATTTTTAGCCGACTCCGAGCTTTTATGCGCCAGGTTTCGGACCTCGCCCGCCACCACGGCAAATCCTTTCCCGTGCTCGCCCGCCCTTGCCGCTTCAACGGCGGCGTTAAGCGCGAGGATGTTGGTCTGGAAGGCAATACTGTCAATGATGCTGATGATTTCCGTCATCTTAGCGGCGCAGTCGGTGATGGAGGTCATATTGGTGGTCAGCTTTTGCATCAGGTCGCTGCCGTGGTTGGCCGAGCTGTGCGCTCCGCTGGTGATGCTGCTCAGCTGGCGAGTGCTTTCCGCATTATTGCGGGTGCCCGCAGAGATCTGCTCCATGCTGGAGGCAGTTTGCATCAGCATCGCCGACTGCTGTTCAGTTTTGACCGATAAGGTTGCGCTCTGTAAAGCCAGCGTCTCAGAGATATTTTTTGCCGACTGGGATGACTTCCTGATATCCATGACTAATGTCGTAATTTCTGCGGAAAGCGTATTTATCCCGGGAATTAATCGCCCGGCGCAATTGTCTCCAAACTCAGGAATGTGCACGGATAAATTGCCAGAATTGATCTCATCGATGTTGCTTTTAACCTGGTTGATAGGCCTGACCAGATAGATCGTCATATAGGACCACAAACAGCCGAGCACAATAATCCAGGCAATATTCAGCATCAGCATAATTTTAAAATCTGCTGATAAAACAAAAGCTAACAGATCGACAACCGCAAAGGATAACAGCAGAAAAATAGCAATGACGCTTCTGACGCTGGCATTTTTAAGCATGGGTAAACCTGTAACTTCTCAGGGGGTATATTATTTATTATCTATTTTTCCAGGAAAGCCATAGCGCCAGGAAGATCGAAGCTAAATATCGTAGTAAGGCAACTAAAAGGATTTTTACCCGGCACGGGTTTTAGCCGCAATGAAATACATAATATATTTTTCTTAAATTAAAAATTACCTGTGAGGCCGATCATAAAAAACAAACTCGGAATTAAAGTTTTCGGGCTGAGTATAAATAGAATTTTTATTGAAGGGTAACGACTGAAGAAGCTGGAGCGGGTGAAGGGAATCGAACCCTCGTATGCAGCTTGGGAAGCTGCCGTTCTACCATTGAACTACACCCGCTTTTTGAGAAGCCCCGGCATTATAACCCTCCGGGGCAGGCTGACAAGAGGCAACTACGCTAAGTGATGGTATTTTATACGTTTGCCGTCTGAAAATTAGCAGGAGGGCTTGCTGCCCTGCGGCGGTAAATAGCGCTGCGGATCGATGGCCGTGGCGCGATAGCGAATCTGGAAGTGCAGATTAACCGTGCTGGAGCCGCTGCTGCCCATAGTGGCAATTTTCTGCCCGGCGCTGACCTTTTGGCCGTTGTTCACCAGTGTGGTGTCGTTGTGCGCGTAGGCGGTGATGTAGTCTTCGCTATGTTTAATCATCACTAAGTTACCGTAGCCTCTGAGCTGTGAGCCCACATATACCACCGTACCGGCTGCGGAAGCGTAAACCGGCTGGCCGCGAGAGCCCGCGATATCAATCCCTTTGTTGCCCCCGTCGCTGCTGGAAAACGGCTCGATAATTTTGCCGCTGGTTGGCCAGCGCCAGCATTTTGATCCCACCGGAGGCGGTGCGGCTTTTGCCACGCCTGCCGTGCCGGAAGCAGAAGAGCGGGGTTTAGTGGTTTTCGCGACGGCGGTTTTTTTCTTAGCAGAGGAGCCGCTGCTGCCCTTCACCCTGAGCTTTTGACCAATTTCTAACGTATAGGGGGCAGAAATACCGTTCAGGCGCGCCAGTTCACCGACGCTTGAGCCGGTCATGCGGGAGATGCGATAGAGTGTGTCACCGCGCTTAACGGTATAGACCGAGCCGCTGTAGCTGCCTGCGGAGGCCTTAGAAGTGCCGGCTTTGTTGGATGAGCAGGCGACAAGTAGCAGGCCCAGGAGCAGGATGATGGCGTTGAGTGTCCACTTACTGACTGTGCTTTCCTTGCGCAAACTTTGCCTCTGAAACAATCACTTCGTAAAGATGTTCCTCCCCGCAGGGAGGAACGAGAACGGCTTACTTAACCGGACGCAGGGCCGGGAACAGGATCACATCGCGAATAGTGTGGCTGTTGGTGAACAGCATAACCATACGGTCAATCCCGATGCCCAGACCCGCCGTTGGCGGCAGGCCGTGCTCCAGAGCGGTAACGTAGTCTTCGTCGAAGAACATCGCTTCGTCGTCGCCCGCGTCTTTCGCCGCAACCTGGTCAGCAAAGCGCTGAGCCTGGTCTTCCGCATCGTTCAGCTCGGAGAAGCCGTTACCGATTTCACGGCCGCCGATGAAGAACTCAAAGCGGTCGGTGATTTCCGGGTTCTCATCGTTACGACGCGCCAGCGGAGACACTTCTGCCGGGTATTCAGTGATGAAGGTCGGCTGAATCAGATGGCTTTCGGCCACCTCTTCGAAGATCTCGGTCACCACGCGACCCAGACCCCAGCTTTTCTCAACTTTGATACCGATGGCAGCGGCGATGTCCAGCGCTTTGCCCATATCGTCGAGGTCCGCAATGTTGGTTTCCGGGCGATATTTTTTGATGGCTTCACGCATGGTCAGCTTGGCGAACGGCTGGTCGAAGTCAAACATCTGCTCGCCGTACGGCACCTGCGCGTGGCCCAGCACTTCGTGTGCCAGCGTGCGGAACAGGGATTCGGTCAGCTCAATCAGATCTTTGTAATCCGCGTACGCCATGTAGAGTTCCATCATGGTGAACTCTGGGTTGTGACGCGGAGAAATGCCTTCGTTACGGAAGTTACGGTTGATTTCGAACACGCGTTCGAAGCCGCCAACAACCAGGCGCTTCAGGTACAGCTCTGGCGCAATACGCAGGTACATATCGATGTCCAGCGCATTATGATGGGTGATAAACGGACGGGCAGACGCGCCGCCGGGAATCACCTGCATCATTGGCGTTTCAACTTCCATGAAGCCGCGGCCAACCATGAAGTTGCGGATGCCGGACATAATCTGCGAACGCACTTTAAAGGTATTGCGGGATTCGTCGTTGGAGATCAGATCCAGGTAACGCTGGCGGTAACGAGCTTCCTGATCCTGCAGGCCGTGGAATTTATCCGGCAGCGGGCGCAGGGCTTTGGTCAGCAGACGCAGCTCTGAACAGTGAATGGACAGCTCGCCGGTTTTGGTTTTGAACAGCTTGCCGCGAGCGCCGAGGATATCGCCGAGATCCCATTTTTTGAACTGCTCGTTGTAGATGCCTTCTGGCAGATCGTCACGCGCAACGTACAGCTGGATGCGGCCGCCAACGTCCTGCAAGGTCACGAAAGAAGCTTTACCCATAATGCGGCGGGTCATCATGCGGCCAGCCACGGTCACTTCGATGTTCAGGTCTTCGAGCTCTTCGTTCTCTTTAGCGTCAAAGTCTGCATGCAGTTGATCAGAGGTATGGTCGCGACGGAAGTCGTTCGGGAAGGCAATGCCCTGCTCGCGCAGGCCAGCCAGCTTCTCGCGGCGAGCTTTTAATTCATTATTGAGATCGACCGCTTCGGTGCCCTGTGCTTGTTGTTCAGACATGTTGGTTCCTCATAACCCTGCTTTCAAACTTGCTTCGATAAATTTGTCCAGATCGCCATCCAGTACCGCCTGCGTATTGCGGGTTTCAACCCCGGTGCGCAGATCTTTGATACGGGAGTCGTCGAGGACGTAAGAACGAATCTGGCTGCCCCAGCCGATATCCGATTTGTTATCTTCCGCGGCCTGCTTCTCAGCATTTTTCTTCTGCATTTCCAGCTCGTACAGCTTCGCTTTCATCTGCTTCATGGCCTGATCTTTGTTCTTATGCTGCGAACGGTCGTTCTGGCACTGGGTCACGGTGTTGGTTGGAATGTGGGTAATACGCACCGCAGATTCCGTACGGTTAACGTGCTGACCACCTGCGCCTGACGCACGATACACGTCGATGCGCAGATCCGCCGGGTTGATGTCGATATCAATGTCGTCATCCACTTCCGGGTAGACGAAGGCGGAGCTAAAGGAAGTGTGGCGACGGCCACCGGAGTCAAACGGACTCTTACGAACCAGGCGGTGTACGCCGGTTTCGGTGCGCAGCCAGCCAAAGGCGTATTCGCCCTGAATGCGGATAGTGACGGATTTGATGCCCGCGACTTCGCCCTCAGACTCTTCAATAATTTCGGTTTTAAACCCGCGGGATTCAGCCCAGCGCAGATACATACGCATCAGCATGCTTGCCCAGTCCTGCGCTTCGGTACCGCCGGAGCCTGCCTGGATGTCGATATAGCAGTCGGCGCTGTCGTACTCGCCGGAGAACATGCGGCGGAATTCAAGCTGGGCCAGTTTGGCATCGAGCTGGTCTAACTCAACAACGGCTTCGTTGAAGGTTTCTTCGTCGTCGGCTTCAATCGCCAGTTCCAGCAGGCCGGACACGTCTTCCAGCCCCTGCGTCATCTGATCTAAAGTGTCGACGATCGCTTCCAGCGCGGAACGCTCTTTACCCAACGCCTGTGCGCGCTCAGGTTCATTCCACACGTCAGGCTGTTCCAGCTCGGCGTTTACCTCTTCGAGGCGTTCTTTCTTGGCATCGTAGTCAAAGATACCCCCTAAGAACGTCGCTGCGCTCTGTGAGGTCCTGGATGCGGTTTTTTACCGGGTTAATTTCAAACATGTGTCATATCTTATGTTGGGGACTAAGACGAAAATGCGGTCATAAACCGGAAAGTTTACCGGAATTATGCCGCATTTTATAGCACTGGTTGCTCGCATTCCGACGAGCTGCGAAAGCCGATATTCCGCGGTAACTTCAGACCGGCGGGCTAGATTGGCCAGATGTGATCGATAAGCAGCTGCACGCTTCGATTACCGCGAAACTCATTCACATCCAGCTTGAACGCCAGTTCGACTTCGCGCACGCCGTTATCCGGCCAGCGGGTGGTATCGACGTTGAAAGCGATCCCGTCCAGCAGCGGGCCACCGCCCAGCGGCTCAACCATCACCTTCAGATGCCTTTCGCCCACCAGACGCTGTTGCAGCAGCCTGAACCTGCCGTCGAACAACGGCTCCGGGAACATTTGTCCCCAGGGCCCGGCATCACGGAGCATCTCGGCAATTTCCAGCGTCATTTCCTGCGCCGAAAGTACGCCGTCCGACCAGATTTCACCCTGCAACAGCGCCGGATCAAGCCACTCGCCGACCAGCTCACCAAAACGCTGGCGAAACTCATCGAAGCGCGCCTCTTCCAGCGACAAACCTGCCGCCATCGCATGGCCGCCGAACTTGAGCATGAGCCCAGGGTTCAGGGTATCCAGTCGTTCAAGCGCATCGCGCATATGCAGCCCCTGAATCGAGCGTCCGGAGCCTTTAAGCGTGCCGTCCCCCGCCGGAGCGAAAGCAATTACCGGCCGGTTAAAACGCTCTTTAATACGCGAAGCCAGAATGCCGACCACCCCCTGATGCCACTCCGGGTGATACATGGCGAGACCATAAGGCAGCGTTTCGTTGCCGTGCTCAAGCTTTTCGCACAGCGTCAGGGCTTCCGCCTGCATGCCCTGCTCAATCTCTTTGCGCGTCTGGTTTAGCGCATCGAGCTCATTAGCCAGCATGCGCGCCTCGCCAATATTTTCGCTGAGCAGAAGAGCCACGCCGACGGACATGTCGTCCAGGCGACCCGCCGCGTTTAACCTTGGCCCGAGAGCGAAGCCCAGATCGCTGGCCGCAAGCTTGTGCGGTTCACGGTTAGCGACCTCAAGCAGCGCACGAATGCCCGGCCGACATTTACCGGCACGAATGCGGCTCAGGCCTTGCCAGGTCAGAATGCGGTTGTTGGTATCCAGCGGCACCACGTCGGCCACCGTGCCAAGCGCGACGAGGTCGAGCAGCTCGGCCAGATTTGGCATAGCCAGCCCCTGCTGTTCAAACCAGCCGCAGCCGCGCAGGTGCGCGCGCAGGGCCAGCATTAGGTAAAATGCTACGCCAACGCCCGCGAGAGATTTAGATGGAAATTCGCAGTCCACCAGATTGGGGTTGATGATTGCTTCCGCCGCAGGCAGCTCAGGCCCCGGCAGGTGATGGTCGGTAATAACGACCGGAATGCCAAGTTCGTGCGCGCGTTCAACTCCGCTGAGCGAAGAAATGCCGTTATCGACGGTCAAAATCAGCTGTGCGCCACGAGCATGGGCCTGATCGACGACTTCGGGGCTTAAACCGTAGCCATCTTCAAAGCGGTTCGGTACCAGATAACTGACGTTTGTGCCGCCCAGGCTGCGCAGGGCAAGCACGCTTAGCGCCGTGCTGGTTGCGCCGTCGGCATCAAAATCACCGACGATAATAATGCGCAGCCCTTCACGAAAGGCGTTATGCAGAATCTCAACGGCCCTATCCATGCCGTTCAGCTGCTGCCAGGGAAGCATCCCCTTCACGCTGCGCTCCAGATCCTGTTCACCGCGCACTCCGCGACTGGCATAGAGACGTTTTAGCAGCGGCGGCAGGCCCGCCGGCAGCACCACCGAATCATCCACGACCCGGCGGCGAAGTTGCGTTTGCTTTTTCACCCGTTATTGACCGCTTACTTTGCTCAGCTGCTGGTGCGCATCCAGCATTTGCTTCATTTCTTTCGGCCCCTGATAGCCAGGGATCACCGTGCCGTTGCTCAGGACGATAGCCGGGGTCCCCTGCACGCCGAACTGCACGCCCAGGTTGTAATGGTTCGCGATATCGGTAGCGCAGGTTGCGGAAGCCACCGCGTCGCCTTTCATCGCGGCGTCGAAGGCTTTATTACGATCTTTGGCGCACCAGATTGACTTCATATCGCTTTCGGCCTGGCTTTGCAGCCCCTGGCGCGGGAAGGCAAGATAACGCACGGTGATACCCAGCGCGTTGTAATCTTTAATCTCTTCATGCAGCTTATGGCAGTAGCCGCAGGTGATGTCGGTGAAGACGGTAATAACGTGTTTTTCCTGCGGCGCTTTATAGACGATCATCTCTTTCTCAAGCGCGTTCAGCTTGCCGACCAGCAGCTGGTTGGTGACGTTAACCGGCTGCGCACCGCTGACGTCATAAAGCGGCCCCTGAATAATATGTTTGCCGTCTTCCGTCACGTACAGCACGCCGCTGTCGGTCAGCACGGTTTTCATACCGGCCACAGGAGCAGACTGAATATCCGCGTTCTGCACGCCAAGCTTCGCCAGGGACTGTTTGATCGCCGCATCGTCAGCGTGAGCAAAACCGGACACGGACGCTGCCAACAGAGAGAGCAGCAAAATACCTTTTTTCATCATGATTCCTTTATCTTCTGGCACTCACGCCCGTGGGTGGTGCTGTTGATGCAGCTGACGCAGACGTTCCGTCGCTACATGAGTGTAAATCTGGGTTGTCGACAAATCGCTGTGCCCTAACAGCATCTGTACGACACGCAAATCCGCGCCGTGGTTCAGCAGGTGCGTGGCAAAAGCATGGCGCAGAACGTGCGGTGAGAGCTTCGCGCTATCAATACCCGCAATCTGCGCATAGTGCTTGATGCGGTGCCAGAACGTTTGTCTGGTCATCTGCTGCGCCCGCTGGCTGGGAAATAAAACGTCAATCGACTGGCCGTTTAGCAGCCACGGACGCCCGTGCTCCAGGTAATTCTCGAGCCAGTAAACCGCCTCTTCACCCAGCGGCACCAGGCGCTCTTTGTTGCCTTTACCTATGACCCGCACCACGCCCTGCCGCAGGCTGATATCGCTCATCGACAGGCCAACCAGCTCTGACACGCGCAGCCCGGTAGCATACAACAATTCCAGCATGGCTTTATCGCGCAGCTCAATTGGCTGATCCAGGCAGGGTGCCTGCAGCAGCCTGTCTACCTGCGCCTCGCTGAGATCCTTCGGCAGCCGCTGCGGCAATTTAGGAGATGAAAGCATCGCGCTTGGGTCATCCTGGCGGGATTTCTCCCGATAAAGATACTGGAACAAACGGCGGATGGCGCTCAGCATACGTGCTGAACTGGTGGCTTTGTAGCCGCCCTCCAGGCGTTCGGCAAACAGCGATTGAAGGTCGCCAGTCTGCACGGTTAGCAGGGTTAAATCATGCCTGTCTAACCACTCCACAACCATTTTCAAATCCCTGCGATACGCGCTGAGCGTATTCTCCGCCAGGTTTTTCTCAAGCCAAAGCGCATCGAGAAACTGTTCGATACGTGCCAGATCCTGTTCCACTAGAGCCTCGCTTTTGGTGAATTGTGTCCATTATGCATGATGCACAATCGAATCTGATACACTTGCCAGCCTGCACGTTATTACATGAGTTGTTATCGCTATGAACATTGGCCTTTTTTATGGCTCCAGCACCTGCTACACGGAAATGGCTGCCGAAAAAATTCGTGACATCATCGGCCCGGAGCTGGTGACGCTGCACAATCTGAAAGATGATGCTCCGTCGATGATGGAACAGTACGATGTGCTGATCCTCGGTATCCCAACCTGGGATTTTGGCGAGCTGCAGGAAGACTGGGAAGCCGTCTGGGATCAGCTGGATAACCTGAATCTGGCGGGCAAACCCGTCGCGCTTTACGGCATGGGCGACCAGCTTGGCTACGGCGAATGGTTCCTCGACGCGCTGGGCATGCTGCACGACAAACTGGCTTTACGTGGCGCACAGTTTATTGGTTACTGGCCGACCGAAGGCTATGAGTTCACCAGCCCAAAACCGGTTATCGCGGACGGGCAACTGTTCGTTGGCCTGGCGCTGGATGAAACCAATCAGTACGACCTCAGCGACGAGCGTATTGAAAACTGGTGCGAACAAATTTTGGGTGAAATGGCAGAGAAGTTTGCCTGAAGCAGGCTAAGCCTCGCCGTTACCGCTGGCCTGCTGTTGCAACATCAGGCGGCGCAGATCCCGCCACTCGCCGCTATCCATACTGTCTGCCGCCAGCCACAAATGCTGGCAGCGCGTTTTGCCTGCCAGCCTGATTTTCAGCATCATCCCCGTGCGCAGCATCCACGGCGTACCGACAATTTCCCACTCTTTGCCCTGCCACTTTAAATGGTAGTCCGTCAGCAGTTTAATTTCGCCCTGAGTGGCGTGAATCCGGCGCTGGCTGCGCACGCTGTCAAACACCACCAGCGAAAGTAAAAGCATCCAGACGAGCGTATAGCTCATCGGCCACGGCAAAAGCAGCACAAATAGCGCCAGCAGCCCGTGGGCTAAAAGGGAGAGCCACTGCGCGCGCCAGGAGACGCGAAGATCAGATTGCCACAGGACCACGTTCTCTATTCCGTGTTTGGATGAGCTTCACCATACGCTGTAGCTGCGCGTCTGCGGGCTTGCCATGATTCATCAACCAGTTGAAGAGGTCGGGATCGTCGCATTCAAGTAGACGGATAAAAAGCTGCTTATCCTCGTCGCTTAGCGTGTCATATTCATACTCAAAGAACGGCATAATCGAAATATCGAGCTCGCGCATTCCACGGCGGCATGCCCAGTGAATTCGGGCTTTGTTATTGATATCCATGTGCTCTTTCCTGCTTAACAGACGTGTAAGATACGAGCGTTAGTGTAACGTGTTTTCGCCACGCTTATTACCTGAATGTTGCTTTCTACGCGCTTTCTCGGAATAAAAAGCGGAAACTCAACGGCGTTGCAAAAGCTTTGCGAAGAGGCTCGAAACGGCACAAATCGTGTCATCAAACTGCTTGCATTGCCCGTTGGCTCTTTTACCATTGACGGCATTCATTCGTTGGATAACCCAGGACATATTATGGCTTTCACACCGTTTCCTCCTCGCCAGCCTACAGCCGCCGCTCGCCTGCCGCTGACGCTGATGACGCTAAATGACTGGGCGCTTGTTAACGTGACCGGCGCCGAGGCAGAGAAGTACCTGCAAGGTCAGGTCACCGCCGACATCGCACAAATGGGAGCCAACCAGCATCTGCTTTGCGCCCACTGCGATGCCAAAGGCAAAATGTGGAGCAACCTGCGGATTTTCCATCGCCATGACGGCTTCGCTTTTATCGAACGCCGCAGCCTGTATGCAGCGCAGCTGGTCGAATTGAAAAAGTACGCTGTCTTTTCCAAAGTGACCTTCACACCGGACGAGGAAAGCGTGCTGCTTGGGCTGGCTGGTTTCCAGGCTCGCGCCGCGCTGGCAAACGTCTTTTCCATCTTGCCTGATGAAGCAAATCCTGTCGTGCAGGATGGCTCAACCACGCTTCTGTGGTTCAACCTGCCTGCCGAGCGTTTCCTGTTAGTGACTGACGCAGCCACGGCGCAAACGCTGGCTGAAAAGCTGCGTGGAGAGGCCCAGTTCAACAACAGCCAGCAGTGGCTGGCGCTGGACATTGAAGGCGGCCTGCCGATTATTGACAGCGTTAACAGCGCGCAATTTATTCCTCAGGCGACCAACCTTCAGGCGCTGGGCGGCATCAGCTTTAAAAAGGGCTGCTACACCGGCCAGGAAATGGTGGCGCGCGCCAAGTTCCGTGGTGCCAATAAACGTGCGCTTTGGTCGCTGGCAGGTACGGCGTCTCGGGTGCCGGAAGCGGGTGAAGACCTTGAAATGAAAATGGGCGACAACTGGCGTCGTACCGGTACCGTACTGGCAGCCAGCCTGCTGGACGACGGTCACGTGGTGATCCAGGCGGTGATGAATAACGATCTTGAAGCAGACAGTGTCTTTCGCGTCAGGGAAGATAACGGCAGCGAGCTCGCTATTGAGCCACTGCCTTATTCATTAGAAGAGAGCTAAAGGCATCGCGAAATCATGCCCCCTGCGTTGGGGGCATGAAGCATCAGCGGATGTATAAGTAAATCGCGAGGAAGTGGCAGACGCTGCCGCCCAGCACAAAACCGTGCCAGATAGCGTGGTTATAGGGGATGCGCTTACAGACGTAGAAAATAACCCCCAGCGAATAAACAATCCCCCCAATAGCCAGCAGCGTCACGCTGCCCGGCGCGAGTTTGACCGCCATCTGGTAGATAACCACCAGCGATAGCCAGCCCATCAGAAGATAGGTTACCAGCGACAAAACCTTAAAACGGTGCGCAATGGTGAGCTTAAACAGGATCCCCGCCAGCGCCAGGCTCCAGATAACAATCATCAGCCCGCGTGACAGCGGCGAGTTAAGCCCAACCAGCAGGAAAGGTGTATAGGTCCCGGCTATCAGCAGATAAATGGCGCAGTGGTCAAATTTTTTCAGCCAGCGCTTGGCTCGCTCGTGGGGAATGGCGTGATACAGCGTGGAGGCAAGAAACAGTAAAATCATGCTGCCACCGTACAGGCTATAGCTGGTAATCGCCGTCACGCTGGCGTTGGTATCCACGGCCTGAACCAGCAGCAGAACCAGCCCGACAATCCCGAACACCAGCCCAATACCGTGGCTAATACTATTGGCTATTTCCTCAGCGAGTGAATATCCCAGTGCTTTGATTGGTTTGTCAGCCATAAGGCTACTCCAGGTGAGACTTAAGATGAAAAATGCAGCAGGGCTAGCATAACTGAGAATGATTCCAGCGAACACCTGTGCGCTAAAATAAATCTGCTCGTCCGACGCCCCCACCTCTACAATTGGGGCCGCAAACTAATCCCCTACAGGAGAACAGCAATGTCCCCGCAAGCCTTTGGTGCCATGAGCGATGTCATTGCCTTTTTAATGGAGATCGACAAGCTCAAGCTTGTCGATCGGCGGACCAAAATTATCGGCCATCCGCGGTCTGAGAACTCCGCCGAGCACAGCTGGCATTTTGCCGTGGCGGCTATGAGCCTGGCTCCGTTTGCCTGCGCAGAAGTGAATATCTCACGGGTAGTGCAAATGGCATTGTTGCACGACATTGTTGAGATCGATGTGGGCGATGTCCTGGTTTACGACCTGGCGGCAAGGGAAGCCGTTGTCGAAAAAGAAGCCGTCGCCGCCGTGCGCCTGTTTGGTTTATTACCCGAGCCGCAGCGCGGTGAATTTCTTTCTCTGTGGCAGGAGTATGAGGCTGGCGTTAGCGCCGACGCCCGCTTTGCCAGCGCGCTGGATCGCATTCTACCCATTTTGCAAAACCTGCATAATGAGGGGCAAAGCTGGCGGGAAAATAATATCTCGCTGGCGCAGGTGCTCAGCCGAAATGCAAGAGTGGGCGAAAGCTGGCCTGAATTATGGCAACATGTCGTCGGCCATTTATACCGCGCGCAGGAAAAAGGCTGGCTGCGCTAAACTCTTTTATCGGCTCATGGCTGAAACTTCAGGAAGATGTACGATGTTTACTCACGCGGCAATTGCAAATCTTAACGGCCTGGAAATGCTGGTCTACAACTATGTCATTAAAAACCGTGACAAAGTGATGTACATGACCATCCGCGAACTGGCCGATGCCGTGGGCGTCTCCACCACCACCGTGCTGCGTTTTTGCCGCAAGCTCAGCTGCGAAGGTTATTCTGAATTCCGCGTACGCTTTAAATTATATCTCGAACAAAATGATGAGCAGCTGGTTAACTTTGGCCCCAGCGAGATCATTAGCTTTTTTAAAAGCACCAATAATGAAGAGTTTGATAATTTAATCGACCAGGCAATTGATATTATTTGTTCATCTGAGCGAATTATATTCGTTGGCGCAGGGACCTCCGGCGCGCTGGCTAAATATGGTGCACGCTTCTTTTCTAACGTAGGAAAATTCAGTAATCATATCGATGACCCTTATTTCCCGGTAACTAACGACATGGCGAAAAACGCGCTGGCTATCGTGCTTTCCGTCTCCGGTGAAACGGAAGAGATCCTGCGCTTCGCCAGCCAGTTCAGCCTGCATAACTGTAAGGTGATGTCTATCACCAGCCATGAGAACTCTTCGCTGGCGAGACTCGCCGATTTTAATATTTCCTGGCATATTCCCCTTACCCGCGTGGGCGGCGTTTATGACATCACCACACAAATCCCGGTTATTTATATTTTAGAAACCATCGGCCGCAAGCTGGCGAAAAAAATGGCATAAAAAAACATGTTGTTTTTTATTTGTAACAAATCACAGGCGCGGCCATTTGTTATATCGTGACAATTAAATCTCATTTGTTAGACTCCGGGACAGAGCTTATTAACGTAACGCCATAGTGTGAGGTATCGCACATTATTTCCGGCGCTGACAGTGAGATTAGAAAATATGAAAAAACTGACATTACCCAAAGACTTTTTATGGGGCGGCGCGGTTGCTGCTCATCAGGTTGAAGGCGGCTGGAATAAAGAAGGTAAAGGCCCCAGCATCTGTGACGTGCTGACGGGCGGTGCGCACGGCGTGCCGCGCGAAATCACCCAGGAAGTTGTCCCAGGCAAATATTACCCGAATCACGAAGCTATCGACTTCCATGGCCGCTACAAAGAAGACATCGCGCTGTTCGCAGAAATGGGCTTCAAGTGCTTCCGCACTTCCATCGCCTGGACGCGTATTTTCCCGAACGGCGACGAATTGCAGCCTAACGAAGAAGGCCTGAAATTTTACGACGACATGTTCGATGAGCTGCTCAAGTACAACATTGAGCCGGTCATCACCCTCTCCCACTTTGAAATGCCTCATTATCTGGTGACCGAATACGGCGGCTGGACCAACCGTAAGGTCGTTGATTTCTTTGTTCGCTTTGCCGAAGTCGTTTTCGAGCGCTACAAGAGCAAAGTTAAATACTGGATGACCTTTAACGAGATCAACAACCAGCGTAACTGGCAGGCACCGCTGTTCGGCTACTGCTGCTCCGGCGTGGTTTATACCGAGCACGATAATCCTGAAGAAGTGATGTATCAGGTCCTGCACCACCAGTTCGTCGCCAGCGCAATGGCGGTGAAAATCGGCCACCGCATTAACCCGGAAATGCAAATCGGCTGCATGCTGGCGATGGTGCCGCTCTACCCGTTCTCCTGTAAGCCGGAAGACCAGATGTACGCTCAGGAATCCATGCGCGAGCGCTACGTCTTTACCGACGTGCAGCTGCGCGGCTACTACCCTTCCTACGTGCTTAACGAATGGGAACGCCGCGAATTCAACATCAAGATGGAAGCGGACGACGAGCAGATCCTGCGTGAAGGCGTGTGCGACTATCTCGGCTTCAGCTATTACATGACCAACGCCGTGAAGGCAGAAGGCGGTACCGGCGACGCGCTGTCCGGCTTCCAGGGCAGCGTGCCGAACCCGCACGTTAAGGCCTCCGACTGGGGCTGGCAGATTGATCCCGTGGGCCTGCGCTACGCGCTGTGCGAGCTGTACGAACGCTATCAAAAGCCGCTGTTTATCGTGGAAAATGGCTTCGGCGCCTACGACAAGGTTGAGGCGGACGGCGCCATCAACGACGATTACCGAATCGACTACCTGAAAGCCCACGTTGAAGAAATGATGAAAGCGGTGACTTACGACGGCGTCGATTTGATGGGATACACCCCGTGGGGCTGCATCGACTGCGTTTCCTTCACCACCGGACAGTACAGCAAGCGTTACGGCTTCATCTACGTGAACAAACACGACGACGGCACCGGCGATATGTCCCGCTCGCGCAAGAAAAGCTTCAGCTGGTACAAAGAGGTCATCGCCAGCAACGGCGAAAACCTCTGATAACCCTGGGCGCTTCGGCGCCCTTTGTTTTTTCTGCATCGGCAAAACCTATCTGAGCGATAGGCAGACTCGCACTTTCTCTTTGATAAGACGCAACATTCCTTTCCTTCTCATTGTCGATCATATAGCCACAAAAATGATGTGGTTTACGAATCGCCCTGATTCGTTTTATCTCTGGAAAGGATGACGTAATGAGAACAACAACTAAGCTGCTCGCTGCCGCCGCCTGCCTTAGCATCGTGAGCTATTTTGGCCTGGTCGGCTATGTGCATTACCACGATACGAATCGCCCCACTCTGCCGCCAACGGCACAAAATCTTTCTCAGCTCAATGCCAGCGTGCTGGGTATCCTCAATGAAAAAGGCTGCGATTACTGCCACACCCCTTCGGCAAAGCTGCCATTTTATGCCACCTTCCCGGTGGCGAAACAGCTGATGGACTACGATATTCAGCTCGGCTATAAGTCCTTCAACCTGACGCAGATTCGCGACAGCCTGCTCAATAATGCCGCCGCGCCGCAGAGCGATCTTAATAAAATTGAGTGGGTAATGGAGCATCAGACCATGCCGCCAACGCGCTATGTTGCGCTGCACTGGGCTGGCAGTATGGATCAACAGGAGCGCAGCACGCTGCTCGGCTGGATTAAAAAGCAGCGGCTTGAACATTACGCCACGCCGGATATGGCGGAAAACCGCCGCAACGAACCGGTGCAGCCTATCCCACAGTCTCTGCCGGTCAAC
Source organism: Buttiauxella sp. (assembly GCA_036489025.1). Taxonomy (GTDB): domain Bacteria; phylum Pseudomonadota; class Gammaproteobacteria; order Enterobacterales; family Enterobacteriaceae; genus Dryocola. Next base: position 72,855 of record DASXGN010000010.1, read on the forward strand.
GATGAAAAAGTCGCCTTAGGAATGCGGCTGTACCACGATCCGCGGCTCTCAGGAGACAATTCAATTTCCTGCGCGCACTGCCATCAGCTCGGCGCAGGCGGCGTAGACGGACGTAAAACGTCCCGGGGCGTGGGAGGAGCTATCGGCCCAATTAACGCGCCAACCGTCTTTAACTCGGTCTTCAATATTGAGCAGTTCTGGGATGGTCGGGCGGCCGATCTTCAGGCTCAGGCGGGTGGACCACCGCTGAACCCTATTGAGATGGCCTCAAAATCCTGGGATGAAATCACCGGCAAACTAAAGAACGACCCGATACTGACCCGTGACTTTACGGCGGTTTATCCTCAGGGTTTCTCCGGCGAATCCATTACCGATGCGATAGCCGAGTTTGAAAAGACGCTTATCACGCCGAACGCCCCGTTTGATAAGTTTCTACGCGGCGATGAAAGCGCTCTGACCGCGCAGCAAAAGCAGGGCTATAAGCTGTTCAAAGAGAACAAATGCGCCACCTGCCACAGCGGTAAGATCCTCGGCGGACGCTCGTTTGAGCCGCTGGGGCTGAAAAAAGACTTTGGCTTCGGTGACATTACGCCTGCGGATATTGGCCGTATGAACGTGACTCAGGATACCCGTGACCGCCTGCGTCAGAAAGTGCCGACGCTGCGCAACGTGGCGCTCACGGCTCCTTACTTCCATCGCGGAGACATCAGCACGCTGGATGAAGCGGTGAAGCAGATGCTGAAGTATCAGGTCGGTACGTCGCTACCCCAGCAGGATGTGGACGATATCGTGGCGTTCTTACACAGCCTGAACGGCGTTTACACTCCGCATCCAGTCGACTAGTTCATTTTGTATTGCGGTTCCGTTTCCGAACGGGGCCGCCTCAAACCGGCAGAGCAAAGCGGAAGCAGGCTCCCCTTTCCGGCTGTTCCACCAGCGTGATATCGGTGCCGTGCAGCTGCAGCATTTGCCGCACAATCATCAGGCCCAGGCCGCCTACCCGCAGCCGTGACTGGCTGGCAATGGAAGGCCGGACAAACAGGCCTTCCTTCAGTTCCTGCGGGATCCCCGGCCCGTTATCGCTCACCTGCACCAACACTTTCTCTCCCTCTTTCCACAGGCGAACCGAAATAGTGCCGTGCTCCGGCGTGTGGCGAATCGCGTTATCCAGAAGGTTGGTCAGCACCCGTTCAATCATGGCGACATCGGCATCAATCAGCGGCAGCCCCGGCTGAATGTCCGCCAGCATCTTTTGCTGCCGGGTCTGCGCGGCCAGCTCAAATTTCTGGAAGACATCCTGCAACAGCTCGCCCAGAGAGAAATGCTCTTTTTGCGGCTTCACTACGCCATATTCCAGGCGGGCCAGCTCAAACAAAGACTGCGCCAGCGCGCCCACTTTCTGGCTCTGGCCGAGAGCGATTTCCAGATAGCGCTTTTTATCCGCTTCGGAAAGCGTCGCCGACATCACCGACAGGCTTTCAAGGTAGCCGTGCAGGGAAGTAAGCGGCGTTCGCAGATCGTGAGAAATATTCGCGATGAACTCGCGGCGCAGCTGGTCCTGCTGAGAAAGGCGATGCCATTGCTCTGCAATGCGCCGTGCCATAGTAATGACGCCCTGTCGCAACAGGCTAATTTCGTCGTTGCTCTTGTCGTCATGCACTTCCAGCGCGGCCATCGCCTGCATTTCTTTCATTCCGCCCGTTTCCAGGGCGTGAACCTGACTCGATAAGTTACGTAGCGGACGCGTGATCCAGCGGAACGCCAGCCCGCCGACGACCAGCCCGAGCAGGGCAACAAGGCTGATTGAGAGCAGCACGATTTTCAGCAGGGCGTTGAACTGCGCGTCGCTGTTCAGGGCGCTGTAGTTTTCGCCCAGCAGCACAACGTACAGATAGCCTTTGATTTGTCCGTCCTGGCGCATTGGCGCGACGCTAAACACTTTCTTGCCGTCAAGGCTGCGCGGGTCGTCGCCATAAACCGGATACTGATGCGTGCTGAGCGCAAGCTGTATCGGCTCTAAGTCCACTCGATCGCGTTTGAGATGCCCTTCTGGCGCGGCGTCGCCGATAATATGGCCTTCGTTGTCCAGCAGATAAACTTCAACGCTGGGGTTCACGGCCATGAGATGGTCGAACAGCGTGCGCACCGAGTCTTTATTCAGCCCGTCTCGCCCGAGCAGCGGGTAGCTCTGGTTAATGTGCTGTGCCAGATCGCCGGAAAGCTGCTGGATAACCGCCTGGCTGTACTGCGTGCTGGTACGCACCTGCAGCCAGCCCAGCAGCGCACAGGAGCTCAGCAGCAAAAGAGCAAAGACCAGCGTCAGGCGCTGAGAGAGGGAGAATGTTCGCATGGTTTACTCGCGTGGCTGTGCGGTGAATTTATAGCCCTTGCCCCAGACGGTCCGGATAAAATTTGGCTCTGCCGGGTTGTCTTCAATCTTGATTCGCAGGCGGTTGATGTGGGTGTTGACCGTATGCTCGTAGCCTTCGTGCTCGTAGCCCCAGACCTGATTGAGCAGGCTCAGGCGCGAGAAGACTTTGTCCGGGTGGCGGGCAAAGAAATAAAGCAGGTCAAACTCACGCGGGGTTAATTCCACCGGCTGATGGTTGAGCTGTACGTCGCGAGCCAGCGGATCGATGGACAGGCTATCGAAGGTCAGCACGCCCGCGTCCAGCTTAAGATTCTGGCTCATAGCCTCCTGCCTGCGGAACAGCGCTTTCACGCGCGCCACCAGCTCCAGCATGGAAAATGGCTTGGCAAGATAATCGTCTGCCCCCAGCTCCAGGCCGAGCACCCGATGGGTCTCGCTGGAGCGCGCGCTGATAATAATAATGGGCGTGTAGCGCGTCATCGTTCTGGCATGGCGGCAAATTTCCAGGCCGTCAACGCCCGGCAGCATCAGGTCGAGAATGAGCGCATCCCAGCCGCCCTGCTTGAGTTTTTCCATGCCCAGGTTGCCGTCTGGCGCGTGAGTAATCGCAAATCCTTCTTCGCGCAGGTGCAGTTGCAGAAGCTCAGCGATGTTTTCATCGTCTTCGACAATTAACAGCTTTTTCGCCTGATTCACCTTCATTCTCCTTCGCTCACGGTCTATCCAAAGTCTACACAACAAGCCTCGTTGAAGTTGTCACATTTAATTTAACTTTGCGTGACTCCTCGGGGAATAAATCTGTCGGATACTCATTTCGCCGTATTGAACGGCGCAAAATAAGCGATTCAACCCTCGCTGGGTTATGAATACCTCATCTTAAAAAGGTACTGAAAATGAAAAAACTCTACGCCGCCCTGCTGTGTTCCGCCCTGCTTTCAGGCATGACAGCCGCCAACGCCGCGGATAGCATGAGCAAAGATTCGATGATGAAGAAAGACACCATGGCGATGAGCCACGACTGTAGCAAAGACAAGATGCAAAAAGACTGCATGGCAAAAGACAAAATGACGCACAAAAAGATGACCAAAGAGTCGATGTCGAAGGGCGATATGTCCAAAGGCGAGATGAAAAAGAATTGAGCCGTTCGCGGCCTGGATAACACAAAATAACCTTTTGACGTTTATCCAGGTTCGCTTTTATTTACCGCCGGCCATATCGATAAAGCTACCGGTGACGTAAGAGGCTTTGCTGCTGAGCAGCCAGACAATCGCTTCGGCAACTTCTTCCGGCTGGCCGCCACGCTTCATGGGCAACGCCGATTTTAGACGGTCAACGCGCCCGGGTTCGCCGCCGGAAGCGTGCATTTCGGTATAAATAAAACCGGGACGCACGCCGTTGACGCGAATACCCTGCGCCGCAACCTCAACCGACAGGCCGGTTGTGAGCGTATCCACCGCGCCTTTCGAAGCCGCATAGTCGACATATTCACCCGGCGCACCAAGCCGAGCGGCCGCGGATGAGACGTTCACAATCGCACCGCCCTCTCCGCCGTGGCGGTAGGCCATACGTTTAACCGCTTCGCGGCAGCAGAGGAAATATCCCGTCACGTTGGTCGCCAGCACCCGGTTGATGCGCTCTGCCGTCAGGGTTTCAATAGTCGACTGCTCAAAGAGAATGCCTGCGTTGTTGACCAGCGCCGTAATCGGGCCGAAAGCGCTATCGATTTCAGCAAACATCGCCATCACCTGTAGCTCGTCGGCAATATCGGCTCTGATAGCTAGCGCCTCGCCGCCCGAGGTACGGATGATGTTTACAACTTCGTCGGCAGCGACTTTATTGCGCTGATAGTTTACGACAACCTTGTAGCCAAGCTTAGCCAGCGCAAGGGATGTCGCCTTCCCGATCCCGCGGCTGCCGCCGGTAACCAGTGCCACGCCCATTTTTACCTCCTGACAACCTGATGACAAAAAGGACACCGGAGTGCCCTTCAGACTACTGACCAACCTCATGCTGATAAGGTTCTGATTTCCGTTACTGGTATTCGCTCATCGGCACGCAGGAGCAGAACAGATTCCGGTCGCCGTAAACATCATCAAGGCGCTTCACCGTCGGCCAGTATTTGTTGCCGTGGCCTGCCGGGAACACCGCCAGCTCGCGGGTATACGGATGGTTCCATTCAGCGACGATTTCGTCCTGGGTATGCGGTGCGTTGACCAGCGGGTTGTCTTCCAGCGGCCATTCCCCGCGCGCAACGCGGTCGATTTCGGTGCGGATAGTCAGCATCGCATCGATAAAGCGATCCAGCTCCAGCTTGCTTTCCGATTCCGTCGGCTCAACCATCAGCGTCCCCGCTACCGGGAAGGACATGGTCGGCGCGTGGAAACCGAAATCGATCAGGCGTTTGGCAATATCCAGCTCGCTGATGCCGGTTTCTTCTTTCAGCGGACGAATATCGAGAATACATTCGTGCGCCACGCGGCCATTTGCGCCGGTATACAGAATAGGGAAGGCAGACTGCAGGCGGCTGGCGATGTAGTTGGCGTTCAGAATCGCCACCTGGCTGGCTTTCTTCAGACCTTCCGCGCCCATCATGCGGATATACATCCAGCTGATGGGCAGAATCGAAGCGCTGCCGAATGGTGCGGCGGAAACCGCGCCCTGCTGGGTCAGCATCTCTTCGATCTGCACCACGCTGTGGCCCGGCACAAACGGTGCCAGGTGCGCTTTCACGCCGATGGGGCCCATGCCCGGGCCGCCGCCGCCGTGCGGGATACAGAAGGTTTTGTGCAGGTTGAGGTGCGAAACGTCCGCGCCGATGAAGCCAGGGGAAGTAATACCCACCTGCGCGTTCATGTTTGCGCCGTCCAGGTAAACCTGGCCGCCAAACTGATGCACAATCTCGCAGACTTCGCGGATAGTTTCTTCGTAAACGCCGTGGGTGGACGGGTAGGTCACCATAATGCACGACAGCGCGGTGCCAGCCTGTTCTGCCTTAGCGCGCAGATCTTGCAGATCGATGTTGCCCTGCTTGTCGCACGCCACCACGATCACTTCCATACCCGCCATTTGTGCAGAAGCCGGGTTAGTTCCGTGAGCAGAGCTTGGGATCAGACAGAGGTTGCGGCCCGCTTCGTTACGGCTTTCGTGATAGCGGCGGATAGCCAGCAGGCCCGCGTATTCACCCTGTGCACCGGAGTTCGGCTGCATGCAAAGCGCGTCATAGCCGGTCAGTTTCACCAGCCAGTCGGACAGCTGGGCAATCATCTGATGATAGCCTTCCGCCTGGTTTGCCGGGCAGAACGGGTGCAGCTCGGCGAATTCAGGCCAGGTGATTGGGATCATTTCCGCCGCGGCGTTGAGCTTCATGGTACAGGAGCCGAGCGGGATCATCGCCTGGTTCAGCGCCAGATCTTTGCGCTCCAGCGAGTGCATATAGCGCATCATTTCGGTTTCGCTGTGGTAGCGATTGAACACCGGATGAGTGAGGATTTCGTCTTCGCGCAGCATCGCCGCCGGAATGGACAGGCTATCGCCCGCCACGTCCTGGTCCAGCCTGTCGATGTCCAGGCCATGGCCGTCGCCGAGCAGCACGTTGAACAGCGCCTGCACGTCTTCGCGGGTGGTGGATTCGTCCAGCGTAATGCCTACCGCGCTGAGAATATCGCTGCGCAGGTTGATTTCGGCCGCTTCGGCGCGAGCCAGCACGGCGGCTTTATCCGCCACTTCAACGCACAGCGTGTCAAACCAGCGTTTGTGACGCAGCACCAGGCCTTTCTTTTGCAGGCCCGCTGCAAGAATATCGGCCAGGCGATGAATGCGACCCGCGATACGCTTCAGCCCAGCCGGGCCGTGGAAGACCGCATACAGGCTGGCGATATTGGCCAACAGAACCTGAGAAGTACAAATGTTGGAGTTCGCTTTCTCGCGGCGAATATGCTGCTCGCGGGTCTGCATCGCCATGCGCAGCGCGGTGCGCCCTGCGGCATCGCGAGATACGCCAATTATACGGCCGGGCATAGAGCGTTTGAATTCATCACGCGCCGCGAAGAATGCCGCATGCGGGCCGCCGTAGCCCATCGGTACGCCAAAGCGCTGGGCAGAACCAAAGACAATATCTGCGCCCTGTTTGCCCGGTGCGGTCAGCAGCACCAGCGTCATAAAATCGGCGGCAACGCTGACGATAATTTTGCGTGCTTTTAGCTCGGCAATTAGCGGGCTGTAGTCGTGGACTTCACCCGTGGTGCCAACCTGCTGAAGCAGCACGCCGAAGACATCCTGGTGGTCCAGAACTTTGGCCGCGTCGTCAACAATGACGTCGAAGCCAAAGGTTTCTGCACGCGTGCGTACCACGTCCAGCGTTTGCGGATGCACGTCTGCCGCTACGAAGAAACGGTTGGCGTTCTTCTGCTTGCTGACGCGTTTTGCCATCGCCATGGCTTCGGCAGCCGCGGTGGCTTCGTCGAGCAAAGAGGCGGAGGCGATATCCAGTCCGGTCAGATCCAGAGTGACCTGCTGGAAGTTAAGCAGCGCTTCGAGGCGGCCCTGAGAGACTTCCGGCTGATATGGCGTGTAGGCGGTGTACCAGCCCGGATTTTCCAGCATGTTACGCAGAATCACCGGCGGAGTTTGCACCGCGGTGTAGCCCATCCCGATATAGGATTTAAAACGCTTGTTGCGGCTGGCAATGGCTTTCAGTTCGGCCAGAGCAGCAAATTCTGTTGCAGCAGAGCCCACCTGAGGCGGCTGCGCGAGCTGAATATCAGCGGGAACGAGAGTGGAGATCAGGTCGTTCAGCGAGCTGGCGCCCACGGCTTCCAGCATTTCGTGCTGTTGCCGCGCGTCAGGGCCAATGTGGCGGTCAATGAACGCTTCGTGATTCTCAAGGCTGCGTAAGGACTGGGTCATGAGCGGTGATTCCTGAAACATGCAGTGAATTTGGGTTCCCCCTCCCAGGGGAGAGGGTTAGGGTGAGGGGAAGATTGGCATCCTCACCCTGCCCTCCCCCAAAGGGAGAGGGTGAAATACAATTACTCGTTTTCTAACAGAGCTTCGTACGCGGCAGCGTCCAGCAGGCCGTCCAGCTCGGATTCGTCGCTGGCTTTGATTTTGAAGATCCAGCCGCCGGTGTACGGTTCGCTGTTTACCAGCTCGGGGTTGCCTTCCAGCTCGCTGTTTACGGCAATGATTTCGCCGCTGACTGGCGCGTAAATGTCGGAGGCGGCCTTCACGGACTCTGCAACCGCGCAGTCGTCGCCGGTGCTCACGGTAGAACCCACTTCCGGCAGGTCGACAAACACCATATCGCCCAGCAGCTCCTGTGCATGCTCGGTGATGCCCACGGTGTAAGAACCGTCTGCCTCTTTACGCAGCCATTCGTGTTCTTTGCTGTATTTCAGTTCATTAGGCACATTGCTCATTATTCTTTCCCTCATTGAAAATTTACTGTGCGACGGGCTTACCGGCGCGAACAAAAATAGGTTTGGTGACTTTGACCGGCATTTCACGGTTGCGGATTTGCACAATGGCGGTGTCGCCAATGCCAGCCGGAACGCGAGCCAGAGCAATGCTGTAGCCAAGCGTAGGCGAGAAGGTGCCGCTGGTGATGATGCCTTCGCAGGCGTTGCCGGACTCGTCGGTGAAACGAACCGGCAGCTCGTTACGCAGCACGCCTTTCTCGGTCATGATCAGGCCGACAAGCTTTTCGGTGCCCTTCGCACGCTGCGCTTCCAGGGCTTCACGGCCGATGAAATCTCGGTCGGCAGGTTCCCAGGCAATCGTCCAGCCCATGTTAGCCGCCAGCGGAGAAACACCTTCGTCCATTTCCTGGCCGTAGAGATTCATGCCCGCTTCCAGGCGCAGCGTATCGCGCGCGCCAAGCCCACATGGCTTCACGCCTGCTTCGACCAGATGCGCCCAAAACTCGGCGGCTTTCTCATTCGGCATGGCAATTTCAAAGCCCGCTTCGCCGGTATAGCCGGTGGTAGCGATAAACAGGTCGCCAGCCTGCACGCCGAAGAACGGCTTCATACCTTCGACGGCTTTGCGCTGCTCTGCGGTAAATAACGTGGCCGCTTTGGCCTGGGCGTGTGGCCCCTGCACGGCAATCAGAGAGAGATCGTCACGTACGGTGACTTCAACTGCGAAAGGTTCAGCGTGCTGATTGATCCATTCGAGATCTTTTTCGCGGGTGGCGGAGTTCACCACCAGGCGGAAATTCTCCTCGCTGAAGAAATAGATAATCAGATCGTCGATGACGCCGCCTGATGCGTTGAGCATCCCGGTATACAGAGCTTTGCCCGGCTGGGTGAGTTTAGCGACGTCGTTGGCGACCAGATAACGCAGGAATTCGCGGGTGCGGCTGCCGTGCAAATCGACAATGGTCATGTGGGAAACATCGAACATACCGGCGTCGGTGCGCACCGCGTGGTGTTCGTCAATCTGCGAGCCGTAGTGCAGCGGCATCATCCAGCCGTGGAAATCAACCATCCGCGCGCCGCAGAGAGTGTGCTGTTCGAACAAAGGGGTTTGTTGAGCCATCTTTTCCTCTTTAACCATCAGGAGCAAAACGCGCGAGCGCCCTGCTGTCCGTCAGACGAAACCCGGCATCGCCACCGTATTTCAGCGACGACGCAAACGTTACCTTTCGCCTGAACTTACCACTGAAATGACGCGTAAACCATAAGGGGAAACCGGTCATTCCATTAGCTTATGACCCAATTCGGGGATGCAGCATGCAGAGTATTCGACTGCAAAAATGCGAACCGACACGCATAAACCAGAAGTGCTAAACGAGGAATTTAGAGTTAGCTAACATTTATAACCATTTCAGAAACAAATTCACTACATCGCTAAAAACACGACATTAAAAAAAGTAATCCGAAATTCAGGCTGAGATTAGAATATTTCAAATGAGGAGCAGGGTTCCCTTTCCTCGGAAGGGAAAGGGAAATGTGATCGGGTTAACGTTATTAATTTATCTTAGCCAGGAAGGAAGATCCTGAAGGCCCATCGCCTGGCGAACAAGCTGCGGCTTTACGCCAGGGAGCGTATCGGCCAGCTTGAGACCCACGTCGCGCAGCAGCTTTTTCGCCGGGTTGCTGCCCGCAAACAGATCGCGGAAGCCCTGCATGCTCGCCAGCATCACCGCCGCGCTGTGCTTGCGGCTTCGTTCGTAGCGGCGCAGGTACAGATACTGCCCAATATCTTTGCCCTGACGATGCAGGCGACGCACTTCGTCGATAAGCTCGGCGGCGTCCATAAAGCCCAGGTTAACGCCCTGCCCGGCCAGCGGATGAACGGTATGCGCCGCGTCGCCCACCAGCGCCAGGCGGTGAGCCGCAAAATTACGCGCGTAGCGCCCGGTCAGCGGGAAGACCTGCCTTTCACTCTCCACCCGGCACAGGCCAAGGCGCATATCGAAGGCTACGGACAGCGCCTGATTAAACTCTTCTGCCGTAGCATTTTGCATGCGCTCCGCTTCCAGCGGCGGCAGGGACCAGACGATGGAACAAAGGTGCGGATCGGCAAGCGGCAGGAAGGCCAGAATGCCATCGCCGTGGAAAACCTGGCGCGCCACCGCGTCGTGCGGCTGGGCAGTGCGGATTGTGGCCACCAGCGCATGGTGCTTGTAATCCCAGAAGGTCAGCGGAATATCCGCCTGTTTACGCAGCCAGGAGTTTGCACCATCGGCCCCCACGACCAGACGCGCCGTCAGCATCGCGCCGTCTTTCAGGGTGATAAAAGCCTCGTTTTCACCCCAGGCAACCTGCTGGATTTCTGCGGGAGCCATCAACGTGACGTCCGGGCACTGCTCCGCCCGCTGCCACAGGGCATGATGGATTACGGCGTTTTCGATGATGTGACCGAGGTGGCTGAAACCATATTTTTTATCATCAAAGGCAATGCGGCCAAAGCTGTCTGCATCCCACACTTCCATTCCGTGATAGGCGCTGGCGCGCTGGGCGATGATTTTCGGCCACACGCCAAGATGGGCCAGCAGCTTTTCGCTGGCAGCATTAATAGCCGAGACGCGTAATGCCGGAGCCGATTCAGGTGCCAGAGGCTGCGGGAGATGGTTTTCCAGCACAGCAACGCGCAAACCACTGCCTTGCAGGCCACAGGCAACGGCCAGTCCCACCATGCCACCACCAACAATCGCCACATCAACGCTTTGCAAATTGACTCTCCTTTAACGCGCAACCCAACCGAGGGTGCGCAGTGCCAGCACGTCTCGTGCCGGAGTAAAATGTTCCATCGCCATCAGGCCCAGATTCCGCCCGACCACCAGCGGAGCCCAGCGGTTGGCAAAAAGCTGCACCAAACCGTTGGTCACGCCAATCGTTGCGGCTTTATCTGCGGCACGACGCCGTTGATATTCTGCCATTACGGGATAGCTGCCGGGATCCTGCTGCGTCCGATGAGCCGCGGCCAGCGATTCCGCCAGCGACATCACATCGCGCAGGCCAAGGTTAAAGCCTTGCCCGGCAATAGGATGCAGAGTTTGTGCGGCATTGCCCACCAGCGCAACGCGGTGAGAAACCGACTGCGAAGCCGTGGTTAAAGCCAAAGGGTAAACGTGGCGTGCGCCGGCGTGGGTGATACGCCCCAGGCGCCAGCCAAATGCGCGCTGTAATTCATTGCAGAATCGCTCGTCGCTCCAGCTTTGGACCTCGCTGAGCGCTTCCTGCGGATGACACCAGACCAGCGAGCAGCGCCCGTTGGACATCGGCAGCATCGCCAGCGGGCCAAACTCGGTGAACCGTTCAAACGCGCGGCCATTGTGCGGCAAAGCCGTGGTGATATTGGCTATCGCAGCCAGCTGGCGATAATCCTCCTGCTGCCAGCTGATTCCACACTGGGCGGCAAGCGGCGAGCGCGAACCGTCTGCGGCCACCAGCAGTTTGCCTGCCAGCTGGACACCGTTATCAAGCGTAACGCTGACGGATTCCACTTCACGCGTGAAGGAAGCGACCCGCTGCGGACAGTGCAGCGTCACGCCAGGCGCTTTACGCAGCAGGGCAAACAGACGCTGCCCGACGTCGTGCAGTTCGACAACCTGCCCTAGCGCATCAATTTGGTAATCTTCCGCCGCCAGCGTGACGAAGCCAGCATGCCCGCGATCGCTCACGTGCACGGTGGTAATCGCCGTTGCGCAGGAAGAAATAGCGGGCCAGACGCCGATGTTCGTTAGCTGCTGACAGGTGCCCTGCGCCAGCGCAATCGCCCTTGCATCAAAGCCTGGATGAAGCGCTGAATCCGGCTCGTTGGCCTCAATCAGATGCACCGGCAGCCTGCCGCCGGTCATTTGGGAGAGAGCCAGCGCAAGCGTTGCGCCGGTCATCCCTCCGCCGACAATAATCACGCTCATAGCTGGCGCGCCGCCGCCATTAAGGCCTCGATATCATCGGCAGATTTCACCACGCTGGCCGTCAGGTTTTCGTTGCCGTCGGCGGTAATCAGAATGTCGTCTTCAATGCGGATGCCGATGCCGCGATACTGCGCGGGCACGTCCGCGTCCGGCGCAATGTACAGGCCCGGCTCAACGGTAATCACCATTCCCGGCTCAAGCAAGCGGGAGCGATCCTGCCCGTAAGCGCCAACGTCGTGTACGTCCAGCCCCAGCCAGTGGCTCAGGCCGTGCATAAAGAACGGGCGATGGGCGTTGTCGGCAATCAGGCTATCAACTTCGCCTTTCAGAATGCCGAGTTTAACCAGCCCGCAGACCATAATGCGGATGACTTCGCCGGTCACCTCCTGCATTGAGGTGCCCGGGCGGTAAAGCTTCAGGGCGGTGTCCAGCGATTCGAGAACGATGTCGTAGATTTCCCTCTGCGATGCAGTGAATTTGCCGTTGACCGGGAAGGTGCGGGTGATATCGCCCGCGTAACCTTTGTATTCGCACCCGGCGTCAATCAGCACCAGGTCGCCGTCGCGCATTTCGCTTTCGTTTTCGGTGTAGTGCAGGATGCAGCCGTTTTCGCCGCTGCCAACGATGGTGTTATAGGACGGGAAGCGCGCACCGTGGCGGTTGAATTCGTGCAGGATTTCGCCTTCAAGCTGGTATTCGAACATGCCCGGACGGCATTTTTCCATCGCTCGGGTATGCGCCAGAGCGGTTATTTCCCCGGCGCGGCGCATGACGGCAATTTCCTCTTCAGACTTAAAGAGGCGCAGATCGTGAACCCATGGCCGCCAGTCCGTCAGCGTTGCCGGCGCGCTGAGGTTTTGGCGAGAGCCGCGGCGCAGTTTGTCCAGCGCGGCAAAAACGATGCTGTCGGCGTAGTCGTATTCACCCTGTGCGTGATAGACCACGTCCAGCCCGTTCAGCAGCAGGTGAAGCTGCTCGTCAATTTCAGAAAATGCGAGGGCGCGGTCAACCGCCAGTTTTTCCGGCGCGGCTTCCTGTCCGAGACGGCGACCAAACCAGATTTCCGCCGTTTTATCACGCAGCCTGTTGAACAGCACGCTGTGGTTGTGGGTTTCGTCGCTTTTAATCAGTACCAGCACGGCTTCCGGTTCGTTGAAGCCGGTGAAGTACCAAAAATCGCTGTTTTGACGATAGGGATATTCGCTATCGGCGCTGCGCGTTGCCTCGGGAGCCGCAAAAATTAGCGCGGCGCTGGCCGGGGCCATTTTCGCCAACAGGGCCTGGCGACGACGGAGAAATTCCTGCTGATTCATCACACCTCCTGAAGCTTTTATTCTTAATGTAGCGTTGGCTTACGGACTTCTGGCGCGGTTGGAACCGGGCGGGTAAAGGTGTCGTGGCACAGCAGCGCGGCAACCCGCACGTACTCGATTATCTCTTCCATCGACATTTCCAGCTCTTCCTGATCTTCGTCTTCGTCGTAGCCAAGCTGGGCGATATTGCGCAGATCGTCGATGGCTTCGCCGGTTTCGCCGGTCACTTTATCGAGCTTAGGCTGGGTCACACCGAGGCCGAGCAGGAAGTGATTAACCCAGCCTGCCAGCGCATCTGCACGGTCGAAAACCGTGGTTTCATCGCCGTCCGGCAGGTAGAGCTGAAACAGGAAGCCGTCGTCTTCTAACGCGTCGCCGGTTGAAGCGTGCATATCGCGCAGGGTGTCGGCGAGGTTTTGACTGAAGGCAAGGCCTTCGTTGGTCAGGTCATGCAGCAGCGGCTGCCAGCTGCTGTCTTTGTTGCCTCCACACAGCATGCCGCTGATTAAGCCGTGCATTTCCGCAGGGGTTAACCCCACGCCCTGTTGGTTCAAAAGTTGGCTTACGGCGTCGTAGCCTGGCATAGCGTTCTGTATAGACATGCGCATTCGTCATCGTTGGCAGGGATAGTTCATGTTATGCTACCACCAGGGACTCCGGGGCACCAGAAAAGGGCTTGTATCTTGATAACGGGGTAGCTATAGTGACGCCCCTTTCGTGACCCGGTAAGCGGTTTACGTCAGGCAGGCGAGTTAACAGCAGGAAGGTGGCATGTCTGCACAACCAGTCGATATCCAAATTTTCGGTCGTTCATTGCGCGTGAATTGTCCGCCTGAACAACAGGATGCGCTGAATCAGGCTGCGGTTGAGCTGGATCAGCGGTTGCAAGATTTAAAAGTTCGCACTAGAGTCACAAATACTGAGCAGTTAGTCTTCATCGCAGCGCTGAACATTTGCTACGAGCTGGCTCAGGAAAAATCGAAAACCCGTGACTATGCTTCGAACATGGAGCAGCGGATTAAAATGTTACAGCAGACCATTGAACAAGCGTTACTTGAGCAGGGTCGCATAACAGACCGACAGGGTCCAAATTTTGAATAACGCTTCGCAGTTGACTATGGTAGAGTGACTGTGAAGAAAAAATTTCTCTGAGATGTTTGCAAGCGGGCCAGTCCCCTGAGCCGATATTTCATACCACAAGAATGTGGTGCTCCACCGTCTGTGAGCATGCTCGGTCCGTCCGAGAAGCCTGATGACAGTGACGCTGCATTCACCTTGAACCAAGGGTTCAAGGGTTACAGCCTGCGGCGGCATCTCGGAGATTCCCTCTTTCTACCCGGTCATCCCGTATGACAATTCAAACCCAAGCTTCAGCTCCCCATCTGGTTTCAACGCTTCGCAGTGAAATTCGCCAGACCATACGGCAGCGTCGTCGCACCCTCACCGATTCTCAGCAGCATCATTTCGCCGAACAGGCCGCTTTACGCATGCTTGCTTATCCGCCGGTTAAAGCAGCCCGCAGCGTCGCGGTGTTCCTGTCTTTTGACGGCGAGCTGGATACGCGCCCGCTGATTCACGCTTTGTGGCAGGCAGGAAAAGCCGTGTATCTGCCGGTTCTCCATCCGTTCAGCAAAGGTAGCCTGCTGTTCCTGCGCTACAATCGCGACAGCCACCTCGTCATGAATCGCCTGAAAATCCTCGAGCCAAAGCTGGATGTTCGTCACGTGCTGCCGCTGGATGATTTAGACGTGCTGATTACGCCTCTGGTGGCGTTTGACGAGCGGGGCCAGCGCTTAGGGATGGGCGGCGGTTTCTACGACCGCACGTTACAGCACTGGCGGCAGCATAATTTATGGCCGGTTGGTCTGGCGCATGATTGCCAGCGGGTGCCGACGTTGCCAGCCGAAGAGTGGGATATCCCGCTGCCCGCGGTGATAACGCCTTCGCGGATGTGGGAATGGGATAATTAAAAAGGCGGGTTTCCCCGCCTTTGATGACTTAGTAAAGCAGGCGGGCGCGAATGGTCCCTGGAATCGCCTTCATTGATTTCAACGCCGCCTCGGCAACATCTTCCTCAGCGTCAATATCAATCACCACGTAGCCCATATGCGGCGTTGTTTGCAGGAACTGCGCGGCAATGTTGATCCCCTGCTCGGCAAAAATTTGGTTCAGCGCGGTCAGGATACCCGGGCGGTTTTCGTGAATATGCAGCAGGCGGCTGGTGGTGCCCCCGTGCAGCGGTAAAGAAACCTCCGGGAAGTTCACGGCGGAAAGCGTGGAACCGTTGTCCGAGTACTTCGCCAGCTTGCCCGCCACTTCTAGTCCGATATTTTCCTGCGCTTCCTGAGTGGAGCCGCCGATGTGCGGCGTCAGAATAACGTTATCGAACTCGCACAGTGGCGAGGTGAACGGATCGCTGTTGGTGGCAGGCTCGGTTGGGAAGACGTCGATTGCCGCTCCCGCCAGATGCTTACGCGCCAGCGCATCGCACAGCGCCGGGATATCCACAACCGTGCCGCGCGCGTCGTTAATCAGCAGCGAGCCGGGCTTCATCAGCGCCAGCTCGTTGGCACCAATCATGTTTTTCGTGGAGGCATTTTCAGGCACGTGCAGGCTGACCACATCGCTCATGTTAAGCAGGTCGGAAAGATGCTGAACCTGCGTGGCGTTGCCCAGCGGCAGCTTGTTTTCGATATCGTAGAAGAAGACGTTCATGCCCAGCGCCTCGGCCAGAATCCCCAGCTGCGTACCGATATGACCGTAGCCGATGATGCCAAGCTTCTTACCGCGCGCTTCATAAGAGCCTACCGCCAGCTTGTTCCACACGCCGCGGTGCGCCTTCGCGTTGGCTTCCGGAATCCCGCGTAACAAGAGCAGCAGCTGGCCGATAACCAGTTCAGCGACGGATCGCGTATTGGAGAACGGCGCGTTGAATACCGGGACGCCGCGTTTGGCCGCCGCGTTCAGATCCACCTGGTTGGTACCAATACAGAAACAGCCGACCGCCACCAGTTTTTCCGCCGCGGCCAGCACGTCTTCAGTCAGGTTAGTGCGGGATCGTAAGCCGATGAAATGGGCGTCACGGATAGCTTCTTTCAAAGCCTCGCTGTCGAGCGCACCTTTGTGATATTCGATGTTGGTATAGCCCGCAGCGCGAAGGTTTTCGACCGCTTTCTGGTGTACGCCTTCCACCAGCAGAAACTTAATTCTGTCTTTATCCAGTGATACTTTTGCCATTTCCCGACCCTGTTTATCTGTTCTGTGTATAAGTTACCCTTCTGTCAAAATATCAAAATCTACGTCTTCGGCAATATGAACGATTGCGTAGCCGGGCAGGCGAGAGGGAAACAAAGGGCGGGAGTTAGCACAAAATGCTGGGAGCGAGAAAGAACCAGGAACGAATCACAGGTGGTTTACAAGAATGTGACATATGTCACCAAATTTGCCGTTAAAATAATTTGTCATTTTTTATACGGATTTTTGGGGCGCAGCGCGCGCCCCGGTCAGATCATTTTACGATGGTTTTCACACCTTCGGCCGTGCCGATCAGCGCGACGTCCGCGCCGCGGTTGGCGAACAGACCCACGGTAACCACGCCCGGCAGGCCGTTGATAGCGTTTTCCAGCGCAACAGGATCGATGATGCTCAGGCCGTAAACATCGAGAATGATATTGCCGTTATCGGTCACCACGCCCTGACGGTATTCCGGGCGACCGCCCAGCTTAACCAGTTCGCGCGCCACGCAGCTGCGCGCCATCGGGATAACTTCAACCGGCAGCGGGAAGTTGCCCAGGATATCCACCTGCTTGGACGCATCGGCAATACAGATAAACTTGTCGGCCACGGAGGCGATGATCTTTTCGCGGGTCAGCGCCGCGCCGCCGCCTTTGATCATTTGCATTTGCCCGTTGATCTCATCCGCGCCGTCCACGTAGATCCCTAACGAATCCACTTCGTTAAGATCGAAGACGGGAATACCGAGGCTTTTCAGCCTGGCGGTAGAAGCATCAGAGCTGGACACCGCGCCATCAATCTGATGTTTGATGGTGCCCAGAGCGTCAATAAAGTGCGCGGCGGTAGAGCCGGTACCCACGCCAACTATCGTGCCCGGCTGCACATACTGGAGTGCTGCCCATCCGACTGCTTTTTTCAGTTCATCCTGCGTCATGGTTAGTTGCCTGTGCTGTGAAAACTGACGCGCATTATAGAGCATGCCCGGCGGGATTGTCCCCGACTATGGCTGAACTCATCCGAACTTTGTGGATTTGGTCTGGATTGGCTGCAAATTTATGTCATAGTGCTGACAAAGCAAAAACAGGAGTTAGCAACAACAATGAAACGCCCGGACTACAGAACGCTACAGGCGCTGGATGCAGTGATTCGTGAACGAGGATTTGAGCGCGCGGCGCAAAAGCTCTGCATAACTCAGTCCGCGGTTTCACAGCGCATTAAGCAACTGGAAAATATGTTCGGCCAGCCATTGTTAGTGCGCACCGTACCGCCTCGCCCAACGGAACAGGGGCAAAAGCTGCTGGCCCTGCTGCGCCAGGTTGAGCTACTGGAAGACGAGTGGCTGGGCGATGAGCAAACCGGCTCCACGCCGCTATTGTTGTCGCTGGCGGTCAACGCCGATAGCCTGGCAACCTGGCTCCTGCCCGCGCTGGCTCCGGTGCTGGCCGACTCCCCTATCCGCCTGAACCTTCAGGTAGAAGATGAAACTCGCACGCAGGAGCGTCTGCGCCGCGGCGAAGTCGTCGGCGCCGTGTCCATTCAGCCACAGCCGCTGCCAAGCTGCCTGGTCGACAGGCTGGGCGCGCTGGACTATCTGTTCGTGGGTTCGAAAGATTTTGCCGCCCGCTACTTTCCGAACGGCGTCACGCGCTCTGCGCTGCTGAAAGCCCCCGCCGTCGCCTTTGACCATCTGGACGATATGCATCAGGCCTTCTTACAGCAGAACTTCGATTTGTCGCCGGGCAGCGTGCCCTGTCATATCGTTAACTCTTCGGAAGCCTTCGTGCAGCTCGCCCGCCAGGGCACCACCTGCTGCATGATCCCGCATCTACAAATTGAAAGAGAGCTGAACAGCGGCGAGCTTATCGACCTGACGCCGGGCCTGATGCAGCGCCGCATGCTTTACTGGCACCGCTTTGCGCCGGAAAGCCGCATGATGCGCAACGTGACGGACGCGCTGCTGGAGTACGGCCACCGGGTTTTACGCCAGGACGCAGACGAATAAAAAAAGCCCGCTTAAACTTAAGCGGGCTTTTTTTTGCAGATAAAGATTACTGCGCAGGCTGGCTCTGAGCGCGCTCCAGCTCAAAGACCACGTCGACCTGATCGTCAAACTGAATGGTTTGCTGATCGTAGGTATCCTGGGCTGAAACCGGAGCCGCGGCGTCCGCTTTCATCATCCGCACCATCGGCGCGGGCTGATAGTTAGAAACGTGGTAACGCACGCTGTAAACCTGGCCCAGCTTGCTGTTAAACCCTTCGGCCAACAGTTTTGCCTGACGCGTCGCGTCGTTAATCGCTTCTTTACGCGCTTTGTCCTTGTACTCTTCCGGATGGGCTACGCCCAGCGAAACGGAGCGAATTTCATTCAGACCTGATTTCAGCGCCCCGTCCAGCAGCTCGTTCATTTTGTCGAGCTTGCGCAGGGTGACTTCAACCTGACGGACGGCGCGGTAGCCTTTCAGCTGCGTTTTGCCGTCTTTCAGGTATTCATATTCGGGCTGGGTACGCAGGTTTGCCGCGTTGATGTCTTTCTTCTCAACGCCGCTTTGCTGCAGGAAGGTCAGGTACTGGGCCACGCGATCGTCAGCCTGCTTCTTGGCAGAGGCTGCGTCTTTGGCCGAAACGTTAACTTCGATAGCGAGCGTGGCAATATCAGGCACGGCATCCACGCTTGCGGTCCCGGACGTCACAACGTGCGGGCCATTTGGCAATTCGTCAGCCAGCGCGGGCAACGAACTAAATCCTACTAAAGCGGCTAATGCCAGGGTTTTAAACTTCACTGTAATTCCTCCATGCTACGTTCCACTGTCATTACACCCGGAAAAATACGCGGATGTCTGGCAGCAAGCTTAGCCTGAAATGGTAACTTGTCTATCAGAATAAGGCGAATTAGCCCAGCAGCGTACGCAGGTGCTGCACGCCGTCCCACGCCAGCTGCGCGGCAATAAACCACATCACCAGCCCCACGACGCCGTTAATAATGCGCTGTGCTTTAGCGGTGCGCAGGCGCGGCGCAAGCCAGGCGGCAAGAATCGCCAGGCCAAAGAACCAAATCACCGAGGCGCTTACGGTGCCCAGCGCGAACCAGCGTTTCGGCTCGTCGGCAAGCTGTCCACCGAGGCTGCCCAGCACGACGAAAGTATCGAGATAAACGTGAGGATTCAGCCAGGTCACCGCCAGCATGGTGGCGACAATTCGCCAGCGCCCCTGCTTTAGCACCTCCGCCGAGGCCAGCTCAACGCTGCTGCTCATCGCCGTGCGCAGCGCGCCCCAGCCGTACCACAGCAGGAAGGCCACCCCGCCCCAGGTCACCATAGCCAGCAGCCACGGCGACTGCATCAGAATCGCGCTGCCGCCAAAAATCCCGCCGCAGATCAGGATCACGTCGCTAAGCGCGCACAGGGAAGCAATCATCAGATGATACTGGCGACGAATCCCCTGATTCATCACAAAAGCGTTTTGCGGGCCGAGCGGCAGGATTAACGCAGCGCCTAGCGCAACACCTTGAAAATAGTAAGATAACACAATGATTCTCTCTTCAATATTTGGAAATTGAGAAGAGTGTAACGAGGAAATATTATTAGAGGAAATGGATAAAATTAATGGTTAATAAGGAGAGCTAATACTAAAAAGGCCAGCCGAAGCTGACCTTTATCCGCAAGGTTACGCCGCGTCTTTCACGCGTTTGAAATTCACGTCCATCTGCGGGTAAGGAATCCCAATGCCGTTGGCATCCAGCGCTTTCTTAACGCGCTCCAGCACGTCCCAGTAAACGTTTTGCAGGTCGCCGCTTTTGCTCCAGGCGCGCACCACAAAGTTTACGGAAGATGGCCCAAGCTCATTCAGACGTACCGTAATTTCACGGTCTTTCAGAATACGCTCATCGCTGGTCACGATCTCGGTGAGGATTTCCTTCACCTTGTCGATATCGGCGTCGTAGGCCACGCCAATGATGAACTCGTTGCGGCGTACCGGCTCACGGGAGAAGTTGATGATATTGCCGGAGATAATTTTACCGTTCGGCACCACCACGATTTTCCCGTCTACCGTGCGCAGCGTGGTAGAGAAAATCTGCACGTTCAGCACGGTCCCGGCAATGCCGCCGAGGTCAACGTATTCACCGGCGCGGAACGGACGGAAGGTCACCAGCAGTACGCCAGCGGCCAGGTTTGAAAGCGAGCCTTGCAGAGCCAGACCAATGGCCAAACCGGCGGCACCCAGCACGGCAATAACCGACGCGGTCTGCACGCCTACGCGACCAAGTGCGGCAATCAGCGTGAAGGCAATAATCCCGTAGCGCACCAGCGCAGAAAGAAAATCTGCCACCGTGGCGTCAATCTGACGGGCGCGCATCACGCGATTCACCCCGCCGGAAACCATACGGGCAACGATCATCCCGACGATGAGGATGGCAATGGCCGCGACGATATTGACCGCATAGCTCAGCAGCAACGCCTGGTTGCGCACCAGCCAGCCTCCGGCATGATTTATACTGTCTACAACGTTCAGATCTTCCATCAAAATATCCTTCTGCTTACCCCTGCGGGCAAAAATGAACCTTTCCCCAGAACAAGGGAATGATTGTAAAGGGTAAACAAAAATAATCATCTGTGCCAGAAAATAGCCCGCAGCACCGCACGCGCCAGAACGGCCACCTTACCTCTGCGGCAAAGTGGCCTTCTGACAATTACTGCGCTTTTACCTTCTGATTGGCATCGCTCTGCGGGAGATTTTTACGGATCTCTTTCACCTGTTTGGCGGTAACAGCAGGCGCGTTGTTGCCCCAGCCGCTGCGCACGAAGCTCAGCAGATTCGCCGCCTGCTCGTCGTCCAGTCGCCAGGCAAAATCAGGCATCGTCAGGCCGGCGATCGCGCCCTCCGTTACCGGCGTTTTATCACCGCGCAGCACAACGCTAATCAGCGAAGAGGGGTCTTCGCTCAGCACCACCGGATTATGCGCCAGCGCCGGGAAGGTTTTGGCATAGCCCTGACCGTCGATTCGGTGGCAGGCGGCGCAGTTGTCCATGTACTCCTGCGCGCCCGGCCGACTCATATCGCCTTTGGAAAGCGCCATGGCGGTGGCGGTATCCGTTTTCGGCGCTACGGCCTGCGGGTCCGAGGATTTGAGCGACTTCAGATAGACCGCGATCGCCTGCAAATCCTGTTCGCTCATATGCTGGGTGCTGTGCGCCACCACGTCGCTCATCGACCCGAACGCCGCGCTGCTGTCCGTGCGCCCGGTTTTCAGAAACGCTGCGATATCTTTCTCAGACCAGCGGCCCAGGCCCGCCTGCACATTGCCCGTCAGGTCCGGCGCGTGCCAGTCCTCCAGCGTGCCGCCCGTCAACCACGCCGCGTCATGCTGATCGAGCGCTTTTTCCTGGAAACCGATGCCGCGCGGCGTGTGGCAAGAGCCGCAGTGTCCCAGCCCCTGCACCAGATACGCGCCGCGATTCCACTGCGCGCTTTGGCCTTTATCCGGCTGGAAGGCGTCATCGTCGTGGAACATTAAGTTCCACATCGACAGCGGCCAGCGCATGTTCAGCGGCCAGGGGATATCGCTCTCCTGATTACGCTGACTAACCGGCGCAACCTGGTGCATAAAGTAGTCATATAGCGTGCGCATATCTTCGTCGGAGATCTTTGAAAACGAGGTGTAAGGCATCGCCGGATAAAGATTGTGGCCGTCTTTAGCGACGCCTTCCCGCACGGCTTTGGCAAAATCTTCGTAGCTGTATGCCCCGATACCCGTTTGCTTATCGGGCGTGATGTTCGTGGAGTAGATCGCCCCCACCGGCGTGGACATTTTCAGCCCGCCGGCAAAGGGCTTGCCGCCCGCCGCCGTATGACAGGCGATACAGTCTCCTGCCGCGACCAGCTGCTGCCCGTTAGCCGCGGGGGCGCTGCTTGCCGCGGCGGACGTTAACGCCAGCGCCAGCAGGGACAGCCGCATTTTCCATTGAGTTTTCATCTGCACTTCTCCCTGTCAGGCCTGAACCAGCGGTCCTGGGTTTGCCAGATACTGCGTACGAATCGCGTGAGCGGCAAACAGCGCCGTCGCGCCGACGATCCCCGTTGGGTTGTAGGCCATATTCTGCGGGAAGCAGCAGGCGCCCAGCACAAAGACGTTCGGCACGTCCCAGCTTTGCAGGTATTTGTTTACCACGCTGGTTTGCGGGTTATCGCCCATCACCGCGCCGCCGGTCGTGTGGGTGGATTGATAAGGGCGAACGTCATAGTGCGCATCCCTCCCCTTAAAGCCCATTTCGTAGCGATCGGGATTGATCTGTTTAACGATGCCTTCCGCCTTTTCGCCGATAAAATGCGTCATTTTTAACTCGTTTGCCTGCCAGTCGAAGGTCATGCGCAGCAGCGGCTGCCCGTGCAGATCCCTGTAGGTCGGATCGAGGTCGAGATAGCACTGGTTATAAGGCATCACCGACCCGGAGGCGCCCACGCTCATGGAATGTAAGTAATTATCCTTGATGGCTTTCTTCCAGCCGGTGCCCCACTTTGGCGCATCGTGCGGAGTCATCATCTGCTGGATTGGACGCCCGCCGGTAATAGTGGCGGAAATCGTCGAGCCGCCGATAAAGCCCAGCGCCGAATGGTCAAAGTTCTCAGCGTTAAAGTCGTCGATAAACATGCCGGTGGTGCCCGTGGCGGCGAACGGATTGAAGTAGGTCTCTTTATTGAAAAATAGCGAAACCCCGCCGTTCATCTGATAGGCATAGTTCCGCCCGACCACGCCCTCGCCGCTAACCGGATCGTAAGGCCTGCCGATTTTGGACAGCAGCAGCAGACGCACGTTATGCAGCTGGAAGGCGCTCAGCACCACCAAATCCGCGGGCTGCTCTACCTCCTGCCCGTCGGCGTCGATATAGGTCACGCCGGTGGCCTTGCTGCCGCTGGCGTCGGTATTCACCCGCAGCACGTGTGCCTGAGTGCGCAGCTCAAAGTTGGGATACTGCTTCAGGGCCGGGATCACGCAGGACTGCGGCGAAGCTTTGGAATAGTTAAAGCAGCCGAATCGCTCGCAGAAGCCGCAGTAATTGCAAACTCCAAGCTGAACGCCGTAGGCGTTGGTCCAGGGTTCGCTACAGTTGGCCGCCGGCACCGGGAAAGGATGGTATCCCAGCTCTTTGGAGGCTTTGCTAAACAGCATGCCGGAATACTGCTGCTTCAGCGGTTTGGTGGGGTAAGGGTTACGCCGCTCGGCCTCAAACGGATTACCGCCTTCGATAATTTCCCCCTGCACGTTGCCCGCCTGGCCAGCCGCCCCGCAGATGTTCTCGAACTTGTCGAAAAAGGGCTCCATTTCTTCGTAGCTAAACGGGTAGTCCTGCACGGTCATATCCGCAGGAATAAAGTCCGCGCCGTATTTCTCGATGACCGTGCTGCGCATTTTCAGATCGGCTTTTAGCGGACGCCAGAGCATGCCGTTCCAGTGTACGCCCGCGCCGCCGACTCCATCGCCGGGCAGAAAAGATCCAAAACGGCGATAGGGCAAAGCGGTCTGCGATTGGGTATGCCTGACGGTCACCGTTTCTTTGGATGCGTTCTGGAAAAGCTTCAGCCGAATGCCGTAGGTGAGCTCGTCGGCGATGCGCGGATAGGCAAAATCAGGATAGGTATCGCGCGCTTCTCCGCGCTCGAGCGCCAGAATTTTCAGGCCGCTGTCGGCCAGCTCTTTCGCCATCAGCGAGCCGGTCCAGCCAAAGCCGACGATAACAATGTCTACGGGTTCTTTTTTCATCGCCACGGCTATACGCTCCTTTTGCCTGAAATACTGACCGGCCCGAGCGGGTAAGGTTTATTCGGGTTATCCATAACCAGCGGGTAGTCGGCTCGCGCGCCGGGGAAACCAATCATCTTCCACGAGGCCAGCGTCTGATTGCCGCCGTGCTGCGGATCGGCCAGATAACCTTCTTTGGTGTTTTCCAGCATCTGCGTAAAGAACAGGCCGCCCGGCACCTCCTCGAAGCTGAGCTTGCCGCTTTCAAGCCGGTGGAGAATATCCTCCTGCCGTTGGTGGCTAAGCTCGGCGAAAGTCTGCTGAAACTCTCGTTTGCACCAGCCGTTCACGGCCTTGATGCCGCGCCGCCAGGTTTCACGCGGCACCAGAGCGGACTGATATCCAAGCTCCGGTTCCGCGCTGGCGAACGGGCCGTGCATGTACCACAGGTGGCCGTATCCGTAAGGGAGCTCCATCTGGCGGTCGATAAATACCGGCACGCCTTCGCTCACCGCGCCGGGGCCAAATTCATCCGCAGGGATCAGGCGGTCGGTCGCCGCCAGCACGAACTGCCATTCATCGTTGTTGAAAAAGGTGGGTACGTAATGGGCGCTAACGCCCTCAGGCTTTGCCGGTGCGGCCAACCCGTTCAGTGAAACCAAGCTGCTGCCGGCGGCGGCCAGCGGGATTAGGGAAAGGGTTTGCTGCAAAAAACGACGCCTCGGGGGGACGCCCTTGTTTCCTTGTTCGCTCATAAAGCTTCCTGTCGCTTGCGCTAAAAAAGGCAATCCCAAAAAGATTACCAGGCTAATAATTACATTACTATGCAATATAAATTAGCCATTTTTCGAACGAAAGCAACGCCTGAAAATGCCGTCTTATAGCAATTTTCAATGCAATTTCATTAACATTACGCACAGACAAATAAATATACTGTTGATTTAAAACAAAAATAACCCCAACCCTCCACCACATGAATTGTTGTTAGATTGTAAAGAAAACACGCTTACATTTGATCTGGATCAGTCTCGCCGCTGCCACACCCGACGAAGAAAAGAGTCTGTGAAAAGCAGCACCGAACGAAAGCTCGCCCGGTGCTGGCAGCGTTAAGACTTAAATAGCGTGGGTGAAGGTGCGGGAAATAACGTCCTGCTGCTGCTCGCGCGTCAGCGCATTGAACCTGACCGCATAGCCGGAGACGCGAATCGTCAGCGTCGGATAATTTTCCGGGTGCTCAACCGCATCGAGCAGCATTTCCCTGTTCATCACGTTAACGTTCAGGTGCTGTCCGCCCTCGGTTTTCACATCGTGATGGAAATACCCGTCCAGCAGGCCAACCAGGTTTATTTGCCGCACGCCGTCCTCTTTGCCCAGCGCCGCCGGAACAATTGAGAAGGTGTAGGAAATACCGTCTTTGGCATAGCTGAACGGCAGTTTAGCCACCGAGGTTAACGAGGCCACCGCGCCTTTACGATCGCGCCCGTGCATCGGGTTTGCTCCCGGAGCGAACGGCGTCCCGCCTCTGCGGCCATCCGGCGTGTTGCCGGTTTTCTTGCCGTACACCACGTTCGAAGTGATCGTCAGGATCGACTGAGTCGGCACCGCATCGCGGTAGGTCGGCAGCGCCTGGATCTTTTTCATGAAGCGTTCAACCAAATCACAGGCAATGGCGTCCACGCGATCGTCGTTGTTGCCGTACTGCGGGTACTCGCCTTCAATCACAAAATCGACGGCCAGCCCGGTATGGTCGCGCACCGGTTTAACCGTGGCGTACTTAATAGCCGAAAGCGAGTCAACGGCGACCGACAGCCCGGCAATGCCGCAGGCCATCGTGCGAGAGACATCCCGGTCATGCAGCGCCATCAGCGAGGCTTCGTAGCTGTACTTGTCGTGCATGTAATGGATGAGGTTCAGCGCGGTCACATACTGCTTCGCCAGCCAGTCCATAAAGCGATCGAGGCTGGTCATCACCCGGTCATAGTCCAGCACGTCATCAAGCAGCATCGGGGTTTTCGGCCCGACCTGGATTTTAAGCTTTTCATCCATGCCGCCGTTGATGCAGTACAGCAGCGTTTTGGCGAGGTTGGCGCGAGCGCCGAAGAACTGCATCTGCTTGCCGATAACCATCGGGCTGACGCAGCAGGCAATCGCGTAGTCGTCGCTGTCAAAATCGCAGCGCATCAGATCGTCATTCTCGTACTGGAGCGACGAAGTTTCGATGGACACCTTCGCGGCAAACACTTTGAAGGGCTTAGGCAACGCCTCGGACCAGAGGATCGTCAGGTTCGGCTCCGGCGCAGGCCCCATAGTGTAAAGCGTGTTCAGATAGCGGAAGGCATTTTTTGTGACCAGCGTGCGGCCGTCCAGCCCCATACCGCCAATCACTTCCGTCGCCCAAATAGGGTCGCCCGAGAACAGCGAGTCAAACTCCGGCGTGCGCAGGAAGCGCACCATGCGGATCTTCATAATGAAGTGATCGACCAGCTCCTGCGCCTGCTCTTCGGTCAGCAGCCCGGCCCGCAGGTCGCGCTCAATATAGATATCGATAAATGTCGTCGTGCGCCCGAGGGACATCGCGCCGCCGTTCTGCGATTTCACCGCCGCAAGATAGGCAAAATAGAGCCATTGCAGCGCTTCCTGAGCGTTGCGCGCCGGGCGAGAAATATCAAAGCCGTAGCCGGCCGCCATTTCCTGAATTTGCAGCAGCGCCCGGCGGTGTTCGGACAGCTCTTCGCGCAGGCGAATAACCGCTTCAAGATCTTCGCCCCGCTCAAGCTTGCCTTGCAGGTCGGCAAACTGAAGCTCGCGCTCGCGCACTAAGTACGCAATGCCGTACAGCGCCACGCGCCGATAATCACCAATGATCCGCCCGCGGCCATAGCCGTCCGGCAGGCCGGTTAACACGCCTGATTTGCGGCAGCGCAGAATATCCGGGGAATAAACGTCGAACACGCCCTGGTTATGCGTTTTGCGCAGGGAGGTAAACTGATACTCAAAATCCGGGTCCATCTCACGACCGTAAGCCTCAAACGAGCTTTTAATCATGTTGATGCCGCCGTAGGGATGCAGGGCGCGCTTCAGCGGTTTATCCGTTTGCAGGCCGACGATCTTCTCATGCTCTTTCGTGATGTAGCCCGGCGCATGGGCGGTAATCGTGGTGGCAATATTCGTGTCGAAGTCCACCGGCGCGTGCGTGGCATTCTCAATGCGAATGCCCTCCATGACTTTTTCCCACAGCGCGGTGGTGGCCGGCGTCGCGTTTGCTAAAAAAGATTCGTCGCCCTGATAAGGCGTGTAGTTATGCTGGATAAAATCCCGAACGTTAATTTCCTGCTTCCATTCCTCGCCGGAAAATTGCTGCCAGGCAGAGAAATAATTGTCGTTGGTCATATCAATATCCACATTCATGACTTCAGTCCTCTAAACCACATTAATATTTCAGGCATATTCCGCAGAGCGGTATTCTTTCCCTAAATGCAGGGCATCGAGCGCAATCATTTTTTCTTCGTTGGTGGGAATAACGGCGCAGGCTATCGCAGAGCGCGGGTCAGAAATAATTCTTTCTCCTGTGCGATTAGGCTGGCTATTTTTAGCTTCGTCGAGATAAATCCCGAAGACACGCAGGCGTTCAATAACCAGCTGCCTGATAAGCTGGGAGTTCTCACCAATGCCGCCGGTAAAAATCACGCCGTCGAGACGTAATAAAGACGCGGCATGGCCGCCAATAGTGCGGGCAATACGATGGACAAAAGTATTTATCGCGAGCTGCGCACGCGTATCGCCGTTATGCCAGGCTTTTTCCAGCATTCTTAAATCGGAGGAAATTCCGGAAATCCCCAGCAGGCCGGACTCTTTATTCACCACCTGCTCAAGGTCGTCCATTGATTGTCCGGTCTGCCGGGCAAGCCAGGCCATTGCGCCAAAGTCGATGTCGCCGCAGCGGGTACCCATAATCAGGCCTTCCAGCGGCGTCATGCCCATTGAGGTATCCACGCTGCGGCCATCCTGAACCGCGCAAACCGAAGCGCCGTTGCCTAAGTGAGCAATCACTAACCCACTTTGCGCTTCGGGAAGACCGAGCAGATCGCACGCCCGCTGCGCGACGTAACGATGCGAGGTGCCGTGGAAACCGTAGCGGCGCACGCCGTATTCCTCAAAATAGCGATACGGCAGGCCGTACAGATAGGCTTCCGGCTTCAGCGTCTGGTGGAAGCTGGTATCGAAAACGGCAACCTGTGGCACCCGCGGAAAGCGAGCCCGCGCAGATTCAACGCCGCTTAAATTGGCGTAGTTGTGCAGCGGTGCCAAAGGCGATACCTGGCGGATTTGCTCGATAACCTCATCGGTAATTAATGCCGATTCGTTAAATATCGCTCCGCCGTGAGCAATGCGGTGGCCAATAAAGGCCACGCAGTCCGCCAGGTGTCTTTTTTCAAGTTCGGCAGAAATGGCGTTAAGCGCCTCTTCATAATTTGCGTGAGGCAGTTTAACCGGCTCACCTTCATTAACGGTAATACAGGCGTTTTCGCTATTAATGCCTTCACAAATCCCGGCTAAAAGCACGTCGCAGGTTTCGCTGTCCAGCACTGAAAATTTAACAGAAGAAGAACCACAGTTGATGGTTAACACTACAGGGTATTCATTCATGCTTAAATCTCACTCATCCTGAGCCGGCTGATTAATTAAAATAATTTGTAGACAATATTCAAAATGGTTAACAGACCGATGACGGTGACAAAGATATTTTCCGTGCGGCCTTTATATTTGGCTAACGCAGGCGTTTTGCGAATCGCATACATCGGCAGCAGGCAAAGCAGCGAGGCAATAATCGGTGCCCCCATGGCTTCAATCAGGTCGAGAATATTCGGGTTGGCGTAGGCAACAATCCAGGTCGACCCCATAATAAAGACCATGCTGATGAGGTTCAGTTTTCCGCTGGACACCCGCGTCTTATCGCCTTTATAGCCAAACTTAAGCACCAGGCCGTTGAGCCCTTCCAGCGTGCCGAGATAATGCCCGAAGAAGGATTTGAAAATGGCAACCAGCGCGATAATCGACGCGCCGTATTCCAGCACGGTAGCGAAGGTCGATTTCGAGCCGGACATGGTAGCGAAGTGGTTCGCCAGGTAGGAAAGGACCGGGATGTTCTGCGCCTTGGCCTCGGCCATGTTCTGCGGCGACAGCGTAAACAGGCAGCTGAAGGCGAAGAACATCACCACGGCGACCATCAGCATGCTGGCGCGGGAGATAATCTTCGAGACTTTATCCTCGGTCCAGGCGTTGCCAAATTCGCCCTCGTACTCTTCGCGTTTGGACACCACGAACGATGAGACAATCGGTGAGAAGTTAAAAGAGAACACCATGATGGAAATACCCAGCCAGACCGTAACCAGGATGCCGTCATGGCCGGTAAACGACAGGTCGCTGAGGCTGACCTGATCGATAACCGCTGAGTTCCAGTAAGGGATCAGCGACAGCGAAATCAGTACCAGACAGGCGATAAACGGGAAGACCAGATAGCTCATCACCTTAACCATCAGATCCTTACCGAAGTAGATCACGAAGGCCATCAGCAGCAGCAGGAAAAGCGCCACGAAGCCGCGGTTCAGCGGCATTAGCTGGAGCTGGTTTTCCCAGAAGGTCATGAAAGTATTGGTAATAGTGACGCCGTAAATCCACAGCAGCGGGCAAATCGCAAAGAAATACAGGAAGGTAATCACCACCCCGCCAGTTTTGCCGAAGTGCTCTTCAACCGTTTCGGTGATGTTCCCCGAGGGGTTGCTGCCCGACAGGCACAGCCGCGCCAGCGCACGGTGACAGTAAAACGCTATCGGGAAGGCCAAAAACAGCATAATTAATATCGGAATTAAGCCGCCGTAGCCTGCGCGAATCGGGAAGAATAAAACCCCGGCGCCGATAGCGGTGCCGAACAGGCCGAGCGTCCAGGTGGTGTCTGACTTACGCCACTGCGACGTTTCTTTTTGACCAATAAGTGTTGCGTCTGTATTGCTCATCATTCAGGTCCTTAAGTAATTAGCTTAAATATCCGCAGAGCCGGTAATTTGTGACACGCGGGAAAGATCGATGTTTCCCCCGGAGATAATGCTGACCGTTTTACGACCTTTAATATATTTATCGAGCTTACCGCTCAGCAAAGCGGCGGTGGCTAATGCGCCCGCGCCTTCGGTCACGACTTTATTACGCTGAATGAGCGCGACCATGCTGTTTCTAATTTCCTGTTCGCTAACCAAAATAATATCGGTCACTAAATCCCTGACGATGTCGTAAGTCATTTTACCCGGACGTGAAACATCACAGCCATCTGCCAGCGTGCCCGCATTTCGGTGCGAGGTAAGTTCACCTTTTGAGAAAGAAGCGGCCATGCCGTGAACATTTTCAGCCTGCACACCAAAAATATTAATAGTTGGATTAATAGATTTAATGGCTAGCGCGATCCCGGCAATTAATCCGCCGCCGCCAATAGGCACAATAACGTTGTCGACATCATATAAATCTTCGAGAATTTCGAGGCCGATAGTGCCCTGCCCGGCAATCACTTTTTCATCGTCATAAGGCGGTATAAAAATCCGCCCTTCCATTTCGACGATTTCACTAACCTTCGCAATGGTATCGTTGAAGTTGTCGCCGTGCAGCACGACCTGGGCCGAGTAGTCCATGGTGGCGGCAACCTTGGATTTAGGTGCGCCATTGGGCATCACCACCAGGCCATCGATGCCGAGAATCGCGCAGGATAAAGACACGCCCTGCGCGTGGTTCCCCGCGGAACAGGCGACGACGCCTTTTCTTCTTTCCGCCTCGGTTAACGAGCTGAGCTTATTAAAAGCGCCGCGAATTTTAAAAGAGCCGGTACGCTGCATATTTTCGAATTTGAGGAATATCTCACCTTTGCAGCATTCACTTAAATAGTTAGAACGAGGCATGCCTGTTTTATAAATATAACCAGCCAGTCTTTTTTTCGCTTCCAGAATATCTGCAATAGTGACGGGGAGTTCATAATCGATGTGCATGTTGACCTCTGTATTAAAACAATAAGCAATAGGAGTGACGACAAATCATTTTAATTCGCCATCATTAATTTTTAGCGTTTACCGCCGCGTTTATTTAGCTATGCAACTTCCGTTAATTTATTAAATTGATATTGACTGCGAACCGAATGCTGTTTAGCTAGTTCAACTAATGTAGCGGCCGATTTTTTAATACGATAATTTTTTGACCATACCGCCGCATAGCGCGCCACAGGTAATTTATCTTCAACGGGGACATTGCAGAATTGATTAGAACCGAAGGGTGAAATCATATCTCTTGGAATAACGGTGAGAAATCCTGCATTCAGTACCAGATTATAAATAGTCACCACCGAATCAGTTTTTACAATATTTTCACTGTTGATATTATTCTTTTGAAGGGTGGTGAGCAGTTCGCTGTAATAACCCATTTCCGTATGCGGCAATACCCACTGCTGCTGGCTTAATGCGCCGAGCGTCGTGGTGCCGCTGCACGTTCGCGTCCGGCCAGCGACCAGAATAAATTCGGACTCAAACAGCGGCTCAATGTGCAGGTCCTGTAACAGCATTTCGTCGCTCAGCGTGCCGATAGCAAAATCCAGCCTGCCGTCGCGAATCGCCGGTAAGAAGGAAGAAAGCTGGGCTTCAAACATCGAGACCTGCGCCTGCGGGAACAGCTCCTTAAACTCTTTCATCATGCCCGGCAAAAAGGTGAAGCCAATTAAAGAGGGATAGCCAAAAGAGACGTCGACCACGCCGTTGCCCACCATGCTGCTCATCTCGCTGCACATATTCCTTAGCTCGCGGGTGATGGACTCCGAGTGCCCCAGCAGCACCTTTCCTGCTTCGGTCAGCTTCACGCCGGTGTTTTTGCGGATAATCAGCGCTAAGCCAAAATAGGTTTCCATATCGCTGATGATTTTACTGACCGCCGGCTGGGTCAGGCCGAGCTGCTTTGCCGCAGATCCAAACGAACCGCTTCTAACCACTTCCTGGAAAACAACCAGATGCTGGGTTTTCGGTAACAAGGTATTGTCCATGAAACTTTGCGCCTGAATAATCTTCCATGCAGCAGATCATATCGAATTCGCAGTAGATTGTTATGTGCAGTGACTCACAATTACCAGACACATAATCGACCACAAAGTGCACAATCAACATTAAACATAATAAAATCATATTGTTATAGTTTATTAATCTGCCTTTTACATGATTAAGGTCAACCTTAGACAAGGTAATAAATTAAATTTATGGTGATAATTAAATTGTATCTCGATAAGTAACTTATTCTGTTTAAACGTATTTATAACAAACGGAGAATATCTGTCTTTGCAAGAAGAAATAAATTCCAGGAAAAATTCATTTCCTAAAATAATATCGTATTTTTTATTCATTAATTTTAATGAGGGGGGGTTATTTGCCGCTCGGATTAACGGCCTTTCGCCAAAAGGCATAAAAAAACCCGCACGGGGCGGGTTTTTTATCAAACGCTTAGGGCTTCAGATTACAGAACGTCTTTCGCGTTCAGCTCTGTGAAAGCCTGCTCCAGACGAGTAATCATAGAGGTCTGTGCAGCACGCAGCCATACGCGCGGATCGTAGTATTTCTTGTTCGGCTGATCTTCGCCTTTAGGGTTGCCCAGCTGGCCCTGCAGGTAAGCTTCGTTCGTTTTGTAATAGTTCAGGATACCTTCCCATGTTGCCCACTGGGTATCGGTATCGATGTTCATTTTAATGACGCCGTAGCTGACGGAATCTTTGATTTCCTGAGCAGAAGAACCGGAACCGCCGTGGAAGACGAAGTTCAGGCTGTTGTGCGGCAGGTTATGTTTCTTAGAAACATAGTCCTGGGAATCGCGCAGGATGGTTGGCGTCAGAACAACGTTACCTGGTTTGTATACGCCGTGTACGTTACCGAAAGAAGCCGCGATGGTGAAGCGT
Organism: Buttiauxella sp.; assembly: GCA_036489025.1. Lineage (GTDB taxonomy): Bacteria > Pseudomonadota > Gammaproteobacteria > Enterobacterales > Enterobacteriaceae > Dryocola. The sequence goes on from DASXGN010000010.1 coordinate 105,840, forward strand.
GGGCTGATTGCATTCAGTTTGGTATAAGCGTAGTCAACGTCTTCTGGCTGAGTGTACAGTGCGGAAGCGTCCATATGGCTGTTATCTACGCCATCTTCTTCACCGCCGGTGCAGCCCAGTTCGATTTCCAGAGTCATGCCCATTTTGGCCATGCGCGCCAGGTATTTGGAACAGATTTCGATGTTCTCTTCCAGGGACTCTTCGGACAGGTCGATCATGTGGGAAGAGAACAGCGGTTTGCCGGTAGCGGCGAAGTGTTTTTCACCCGCGTCCAGCAGACCGTCGATCCACGGCAGCAGTTTCTTAGCGCAGTGGTCGGTGTGCAGGATAACAGGCACGCCGTAATGTTCAGCCATCTGGTGAACGTGATGTGCGCCAGAGATTGCGCCCAGGATAGCAGCACCCTGTGGAACGTCAGTTTTCACACCTTTGCCCGCGATGAACGCAGCACCGCCGTTGGAGAACTGTACGATAACCGGTGCTTTGACTTTGGCAGCGGTTTCCAGCACGGCGTTGATAGAGTCGGTGCCTACGCAGTTAACTGCTGGCAGAGCAAAGTTATTCTCTTTTGCTACCTGGAAAACTTTCTGTACGTCATCACCAGTAATCACGCCTGGTTTTACGAAATCAAAAATTTTAGACATGTTTCGTTGTCCTGTATCGTCGGCCGTTAGAAAAAACGTTTGTGCCACCTAATGCTTACGGGCGGCAAGAATTCAACGGGCAGGTTACCCTGCCCGTCATTATTACTTCTTAGCGCGCTCTTCGAGCATGGCTACTGCTGGCAGAACTTTGCCTTCCACGAATTCGAGGAATGCGCCGCCGCCAGTGGAGATGTAGGAAATCTTGTCGGAGATACCGAACAGGTCGATAGCTGCCAGAGTGTCACCGCCGCCTGCGATAGAGAACGCTTCGCTGTCAGCGATAGCGTTAGCCACGATTTCGGTGCCTTTGCGGAAGTTAGGGAATTCGAATACGCCAACCGGGCCGTTCCACAGAATGGTTTTCGCATTCTTCAGGATGTCAGCCAGTTTTTGCGCGGAAACGTCGCCCAGGTCCAGAATCTGCTCTTCGTCTTTAATGTCGTTAACAGATTTCAGAGTGGCTGGCGCGGTTTCTGAGAATTCAGTCGCTACGCGAACGTCAGTTGGAACCGGGATGTCGCAGGTCGTCAGAAGGCGTTTAGCTTCTTCAACCAGGTCTGCTTCGTACAGGGATTTACCGACGTTGTGGCCCTGAGCGGCTACGAAGGTGTTTGCAATGCCGCCGCCAACGATCAGCTGGTCAGCAATTTTGGACAGGGAGTCCAGCACGGTCAGCTTAGTAGAAACTTTAGAACCGCCCACGATAGCAACCATTGGGCGAGCCGGGTTACCCAGAGCTTTACCCAGCGCTTCCAGCTCAGCGGCCAGCAGCGGGCCAGCACAAGCGATATCAGCGAATTTACCTACGCCGTGAGTAGAAGCCTGCGCGCGGTGAGCTGTACCGAATGCGTCCATGACGAAAACGTCACACAGCGCAGCGTATTTTTTGGAAAGGGTTTCGTCGTCTTTCTTTTCGCCTTTGTTGAAGCGAACGTTTTCCAGCACGACCAGCTCGCCCGCGGCAACTTCAACGCCGTCGAGGTAATCTTTAGCCAGACGAACCGGCGCAGACAGCTTGTCTTTCAGGTAGTTAACAACCGGCAGCAGAGAGAATTCTTCGTTGTACTCGCCTTCGGTCGGACGACCCAGGTGAGAAGTAACCATGACTTTTGCGCCTTGCTTCAGGGCCAGCTCAATAGTCGGCAGGGAGGCACGAATACGTGCGTCAGATGTCACTTTCCCTTCTTTAACTGGTACGTTCAAATCGGCACGGATCAGAACGCGCTTACCAGCCAGATCCAGATCGATCATCTTAATTACAGACATGGTGAATCCTCTCGTTGATTCTTAAAGTTTTGCGGACGCTTAGCGCGCCTTACCTGAAACCACTTGCAGCCATGACTAACGTCGTGTCGAGCATTCGGTTAGCAAAGCCCCATTCGTTATCACACCAGACTAGAGTTTTAATCAGATGTTGCCCACTGACCCGGGTTTGCGTGCCGTCAACAATGGCACTGTGCGGATCGTGGTTAAAATCAGTCGAGACCAACGGTAATTCCGTATAGTCAACTATACCATGAAATGAATCCTGTGCCGCTTTTTGCAGCAACCGATTGACTTCATTAGCTTTTACTGGATTTCGCACCGTGACGCTTAAATCGATAGCCGTCACATTTATGGTCGGTACGCGCACCGCAATCGCTTCAAAACGATCGTTAAACTGCGGGAAAATACGCGTGATACCGGCGGCCAGGCGCGTATCGACCGGAATGATCGATTGGCTCGCCGCTCGGGTGCGACGCAGGTCGGGATGATAGGCATCAATAACCTGCTGATCGTGCATCGCCGAATGAATGGTGGTCACGGTTCCCCACTCAATGCCAAAGGCGTCATCCAGCAGTTTGATAATCGGAATAATGCAGTTTGTGGTGCAGGAAGCATTGGAAACGATGCGGTGTTCAGCGATGATCTCTTCGTGATTTACGCCGTAAACCACGGTGGCATCAAGATCGTTGCCGCCAGGATGGGAGAAGAGAACTTTCTTCGCGCCGGCGGCCAGGTGTGCTTCACCGTCGGCCCGCGAGCCAAATACGCCGGTGCAGTCGAGCACCACGTCCACGCCCAGCTCGCGCCACGGCAGAGCTTCAATCTTTGGCTCATGGAGCAGGCGTATCGTATCGTCACCCACCCACAGCTGGTCGCGCTCCTGGCGAACATCCCAGGCGAAGCGACCATGGCTGGTGTCGTATTTCAACAGATGCGCCATACCCGCAGCATCAGCCAGTTCATTGATTGCTACGACGGTAATTTCCGCACGGCGACCGGATTCGTACAAAGCACGTACCACGTTGCGCCCAATGCGACCGAAGCCATTAATTGCTATGCGTACGGTCATATCTCTCCTGCCAGAATCCCTGAACACGTTGGCTGACAGAGTAATCCAGCCACCGTCCGAGGGGAATCCTCGCACTCACGAAACTGCATTTGATTGCTTAATTGTCGAACATTTAATCGACTGAAACGCTTCAGCTAGAATAAGCGAAACGGGGAATAAAGGGAACGCTGCCCGGCTACAGGCAACCGATCTTCTGACGCAGGTCACATTTTTAAAGGAATAAATGCGGCGAAAACGGCGGGCGGGATGAATAACGAGCAAAAAAAACGGGCCGCCTGAGCGACCCGTTCAGAGTGATAACAGACCCTATATAATCAATATAAGAATCTATGCCACTGCAAAATAACCGGGAAAATCAATTTATTGATTTTCGGCTGATAAACCACGAAGAAGGAAAAACCACGCTTTTTCCTTCTTCGTCAGCAGCATTAACGGGCCGCCTGAGCGACCCGTTTATCAGTCAAAAATTACAGAACCGCTTTAGCCTGTTTCACCACGTTCTCAACGGTGAAGCCAAACTCTTCGAACAGCTGCTCGGCAGGTGCAGACTCACCGAAGGTGGTCATACCCACCACCGCGCCGTTCAGGCCGACGTATTTGAACCAGTAGTCAGCGATGCTGGCTTCAATGGCAACGCGAGCGGCAACGGCTTTCGGCAGCACGGATTCGCGGTATGCCGCATCCTGCTTGTCGAACGCGTCGGTAGACGGCATGGAAACCACGCGCGCCTTCACGCCTTCCGCAGACAGACGATCCCAGGCCGCCACGGCCAGCTCAACTTCGGAGCCGGTGGCGATCAGGATCAGCTCTGGCGTACCCGCGCAGTCTTTCAGGACGTACGCGCCGCGGGCGATATCCGCCAGCTGCTGTTCGGTACGATCCTGCTGGGCCAGGTTCTGGCGGGAGAAGATCAGCGCGGTCGGGCCGTCGTGACGTTCTACCGCATACTTCCATGCCACCGCGGATTCAACCTGGTCGCAAGGACGCCATGTGCTCATGTTTGGCGTCACGCGCAGGGCAGCAAGCTGCTCTACCGGCTGGTGAGTTGGGCCATCTTCGCCCAGACCGATGGAGTCGTGGGTATAGACCATCACCTGACGCTGCTTCATCAGCGCCGCCATACGCACCGCGTTACGGGCATACTCGACGAACATCAGGAAGGTAGAGGTGTACGGCAGGAAACCGCCGTGCAGCGCAATCCCGTTGGCAATCGCGGTCATACCGAACTCGCGCACGCCGTAATGGATGTAGTTCCCGGCTTCGTCTTCGTTGATTGGCTTAGAACCGGACCACAGGGTCAGGTTAGAAGGCGCCAGATCGGCGGACCCACCAAGGAATTCTGGCAGCAGATGGCCGAAGGCTTCGATGGTGTTCTGTGACGCTTTACGGCTGGCGATTTTTGCCGGGTTGGCCTGCAGGTTCGCGATGAACTCCTGCGCTTTAGCAGCAAACTCAGCCGGCATTTCACCTTTCATACGACGGGTAAATTCTGCGGCTTCCTGCGGGAAAGCTTTCGCGTAGGCGGCGAACTTCTCGTTCCATGCAGCTTCTTTAGACTGGCCGGCTTCGCGCGCGTCCCACTGAGCGTAGATGTCCTGCGGGATTTCGAACGGCGCGTACTTCCAGCCGAGCGCTTCACGAGTCAGTGCGATTTCCGCATCGCCCAGCGGCGCGCCGTGGGAATCGTGGGTGCCAGCTTTGTTTGGCGAACCGAAACCGATGATAGTTTTGCACATCAGCAGGGACGGTTTGTCAGTCACCGCTCTGGCTTCTTCAACGGCGCGTTTGATAGCGTCCGCATCGTGGCCGTCTACGCCGCGCACAACGTGCCAGCCGTAGGCTTCAAAGCGCTTAGCGGTATCGTCGGTGAACCAGCCTTCAACGTGACCGTCGATGGAGATACCGTTGTCATCATAGAACGCCACCAGTTTACCCAGCTTCAGGGTACCGGCCAGCGAGCAGACTTCGTGAGAGATGCCTTCCATCATGCAGCCGTCACCCATAAACGTATAGGTGAAGTGGTCCACGATGTCGTGACCAGGACGGTTAAACTGCGCCGCCATAGTCCGTTCAGCAATTGCCATACCTACCGCGTTCGCAACGCCCTGACCCAGCGGGCCAGTCGTGGTTTCTATACCGGCGGTGTAGCCCACTTCCGGGTGGCCCGGCGTTTTGGAATGCAGCTGACGGAAGTTTTTCAGTTCTTCAATCGGCAGGTCATAACCGGTGAGGTGCAGCAGGCTGTAAATCAGCATGGAGCCGTGACCGTTGGACAACACGAAACGGTCGCGGTCAGCCCAGGACGGGTTCTGCGGGTTATGGTTCAGGAAATCACGCCACAGGACTTCGGCAATATCAGCCATACCCATAGGGGCACCCGGGTGACCGGATTTAGCTTTTTGTACTGCGTCCATGCTGAGCGCACGAATAGCATTGGCAAGCTCTTTACGAGAGGACATTTTCACTCCAGATCGGATGGTTGAAGGTCACGCCTTGTTTTACGACTTGACTACTAAGCGTTATGGGCTACGCCCGAAAAGTGCCCACAATGTACCGCAAGCCGCTGGTCATGTACATGGAGCATCCTTTTGCGCGGGTAAGAAATCTCTGGTAAATGCTCGCATGTTGCGCAAGTCGCTGCGCGAGTTAATCTATCTTCTTTATACTGCGGTTTATGCGTCGCCAATTCCGGCACGTGTTCGCCCCTGGGCTGTTGAAATTAATAAAGGAAGACTGGCCATGAAGATGCGCCCTATTTTACTGAGCCTGACGCTCGCAGCCACGCTGAGCGGCTGTCAAAACATGGACTCCAACGGTTTACTCACCTCCGGCGCCGAAGTTTTTCAGGCCTATACGCTAAGCGATGCGCAGGTCAAAGAGCTGAGCGATAAATCCTGTGCGGAGCTGGACAGCAAAGCCACTATCGCGCCGGCAGGCAGCGACTATGCAAAACGCCTGGCTAAAATCGCCGGTGCGCTGGGCGACAACATCAACGGCATGCCGGTGAACTACAAGGTTTACGTCACCAAAGACGTCAACGCCTTCGCCATGGCAAACGGCTGTATCCGCGTGTACAGCGGCCTGATGGACATGATGAACGATAACGAAGTCGAAGCGGTTATCGGCCACGAAATGGGCCACGTCGCACTCGGCCACGTGAAGAAAGGCATGCAGGTCGCGCTCGGCACCAACGCGGCTCGCGTGGCGGCCGCATCCGCTGGCGGCATGATTGGCAGCCTGTCGCAGTCGCAGCTTGGCGATTTGGGTGAGAAGCTGGTGAACGCACAGTTCTCCCAGCGCCAGGAATCAGAAGCCGACGACTACTCTTACGACCTGCTGAGAAAACGCGGCATCAACCCGATTGGCCTTGCCACCAGCTTCGAAAAGCTGGCGAAGCAGGAAGAAGGCCGCCAGAGCTCGATGCTTGACGATCACCCGGCCTCCGCCGAACGTGCGCAGCACATTCGCGATCGCATGGCGACAGACGGCATCAAATAAGGCTTTTCCCCTCACCCACTCGGCAAAGAGCCAGGGTGAGGGCTTCATTAATAGAGCGTCTTCTGCGGCGGCCCGGCAAAACGCAGCGCGCCAATTTCACTCATGCGAACTTCCACTACCGACGGCCCCGGCATCGCCAGCGCTTCGGCCATCACCGACTGGAAATCTTCCGCTCGCGCCACGCTCCACGCCTGTAGGCCAATGGCCTGCGCCAGCAGGGTAAAGTCCGGCGTGTGCAGCTCGTTGTAATACTGCCGCCCGCCAAAGTATTTATCCTGAATGCCGCGCATGACGCCGTAGCCGCCGTCGTTCATTATCAGCAGCGTGACGTTGGCTTTCTCCTGCGCCAGCGTCGCCAGCTCGCCAAGGTTCAGGCTCAGGCCGCCGTCGCCCACCAGACCGACAACTTTGCGCTGCGGGTTGGCAATCGCCGTGCCTATCGCCATCGGCAGCCCCATGCCAATCGCCCCGGCCAGAGAATGAATGTTCATCAGCGGGCCGCTGGCGCGGAACAGGCGGCTGCCCCACAGGCTGCCGGAGACGGTAATATCGCGCACCAGAATGCCGTTATCTGGCAGCGCCTGTTCAATGGCGTCGTTCAGTCTGGCGTAGGCACCGCACTGTTCGCGCAGGCCGGCCTCCGCCTGCGTCACCGCGTCTTTAAGCTGAAGGTCCCAGCCTGCGTCGCCCCACTCGCGCCCGCGTGCTTTTTCCGCCAGCGCGGCCAACAGCATTGAGCAGTCGGCGATAATCGTATCGTCCATCAGGTAGTTGCGGCTGGCCGCCGCCGGATCAATATCAATCTGCACGCGCGGCGACGGCAGCTCCAGCGTCCAGGACCGCGTTTCGTTGCTGCGCAGCCGCGAGCCCGCGACCAGCGTAAAATCACAGCGGGCAAGCAGCGCCTCAACGGAAGGTGAGTTGTGGAACGCCCGCAGGCTGGCGCGATGGCTGTCCGGCAGCACGCCGCGTGCGTGGGTGCTGGAAATCACGGTCACGCCGGCATCGGCCAGCTTTTTTACCGCCGCCTCGCTGCCGATGGCCCCGCCGCCTAACCACAGCAGCGGCTGTTTTGCCTGTTTAAGCCGCGCCCATAAGGCCTCAACGACCGTTGCTTCTGCCGGCGCAGCAGGAGCGTTTTTTACCGCCGAAGTCACCAGCGACAGCGGAATTTTGGCGCTCTGAATATCAATGGGGATTTCCAGCGAAACCGGCCCGCACGGCGGCGTGCGCGCTTCCTGAATCGCCTTATGCAAAATCGCCATCGCCTGGTTTGCGTTGCTGATGCGGTACGCCCGCTTTGAGCTGGCCTTCAGGAACGTCAGCTGATCGCGGGTTTCGTGGATAAAACCGGTATCGGCATCCAGCCACGCCTTTTCCACCTGCCCGGTAAGATGCAGCAGCGGCGTGCAGGCGTTCATCGCCTCAACCAGCGCGCCCACCGCGTTGCCTGCGCCCGCGCCGGTGCTGGTCAGCGCCACGCCGAGGCCGGAAAAGCGCCCGTGGGCATCCGCCATGCTCACCGAACCGGCTTCACCGCGCGCGGGAACAAAGCGAACCTTGCCGCGCTGCCCGACGGCGTCGGCAATCGGCAGGTTATGAATGGAGATGACGCCGTAAATGGCTTCAACTTCGTACTGCTCCAGCGTTCTGGCGATGGCGTCGCCGACGGTAATCATTTCACTCATTGCTCACACCTTTTCTCAGTCGCACCAGGAGTTGACGCCGTTACCCGTCGCCAGATAAATGCTCTTTTGCTGCATCCAGGCCTTCAGGCCCTGAATACCTTTTTCGCGGCCCAGGCCGCTCTCTTTAAAGCCCCCAAACGGGGTCGAAATCGAAAAAACTTTGTAGGTGTTAATCCATACCGTTCCGGCCTCAAGCTGCTGGCTCAGGCGCAGCGCCCGGCCCGTATCCCGCGTCCAGATCCCGGCGGCCAACCCGTACACCGAGCTATTAGCCTCGCGAATCAGCGCCGCCTCATCGCTGAACGGCATCGCCACCAGCACCGGGCCGAAGATCTCTTCCTGGCAAACGCGGGCGCGGTTGCTCAGCCCTTCGATAATCGTCGGCTGAAAATAGCAGCCAGCCGCCAGCCGGGGATCCGCCGGGATCTCCCCGCCGCACAGCACTCGCCCACCTTCGCGCTTCGCAAGCTCCACGTATTCCAGCACGCTCTGGCGATGCTTTTCGCCGATCAGCGGCCCAACGTGGGTGCCTTCGCTAAACGGATGGCCGACGCGCAGTCCGCGAGTCAGCTCCAGCAGCCTCGCCATCAGCCGTGGATAAATGCTTTGATGGGCAAACAGCCGCGAACCGGCAATGCACGCCTGCCCGCCGGAGCTGAAGATGCCGTAGCAAATGCCCCGCGCCGCCAGCTCGATATCGGCGTCTTCCAGTACGATAGTCGGCGACTTGCCGCCCAGCTCAAGCGAGGCCGGGATTAGCTTTTCCGCCGCAACGTGCGCCAGATGCCGCCCGGTTGTCGTGCCGCCGGTAAACGAAATTTTGCGTACTTTCGGATGGCGGGCGAGCGCGTCGCCAATCACCGAACCTTTCCCCGGCAGCACGCTTAACAGCCCCGCGGGCAGGCCGGCCAGTTCAAAGATCCGCGCCAGCTCCAGCGCCATCAGCGGCGTCGCTTCAGCAGGCTTGAGGATCACCGCGTTGCCCGCCGCAATCGCCGGAGCGACCTTTTGCATTTCGCTGGCAATCGGCGAGTTCCAGGGCGTAATAGCCGCCACGACGCCGAGCGGTTCGTAATGGCTCAGCGTCAGTAAATCCGCCTGTCGCGGCGTCGGCAGCTCACCTTCCAGCAGCTCGCAGGCCGCCGCAAAATAGCGGGCGGTTCCGGCTGCGCTCATCACCAGCCCTCGCGATTCCGGCAGCGGTTTACCGTTGTCGCGGCTTTGCATTGCGGCCAGTTCGCCGACGCGAGATTCAATAAGATCCGCGACCTTGTGCAGGATCTTCGCCCGCTGGTGGGGCAGCGAATTTCGCCAGGCCGGAGCGCGCCAGGCCTGCTCGGCGCATTCAACGGCCTCTGCCAGATCCTCAAGACTTGCCGCATTAAGCCGGGCGTTGACCGTGCCGTCGGCGGGAAACAGGCTTTGCATTTGCTGCCCGCCGCCGCGCTGCCAGCGTCCGCCGATAAAAATCTTTAGCTCATCCATCGCAGCCTCTTTGCTTTAAGCCAGTTCGCGGCAGGCGCGAACCGCGCTCAGTGCCGCCAGGGTGGAGGTTTTCGGATTGCTGGCGAGCGGCAGGCCGCTGAGCTCCAGGTGGAACTCGCCGAACAGCCCCTCGACGTGCAGCGTGTGGGTGTTGCGTTTGGTTTGCGGATCGACCATGAGCTGCACGCGGGTGTCGTCCATGCCGACGCCGCCCAGCGCCACGGTGGCCGCCACGTTGGCGTTAGCCGGGAACAGCCGCGCCGCTTCCCGGGCGCTGCCTTCAAAAAAGATCTGCGCTTCGCTCACCGCGTTCAGATCGATAAGCTGCTCGGCGTAGCTTCCGCGCCAGCTGGCCGGGCTTTTGCGGGAGCGATAGGTCACGCGCTCAAGGCCGCCCTCTTTCGCCGCCGCCAGGCCGTCAATCCCGGCAACCGCACCGGACAGCAGGGTCAGCTTGCCCCCGGCGGTGGCTAAACGTTTTTCCAGCTCGCTGTCCGCCAGCGCGCCGGTAGAAATCACCGCCAGATGCCAGCCGCGATGTAAAATCCCCGCGCCGTATTCGGCCACCGCCTGCTGGCTGGCGCACTCCAGCACCAGATCCGGCGTATCCTCGCACTCCTGCGGCGAGCCGAGCGCGATAACTTCTCCGCCAAAGCGCTTGCCGATAGCCGCATGATGGTGCTCATGCGCGACAATCCAGCCGATGGCGACCCGCGGCGGCAAACGCTCAATCACCGCCTGCGCCATTGCGCCGTACCCGATCAGCATGATTCTTTTCATCACGACTCCTTACAGATGACGGCAAAAGCCGCCGGAAACGTCCAGCGCCGCGCCCGTGGTAAACGAGGCCAGCGGCGAGGCGAGAAACAGCAGCGCCTGCGCGGGCTCCTGCGGCTTGCCAAGGCGGGCCATCGGAATGCCGCGCCTGCGGGCAATATCCGCCGTCCACGCTTCCCAGCTCTGGCTCTTATCCTCCCGGTTTTCAAAACGGCGCCGCCACTGCCCGGACTCCACCATGCCGAGCAGGATAGAGTTGACGCGAATGCCTTTACCCACCAGCTCTTTGGAAAGCGTCAGGGTCATATTCAGCAGCGCGGCGCGGGCGGCGGAAGTGGCGATCATGTGCTCTTCGGGCTGGAGCGCGAGCAGGGAGTTCACGCAGGTCACCGAGGCGATGTCCGAGCGCTCAAGCTGCGGCTGAAAAGCCTGCACCGGGTTAATGACGCCGAACAGCTTCAGCTCCGCCTCATGCAGCCAGGCCTCGCGCGGCGTTTCGGCGAAACGGGCGACGTAGCCCTGCCCGGCGTTATTAATCAGCATGTCCGCGCCGCCAAACCGCGCCTGCACAGCCTCGGCAAAAGCCAGCACTTCGTCGGCGTGCAGCACGTCGCAGCGGTAAGAGTAAATCTCGGCCGCCGGGTATTCGCTTTGCAAAGCCGCGTGTGCGCTGGCGAGTCGGTCGCGGTCGCGGCCGCAAAAAGCAACCTTCGCCCCTTCGCCCAGCAGCAGGCGCAGCGTTTCAAAACCAATCCCCGAGGAGCCGCCGGTCACGACCGCCACGCGCCCGTCAATTTGTGCATTCATCGCACACCTCTTCCTTTACCCGTAAAAGCTGTTGATTAAAGAATGTCTCGTTGTCGAGATAGCAGGCGTGCCCCGCCTGCGGAATTCGCGTGAAAGGCATGCCGTAGCGCTGCGCCAACCCTGCCACCAGCTCAATCTGCGTGATGGCGTCCTGCTCGCCGCACCACACTTCAAACGGCCCGGCATACTGGTTTAGCCACGGATGAATATCGTCGTGCGCCAGCATCCACGCCGCCGCCAGATAGCCCGCCGGGTGAAGCCTGCGCATCCCCGCAGCAACCGTGGCAATGTCCTCTTCGCGGGCGCCGGGGCGCAGCAGTTTGGCCGCCCTGGTTTGCGCCAGAATTTCGCCGCCCAGCGCAATCTGCTGCTCGCGGCTGCGCCAGACCTTTTCGCGCTGCTCGGGCTCCGCCTGGCCGTAGCCCTGCGCCGCGTCCGCCAGCACCAGATGCAGCACGCGTTCGGGGAATTTCGCCGCAAAAGCGCAGGCCACCAGCGCCCCGAGCGAATGGCCCACCAGTACGGTTTGCCAGATTCCCGCCCGGTCGAGCATCAGCGCCAGCGCGTCGGCATAGTCGCCCGCGTTGGCCCGCTGCGCCGCCAGCGCCGGGCTTTTGCCGTATCCAGGCATATCCCAGGCCAGCACGCGACAGCCGGGCAGCGCCATCTGCTTATGCCAGGAGGCCGCACCGGAGCTGATGCCGTGCAGCAGCACCAGCGGCGTGCCGCTTCCCTGTTCACGAAATTCCACCATCTCGCCCCCTTACCCGCGTTTCACTTTGGACAGCGGATGATCTTCCGGGTAGGTCGGAATGTGCGGCTTCTGGGTGCCGAGCATCACGCACATCAGCGCCTCTTCTTCACCGTGGTTAAACAGCCCGCGATAAATACCCGGCGGCACGGAAATCAGGTCGCGCTCGCGCAGCACGGTCTCGGTGTAGTTCTCACCGTCCTGAATCATCAGCGTGATCTGCCCCTTGAGCATGAAGAACACCTCTTCCACGTCATCGTGCAGGTGCAGCGGCCCCTCGCATTTCGACGGCAGCACCATCGTGGAGAAAGTGAAGTGGTCGGCCGCCACGGTGTTGGTATCGCTGGCAACGCCGGTCGCCCCCGTGCCGATGTAGCGCATCTGGGCGCGGCGATATTTCGGGTCAAAGTCCGCCTGGAACTTCAGCGCGTTCCAGTCGTACTTGCGGCCCTCAAAGCGCGCAATTCGCGATTCGACCCACTCTTCCATGGTCAGATGGTCAGGCTTGAGGCCCGATTTTGCAGCTACGGTTGAATCAGTCATGACACTCTCCTCAGTAACGTCTCAGCAACGGCAGTAACAGGAGGCAGCCCACCGCCGCCATCACCGCCAGAAAAATCAGCCCGGAATCCATGCTGTGGGTGAAGGCGATCAGCATCCCCATCACCGCAGGCGACAGCGCGCCCGCAAAGTTTCCGAGCCCGTTGAAAATGCCTCCCGCCGTGGCGCTCACCCGTGGATGAGTGGCTTTTGCCAGCAGGGCGAAGATATTGGGTGCGCCGGTGCCCCACATGAAAGTGCTGAAGCTCATTGCCGCGATAATCGTCAGCGGAGAATCAAGCTGCATCACCGCCGTCAGGCCCACCGCCGCCCCGGCCATTGAGATAAAGCAGGCGGCGGCGCGCTTATCGAGGCGATCTGACAGCCAGGCGCCGATAACTTCTCCGGCCAGCATGGCGATAAACGGCATTGAGGCGAGCCAGCCCGCATGCTCCAGATGAATGCCTTTGCCTTCGATCAGATAGCCCGGCAGCCAGCCGTTAATGCCCCACAGGTAGGTCAGGAAGGCGATATTAAAAATGCAGATCAGCCAGAAGTGCGGGCTGACAAAAAGCTCGCGGCGCGCGGCCCGGCGTTCGGTCTGGGAAACTTTTGCGCTGGTCGGCTTTGCCTCAAGGCGAATGCCGCGCAGGCCAATTCGCACAAAAATCAGCACCGGTACCGTCAGCATCGCCATCACGAAGAAGGTGCTCTGCCAGCCGAAGGTATTGAGCAGCCAAATCGACAGCGGGAAGCCAATCGCCGCGCCGACCGGCGTGCCGAGCAGCCAGAGCATGGTAGCCCGCGCCTGCAAATGCTGCGGGAAGGTATGGCGCACAATGGCGAACGCCAGCGGAAACAGAGGCCCTTCCGCCACGCCGAGCAGAATGCGCAGCGTGACCATCAGCGCGTAGTTATGGGTGAAGCCCATCGCAATCATCAGCACGCACCACACCGCCATCATGCCGGTGAGCAGGCGCAGCGGCGCAATACGGTCACCCAGGCCGCTGAGCAGCACGGAGGAAAAACCGTAGCTCAGCAGGAAGGCGCTCATCAGAATGCCGAGGCGCGTAGTGTCGAAATCAATGCCCATCGCCTGCTGGAAACGGCCGTCGGAAAACAGCGCCGCAATGCTGATTTTGTCGAAGAACGCCAGCAGGACGCAGGCCAGCAGCGACAGCGGAATAGCCCAGCGCACCGCTTTCTCGGGCGTGCGGACGCCCTCACCGCCTGCCTCAACGGGCGCGGTGTTAGTCTCTAATGTGGTCATTTCTCCCCCCTAAGGGTGCGCGTGGGTTATCGCAATGACATCAGTGAAAAGTCCGGGTCGGCCAGCGGCACGTCCGACAAATCTCGCCCAGCCGCCATCCAGCGCTTCGCCAGCTTCACGGTGCGCGCATCGTTAAACGCCACCAGCTGAGCCAGCCGCCCGTCGGCGTCCAGCGAGAAGAACAGCGAGTTCTCGCGCACGATAGTTTTGCTGTCTGGCTGTGGAATGCCGAGGATCTGAATGTTGTGGGCGTATTGATCCGACCACAGCCACGGCGCTTCGTGGTAAGCGGCCGCGTTGTCGTCAAGCATCGCCTTCGCCGTCGCAATCGCCTGATTCTGCGCGAATGCCCAGGACTGAAGGCACAGGCCGTAATGATGATGCTGCGCCACGTCGCCCGCGGCAAAGATGGCCGGATCGGAGGTGCGGCCCTGAGCGTCCACCACGATCCCCCGCGCGATGTTTAGCCCGGCTTCCCGCGCCAGCTCAAGGTTAAGATCGACGCCGATCCCGACGACAACGGCGTCGAAGGTTTCACGCTGGCCGCCGCAGTGAATGACGGGCTGGCCGTGACTATCTTCCAGTTCGAGCGGGCCGCAGCCGCAGCGGATGTCAACGCCCTGCCCGACGTGCAGATTTTGCAATGCCTGAGAAACTTCGCCGCTGACCGAGCGCATGCACAGCGCGGGCTGCTGCTCGAACAGCGTCACCGCCACGCCGCTTTTGCGCGCCGAAGCGGCAATTTCCAGCCCAATCCAGCCGCCGCCGACAATCGCCAGCTTTTTACTGTTCGCCAGACGCCCCTTCAAACGCTGCGCGTCCTGCCAGTGGCGCAGGGTATAAACCTGCGGATGCTTTGCCCAGGCTTCGCCGGGCAGCCGGGCACGTCCTCCGGTAGCGATTAAAAGCATGTTGTAACTAAGAACTTCACCGCTGCTCAGCCCGACGGTTTTTGCCTCGCGGTCGATGCTTTCCGCCCGTAAGGGCCGACGCCAGCTCAGGTTCAACGCGCGCTGCGATTCCTCGCTGAACAGGCGCGGCAGCGTGGCTCCGGCCTCCAGCAGCGAGGCTTTCGACAGCGGCGGACGCTCGTAGAAATCCCATTCTTCTTCCGCCACCACGCAAATCTCGCCCTGATACCCCTCGTCGCGCAGCGTTTTTGCCGCCCAGCCTCCCGCCTGACCGCCGCCGATAATGACTATTCGCGCCGTCATACCGCCTCCGGCTTTTTCTGCTGGCGGCGGGTGTCGTGGTCGATGCCGCCTTCCACCGCCCATTCGGTAAAGGAAACCAGCGAGTGCTCCAGCTCCCGCGGCTGCCAGTTTTCAGTCAGGAAATCGTCGTTGGTGTAATACTCGAACGCGCCGCCGGTCGGGCTGTTGACGTACCAGAAATAGGCTGAGGACACCGGATGGCGTCCCGGTCCGATAAAGGTGCTCCAGTCGTTTTTGTTCATCGCGATGCCGCCGCCGATCACCTCGTGAATATCGCGCACGGTGAAGGCCACGTGGTTCAGGCCACGCCTGCGGTTCGGCAGTTGGAGCAGGAACAGATTGTGGTGACCGCCGCGCTCGCCGCAGCGCAAAAATACGGCGCGGTTGATGTAGCGGTCGGAAACCTGGAAGCCGAGCACCTCGCGGTAGAATTTTTCCGCCGCCGCCAGCTCCTCAACGAAGAACACCACGTGGCCAACGTTGATCGGCTGCGCGCGATCGTAAACCGGGCTTGGGGTATCAATGCGCCTGACGTCACCCCACTGATTAATCGGCTCGACGTTCAGCTCCACGTCCGTTTGCTCGCTCACCTGCACGCGCAGGGTCATGCCGTTCGGATCGAGGCACTCCAGCGCCCCGCCCACTTCACGAAAGCCGGGCTGCCGGGCGAGTTTAGGCCGCAGCGCAGCCAGCGCCCGCTGATTTGCCACGCCCCACGTCATGCGGCGCAGGGTATTGCCCGCTTCAAAGGCCGGCGGCAAATCCGGGCTGTCGATAGGGTTCAGCTCCACGCGCGCGCCGCTCAGGGTGCGGAAGCGCAGGCCGCTGGCGTCGCCGGTGAGGCCAAAATCCTGCATAAATTTGGCGCAATGGGCCAGGTTGTCGACGCCAAACTCCAGCTTTTCAATTCCGGTTACACTCATCGTTGGTTGCCTCTTTACCGTTCGTTCGCCCGGATTTGGGCGTAAAGCATGCCCGGTGCGGCTAAGCACCTGACGTTAACTGGTTGATTTAACTGGCCTGTGACAAATAACCTAAAAAGCCGGAGATTTTGTCCGCCGCCGTGCGCACTTCGCTTTGCAGCCGCTCACGGTCGGTGTGCGGCACTTCTTCAGAGGGCACAAGAATGCTCACCACCGCCGCCACTCTGCCCGCGCGATCGAACACCGGGTAAACGATGGACGAAATACCGTGACGGAAGAAAGACTCGCCAATCACGTAGCCGCGCGCCTTGTCCAGTTGCACCATCTGCCAGAGCGCCTCCCTGTCGTGAAGCTGGCCCGGCGTGTTGCCCGGCAGCCGCTCATGCGGGAAAAGCTGTTCAAATTCGCTGCGGGAAACGTCGGTCAGCAGCATGCGCCCGAGCGAGGTGCAGTGCACCGGCAGACGAGTGCCGATGCTGACCTGGTTGATGCGCGAACCGGCGGCGCTGACACGGGCGATGTAGATGATGTCGCGCCCGTCGCGAATCGCCAGGTGGCTGCTGCACTGGCTGATGTCGCGCAGCTGTTCAATCACCGGCTGGCCAACCTGCGCCACGTCCAGCGAGGCGATGTATTCAAAGCCGAGCCGCAGCACGTTCATGCCCAGCGAGAAGGTGTTGGTGCGCGTGTTGCGCTCCAGAAAACCCATGTATTCCAGGGTCTGCACCACGCGATAGGCGGTGGCTTTCGGCATATCCACCAGCCGGTGCAGCTCGGCAAAGGTCAGTTCGCGATGCTGCTCGCCAAAGGCCAGAAGCAGCTGTAATCCTCGCTCCAGGCCAGGCACCAGGTATTTCACTTCCTGAACGTTTGCCATCTCAATCCGCCTTCTTAGTTAAAAACGAACCCGCCGTTGACCGGAATCAGCTGCCCGGTAACAAACCGCGACAGATCGCTTAGCAGCCAGACCACGCTGCCGGTGACATCATCCGGATGCTGAGCGCCCGCCAGAGCGCGGCCGTTTTCATACAGCTGATGGCGTTCGGCGGGCACATATTCGGTGGCCTCGACGCGGGTCAACCCCGGCGCAATAGCGTTGATACGAATGCGCTTTTCGCCCAGTTCACGGGCCATTGAGCGCGTCATGGCAATGACCGCGCCTTTACTGGCCACGTAGGCCATAAGGCGCGGCGCGCCCCACAGAGCGGTATCCGACGCCACGTTGACGATACCCGCTCCTTCGCGCAGCAGCGGCACCGCCGCCCGGGTGACCAGCCAGGTGCCTTTTACGTTGACCGACATCACCCGGTCCCAGAGGTCCGGGTCATAATCGAGCATATTTTTACCGCCGACGCCGGTCGCCATCGCCGCGTTGTTCACCAGCCCGTCGATTTTCCCCTGCCCGCCAATCGCGCTGAACGCCCGCTCGATAGAGTTTGCGTCGGCCAGATCGATGGCGCGCGCTTCAATCCGATAGCCCCTGGCGCTCAGGCGGTGCGCGCTTTCGGCCAGCTCGCCCGCCAGGATGTCGCACATCACCACCGCAGCGCCCTGATCCGCGCAGGCTTCGGCGAAGTGAAAGCCCAGGCCGCGAGCCGCGCCGGTGACAACGATGCGCTTGCCGTTAAGCAACCCGTGCATCAGGCGGCTCCCTGCTGTTCTTCACGTGCGGCCAGCTGTTCTTTGGCGGCCTTTTGCATCATGCGGCGCAGGCGGGAAAGCCCGACGTCGTGCTGATAGAGGTATTCGTGGTCGCGAGCGTTCGGGGCCAGGCTTTCCAGCACCACGCGATCCTGCTCCAGCACTTCCCAGTGCAGCTTTTCAAGGCGGTTGCGGTACATGAAGCGCCATACCGAGCGCTGCCAGCCCTGCACGCCGCGAATGCGCCAGAAGAAGACGCGACAGCTGTCGTTATCTTCCGGCACCACCATGCCGACAATCCAGAAGTGGCCGCCCGGCCCGAAACGCTTTTGATACGGGATAGACAGGCGCATCCAGTACGCGCCGCTATTGCCCAGCTCCACCCAGTCGAAGTTAACGCCGCTCTGGCCTTTTTTCTCAAAGATGAAGCCGGTTTGGGTGGGTTGCAGCACCATGTCCGCCTTGCGATCGCCTTCCGCCATCGAGTGCGACGAAGAGTGCAGATAGGTGCCGTGCATCGGGTCCATCACGTTTTCGAGCGCGTACTGGTAGTTACACTGCCAACCGGCGGTACACAGAAAGTTGCTGTAGCGTTCGCTGTCCGCCAGCTCCGCCGGGAAGCTCAGCGCTTCAGGCTGTTGATCGGCGGTGACGCCAAACCACAGGAATATCGCGCCGTGCGCTTCCTGCACGCTGTAGCTGCGCACGCACTGCTGGCCGACCAGCGGACATTTGTCCACCGCAGGCACGTCTTTCACTTCGCCGTTGCCCGCCACTTCCACGCCGTGATACCAGCAGGCAATGCGGTCGCCGAGGTTCCAGCCCATCGACAGGCGGGCGCCGCGGTGCGGGCAGCGATCTTCCAGCGCCTGCACCTGCCCGTCTTTGTTACGCCAGACGACGATTTGCTCCCCGAGGCGGGTGATGCCCACCGGGGCGGACTGCACTTCCCAACTGGCAAGCACCGGATACCACAGGCCGCGCAGGCCCTTATCAAGATACTCTTGTACTGTCGCTGTCATTTTCTCGCCCTCAGTAACCGTGAACCTGCAAAAACGCCTCGAAGCTGGCTTCGCTCCACGGTTCGCCCTGCAAATCGTGCATCCGGGCGGCATTCAGCCCCTGCACCAGTTCCGGCAGGGATTCCGCCCCCTGCTCGAATAAATTTTCCAGGGCGGAGATCAGCTCCAGCTCCCAGCTCTCCGGCACCCGGCTGCGGGTCTGCCAGATAATATTTTGATAGCCGCCCGGCTTGTGAATGGTGCCGTTGCCGCCTTCAGCGGGGGGCGTAAACTGACGGCTTTCCGGCAGCGCCGGATTAAAGTCCAGGGTTTCGCTCATGCCACGCTCTCCTCGATAAAGGTAATCTGAATCTGGTTGTCGAATACCCGCACCGGGTAGCTGTGAAGGGTGCGCCCGCCGGGACCGTGCAGGCACTGGCCGGTTTTCACATCGAATACCGCCTCATGGAGCGGACATTCGACCTTGCCGTCTTCCACAAAGCCCTGACTCAGCAGCGCGTAAGCGTGGGGACAAACGTCCTCAAGCGCGTAATATTCGCCATCAATCAGATAAATACCGATCTCTTTGCCGTCGACACTGCCGCTGTAGGGAAAATCTTCCTGCACTTGTTGCGCGTCACATACGCCTATCCAGCTCATCACGATCCTCCAGGCTTTTGTTTCATATATGAAACTCTGTTTCTTATTTAATACGGTCAATATAAAAGCGATGAAACTTTCGTCAAGCGACAATGTGACGAATTTGTTAACTAACTGGCTTTTAATTACCTGGCTGTGAAAACGATCACGAAAAAATGCAGCAAGATGAAAACATCATTATTAAAGAGGGGAGAAATAAGTTTTATTTATCGCCGTTCATTTCTTAAAAGGACTATTGACATATTTTGTTTTAAGTCGTTAAAAATAAGAGCAAACAATATGCAAAGAGTTTCACCCGTGAAACAATCACGAATAAATTATTTATTAAACAATGAGTTTCACAGGTGAACCATTTTACCTGCGTGACAATCACCGAAATAAAAAAAAGAAACATAGAGATGCCAATCTGGCAGGGGAAATGAAAAATGATGACCGCTCGCTGGCAGGGTACGTTTGCGCTATTAGCGTTAATAATTATTTCTTACATTGACCGGGTAAATATCTCGGTGATGATCCTTAACCCGGAATTTGCCGCTCACTTTCATCTAAATGAAAACAGAATGTTACAGGGAATGCTGATGACCTGCTTTCTGCTGGGCTACGGCTTTTCGGCCCTGCTGCTAACCCCGCTGATTGAAAGCAGGCTGCACTATCGGCAGGGATTATTAGGCAGCATTGCGATATGGGCGGCGGTCTGTGCCCTATCGCCCCTGCTGGGATCGCTGCTCGGCATGCTAACGGCGCGCATTATTTTAGGGATTGCCGAAGGGCCACTTTTCTCCCTCAAAACGCGTTTTATCAGCGATAGCTTCGCCGCCGACGAGATTGGCAAGCCGAACGCCGTGACGGCGCTGGGCGTGTCGCTCGGCCTGGCCGTGGGCTTCCCGCTGGTCACTTTCCTGATGCAGCGGCTCGGCTGGATGGGGTCGTTCTACGCGCTGGCCGTACTGAACCTCGTCCTCGGCGGCGGGCTCATCTGGCGGTTTTTGCCCGCGCCGCCCACGGGCGTAAAACGCGCCGGCGCTGGCTTTAAACAAACCTTCCTGCTGGCCTGGCGCACGCCGCTTCTGGGCTGGATTCTGCTGGTCGAGATAGCCACCCTGAGCTATCTGTGGGGCAGCAGCGCCTGGCTGCCGGCCTGGCTACGCGACGAGCATCAATTTTCGCTGCGGGCCACCGGCTTTCTGGCCGCCATTCCTTTCCTGCTAAGCCTGGGCTCGAAGTTCCTCGGCGGCGTGCTGCTGGACAAAATGCGTCCGGAGCAGGCACCGCTGCTGTTTGTCACAGGCGGCCTGCTGACCGCCTGTGCAGTGCTGGCGCTGATGCTCAGCCATCAGCCCGCATATCTGGCGCTGTTTATGCTGTCGGCCAACGTTTTCTGGGGTTTACAGGGCGCGGCGATCCCGGCCGTCGTGCAGCATCATGCCGCCAGGCTGGCCGTAGGCAGCGCTTACGGAATGATCAACGGCGTGGGTAATATCTGCGCGGCGTTTATTCCGCTGCTGATGGGAATGGTGATGAAATCGATGGGATCGGTAAGCTCAGGGTTTTCGGTGCTGGTGGCGTCGCAGCTTCTGACGCTGTTTGCCGGAGGCATGCTGCTGCTGCGCATGCGTCGCGCAGCAGCAGTGAGCGCTTAGGGTTTATTCACCTTTCTTCGCGGCCTGGATATAGAGCATTTCCAGGGCCAGCGTCGCGCCCGCCAGCGCGGTGATTTCAGACTGGTCGTAGGCCGGAGCCACTTCGACGACGTCCATACCGACGATGTTGAGATCTTTCAGGCCGCGAACCAGCTTCAGCGCGCGGTCAGTCGTCAGGCCACCGATGACCGGCGTGCCGGTGCCCGGTGCAAAAGCAGGATCCAGGCAGTCGATGTCAAAGGTCAGATAAACCGGCATATCGCCGACGATCTGTTTCACCTGCGCCAGCACGTCGTCCACGCTGCGATCGTTCACCTGGCCCGCGTCCAGCACGGTGAAACCGTTGTCTTTATCGAACTCGGTGCGGATGCCAATCTGTACCGAGTGGTGCGGATCGATCAGGCCTTCGTTCGGCGCGGTGTAGAACATCGTGCCGTGGTCAAACTCGCAGCCGTTAGCGTAGGTGTCGGTGTGCGCATCGAAATGCACCAGCGCCATTTTGCCAAAGTGTTTAGCGTGCGCGCGCAGCAGCGGCAGAGTGACGAAATGGTCACCGCCGAAGGAGAGCATGCGTTTCCCGGCGGCCAGCAGTTTTTCAGCGTGGGCCTGAAGGCGTTCGCTCATGTCGCGCGCGTCGCCGAAGGCGTAAACCAGATCGCCGCAGTCCACGACGTTCAGGCGCTCGCGCATGTCGAAGTTCCACGGGAAGCGATTGCCTTCCCAGGCGAGGTTGGTGGATACCTGACGAATAGCCGCCGGGCCGTGGCGTCCGCCCGCGCGGCCAGAGGTCGCGGCATCAAAAGGAACGCCGGTGATCACCCAGTCGGCATCGCTGTCGTAGGGCATGAAATTCAGCGGAAAACGTAAAAAACCGAAGGCATTGGATACCAGGGAATTATCGTACTGATGGCCTAAGGTGCTCATTGTGTGACCTCTCGGTAAGTGAATTTATGTCAAAAAAAAGTCCCCTCCGCGTCGTTAAACCCGACGAGGAAGGGACTGGATTCGTTCAGATGCTGCCTGTTGGCGCGGATTATCGCCGCAATTTCACCCGGGTTCAATAGCTCGTTATTCATACGCTGAGTATAGAACACGTTTGGGTGATGCCGCCCTCTCCCGCAGGAGAGGACGGTTTGTTACTCGTCTTCTAAATAAGTGTAACCGTACAGCCCGGCCTCGAACTCTTCGAGGAACTGCTGCTGTAAGGCGGCATCCAGATCGGTATGCTTCACCTGATCGCGGAAATGGGTCAGCAGCGTGTTCGGATCAAGCTGCACGTATTCCAGCATGTCCGCCACGGTGTCGCCTTCGTCGGACAGCTCAACTTCCACGCTGCCGTCAGGGAACACGAACACGTCAACCGCTTCGGTATCGCCGAACAGGTTGTGCATGTTGCCGAGGATTTCCTGGTACGCGCCAACCATAAAGAAGCCGAGCAGCGGCGGGTTTTCCGCGTCGTATTCCGGCATTGGCATGGTGGTCGCGATCCCGTCGCCGTCGATATAGTGATCGATGGCACCGTCGGAGTCGCAGGTGATATCCAGCAGCACGGCGCGGCGCTCAGGAACCTGGTTCAACCCTTCAAGCGGCAGCACCGGGAACAGCTGATCGATGCCCCACGCATCCGGCATGGACTGGAACAGCGAGAAGTTGACGTAAATCTTATCCGCCATACGCTCTTGCAGTTCATCAATAATCGGACGGTGCGCACGGTTGCTCGGATCCAGCAGGCGCTGAATTTCATGGCACATGCTCAGATAGAGCTGCTCAGCCCAGGCGCGTTCCTGCAGGGAATAGCCCCCGGATGAATAGCCGATATGGATGTCATGCAGGTCGTTCTGGCTGTCGTGCAGCCATTCACGCAGCGAGCGACGGTTGTTCGGCTCGTGCATTTCGCCCCAGGTTTCCCACATGCTTTGCAGCGCGCGTGACGCATCTTCAGCAGGAGCCGTTGGCGTAGTGTATTCGTTACGTTCCACGCCGATGATGTTGGAAACCAGCACGGTATGGTGCGCGGTCACTGCTCGGCCAGACTCGGTGATAACCGTTGGGTGCGGCAGGCCGTGTTCTTCACACGCGTCGCCGATGGCCCAGATGATGTTGTTGGCGTATTCGTTCAGGCCGTAGTTGACCGAGCAGTCGGACTGGGAGCGTGTCCCTTCGTAGTCCACGCCCAGGCCGCCGCCGACGTCGAAGCATTCGATATTTACGCCCATTTTGTGCAGCTCGACGTAGAAACGCGCCGACTCACGCACGCCGGTGGCGATGTCGCGAATGTTCGCCATCTGCGAACCCAGGTGGAAGTGCAGCAGCTGCAGGCTGTCGATGCGACCGGCTTCGCGCAGCATTTCTACCAGCTGTAGAACCTGAGTCGCCGCCAGGCCAAATTTAGACTTCTCGCCGCCGGAAGACTGCCATTTGCCGGAACCCTGCGAGGCCAGACGCGCCCGCACGCCAAGGCGCGGCACCACGTTCAGACGCTCGGCTTCTTCCAGCACGATGCGGATCTCGGACATTTTCTCGATGACCAGATAGACCTTGTGGCCCATCTTCTCGCCGATCAGCGCGAGGCGGATGTATTCGCGGTCTTTGTAGCCGTTGCAAACGATAACGGAACGCGTCATGCCGGCGTGGGCTAAAACGGCCATCAGCTCGGCTTTCGAACCCGCTTCCAGGCCCAGAGGCTCACCGGAATGAATCAGCGATTCAATGACGCGGCGGTGCTGGTTAACCTTGATCGGGTAAACGAGGAAGTAATCGCCGTTATAGCCGTAGGATTCGCGGGCGCGCTTGAACGCGGCGTTAATAGAACGCAGGCGATGCTGTAAAATCTGCGGGAAGCAGAACAGCGCGGGCAGGCGTTGACCCTGGGCTTCGCGGGCTTTAACCAGCTCGGCCAAATCAACGCGCGCATCAGGAACGTCTGGATCCGGGCAAACGGTAATGTGGCCCAGTTCGTTCACGTCGTAGTAGTTATTGCCCCACCAGGCAATATTGTAAGTACGCAGCATTTTGCTGGCCTCCTGGGAGCTCATGGCAACCTCCTGCATGGAGCGGTGTACATCCTGCTCGCCCACTGACGAACCCGAAACAGAAGAGATTTTGTCAGTCATGGCGAACCTCAAATTTAGACGAATAGGCAAAACAGTTGACTACTATCGCAGGGGAATCCTGCAATAACAACCCATTAACAGCGCGTAACGGCAGCATAAGACGCTGACAGACTAACTGTGCGACCGGTTTCTTTTTCATATCATTGTAAAACACGTAACCGAACACCGCAGACGGGTCGGCGAAACCACGAGAAAACTCTTATCAAAGACAAGAGAGCCCAAGTTCTGGAATAGCGGACGTGTCTAACCGGCCCGGGAGTCCTGAGAAGCGCCGAGATGGGTATAACATCGGCTGGAATGTAGCAAAGAGATGCAGGTTGCGAGGGGCAGCGGCACGGCCTGAACGGCGGCCAGATTCTGCGAATTAAAGCGGTTTTTCAATCGTATCACCTCCACGCATACGGTCAGGTATGCGACAAGCCAAAGCTAAGATATTTGCTCAACCCGGCCGGAAGTGGGCAACACAAAAATCTGTGTGCTTGTTGAATGAGCCGCGCGCGCCGCTTTATACCTACAACGGCTATAAATTGCAAAAGATAAATACGCGCTTTGCCAGCGCCGTCAGGAAAATTTGCCACTTCGCTTTAGCCATAAATGTGCTCGATAAGAAAAATCACTGGCAATCTGTTTATCGCTTAACCTAAAATAGCCGTCCAGATGTTAATCCATCTATACTGATTAACTGTTAGACTGCCTGTCATTCAACCTGTTGTGGATCGGCTTATTAGCAGCACATCGAACTAATAAGTACGCCAGCAAGCAGCGGTCTGTACTAAACGAATTCTTTTTAGGGTGAATAAAACATGGCTAAACACCTATTTACGTCCGAGTCTGTATCAGAAGGGCATCCCGATAAAATCGCTGACCAAATCTCCGACGCCGTGCTGGATGCGATCCTTGAGCAGGATCCGAAAGCGCGCGTAGCGTGTGAGACCTACGTAAAAACCGGCATGGTGCTGGTCGGCGGTGAAATCACCACCAGCGCGTGGGTTGATATCGAAGAAATCACCCGTAATACCGTGCGTGAAATCGGCTACGTGCATTCTGATATGGGCTTTGATGCCAACTCCTGTGCGGTACTGAGCGCGATAGGTAAACAATCCCCGGATATCAACCAGGGCGTTGACCGTACCGACCCGCTGGAGCAGGGTGCGGGCGACCAGGGCCTGATGTTTGGCTATGCCACCAACGAAACCGACGTGCTGATGCCTGCGCCCATCACCTACGCTCACCGTCTGGTTCAGCGTCAGGCCGAAGTGCGTAAAAACGGCACGCTGCCGTGGCTGCGCCCGGATGCCAAAAGCCAAATCACCTTCCAGTATGACGACGGCAAAATCGTTGGTATCGACGCGGTGGTGCTGTCCACTCAGCATTCCGACGACGTGGCGCTGAAAACGCTGCAGGAAGCGGTGATGGAAGAGATCATCAAGCCGGTTCTGCCTGCGGAATGGCTGAATGCTTCTACCAAATACCACATCAACCCAACCGGCCGTTTTGTTATCGGTGGCCCAATGGGCGACTGCGGTCTGACCGGTCGTAAAATCATCGTGGATACCTACGGCGGCATGGCTCGTCACGGCGGCGGCGCGTTCTCCGGGAAAGATCCTTCGAAAGTTGACCGCTCTGCGGCCTACGCGGCGCGCTACGTAGCGAAAAACATCGTTGCTGCGGGCCTGGCAGATCGCTGTGAGATTCAGGTTTCCTACGCCATCGGCGTGGCTGAGCCGACTTCCATCATGGTGGAAACCTTCGGCACCGAGAAAATCTCTACCGAGCAGCTGACCCTGCTGGTGCGCGAGTTCTTCGACCTGCGCCCGTACGGCCTGATCCAGATGCTGGATCTGCTGCACCCAATCTACAAAGAAACTGCCGCGTACGGTCACTTTGGTCGTGAACATTTCCCTTGGGAAAAAACCGACAAAGCAGACCTGCTGCGTGAAGCCGCCGGCCTGAAATAATCGGCTAGCGCTTCTGCTTTCTAAGGCCAGCTCTGCTGGCCTTTTGTTTTTCTGCCCCGTAGTCCGACTGCCTTTCCCCTCTTTGGCTATACTTTCCCGTTAGCGGATTGATCTCCGCCCCATGAAAGCGCTTACATAAACTCTCTTCTGACGTCGGTTTCAGATTCTTTCCTATAGCTTTCCTGAATGCTTCATTTGTTTCAACAAGTTTCAGTTTAGTCTGAAAAAGCAGCGAACGCCCGCCACAATTCAAAATCAACGCTATGTTTTATATAAACAAATGTCATATACACTTCCTGACATTAGTGTAACCGATTACACAAGCGTGATGTGAATCACACCTTTTTACGTTCCGCTAACCTACTCTTAACCGCGACAAAACTGATAATTCAACCGGAGGGCGGTATGCCTGACATCAAAAAACACGGGCGCTCGAATAAAAGCATGACCTTCTTCGTCTGCTTCCTTGCGGCTCTTGCAGGCCTGCTTTTTGGCCTGGATATCGGCGTTATTGCCGGTGCCCTGCCGTTTATTGCCAATGACTTCCAGATAACGTCACACACTCAGGAATGGGTCGTAAGCTCGATGATGTTCGGCGCAGCGGTCGGCGCAGTGGGCAGCGGCTGGCTTTCCTTCCGCCTTGGCCGTAAATACAGCCTGATGATTGGCGCGGTACTCTTTGTGGCAGGCTCGCTGTGCTCGGCCTTCGCCCCCAACGTTGAAGTGCTGATTATTTCCCGCGTGCTGCTTGGTCTGGCCGTAGGCGTGGCTTCGTATACTGCCCCGCTCTACCTGTCCGAGATTGCGCCGGAGAAAATTCGCGGCAGCATGATTTCCATGTACCAGCTGATGATCACCATCGGTATTCTCGGGGCCTACCTCTCCGATACGGCCTTCAGCTACAGCGGCTCATGGCGCTGGATGCTTGGCGTGATCACCATTCCGGCCCTGCTGCTGCTGGTTGGCGTCTTCTTCCTGCCGGACAGCCCTCGCTGGTTCGCCGCCAAACGTCGCTTCCACGA
The DNA here is from genome assembly GCA_036489025.1 of Buttiauxella sp. GTDB lineage: Bacteria > Pseudomonadota > Gammaproteobacteria > Enterobacterales > Enterobacteriaceae > Dryocola. The sequence goes on from DASXGN010000010.1 coordinate 132,807, forward strand.
TGCCGAACGCGTGCTGCTTCGCCTGCGTGATACCAGCGCGGAAGCGAAGCGCGAGCTGGAAGAAATCCGCGAAAGTTTGCAGGTGAAGCAAAGCGGCTGGGCGCTGTTTAAAGACAACGGCAACTTCCGCCGCGCGGTCTTCCTTGGCGTGCTGCTGCAGGTCATGCAGCAGTTCACCGGGATGAACGTCATCATGTACTACGCGCCAAAAATCTTTGAAATCGCCGGGTTCACCAACACCACGCAGCAAATGTGGGGCACGGTCATCGTCGGTCTGATTAACGTGCTGGCAACCTTTATCGCCATCGGACTGGTGGACCGCTGGGGCCGCAAGCCCACGCTGGTGCTGGGCTTCCTGGTGATGGCTACGGGCATGGGCGTGCTGGGAACGATGCTGCACGTCGGCATTCACTCGCAGGGCGCGCAGTACTTTGCCATCGCCATGCTGCTGATGTTTATCGTTGGTTTTGCGATGAGCGCCGGACCGCTGATTTGGGTGCTGTGCTCTGAAATCCAGCCGCTGAAAGGCCGCGATTTTGGTATCACCTGTTCCACCGCAACGAACTGGATTGCCAACATGATTGTCGGCGCAACGTTCCTGACGATGCTGAATACGCTGGGCAACGCGAATACCTTCTGGGTCTACGCCGCGCTGAACGTCTTCTTCATCGTGCTCACCGTCTGGCTGGTGCCGGAAACCAAACACGTTTCCCTGGAACACATCGAACGTAACCTGATGAAAGGCCGTCCGTTACGCGAAATTGGCGCGCACGACTAAGCCTCAAAAAGCCCTTCTCCGCGCGGAGAGGGGCTTGCACCCCGCCTCGCCCCGCACTATTCTCTGCCGTTATGAAATCCCCACGACTCCCCATCGCTCTCCAGCAGGCCGTCATGCGTACCCTGCGAGAAAAACTTCAGCAGGCCAATCTGCGCTTAGGCCGCAGCTATCCGGAGCCCAAACTAGTCTATCAGCAGCGCGGCACCGCGGCGGGCACCGCGTGGATGGAAAGCTACGAAATCCGCCTGAACCCGGTACTGCTGATGGAAAACCAGCAGGCGTTTATCGATGAAGTGGTCCCCCACGAGCTGGCACATCTGCTGGTCTGGAAGCACTTTGGCCGCGTGGCGCCGCACGGCAAAGAGTGGAAATGGATGATGGAGGCCGTGCTCGGCGTGCCCGCTCGTCGCACCCATCAGTTTGAAGTACGGTCGGTGCGAAAAAATACCTTCCCCTATCGCTGCCGCTGTCAGCAGCATCAGCTTACCGTCCGCCGCCATAACAAGGTGCTGCGCGGTGAATCTGAATATCGCTGCGTGCGCTGCGGCGACCTGCTAAAACCTGAATCAACAACCTCCTGTAATGAAAAACAATAACTGGAAATTTTCCTGATCTGGCTGATTGAAACTGTATAAATCCTCAGGTAGGGTGCGGGCACGTTTTAGTAAGGATTCTGGAAATGTCTCGCAAATATTCTTTGGCTGTTGCAGTTGTTGCAGCCCTCTTCTCCTTTTCTGCCGCCAGCGCGGGGATCAACAGCTTCTCACAGGCCAAAACGGCGGGCGTGAAGGTCAACGCCGACGCGCCGGGAGATTTCTACTGCGGATGCAAAATCAGCTGGCAGGGCAAGAAAGGCGTCCCGGATCTCGAATCGTGCGGTTATAAAGTGCGTAAAAATGAAAACCGCGCCGCGCGTATCGAGTGGGAGCACGTTGTCCCGGCCTGGCAGTTTGGCCACCAGCGCCAGTGCTGGCAGAACGGCGGCAGAAAGAACTGCGCCAAAGATCCGGTTTATCGCAAAATGGAAAGCGACATGCACAACCTGCAGCCGGCGGTGGGAGAAGTGAACGCCGACCGTAATAACTTCATGTACAGCCAGTGGAACGGCGGCGAAGGCCAGTACGGCCAGTGCGAAATGAAAGTGGACTTTAAAGACAAGGTAGCCGAGCCACCGGCCCGCGCCCGCGGTGCTATCGCCCGCACCTACTTCTATATGCGCGATCAATACCAGCTCACCCTTTCCCGCCAGCAAACGCAGCTGTTTACGGCGTGGAACAAGATGTATCCGGTGAGCGCCTGGGAGTGCGAGCGCGACGCACGCATCGCCAAAGTTCAGGGCAATCATAACCCTTATGTGCTGCAGGCTTGCCAGGCACAAAACAGCTAACCTACACTAGCGGCAATTGTTAATTCAGCGCCGCGCTGTTTCCCTCTCCTCCGGGAGAGCAGGAGCGGAGCCAGGCCTACTTAATTGGACTCAAATTCCCATGCGTATACCCCGCATTCATCACCCAGAACCTCTCACCGTCGGCCAGAGCGTGGCGCTAAGCGAAGATGCCGCCAATCACGTAGGCCGCGTATTGCGCATGGGAGCAGGCCAGGCGATCCAGCTTTTTGACGGCAGCAACCAGGTCTTTGAAGCGCAAATCGTGCAGGCAGATAAGAAAAGCGTGCTGGTCAGCGTGCTTAGCGCAAGCGTCGACGATCGAGAATCGCCTCTGCATCTGCATCTGGGCCAGGTGATGTCGCGCGGTGAAAAAATGGAATTCACCATTCAGAAAGCCGTCGAGCTGGGCGTGAACGTCATTACGCCTTTATTTTCCGAACGCTGCGGCGTAAAACTGGACGCCGAGCGGCTGAACAAAAAATTGCAGCAGTGGCGCAAAATCGCCGTTGCCGCCTGCGAACAGTGTGGCCGTAATGTGGTGCCGGAAATTCGCCCGGCGATTGACCTCGAAGCCTGGTGTACAGAGCAGGATGAAAGCCTGAAGCTGAACCTGCACCCGCGCGCCAGCGCCAGCATTAACACGCTTTCACTGCCGGTTGAACGAGTGCGCCTGCTGATTGGCCCAGAAGGCGGTTTAACCGCGGACGAAATTGCCATGACCGCACGCCACCAGTTTACTGATATCTTGTTAGGACCACGCGTTCTGCGCACTGAGACTACCGCGCTCACCGCCATCACCGCCCTGCAGGTGCGTTTTGGCGACCTGGGCTAAAGGAGAAAAAGAATGATCAAGCTCGGCATCGTGATGGACCCCATCGCACACATCAATATCAAGAAAGACTCAAGCTTCGCCATGCTGCTGGAAGCCCAGCGCCGCGGCTACGAGCTCCATTATATGGAAATGGCGGATCTGTACCTGATTAACGGCGAAGCGCGCGCCCGTACTCGCCTGGTTTCCGTCGAGCAGAACTACGATAAATGGTACGACTTTGGCAGCGAGCAGGACATCGCCCTGGCCGATCTCAACGTCGTGCTGATGCGTAAAGATCCTCCTTTTGACACCGAGTTTATCTACGCGACCTACATCCTTGAGCGCGCTGAAGAACAAGGCACGCTGATCGTTAATAAGCCGCAGAGCCTGCGCGACTGTAACGAAAAACTGTTCACCGCCTGGTTTGCAGATTTGACTCCTGAAACGCTGGTCACGCGCAATAAAGCGCAGCTGAAAGCCTTCTGGCAGAAGCACGGCGATATCATCATGAAGCCGCTGGACGGCATGGGCGGCACGTCAATTTTCCGCGTGAAGGAAGGCGATCCTAACCTCGGCGTCATTGCAGAAACCCTGACCGAGCTCGGCAACCGCTACTGCATGGCGCAAAACTATCTGCCTGCCATTGTCGACGGCGACAAGCGCGTGCTGGTGGTTGACGGCGAACCTGTACCTTACTGCCTGGCACGTATTCCGCAGGGCGGCGAAACCCGCGGCAACCTGGCGGCCGGTGGTCGTGGCGAACCGCGTCCACTGACGGAAAGCGACTGGGAAATTGCCCGCCGCGTTGGCCCAACCTTAAAAGCCAAAGGCCTGATCTTTGTTGGCCTGGACATCATCGGCGATCGCCTGACAGAAATTAACGTCACCAGCCCAACCTGCATCCGCGAAATTGAAGCCGAGTTCCCGGTTTCCATCACCGGCATGCTGTTTGACGCGATTGAAAAACGCCTGGCGAACTAGTTTTTGTATGGCGGTAGGGAAACCGCCAGCTAGTGACAGCCTGCCTGTTTCCCCGCATACTGGGCGCTGTCGCTTTTTCAACCGGGATCAAAACCTCTGACAATGAATTTACAGCATCACTTTCTTATTGCCATGCCCGCTCTCCAGGACCCTCTTTTTAAGCGTGCCGTCGTTTACATCTGCGAATACAACGAAGAAGGCGCGATGGGGATCATCATCAACAAGCCCCTTGAAAATCTTCAGGTAGACGGCGTGCTGCAAAAGCTGAAGATCGAACCCGATCCTCGCGACCCGGCAATTCGCCTCGATAAGCCGGTGTTTATCGGTGGCCCGCTGGCTGAAGATCGTGGTTTTATCCTGCATACGCCGCCCGACACGTTCTCTTCCAGCATTCGTATCTCTGACGATACCGTGATGACGACCTCCCGCGACGTGCTGGAGACCATCGGCACGGCCAGCCAGCCGCAGGACGTTATTGTTGCGCTCGGCTACTCCTCATGGGAGAAAGGCCAGCTGGAGCAAGAGATCCTCGACAACGCCTGGCTTACCGCCCCGGCGGACGCGTCTATCCTGTTCCATACGCCCATTGCCGAACGCTGGCGCGAAGCCGCGAAGCTGATTGGCGTGGATATTCTTACAATGCCGGGCGACGCGGGGCACGCATAATGAGCAGTGGAACACTGTTAGCTTTTGATTTTGGTACGAAAAGCATTGGCGTGGCAATTGGCCAACGCATTACCGGTACTGCCCGCCCGCTTACCGCGCTAAAGGCTCAGGATGGCACGCCGGACTGGAACGCCGTAGAAAAAATTCTCAAAGAGTGGCAGCCGGACGAAGTGGTTGTCGGCTTACCGCTAAACATGGACGGCAGCGAACAGCCGCTGACCGCGCGCGCGCGTAAATTTGCCAACCGCCTGCATGGCCGCTTCGGCGTGAAAGTCTCGTTGCAGGACGAACGCCTCAGCACCGTTGAAGCCAGGGCGGGTCTGTTTGAACACGGCGGATTTCGTGCGCTTAACAAAGGCAGCATTGACTCCGCTTCTGCAGTGATCATTCTTGAAAGCTGGTTCGAATATAACCCCTGATGCAAAACCTGCGGCGGATAAGCAGGCTTATTCGCCCTTGCCCCGCTGCGGCTTGCCGTTCACCTCGGCTAATTCGTGTCTCGCGGCCACGGCCAGGAAATGGCTGCGATCCCGGTAGCCTGAAAACGCCCGTTTAACGCGATTATCAATGCGATGCAGTAACGTATCCGGCAGCGTGATATTAATCCGCTGCTGCCTGCCTTCCAGAGACGACAAATCAACGTCAATCAACAGCCACTGATTGCAGTATGCATATTCCCGATTTGCCGCGTAAACAAACGGCCCGGCATCTTTTAACCGGGTGATATCCACCCCGCGCTCAACCATCAAATCGGCAATCGACAGAATCGCTTCACGCACGGTTAACGCAATCTCTTCCTGATTATCTGCCGCAGACACGCAGCCAAATTCGTCATTGCACAGCGCGGGCACAATCAGGCCATACGCTTCGTTCTCGTTCGCAGGCATTTCCACGCCAACAGAAAAAAACATGTTTAACCTCCGGTGCTGCGGATTTAAAGATTAAATCCCCGCCAGTTTGCGAATGGATCTAACCGTGCCGATAGGTAAATCTTTTATTGGATGCGGCACCGGGAAAGTTTTCCCCGTGTCTGGCGACCACCAAATCCGGTGGCAGCCACCGGAGTTTCTCGCGGGCTCGCATCCTGCGGCCTTCAGTTCTTTAATCAGGTCGGCAGATGTCATCATCTTCTCCTGACAAAGCAATTTTATACACACGCGAACACACAACAGCAACATTAACGATCGTCAATTTTCTTCCTAAAGTGTGGAAAAGTCTCCGGGCCCCCGGCTTGTTCATCGGCAAGACGCCCCTGTGCCCGCAGCTGCGCCTCGCTCTGAGCGAAACTGCACATCCCGTGCTGCTGCCCCGCTTGCAGCACGCCAGGCAACTGATGTGTTTTACCTTCGCGGATGAGGTTCGCCACCGCGGGCGTATTGACCAACAGCTCGTACAGGGCAACCCGGCCGCCTTCTTTTGCTGGCTCCAGCCTTTGGGCCAGCACGGCTTTGAGGCTTCCTGCCAGCTGGCTGCGAATGGGGATTTTCTCTTCCGCAGGAAAGACGTCCACCAGCCTTTCCACCGCCTGTGCGGCTCCTCGCGTATGCAGCGTCGCCAACACCAGATGGCCCGTTTCCGCCGCGGTTAAGGCCAGGCGGATTGTCTCGCTGTCCCTTAGCTCACCCAGCAGAATCACATCCGGGTCTTCCCGCAGCGCGGCTTTTAGCCCAGCGGCAAAGGTGACGCAGTTCGGCCCAATTTCCCGCTGCTGGATTAAACAGCGGCCCGCCTGATGGATAATTTCCACCGGATCTTCGAGCGTCAGAATATGCCCGTCCAGAGATTGATTGAGATGGTCTACCATGGCGGCAAGCGTGGTTGATTTACCGCTGCCCGTTGCCCCCGTCACCAGAATCAGACCGTCTGACATTTGCAAAAGTGACGGCACAAGCGGCGGGACGCCTAACGCTTCCATTTTCGGGCAGGCATTGGAAAGCAGGCGCAGCGCGAGGGAATAGCCGTGAATCTGTTGAAAAGCGTTAGCGCGCAGGCGGACCTCGCCCGCCAGAGTGACGGCAAAATCCAGCTGCCCAAACGCCTTAAGCTCGTGCCACTGTTCCTGGGTCAGCCAGTCTGTTAGCAGGCTCTCGGGCTGCGGAGCCTTTTCTTCCAGCGCCTCCAGCCTCCCCTGCCTGCGCCATCGCGCAGATTGCCCCGTGCACAGGTGTAGATCGGAGGCATTATGCTTTACACTAAGGGCCACAATTTCTTCGATATCCATATCACTTTCCAACGTATGAACGAGATAGCGCACAATCTGGCACAGATTCACCACCGGATCTCAACGGCTGCGTCACGCTGCGGCCGGGCTTCCGGGGAAGTTACTTTGCTTGCAGTGAGCAAGACAAAACCTGCGAGCGCCATCGAAGAAGCGGTTGCCGCCGGGCAGCGCGCCTTCGGTGAAAATTACGTTCAGGAAGGCGTGGATAAAATCCGTTACTTCGCTGAAAACAGCGCAGAACGCCTGGAATGGCACTTTATCGGGCCTTTGCAGTCGAACAAAAGCCGCCTGGTCGCCGAGCATTTTGACTGGTGCCACACGGTTGATCGGCTGCGTATCGCTGCCCGCCTTAGCGACCAGCGGCCGGCCGATCTGCCTCCGCTTAACGTATTGATTCAAATAAATATCAGCGATGAACATAGCAAATCCGGGATCGCGCTTAGCGAGCTTGAAACGCTGGCGTCTGACGTCGCCGCGCTGCCGGGTTTGGTGTTACGGGGCTTAATGGCGATTCCCGCGCCTGAACCCGACTATGAGCGTCAGTTCGCCGTTTGCCGCCGGATGGCAAACGCGTACAAAACGCTTAAAAACCGTTATGCAACGGTTGATACATTATCTCTGGGCATGACCGATGACATGGACGCCGCGATTGCTGCAGGCAGCACCATGGTGCGCATTGGAACCGCTATTTTCGGCGCGCGGGACTATTCCGCTCGCTAAACACTAAATGTTGAGGAACGCCATGCAGATGTTGACCTTCCTGGTTTCTACGATCGTTGAGCTTTACGTCATGGTGCTGCTGCTGCGCATCTGGATGCAGTGGTCGAGAACCGATTTCTACAACCCGTTTTCGCAGTTTGTCGTGAAAGCGACCCAGCCGGTTATCAGCCCGCTGCGCCGTTTTATTCCCTCTATGGGACCGGTTGACACCGCTTCGCTGATTGTCGCCTACGTGCTGTGCATGGTGAAGGCGATGGTGCTGTTCCAGGCCGTTTCCTTTGCGCCAATCATCTGGATTGCCGCTTTGCTGGTGCTGCTGAAAACCGCGGGCCTGCTGTTCTTCTGGGTGATGATTATTCGCGCTCTGATGAGCTGGGTCAGCCAGGGGCGCAGCCCGGTTGAGTTCGTACTGATGCAGCTTACCGAGCCGTTTATGGCACCCATTCGCCGCATCCTGCCCGCGATGGGCGGCATCGACTTCTCCGGGATGGTCGTTATTCTTGGCCTTTACGCCGTGAATATCGGGATCGCGGAGCTGCTGGCCCTGACCGGTAACATTCTGCTGCCGAGCCTGTGGATGGCGCTTTGAGCGCAGTGAGTCAAACGTCCGAGGGGCTGGTCCTGCGGCTGTATATTCAGCCTAAAGCCAGCCGGGACAGTATTATCGGGCTGCATGGCGACGAGCTGAAAGTCGCCATCACCGCCCCGCCGATAGACGGCAAAGCCAATGCCCATCTGGTCAAGTATCTGGCGAAACAGTTCCGCGTGGCCAAAGGCCAGGTGCTGGTCGAAAAAGGCGAGCTGGGCCGCCATAAGCAAATTAAGATTATCGATCCGCAACAAATCCCGACGGAAGTCGCGGCATTGCTCGAATAATTTCACAGGATTTCACTATGCAAAAAGTTGTCCTCGCTACCGGTAACGCCGGTAAAGTGCGTGAACTCGCCGATTTACTGCGCGATTTTGGCCTGGACGTGGTGGCACAAACCGAGCTGGGCGTAGAGTCTGCCGAAGAGACAGGCCTGACTTTCATCGAGAACGCCATTCTCAAAGCCCGCCACGCCGCGCAGATCACCGGCCTCCCGGCGATTGCCGACGATTCCGGCCTCGCTGTGGACGTGCTCGGCGGCGCGCCGGGGATTTACTCCGCACGCTATGCAGGCGCTGACGCCACTGACCAGCAAAATCTTGAGAAGCTGCTGGCTACACTTAAGGACGTGCCCGACGAGCAGCGCACGGCGCAATTCCACTGCGTGCTGGTGTATATGCGCCACGCCGAAGATCCGACTCCGCTGGTATTCCACGGCAGCTGGGCAGGTGAAATCACCCGAGAAGCGGCTGGTGCGGGCGGCTTTGGCTACGACCCCATATTTTATGTCCCAGGCGAAGGTAAAACCGCCGCCGAGCTGACCCGCGATGAGAAACGTGCAATTTCCCATCGCGGACAGGCGCTTAAACTGTTACTGGAAGCAATGAAAAATGGCTAATTTGCCGCCGCTGAGCCTCTATATTCACATCCCATGGTGCGTGCAGAAGTGCCCCTACTGTGACTTCAACTCGCATGCGCTTAAAGGTGACGTGCCGCACGACGAGTACGTCGGCCACCTGCTGCGCGATCTGGATAACGACGCGCCTATGGCGCAGGGACGTGAAATAAAGACCATCTTTATCGGTGGCGGCACCCCAAGCCTGCTGTCGAGCGAGGCGATGCAAAACCTGCTCGACGGCGTGCGGGCGCGCCTGCCGCTGGCGGCGGATGCGGAAATCACTATGGAAGCCAACCCCGGCACGGTCGAAGCCGATCGTTTCGTGGGCTATCAGCACGCCGGGGTGAACCGTATTTCTATCGGCGTGCAAAGTTTCAGCGAGCAGAAGCTCAAACGACTGGGCCGTATTCATGACTCGGGCGAAGCAAAGCGAGCTGCAAACCTTGCCAGCGGCCTGGGGCTGCGCAGCTTTAACCTCGATTTAATGCACGGTCTGCCGGACCAGTCGCTGGAAGAGGCGCTGGACGATTTACGCCAGGCCATCGAGCTGAATCCACCGCATCTGTCCTGGTATCAGCTGACGATTGAGCCAAACACGCTTTTTAGCTCCCGTCCGCCTAAGCTGCCGGACGACGACGCGCTGTGGGACATCTTCGAGCAGGGCGACAAACTGCTGACCGCAGCGGGCTATCAACAGTATGAAACCTCCGCGTACGCCAAACCAGGCTACCAGTGCCAGCACAATCTGAACTACTGGCGCTTTGGAGATTATCTGGGCATCGGCTGCGGCGCGCACGGTAAAATCACCTTTGAGGACGGGCGTATTTTGCGCACGGCTAAAACCCGCCATCCTCGCGGCTATATGGCAGGAAACTATCTCGACCGCCAGCACGACGTTGAGCAGGCCGATAAACCGTTCGAGTTCTTTATGAACCGCTTCCGCCTGCTGGAAGCCGCGCCGCGCGGTGAATTTACGCGCTATACCGGCCTGGACGAGTCGCTGATTCGCCCGCAGCTGAACGAAGCGATAGCGAAGGACTATCTGGTGGAGACGGCGGATTGCTGGCAGATAACCGAGCACGGCAAGCTGTTTCTGAATTCTCTGTTGGAGATTTTTTTAGCGGAGTGATTTGAGTAGATGGCGGATGGCGTTGCGCCATCCGCCAAAATTTTTTACTTCAGCGTCTCAACCAGCCCTTTCCGCTGGCCTTCCAGCGTCACCACTTTGCTGCACACATCGCGGCCAAACTGTTCGAAATCTTTTTCCTGATTCTTCCACTCGTTCTGAATCGACGTTTGCAGGCCGCCCAGGCTGCCCAGCACGCCCTGTAACGGGTTGCCGCCGCCTTTGAGCACCGCCTTCGCGCCCATCTCGTTAATGCTGTCCTGCAGGATACCGCCCATCGCCTGATTCACCAGCTGCTGGCCGTCGGCACGCACCCGATCGATAGCCTTATAGTGGAAAGTTAATCCGTCCTGGCGGTGTTCGATAATGCGGTTCATCTGCTCTTTAAGCTGAGCGTCCAGCTTGGTCAGGCGGCCGCGCATATTACTGCTCTCACCCACTTCCTGCGCGATGATTTTATCCAGCGCCACGCGCCCTTTCTCAACGCGATTACGCGCGCCGGTATCAATCCACGGCAGATCGGTACGCAAAGCCTGCTGATAGTTAACCGCCAGCTGGCGCTGCGTGGCATTCAGGGTATGCGGCTTGCCGTTGAACTGCAGGCTGCCGTCCGGGGCAATCACTAAGTTGCCGTTTTCACCAACCACCTGCACGGACTGCGGGCTAATCACCACGTCGTCGCGCGGGGTCACGCTGCATTTATAGTCGGCCTGCGCCTGCATTGCGCTCAGCAGCAGCGCGCCCATCAGAGCCTTACGAATCATAGCTTCTCCTGATACAAAAACGGGCCGGTTAAACCGACCCGCTGTCTTAAGACTGAATCAATCCCACCAGACGTCGAACAGGTCGCTGGTGCGAACGTCCTCAAGCTTGTGTTCTTCCAGCCATTTACGCACCAGAGCCTGATGCTCTTCGGTGCATTTACCAATTTCCTGCATGCAGATTAAGCCATCCCACGCAAGGTGGCCGCCGCCGTCGAAGGCCAGGCCATTTTTATCAATCACGTCATTGATAAAAGCATCAACGGTTTTGTCGATCTGTTCTTCCGAGGTGCCTTCCGGGAAACGCCATGCAACTGAGAACCCCAGCTCCTGGAATTCGTCGATATGCATTTTTTTACGCAAACGACGGCTACGATTTTTTGCCATTATTTTACCCTCTCGAACATTAAGTCCCATACGCCGTGACCAAGACGATGGCCACGTTGTTCAAATTTGGTCACCGGCCGTGAATCCGGACGCGGTACGTAGTCGTGACTCTTCGACTGGTTTTGATAACCGTCAATAGAGGACATCACTTCGAGCATGTGTTGCGCATAAGGTTCCCAGTCGGTCGCCATATGGAACACGCCGCCCAGTTTCAGTTTGCTTTTCACCAGCTCCGCAAAAGGTACCTGAACGATACGGCGCTTATTATGACGCGCTTTATGCCACGGATCGGGGAAAAAGAGCTGAACCATGTTTAAAGAATTGTCAGGAATCATGTTTTCCAGCACTTCAACGGCATCGTGGCACATTACGCGCAGGTTTTCGACGCCCTCTTCATGCGCGGTGCTCAGGCACGCACCCACGCCCGGCGAGTGAACCTCAATGCCGAGGAAGTTATGCCCCGGCAACGCCTGCGCCATCGCCACCAGGGATGACCCCATACCGAAACCAATTTCCAGCGTGACCGGCGCCTCGCGACCAAACAGCGTGGCAAAATCAGCGGGTGCGGCTTCGAATTCGACGCCCATCACCGGCCAGTAGTTTTCCAGCGCGTACTCCTGGCCTTTGGTCAGGCGGCCCTGGCGACGGACAAAGCTACGAATCCGGCGCAGCGCGCGGCCTTCTTCATTAAATTCCGGTGAAATGACGTCATTCTTCATGGGTTTTGGCTACGTGTTAGTGTTCGGGAAACGGGCATTATCCAAAGTTAGTGATGAGTTGCAAGAACAAGCACCGGAAAGTTCCGGTTTACAGCCCTCCGTGGTCTGTGCTGGAATCGGCACCCTGATTTCACCCTTTGCCGGATGCCTCGCGTTGACCCTACAAGCGCCTCAATTCGCCCACCAGGTTTTGGACTGGTACCAAAAGTTCGGGCGTAAAACGCTGCCCTGGCAGCTCGAGAAGACGCCATACAAAGTATGGCTCTCAGAAGTGATGTTGCAACAAACCCAGGTGGCGACCGTTATTCCTTACTTTGAGCGCTTTATGGCGCGTTTCCCGACGGTAACCGATCTCGCTAATGCTCCGCTGGATGAAGTGCTTCATCTGTGGACCGGCCTGGGCTATTACGCCCGGGCGCGCAACCTGCATAAAGCCGCCCAGCAGGTCGCCAGCCTTCACGCTGGCGTCTTCCCGGATACGTTTGAAGAAGTCGCAGACCTGCCGGGCATAGGGCGTTCAACGGCTGGGGCAATTTTGTCCCTCTCACTCGGCAAGCACTTCCCGATTCTCGACGGCAACGTGAAGCGCGTGCTCGCCCGCTGCTATGCAATTGACGGCTGGCCGGGTAAAAAAGACGTGGAAAAACGCCTGTGGCAAATCAGTGAGGACGTCACGCCGGCGCAGGGCGTCAGCCAGTTTAACCAGGCGATGATGGACCTGGGCGCAATGGTCTGCACGCGCTCAAAACCTAAATGCGAACTCTGTCCGCTAAGCAACGGCTGCGTGGCCTACGCAAACCACAGCTGGGCAAATTACCCCGGCAAAAAGCCAAAGGTGACGATTCCGGAACGCACCGGCTACTTCCTGATGATGCAGCACCAGCAGAGCGTTCACCTTGCCCAGCGCCCGGCGTCAGGGCTGTGGGGCGGCCTTTACTGTTTCCCGCAGTTCGCCACCGAGGAAGAGCTTCGCGAATGGCTGGCGCAGCGAGGCATATCGGCCAGGAATCTCACGCAACTAACCGCCTTCCGCCATACCTTCAGCCATTTCCATCTGGATATTGTGCCTATGTGGCTTCCCGTGCATTCATTCACGGGCTGCATGGATGAAGGAACCGCTCTCTGGTATAACTTAGCGCAGCCACCTTCCGTGGGCCTTGCCGCCCCCGTGGAGCGCCTGTTACAGCAATTACACGCGGAGCCGGTGGGGGTTAACACCCAGCGAGCTCTCGAAGAGGAATAAACATGAGCAGAACAATTTTTTGTACCTACCTGCAGCGCGAGGCTGAAGGCCAGGACTTCCAGCTTTATCCCGGCGAGCTGGGCAAGCGCATTTATAACGAAATCTCTAAAGAAGCCTGGGCGCTGTGGCAAACCAAACAAACCATGCTGATTAACGAACGCAAAATGAGCATGATGAACCCGGAGCATCGCAAAGAGCTGGAAGCCGAAATGGTGAACTTCCTGTTCGAAGGCAAAGAAGTGCACATCGAAGGCTTCACGCCGCCAGAGAAATAATCAAATAAAACAAAGGGCCGCTTGCGGCCTTTTTGCACTTAACAACACGTAAAAAACATACACGGAAAGATGAAAAAACTTCTCGCGCTTGCTTTGGTTGCCCCGCTGCTCATTTCGTGTTCGAGCAAAAAAGACGACGCCTATAACGAAGAATTTGTTAAGGACACGAACGGATTCGATATTTTGATGGGGCAGTTTGCCCACAACATTGAAAATATCTGGGGCATGAAAGAAGTCCTGATCGCCGGGCCGAAGGACTACGTCAAGTACACCGACCAGTACCTGACCCGCAGCCACATCAACTTTGATGACGGTACGATCACCATCGAAACCATTGCCGGGACCGATCCGGCTGCGCATCTGCGTCAGGCGATTATCACCACCCTGCTGATGGGCGACGATCCTGGCTCAATCGATTTGTACTCCGACGCCAACGACGTGCTGATCTCGAAGATGCCGTTCCTGTACGGCCAGGTGGTGGATAACACTGGCCAGCCGATCCGCTGGGAAGGCCGCGCCTCAAAGTTTGCCGACTATCTGCTGCAAACGCGCATGAAAAGCCGTTCAACCGGGCTGAAAATCGTCTATAGCGTGACAATTAATCTGGTGCCAAACCACCTTGATAAACGCGCCCATAAATACATCGGCATGGTGCGCAAAGCCTCGAAGAAATACGGCGTGGACGAGTCGCTGATTCTGGCGATTATGCAAACCGAATCCAGCTTTAACCCCTATGCTGTCAGCCATGCCGACGCGCTGGGGCTAATGCAGGTGGTGCAGCACAGCGCGGGCGTGGACGTCTTTAAATCGCAGGGGAAATGGGGCAAGCCAAGCCGCAGCTTCCTGTTCGATCCGGAAAGCAATATCGACACCGGCACGGCGTATCTGGCCATTTTGCAGGACAGCTACCTGAGCGGCATCGATAACCCAACCTCGCGTCGCTACGCGGTGATCACCGCTTACAACGGCGGCGCAGGCAGCGTGCTGCGCGTATTCCACAACGATAAAACCCGCGCGTTTAATATCATCAACAGCATGAACGCGGACGATGTTTATCAAACGCTGACCACGCGCCATCCTTCATCGGAATCGCGCCGCTATCTGTACAAAGTCAATACCGCGCAGAAGAGCTATCGTCGGCGCTAACATACTGATGCCCCCGTTTGGGGGCATCAAATCGTTACTTCACCATATATCCGTACAGCCGCTTAATCCCGTCCGCATCCGTTTCGCTATATACGCCCTGCAGCTCCGGCGAGAAGCCCGGCAGCATATTCACGCCCTCTTCCAGCGCCAGGAAGTAGCGCAGCGCGGCGCTGCCCCAGACTTCGCCCGGCACCACGCACAGCACCCCCGGGGGATACGGCAGCGCGCCTTCAGCGGCAATGCGTCCTTCCGCCTCGCTTAAACGCACCAGCTCCACGTTGCCGCGGATAAACTCGCTGTTGGCGTCCTGCGGATTCATCACAACCTGCGGCAGGCTGGCTTTGCGGAACATCGACTTTTGCAGATCCTTCACCTCAAAGCTGACGTAAAGATCGTGCATTTCCTGGCAAAGCTGGCGCAGCGTGTAGCCTTTGTAGCGCACGGAATACTTCTGGTAGAGAGTCGGCAGCACGTCGGCCAGCGGCGTATCGTCCTCAATATGCTGCTCAAACTGGGCCAGCATGGCGACCAGCCGGGCCAGCTTATCGGCGCTTTCCGCAGGCGTAAGCAGGAAGAGGATCGAGTTGAGATCCGCCTTCTCCGGCACCACGCCGTTTTCACGCAGATAGTTGGCCAGAATCGCCGCCGGGATCCCAAACTCTGCGTAGCGGCCGGTTTGCGGATCGATTCCCGGCGTGGTCAGCAGCAGCTTGCACGGATCGACAAAATATTCGTCCTTCTCATAGCCTTCAAAGCCGTGCCATTTTTCGCCAGGCTCAAAGCTGAAGAAACGCCGCTCCTGAGCAATGATATCGGTCGGATGATCCTGCCATGGTCTGCCGGCCACCACGGGCGGAATAAACGGTTTGATCATCTTGCAGTTAGCGATAACCGCCTTGCGCGCTTCAATACCCAGCGCAACGCATTCCGCCCACAGGCGACGACCGCTCTCGCCTTCGTGGATCTTCGCATTCACATCCAGCGCGGCAAACAGCGGATAGAACGGACTGGTAGAAGCATGCAGCATAAAGGCGTTATTCAGACGTTTATGCGGGCAGAAACGCGCCTGGCCACGAATATGATTATCCTTCTTGTGGATCTGCGAAGTCTGCGAGAACCCGGCCTGCTGCTTGTGCACCGACTGCGTGACAAAAATGCCCGGATCGTTTTCGTGCAGATCCAGCAGCAGCGGTGAACAGTCGGCCATCATCGGGATAAACTGCTCGTAGCCGACCCACGCGGAGTCAAACAGGATGTAGTCGCAAAGATGACCGATCTTATCCACCACCTGACGCGCGTTATAAATCGTGCCGTCGTAGGTGCCCAGCTGGATAACCGCCAGACGGAAAGGCCGCTCATCCTGCGCGCGTTCGGGGGCCACCTCACTGATTAAGCCACGAAGCCAGGCGTCGTCGAAACAGTGCGCGTCGATGCCGCCGATAAACCCAAACGGATTGCGGGCCGCTTCGAGGTAAACCGGCGTGGCACCCGCCTGAATCAGCGCGCCGTGGTGGTTCGATTTATGGTTGTTACGATCGAATAGCACAAGATCGCCGCGGGTCAGCAGCGCGTTGGTGACAACCTTATTGGCCGCCGAAGTGCCGTTGAGCACAAAATAGGTTTTATCCGCGTGGAACACTTTGGCGGCAAATTTCTGCGCGTGCTTGGCCGAACCTTCATGGATCAGCAAATCGCCCAGCTTCACGTCCGCGTTGCACATGTCGGCGCGAAAAACATTCTCGCCGAAGAAATCATAGAACTGACGCCCGGCGGGATGCTTTTTAAAGAATTCGCCGTGCTGATGTCCCGGACAGGCAAAGGTGCTGTTTTCCATCGCCACATACTTTGTCAGCGTGTCAAAAAACGGCGGCAGCAGGCTTTCTTCATATTCTGTCGCGGCAGTTTCCAGCTCCAGATAATCCTGCGCTTTCCCGGTGATTACACCGCTAAACGCCGCCCGATCTTCAGGCTGGAAGTCCGCGGCTAAAAAAACGGGAAGATTAAAACCGGTGCGTTTTAACAGCGCCAGGATACCGCTGCGGCTATCGGCTGCGGACAGCACAACCGCCGCAACGTCGGTAAAGTCGGTGCCGTCGAGCGCAACCACTTCGCGATGGGTAGAAAGCGTGGCAACCACGTCGTGGCTGGCGGCAATTTTCAATGATTTCATAAGCACAAATCCCAAAAGCTCAAGGATGAGTGGGTGCCAGAAGGCACGGCAAGGGGAACGCTCCCCGGCGAAGGCGTCTGCGGGTCTTGAGGAGATTTCACTCCGACCGCGAGACATCAGTAAAACCAGGCGTCACCTGATTTTACTGTTGTCCAGCAGCAAGCGTGCGTCGCCCTCACCGCATGGTGAGCGAGGGTCTTCGGGAAAGCTGAGAAAGGACGGGGAGCGCCATCGGGAGATGTCGGTGAACATTGACTGTGAACATCAATACGCGCTCCGCAACGGATAAGAAAAATTCCGCGCAATCATGGCACCTTCTTCCCGGAGGTTCAAGACTCGCGGCGGCTGAGAGCTTCGACATAGCGCACATTATTCATGCAAACGCACAGCGAGTCCGTACAAATTCGTTGACGAATAATAGGCTTTACGGTTTAATGCGCCCCGTTGCCCGGATAGCTCAGTCGGTAGAGCAGGGGATTGAAAATCCCCGTGTCCTTGGTTCGATTCCGAGTCCGGGCACCACTATTTAGAGAAACCAGCCTACGGGCTGGTTTTTTGCTTTCTGCCGTCTGGACTCTTCATAGAACCTGTTCACTAAATAAAAACCGATTATTCGTCTCATCCATGAGACTCACCCCAGGGGGCCAGCGCAAGCGCTGTTCAAAAACGTTCCCGACGTTTTTGTCCGAGTCCGGGCACCACTATTAGAGAAACTAGCCTACGGGCTGGTTTTTTGCTTTCTGACGTTCCGGTAGATTTCTGGGTGTTCTGGTCGCAGACATAGCTGTTTTACCTCTTCCATCCAGCCTGAACATTTCCCTTTAGAAACTCCTTGCCCTCCGATTGCCGTATCGTTATCCACCGATCTTCAAATGGACAATAAGTGTTATTTCCGTCACGTATACCTGTCCGGCAGATTCAGTGCGCCACTACAGTTCAGAATGTTATATCAATCCTATATATTCAATGCTTTTCATGCATCACATCGCCTGCCGATACAGCTCCTGGATCTCTTCAATTTTTGCCCCGCGCGGATTTCCCCCGGTGCAAACATCGTCAAACGCCGCCTGTGCAAGCTCAGGGATATCCTCTTCACACACGCCAACCTCTTTTAGCGAAGCGGGAATACCAACATCACGATTCAGTGCTTCTACCGCTTGAACTGCCGCTTCTCGCGCCTGCTCCAACGAAGCGTGTGCCACATCAGCCCCCATAGCCAGGGCAATCTGGCGGTATTTTTCACCGGTATATTCCGCGTTATAACGCATAACATGAGGCAGCAAAATCGCGTTGGCTACGCCGTGCGGCGTGTTATAAAACGCGCCTAACGGATGGGCCATACCGTGCACCAGGCCTAATCCCACGTTAGAGAATCCCATCCCCGCCACATATTGCCCTAACGCCATATCTTCAACGCCCTCTGGCAGGCCGGCAACCGAGCTACGCAGTGAACGAGCAATGATTTCAATCGCTTTCAAATGCAGCGTGTCGGTAAGCTCCCATGCGCCACGGGTAATAAATCCCTCAATCGCATGGGTAAGCGCATCCACACCCGTTGCGGCTTTCAAACTGGCGGGCATGTCGTCCATCATATCGGCGTCGATAAAGGCCACCAGCGGGATATCGTGAGGATCGACACAAACAAACTTCCGACGATTCTCCTCATCGGTGATCACGTAGTTAATGGTCACTTCAGCCGCCGTTCCTGCCGTAGTGGGAATCGCTAAAATCGGCACGCCTGGGCTTTGGGTCGGCGCAACGCCTTCTAAACTGCGCACGTCCTCAAACTCAGGGTTAGCGCTGATAATCCCAATGGCTTTGCAGGTATCCTGCGGTGAACCGCCGCCAATGGCGATCAGGTAATCGGCTCCACTCTCGTAAAACCTTGCCAGTCCATGCTGTACAACGGCGATAGTGGGATTAGGCACCACGCGATCAAAAATCTGGTATTCCAATCCAGCGGCATCGAGTTTAGCGGTCACCTTTTCCACCACGCCACAGGCAACCAGTTGAGCGTCGGTTACGATCAGCGCTTTCCCATAACCGCGGCGTAAAACCTCTGGCACTAACTCATCCACCGCGCCACGGCCAAACCACGACGTTTCATTCAAAATCATTCGATTTGTCATAATAAAAACCCTTTAGTGAGAAATATCGTCGCCGCGCTACTCTTCCACACGCAGGCCGTAAGTCTTGAATTTCTCCAGCACAATGGCGATTTCTTCATCAGACAATACCGGTACCGGATCAGCGATTGGCAGCGTTGCCAGATAAAGCTCGGCCAAAACTTCAACTTCGTGGGCCAGCCACAAAGCCTTTTGTAAATTCGCCTCGCAGGCAATCATGCCGTGATGCTGTAACAGCGTGGCTTTGCGGTTTTTGAGCGCAACGGCAACATGTTCAGAGAGTTGTTTGGTACCAAATGTCGCATAAGGCGCACAGGGAATGGTGCTGCCACCGGCGGCGGCGATCATGTAATGAATGGCTGGGATTGGGCGATTGAGAATAGAAACCGCCGTACAGTTCACGGCATGGTTGTGCACCACCGCGTTGTCCTCTGGGCGCGTTTGATACGCAATCTGATGGAAACGCCATTCGCTTGAAGGAACCTTTCCCTCATCGTGTTTCCCCTGCCGATCGATATAAACAATATCTGACTCGCTCAAATTCTCGTAAGGGATACCCGTTGGAGTAATCAGCATCCCATCACGATAGCGTACGCTAACATTACCTGCCGTTCCCTGATTGAGTCCCAGACGTGTCATTTCCAGGCAGGTATGAATTATTTCGCGAGCCAATGAATCTCTTTCCATTTGTTACCCCTCTGATTATTGTTGGAATCAGTCAATTAAAAATAACGATGTTGATAGCCGTCATATTTATCCTGTAGAGAACAACAATAAAAAACCTGATTAAAATATGTGACGTAGTTCACTACAATCACCTCACCACCATATAAAAAGCACACAAACAGAAAAACAAAAATGTCCGTTTAATCTCCATAAAATAAAAACGGGCACATCTATACAAACAAACAGAGAACTGACCGTTTAAATTAAAAATAAAATAATCGGGCATTCTATTTGTGTTTTTTAATCCTGACCTGATTAAAACGGGCATGTTTTTTGATTTATTAAAGTGACTACCTTCACATTTCCGCCCCCAATAATATTGAATGTGACTGAACTCATACTTTTGGTCCTTTTTTGTTTTAAAAATAACTTCACTTACCGCATAAACGGCATGATTGCACCTCGCTCCCGATTAAACGGGGAGTGCCTGAACGGGTTACTGCGGAAGAAGAACAGATTTATGCCAAAAATAATTGGAGTGGCACCCAGGCGGCAAGAGAGTCAATGCCGATGAGCTTACTTTAGCCAGTGATTCAGCTGACCAAGCTTAGCCAACGCTGAAGCTGCTTCAAGTAGGAAGGGTATACACAATATCTCCGTATGATCTAACGAGGGCGCTATGGGAAACGTTTCAATCCAGTCAGAAAACTACCGCGTTGCCAGTCATGAACGCCAGGGAAATTACTTAATTCCTTTTGCATTACTATGTTCACTTTTCTTTTTATGGGCTGTCGCCAACAACTTAAATGATATTTTACTGCCTCAGTTTCAGCAGGCGTTTACCTTAACGAACTTTCAAGCCGGGCTTATACAGTCGGCTTTTTATTTTGGTTACTTCTTAATCCCTATTCCCGCTGGGATATTAATGAAAAAACTCAGCTACAAGGCAGGAATTATTACTGGCCTATTATTTTACGCCATTGGCGCTGCGTTATTCTGGCCTGCCGCAGAAGGAATGAATTACACCTTATTTCTCATTGGATTATTTATCATAGCAGCAGGGCTAGGCTGTTTAGAAACGGCGGCCAATCCTTTTGTTACGGTATTAGGCCCAGAAGAATCGGGGCACTTCAGAATTAATTTAGCGCAAACCTTTAACTCATTTGGTGCCATTATTGCCGTCGTCTTTGGCCAGGGACTGATTTTATCTCATGTTCCGCATCAGCCAGCCGAAGTGTTAAGCCAAATGACGCCAGAGCAGCTGGCGGCCTATAACCACAGCCTGGTGTTGGCGGTTCAGTCTCCCTACATGATGATCGTGGCCATTGTACTGTTTGTTGCCTTACTGATTGCCTTCACGAAATTCCCAACAATTCAAAGTGATGCGCATAGCGATAACAAAGGTGGCTCCCTGCTGGCTTCGGTATCGCGCTTGCTACGTGTCCGTCATTGGCGCTGGGCCGTATTAGCGCAGTTTTGCTATGTCGGTGCCCAAACCGCCTGCTGGAGTTATCTGATCCGCTACGCCATTGAGGAGCTTCCAGGCACAACGCCGGGGTTCGCCGCCAATTACCTGACTGCCACCATGGTGTGCTTCTTTATCGGTCGCTTTAGCGGAACGTGGCTTATCCGTCACTATGCGCCGCACAAGGTATTAGCCATCTATGCCTTTATTTCCATGCTGTTATGCATCATTTCCGCAGCAGCAGGCGGCCACACAGGCCTCATCGCGCTGACGCTGTGCAGCATGTTCATGTCTATCCAGTATCCGACCATTTTCTCCTTAGGGATTAAGGGATTAGACCAGGACACCAAATATGGTTCATCCATTATTGTGATGACCATTATCGGCGGCGGCATTGTCACACCGGTCATGGGCTTTGTTAGCGATGCGGCGGGCAACATCCCAACCGCAGAGCTGATCCCGGCGCTGTGCTTCGCCATCATTTTCATCTTTGCCAGATTCAGATCAAACATCATGCCGCGCGCAGCGGCCCAAGCAATTCAACCTTGATAAAGACAACCTACCGATTAACGTGAGGAATATAAGAATGAATAGCCAACACCAGACCCTACAAAATCTGCCCAAAATAGGTATCCGCCCCGTTATTGATGGCCGCCGCATGGGGGTACGCGAGTCGCTTGAAGAACAAACCATGAATATGGCGCAAGCCACCGCGCAGCTAATAAGCGAGCAGCTGCGTCACGCCTGCGGCGCCGCAGTTGAATGCGTTATTGCCGACGGCTGTATTGCTGGGATGGCAGAATCTGCCGCCTGTGAAGATAAATTCAGCCGCCAGAATGTGGGATTAACCATCACCGTCACTCCCTGCTGGTGCTACGGCAGCGAAACTATCGACATGGACCCAATGCGCCCGAAAGCCATCTGGGGCTTTAACGGCACCGAACGCCCGGGCGCGGTATATTTGGCAGCAGCGTTGGCGGCACATAGCCAAAAGGGCATCCCTGCGTTTTCTATTTATGGCCACGATGTGCAAGACGGTGGCGATGACAGTATTCCTGCTGACGTACAGAAAAAACTTCTACGCTTTGCGCGGGCTGGTTTAGCCGTCGCCAGCATGAAAGGTAAAAGTTATATGTCGCTGGGCGGCGTCTCAATGGGGATTGCAGGCTCCATCGTTGATCATAACTTTTTTGAATCCTGGCTCGGTATGAAAGTGCAGTCTGTGGATATGACCGAGCTACGCCGCCGTATCGATCAGAAGATTTACGATACCGAAGAGCTGGAACTCGCGCTTTCGTGGGCGGATAACAATTTCCGCTTTGGGCCTGACCTTAACGCCGAACAATATCGTCGTTCGCCAGAAAGCAGCCGAGCGGTATTACGTGAAAGCTTGCTGATGGCAATGTGTATTCGCGACATGCTGCAAGGCAACGAAAAACTGGCTCAGCAAGGGTTCGTAGAGGAATCGCTGGGCTATAACGCGATTGCGGCAGGCTTCCAGGGCCAGCGTCACTGGACCGATCAATATCCTAATGGCGATACCGCAGAAGCTTTACTCAATAGCTCGTTCGACTGGAACGGCGTGCGTAAACCCTTTGTGGTGGCAACTGAAAACGATAGCCTGAACGGCGTCGCGATGCTGTTCGGTCACCTGCTAACCGGCACCGCACAGGTGTTTGCTGACGTTCGCACCTACTGGTCACCTGAGGCCGTAAAACGCGTGACCGGAAGTGAACTCGCAGGCCATGCCAAAGACGGCATCATCCATCTGATTAACTCAGGCTCTGCGGCGCTCGATGGCGCATGCCGTCAGCTTGACGCGCAGGGTAACCCAACCATGAAACCGCATTGGCAAATCAGCCAGAAAGAAGCGGATGCATGCCTGCAAGCCACAGAATGGTGTCCTGCAATCCACGAATATTTCCGCGGCGGCGGCTATTCATCTCGTTTCCTGACCCGCGGCGGCGTTCCTTTCACCCTGTCCCGCGTCAATATCATTAAAGGCATTGGGCCAGTATTGCAGATCGCGGAAGGCTGGAGCGTTGAGCTGCCTAAAGACGTGCATGACACATTAGATAAGCGCACCAACGAAACGTGGCCAACCACATGGTTTGCCCCACGCTTAACCGGCAAAGGCCCCTTTACCGATGTGTACTCTGTGATGGGGAACTGGGGAGCTAACCACGGCGTACTGACCATTGGTCACGTGGGTGCAGACCTGATTACGCTGGCATCAATGCTGCGTATTCCGGTGTGTATGCATAACGTGGAAGACGGCGAAATCTATCGCCCATCATCATGGGCCGCACACGGCATGGACACCGAAGGCCAGGACTATCGCGCCTGCCAAAACTACGGGCCTTTGTATAAAAAATAACGCGTGGGATTGACCCCCTCCCAACCTCCCCTTTCGCAGAGGGAGGTGCGGACCGAGTTCGGCTTGCGTCACTGAACCACGCCCTCCCCTGACAAGAGGAGGGTTGGGGCGGGATAAACCTGTTTATATTTATTCACCAGGAGCCACTATGAATCATGATGTGGTGATCATTTTAGACTGCGGGGCCACCAATATTCGCGCCATGGCGGTAGACGCCAAGGGCATCGTGGTCGCTAAGGCGTCAACCGCCAATGCGAGCCAGCCCGCCGCAGAAAATGACCAATGGCATATCTGGTCATTAGATGACATTTTGCAGCGCTTTGCTGATTGCTGCCAGCGGCTCATGCCACAGTTAAGCGGCTACCAGGTTCATGCGCTGAGCGTAACCACCTTTGGCGTTGACGGTGCGCTGGTCGATAAAAACGGTGAACTACTCTATCCAGTGATTAGCTGGAAGTGTCGGCGAACGGCGGCGATTATGGAGAAAATTGATCGCTATATTACGCCCGGCGAACTGCAAACTATTTCCGGTATCGGTCAATTTAGCTTTAATACTTTGTATAAGCTGATCTGGATAAAAGAAAATCGGCCCGAGTTATTAGAACAGGCGGACGCATGGCTGTTTATTTCGTCGCTGATTAACTACCGGCTGACCGGCGAACTCACCACCGATCGCACTATGGCCGGCACCAGCCAGCTGCTCGACGTACGTCAAGAAACCTTTAGCGAGACTATTTTACAACGCACAGGCCTCCCCTCCACGCTCTTCCCACGCATGGTCGCCGCAGGGGAGCATGTTGGCAATTTATTACCGGATATGGCCGGACGCCTTGGCATTCCCGTAGGCACACCGGTGATTTCCGCCGGTCATGATACCCAGTTCGCCCTGTTTGGCTCCGGTGCCGAACTTGATCAGCCCGTGTTGTCATCCGGTACATGGGAAATCCTGATGGTTCGCACACCACAGGTAAATACATCGCTGCTGCCGCGTTTTGCCGGTTCGACCTGCGAACTTGATAGCCGCCAGGGGCTGTTCAACCCGGGTCTTCAGTGGCTGGCGTCCGGCGTGTTGGAAAGAGTGCGCCAGCTCTATTGGCCTAACGAAAAAATCCCCGATGCCTATGCCCAAATGATTAGCGAAGCCGACGCAATTCGTCCCGGCGCGGAAGGCCTTCGCATGAACTGCCAGCTGCTTGATAACCACGCTCAGGCCGGTTGGCGCGGTATGCGCCTGCACACCGAACGCGGCCATTTCTACCGTTCCGCCCTCGAGGGGCTTTCCTGGCAACTCCAACAAAATCTCGCGGTGCTGGAAAACATTGGCGGGTTTGCATCTAAAGAATTATTGCTGGTTGGCGGCGGCAGCCGAAATATGCTGTGGAATCAGATTAAAGCCGATGTTTTAAACCTTCCGGTTAAAGTTCTGCACGATGCAGAAACCACCGTATTAGGCGCCGCGATGTTCGCCTGGAGCGGCGTGGGTTACTACGATTCGCCAGAACAGGCTCGTCAGCAGGTGAATTATCACTATCAATCTTATTATCCCGGCGAGCAAAGCGAGATCTATCAATCGCTTGCCCACGAAAATAATCTGCTTATGGAAGGAGTATAAAATGCTGAAGAATATCTCCCCGCTGATCTCACCTCAGTTGCTTAAAACCCTGGCAGAGATGGGGCATGGCGATGAAATCATTTTCTCCGATGCGCATTTTCCCGCTCATAGCATGGGGCCAAAGGTCATTCGGGCCGACGGGCTGCGCGTCAACGATTTACTGGCCGCCATCATCCCGCTGTTTGAACTCGATAGCTACGCCCCGCCGCTGGTAATGATGGCAGCAGTTGCAGGCGATACGCTGGATACCAGCGTGGAGCAGCGATATTTGCAGGCATTGTCGAGCCCCGATCGCAGCGATCTTTCGGTCACTCGTATCGATCGCTTTGCCTTTTACGAACGTGCCCAAAAGGCCTTTGCGATCGTCATCACAGGCGAGACGGCTAAATATGGGAATATCCTGTTAAAAAAAGGGGTGACGCCTTAATCTCTGGCTCTGGATTTAACCATGCGCCAGCCATTAGGCCGAACCCGGCGCATGGCTTTTCGTGAGAGGAGAGCCATCGTGAAAACAGATCGCCATCAGGCTATCGTACAACTCATCCGACAGCATGAAACCCTGACCACTGAAGATCTTGCCGAGCTGTTACATGTCAGCAAAGAGACTATCCGACGCGATCTCAACGCGCTACAGGCACAAGGTAAGATCATCCGCCAACATGGCCGCGCCAAAAGTATTAAGCGCGACACCCAAGACAACGGCGATCCCTTCAGCGCTCGCTTGAAAAGCCATCTCACCAGCAAAGCCGATATAGCCCGTCAAACGCTGCCGTGGATCGATGTGGGAATGACGATTGCCCTTGATGCCAGCTCAACCTGCTGGTACCTGGCAAAGCAGTTACCCGATATTGATATTACCGTGTTCACCAACAGCGTGCGCATTTGCCAGGAGCTATCGAAACGGGAACATATCCAGCTCATCAGCTCCGGTGGACTGCTGCAGCGTAAATATGCGTGTTATGTCAATCCAGCCATCCTTTCCCAGCTCAAAGAACTCGAAATCGACCTCTTCATATTTTCGTGTGAAGGCATTGATAGAGAAGGTATTTTATGGGATTCCAACAGCTACAACGCTGAATTTAAATCGCTGCTGCTTAAGCGTGCACTCCAGTCTTTATTGCTGATAGATAAAAGCAAAATGAATCGCACCAGTGAAATTAAAATTGGTGGCATTGGCGATGTGGTTCAGGTGATAACGAATTTAGAAACGCCGGAAAGCGACCCTTTATCGGAGGCTGAAGATGAGGGCATCAGCCGTTAGCCTGAAACGTATTCATCCAAAATGCTGTTGTGCGACGACGGTAAAATCGAGCTAAACACGCCATGAGACCTTAAAAACACCCTAAGCCTCGGCTATCTGGCTCGATGTAATGACGGGCTCCCCCCCAAGAAAACCCATAAAAAAACCAGCCCGCAGGCTGGTTCTTTTGACTTAGCGGCTATCAGGCCGCCTTCACCATCAGATCCAGCAGACGGCTTTTGATTCGGAAACAAAGCTCGCGCATCTGGAACTCGGTCTTCGGCAGCATAATGCCGTTGATTTCCGGGCTAACCGACGACTCAACCTGGCGATATCTGTTGATGGTTGCCGTGAGCTTCTGCACCTCAGACAGGTATTTATCATACGAGGCCTGGCTGTATGTCTGCATGGCTTCCAGCTCTTTACGGCACTGCTGCATATTTTTCGCGTGGCTGTTTTCCGGCTGGCTGTTCACAAGCGGTGCCGCGGGCTGGGAAACAGCTACGGGCTGCGGCGCGGGAGTAACCGCTTTTATCGGCGCATTCTGCGCGCATCCGACCAACAGCAGAATACCAAACGCCGCAACAGCTTTTAATTTACGCATACTTTTCCTTGGGTATTAAGGCTGCGCCCGGGCTTTAATTTTGCCGCAAATTCACGGTATCGGTGCGCACAGGATTCGGGAGTTACGAGGGCGAAATATCTCATTTCTCTATAAGACAATCAACGGCTTATCCCGCAATATTGTGAATACAGAATATTCTACGAACACGCCTCTGCCCTGTCGCAAAGAAGTTACAGCGCACGCTTACGGCGCGTGGGCTATAAATGTGAAAGGCTCATTTCAGGACTCACCTTGATGATGCGGTTAACCATGATCCTGCTCGGCGTCGATTTCCTGCGCTCTCACTGGCGCGGCCTGCGCCGTTTCGGCTGGATCACGCTGATTGCAGGCGTGGTTATCTTTGTTGACGCCCTCGACGGATCGCTCTTCTTCCCCATTGAGCCTTTCGCCTGCCTGCTCCTGTTTGAGGGCGCCGCGACCTTAATGGTGGCGCACAGCGGAATGGGCGGTCAGCGCATACTCCGCTACGTCAAAGGCAGCGCGTTTGTCCTTGCGGCCATGCTGATTCTCGCCGGTCATCACGATGGTAACGTCGTGCTGTCGATGATTTTTGGCCTGCTATTTCTGTTCGACGGCTCGCTGCAAATCGCCTCCGCGGTGGTGGTGCGCTACCGTCGCTGGCGTCCTGCGCTATGCGGCGGAATCCTCGAGATTGCGCTGGCGATTTTCTTCTTTCAGCCGTGGCCTTCAAACTATGCGGGCACGGTGCCCTACTGCCTCGGGCTGGGCCTCGCTTTCGCCGGCTGGAATATGTTTATTCTTGCCAACCGCGTTAAGCGCGCCGCGGTGAACCCCGGTCTTGCTGGCGCCATATTTATGGAGGAGGCCGATACGCAGCCGCCCGCCGTTGTCGAATGGGACGGGCCGCCCGACGACGATGAAAAAGCGCTGACGGTTCACGTCTGGACACCCGCCGGTTCGGCGCCGGGCCAAACTATTTCACGTCCGGTTATCAATCGCTATATTGCCGCCGTCGATCGAGACGGCGTCATTTCTACCGGCCACGCCGCGCTGGAATCTCCGAGCGGCATTTACGTCAGCCTCTATCCCGCCGAGTTGATCGACCGCTCGCCGGACGAGTTTGCTCGCCTGCTGCGAGCCACGCCGGAGAATAACGTGCCGGGCCTTTTCCAGCCCGATTACGCCACGGAATCCGTGCAGTGGTGCCCTTCCACCAGAAAAGTGCGCATCCGTAATTACAGCGAGGCCCGCCTGCGGGCCTTCTGGGAAAGTTATCGTCAGAACGAGTCTTACAATCTGACCTACCGCAACTGTTCCAGCAGCGTGGCAAAGGCGCTTGAAGCCGCGCTGGAAGGCTCCGTCGGCAGGCTGTGGCAAACGCGGGGGTTCTGGCTGGCGATGGGCAAGCTGATGTCCACGCCGGAGCTTTGGGTAGCGCTTCAGATCCGTAAGCGTGCGGAAACGATGGCCTGGACGCCGGGCCTGGTGCTGGACTACGCCCGGGCGCTGAGCATGCTTGCCGATCCAAGGCCTACCGGCTGGGTCAACACCGCGAGCCGGGCGCTGAAAAGAATGTTCCGCCGCCGCGTGGCGTGGCATAAAGGCAAAAGCGGCGATGAGATGCAGGGAGATTAGCCGTTTTTTTATCACTCTGTGATCGCCTTCACCAATGCGCCTCCTCGTCTGGGGTTAGTCAGCCATTCGGAGTAGAGTGGAACGATGTTTCAAATTCGTTCGCAATCCGCAAAGGAGACACCATGCCCTATCAGGCTTCCCCCTCCCGCTATGAAACTATGCAGTACCGCCGCTGCGGCAAAAGCGGCCTGAAGCTGCCCGCACTCTCCCTCGGCCTGTGGCACAATTTCGGCCACATCAGCAGCCTGGAATCCCAGCGGGCGCTGCTGCACAAAGCCTTCGATTCCGGCATCACCCATTTTGACTTAGCCAATAACTACGGCCCGCCGCCGGGTTCCGCCGAGGAAAATTTTGGCCGCCTGCTGCGCGAGGATTTTGCCGCCTATCGCGATGAGCTGATTGTCTCCACCAAAGCCGGTTACGACATGTGGCCCGGACCTTACGGCTCCGGCGGTTCTCGCAAGTACGTGCTCGCCAGCCTCGATCAAAGCCTGCGGCGAATGGGGCTGGACTACGTGGATATCTTCTACTCGCACCGGGTAGATGAGAATACGCCGATGGAGGAAACCGCCTCCGCGCTTGCTCAGGCGGTGCAAAGCGGCAAAGCGCTGTACGTCGGTATTTCTTCCTACTCGCCGGAGCGAACGCAGAAAATGGCCGACCTGCTCCGCGAGTGGAAAATCCCGCTGCTTATCCATCAGCCCTCCTATAATCTGCTCAACCGCTGGGTGGACAAAAGCGGCCTGCTCGATACGCTTGAGCAAAACGGCGCGGGCTGTATCGCCTTTACGCCTCTGGCTCAGGGCCTGCTAACCGGCAAATACCTGAACGGGATCCCTGACGGTTCGCGCATGCAAACGGAAGGCAAAAAGGCCCGCGGCCTGACGGAAAATATGCTTTCGGAGGCCAATCTGAACAGCCTGCGCCTGCTCAATGAAATGGCGCAGCAGCGAGGACAAAGCATGGCGCAGATGGCGTTAAGCTGGCTGCTGAAGGATGAAAGAGTCACTTCCGTGCTCATTGGAGCCAGCCGCCCGGAACAGCTGGACGAGAACGTTCAGGCCCTGAAAAATCTGCATTTCAGCAGCGAGGAGCTTAGCGCCATAGATAAGCACGTCGCAGACGGCAAGCTGAATCTCTGGCAGGCATCGTCAGACAAATAAGCAAAAAAAAGCCTCTTCACAGGAAGAGGCTTTCTCGTATTAGTATTTTGCCTGTCGCGACAGCTTATCCAGGTAGCCCATGGCGAAGGCCGAAAGTACGAAGGTAAGATGAATAATGACGTACCACATCAGCTTGTTATCCGGCACGTTTTTGGCATCCATAAACACCCGCAGCAGGTGAATGGAAGAAATCGCCACGATGGAAGCCGCCACTTTGTTTTTCAGCGAACCGGCATCCATTTTCCCCAGCCAGCTCAGCTTCTCTTTGCCTTCGGAGATGTTCAGCGTCGAGACAAAATTTTCGTAGCCGGAAAACATCACCATCACCAGCAGCCCGCCGACCAAAGCCATATCCACCAGCGAAAGCAGCACCAGAATCAGGTCCGCCTCGGCAATGGAGAATATGTTCGGCAGAACGTGCAGGATCTCCTGGAAAAACTTAATCGTTAAGGCCAGCAGGGCCAGAGATAAACCGAAGTAAACCGGTGCCAGCAGCCAGCGTGCGGAGTACATCGCATTTTCAAAGAAACGTTCCATAGTGTCCTGATCCTGAGAGTTGGACACGCAGTATAGCGAATCAGGCCTGCGCCTGTCCCGCCGTCACGGCCAGGCGGCGGGCAGTTTCATAATGGCTATCCCAATACTCGCTGGATAAAGACGAAATCGTCACGCCCTGGCTGCTTGAAGCGTGCATAAACTGCGCGTTCCCCAGATATACACCGACGTGGCGCACGCCCGGCCGGGTTTTGAAAAACACCAGGTCGCCCGCTTTCAGCGCCGCTTTATCCACGCGCTGGCCGTTTTTAATCTGCTGGAAGGTGGAGCGTGGCAGATCCGTATGCAAAGATTCACTAAAGATATGCTTCATCAGCGCCGAGCAGTCCACGCCTTTATGCGACGTTCCGCCCCAGCGATAATGCGTTCCCTTCCATTTTGTATATTGCGACAGCAGCGCCGTTTTAATACTTTCTGGCCTGGCTGAGCCAGCGCTCAGTTTATTATCTGCGGCATTTAAAAAATGGCCATGCGAAATATTTTTGGTGCCCAGAGACGCAAATTCCTTTGGCGTATTAAAGGCAAAGGAATTTGTGCTAAAAAGTACGAAAATAGTTAAGGCTAAAGCAGAGATGGTTATTTTAAGGCGTAACATAGGCAACTTTATTAACAATGGTATAACGAATCCTTACCAGATTACCCATAATTGGGCGGGTGACTCCTCTTTGAGCGGGGAAATAATAACAGCTGAGCGTTATTTGAACAGCGCAAACTGAGTCCAAAAATGGATAATCTTTATTAATCATTAAAAACAGCAGGTTAGCAAAATCTGTTTTCTTCGCCCGCTACACGGCGGCCAAATCAACCGCCGGACGCTGATATTGCGGCCAGACCAGCGCCACCAGCGCGGGATAGGCCTCGAGGCTTAGCTCGTTAAAGCACTGCCTCAGATTGAGCACTTCTATATCAGAAAAGAGAACCCGCTCTCCTTCGGCGCAACGCTTTTTTATATTGTCATAATATTTATATACCGCCGAGTTTAAATCGCTGCAGCGCCGTTGCGCATTAAATAAATCAGGAGATTGCGTTAACTCATCAATGCGCATTTTTTTAATGGTTGCATGGGTAAAGTCGACGTACTCGCTGCTAACCCGCCAGAAATAATCAGGCGTTATTTTACCCATTAACATGGCAAAGTAGTCCTCGCGTTCTTCCTCGCTGCCAAGCGTAGTTTCATTTAAATCAACGGATGTTTTCGGCTCTGCTTCTAGGGCCATCTCCTTCATTAAAAGCAGCACGATACATAACAAAATCAGTATGGCGACGATAAAGTAAAAGAGGCTATGCATCAGAAACTCCTGTTTTTTTTATTTGCAAAATGAGGCATCATAATATCGCGAAAACGCACACTTCACAGCTCAGCCAGGCCATTGATATTACAGGACATAAAACCATGTTGCCCAACAATTTTGTGCCACAGCGTTTCCTGACGTTGACGGATAATAACCGCAGCAAAAGTACAGAAAATGGCGACGCGCCAGGCCAGGTTCAGGAAAAACTCTCGGCGCTAGAGAAAAAGATTCTTAGCGGCAAGCATTATGCCGGACAAGCCAAAAACTCGCTACTGGAAGAAACCGACAGGCATATAAAAGAACGCCTGCTGTGCGCCGTTAAAATTGAAACGCTGGCGGCGGTTATCAATGAACTGTGTGAACAAGAAAAGCTCAGCCCGGCTGATTTGCAGATGTTAATTGAGGATAAAACGGCGGCAATAGCCCTGAAAGGAGAGCAGATCTGGCTTAACCAACTCACCCAGGAAAAACGTTGGCCGCTATTCTATTCGTTTGAGGAATAAAAAATGCAGGCAGTTAGCACGCCGAAAAGCAAAGAAGGCCTTGAATTTACCTTAAATCAAAATATCAACGCGCTGGTTATTTTAAAGAACGAAAATATCGCCCAATACACGCAGGAGGTGACCGACATTACTTCCGCACTGGTCGATCTTAAATGGAAGAATCGCCATCAAATTCATCCGTTGAGATTTAAAGAAGAAGTGTTTGGCGCGGTATTAAGTGAAATTATTGCCCGCCATCCGGGTTTGAAGCAGACAATATTATCCCGCCTTGAGGAAAATTATCAGCAGATAAAAACACGCGAGGCGCAGACGCTAAGCCTTACGAGGAGGCTCCTTGAAGGGACTTATAAAACGCCGGTTCTGTCACCTGCGGCAGAAAAGCCTGTCGGGTAAGGTTTCACTTACCCGATTTGGCCCGCGCTATCGCTGATAATTTTGGTCACTTCGCCCACCGGCCCAGTTCGCACCTCACCCGCCCGCTCATATTTGCTGTTGATGATTTTGCCTGACTTCGCAGTCAGGCCAGACGAAACACGGAGATCGCCTGCTGGAGTTCATCGGCCTGCCGCTGCTGCTGACGTGCGGCCTGTACCGTCCGGGCAACGTGCTCGACGTTTTCATGTACGCTGCTGTCGATGCTCGCCACGCTGTCATTCATCTGCGTGATACTGGCGCTTTGCTGGCCGCTCATTTCCGAAAGCTCTTCAACCAGCTGCGACAGCGCGCCGATTGAGGCTATTACCTCCTGCATCGTCTCCCCGGCGCTCTCCACCTGCTGTGAACCGGTGCGGGTACACTCCACGGACACGGCTATCAGCTGGCGAATATCCTTCGCCGCATTCTCGCAGCGCATTGCCAGGGTGCGGACTTCAGATGCGACAACCGCAAAACCCCTGCCGTGAAGGCCCGCCCGCGCCGCCTCTACGGAAGCGTTCAGGGACAGAATGTTCGTCTGGAAAGCGATGCCGTCAATCAGCCCAAGAATACTGCTGATGCGCTCGGACTCGTCGCGGATTTGCTGCATAGTTTGCGTGGCTTCGCTGAGGCTGCGTCCCCCCTGCTCCGCAGTGGCGCCGGCACGCGCGGCCAGGGTTTTCGCTTCCTGAGATTTTTCGCTGGTCTGCACCGCCGCACAGGTTAACTGCTCCATTGCGCTTGCCGCCACGGCCAGAGCGGTGGCCTGTTCGTCGGTTCGTGTTGAAAGCGCCGCATTACGCTCAATGATGCTTTCCGAGGCTTTCAGCACGCCTGCCACGCCCGTGCTGACCTGGCTTAGCGTGCTGCGCATTGTGGCAAGCGTTGTGCTGAAGGTCTGAGCGAAGGGTGAATGGCTGGCCCGCTCGCTTTCGGTTAGCGTCAGGCAGCCGGATTCGCTGTTAATCTGCGCCGCCAGCCGCGCAACCTCGCTGGCCGAACGAGCATCCCTGGCCATGTTTAGAGCCATATAGATCAGAATCGCGCTCTGGGCCACGACGAATATGGCGTGGAAAACCACCATATGAAAACCGGTATGCATAAAGCAGACAATGCCGAACAGATCCTGCTCCTGCAAATAGTTAAATAAAATATGATGAACCGCAGCGGTCGCCGCCCCCATTAATATCGGACGATAATCGCGGTAGGCCAGCAGCGCGGATAATAATACAAACACCGAAAAGTGGAATTCTGTTTCTCCTTCGCCCAACTGGATTAGCAGGGCGGCAAAACCCAAAAGCGTAAAGGCATAAAATAAACGCGTGATTAGCTTCCCGGGAAATAAAAATTTTACAAAACTGGATGATACGGCAAGTCCCCCGCCAGCGATGAAAGCTACGGGAAGCGAGTCATACGCCCATCCCACGCCGATTGCCACGACGTACATGCTCCAGACCAGGCCGAACATCAGCAGGTCGGCATGACGATAAATGCGGCTAAAAGAGACGACCTCTGGCTGCTTATTTGCTGTGTTTAAAAGACTCATCGTTGCCATCATATTGTCCACGATTATAGTTATCCGATATTTTCGCGGCTGTATTTCGCCTACCAAAAAGAGTAGATGCTTTATATCGGGCAAATAATTTATTTATCTCCCGATTTTTAATCTGCACGCTCTGTTTCTTTAATTTGAATTAAGTCAGCGGAGTATGCGCCGGATTCAGCAGGCGCTTAGATTAGGAATAGGCTGGATCGGTTTGACTTCTCAGCACGAATAACCAGGCTTTAAGGATGTTAAACCGTAGCGGAGGATGACTAATGGCAAATCACCAGTCAAAAATGCAGGATCCACGTACCCAGTACTTCACCGGCGAGTACCCAAAGCAGAAGCAGCCCGCGCCGGGCGTGCAGGCAAAAATGGACCCGGTTCCCGATTGTGGTGAGCGCACCTACATCGGCAGCGGCAGGCTGAAAGGCCGCAGGGCGCTGGTGACCGGTGGCGATTCGGGCATTGGCCGGGCCGCCGCCATCGCCTACGCCCGTGAAGGGGCCGATGTCGTCATCAACTATCTCCCTGCCGAGCAGGAAGATGCGGAGCAGGTGAAAGTCCTGATTGAGGAGGCCGGACAGAAAGCGGTGCTCATTCCAGGCGACCTGAGCGACGAGAAGTTTGCGCGCGGCCTTGTCAACCAGGCGATAAAGGCTCTTGGCGGGCTGGATATTCTGGCGCTGGTCGCCGGGAAGCAGGTGGCGGTAGAAGACATTGCCGAACTCACCACCGAACAGTTTCAGGAGACCTTCGCCGTCAACGTTTTTGCGCTGTTCTGGATAACTCAGGAAGCGCTACCGCATCTGGAAGCCGGGGCAAGTATCATCACCACCTCTTCCATTCAGGCCTATCAGCCCAGCTCTCACCTGCTGGATTACGCCGCCACCAAGGCCGCTATTCTCAACTACAGCCGCGGGCTGGCGAAGCAGGTTGCTGAGAAAGGAATTCGCGTAAACGTGGTGGCTCCGGGGCCAATCTGGACCGCGCTGCAAATCTCGGGTGGACAAACGCAGGAAAAAATACCTGCGTTTGGGCAAAAAACGCCGCTCAAACGAGCCGGACAGCCTGCGGAACTGGCACCGGTATACGTTTATCTGGCGAGTCAGGAATCAAGCTACGTGACGGCGGAAGTACACGGAGTCTGCGGCGGAGAGCATTTAGGGTAAAAAAAAGGCGTGGTCTAAGCCACGCCGTTTTTATTATTTAGGTCTGGCGACCTCTTCGCCCACCAGCCCAATCTTCAGATACCCTGCCTGGTGCAGCGTATCCATCACGTTCATCATCGTTTCGTAATCTACCGTCTTATCGGCGCGGAAAAAGATTGTGGTGTCTTTCTTCCCTGCGGTGATGGCGTTAAGGGCATTAATCATGCTCTCTTTGGTCACTTCATCATTGCCGACAAACATCGTGTTGTCGGCTTTAACGGAGAGGTAGACGGGCTTTTCAGGACGCGGCTGCGGCTGACTTGAAGACGCGGGCAGGTTCACCTTCACGTCCACGGTGGCCAGCGGCGCAGCCACCATGAAGATAATCAGCAGCACCAGCATGACGTCGATAAACGGCGTGACGTTGATCTCATGCATTTCACCGTTATCGTCGAGATTTTCGTTAAGACGCATAGCCATCGGTTATCAACTCACACGCAGTTTCTGAGCCGTACGAACCGGGCGAGCCTGGGAGCTGGCTTCCAGGTCGAGATCGCGGCTTTGCAGCAGCAGAACCTGTGCGGCAACGTCGCCCAGCGAGGCTTTGTATCCGCCAATCATACGGGCAAAGATGTTATAGATAACAACCGCAGGAATGGCCGCGACCAGGCCAATCGCCGTGGCCAGCAGCGCTTCTGCGATGCCCGGAGCCACGACGGCAAGGTTGGTGGTTTGCGTTTGTGCAATGCCGATGAAGCTGTTCATGATGCCCCAGACGGTACCGAACAGACCGACAAACGGGGAAATCGCACCGATGGTCGCGAGGAAGCCGTTGCCGCGGCCCATATGGCGGCCAACCGCAGCCACGCGACGCTCCAGACGGAAGCCGGTACGCTCTTTAATGCCTTCGTTATCTTCGCTGCCTGCGGAAAGTTCCAGCTCGTTCTGAGCTTCATTGATTAGGACGGTGCTGAGGCTGCGCGCGTTGAACTCGGCGGCCATTTCACTCGCTTCATCCAGAGAACGGACGTTAGCCAGCTGCTGCTGTTCGCGCTTGAGGCGACGCTTCTGGGTAATCAGCTCGACGCTTTTGCTAAAGAAGATGGCCCAGGTGACGACAGAGGCCAGAATCAGGCCGATCATCACAATTTTTACCACGATGTCGGCATGCTGATACATGCCCCAAACGGAAAGGTCCGTCTGCATCAAATTATTCGTCACTCTTAACTCTCCACCGCGAAAATAATACAAAATCTGAGCGTAATAATATCAAAACGACATCGAATTGATAGTGGTTCTCATTAGTATTTGCAGAGTGCCTGAAATTGTTCAGCCATTCCTTGCGTTTACGCAGTAAAAGCGGGCGGTTTCCGAATATTCAGCTTTTTTTGTCAACCTGGCGAAACGCCATGAGGCAAGCCTGGAAAACCGTGGTAGGTTATGTTTAGACATCCAGATGGTTAAACGAGGTAGCAGACAGATGGCAGCGAAGCACATTGAAACGGCGCTGGTTAATGCCGGGCGCGATAAAAAATTCACCCAGGGATCGGTCAATAGCGTCATTCAACGCGCGTCATCGCTGGTTTTTGAAACCGTTGAGGCCAAAAGGCACGCCACGGCAAATCGCGCCAAAGGCGAGCTGTTTTACGGGCGTCGCGGCACCCTCACTCATTTTTCACTGCAGGAAGCGATGTGTGAACTGGAAGGCGGTGCCGGCTGCACCCTGTATCCCTGCGGTGCTGCGGCCGTTGCCAATGCGATTCTGGCCTTCGTTGAGCAGGGCGATAATGTCCTGATGACCGGCAGCGCCTACGAGCCCAGCCAGGACTTCTGTACCAAAATCCTTGCTAAGCTCGGCGTGACCACCACCTGGCTTGATCCTCTGATTGGCGCGGGCATTGCCGAGCTTATCCAGCCCAATACCAAAGTGGTGTTTCTGGAATCTCCTGGCTCCATTACGATGGAGGTCCATGACGTTCCGGCAATAGTTAAGGCGGTGCGCAGCAAAGCCCCGGACGCCGTCATCATCATCGACAACACCTGGTCGGCGGGCATTCTGTTTAAGGCGCTGGCGTTCGATATCGACATTTCGATTCAGGCCGGCACCAAATATCTGATAGGCCATTCCGACGCGATGGTCGGCACGGCGGTCTCTAACGCCCGCTGCTGGGATCGGCTGCGCGAAAACTCATACCTGATGGGCCAGATGATTGACGCCGATACCGCCTACATGACCAGCCGCGGGCTGCGTACGCTGGGCGTGCGATTACGCCAACATCATGAAAGCAGTTTAAAAGTTGCCGAATGGCTCGCTCAACATCCGCAGGTTGAACGCGTCAACCACCCGGCGCTGCCCGGCAGCAAAGGCCATGAGTACTGGAAACGTGACTTTACAGGCAGCAGCGGCCTCTTCTCATTCGTGCTGAAAAATCGTTTAAGCGATGAGCAAATGCAACGCTACCTCGACCTGTTCCAGTATTTCAGCATGGCCTATTCCTGGGGCGGCTATGAATCGCTTATCCTTGCCAACCAGCCGGATGAGCTGGCAGACATTCGCCCGGCAGGCGGAATCGATTTTACGGGTACGCTGGTTCGTGTGCACATTGGCCTGGAAAACGTCGACGATCTGATTGCCGATCTGGACGCCGGTTTCCAGCGCATTGCCTGATATTTCCAGCGCTGGACACGATAACGGACACTTTTTTGGATCCCGCCGTCATTAGTTGAGCCCGCGATCAAGATGTCGCGGGCCTTTTAGCGTTACACTATGCTTAAACTAAGGTATGCCTAAGCTTGCGGTGCGAGCATGCCGGCATCTCCACAAAAGCGGTTCCACAGGATTTTCCATGGCTGTAATACAAAATATCGTCCAGGCGCTTTGGCAACACGATTTTGCCGCCCTGGCAGACCCTCATGTGATTGGTGTTGTCTATTGCGTCATGTTTGCGACGCTGTTTTTGGAAAATGGGCTGCTGCCGGCTTCATTTTTACCGGGAGACAGCCTGCTGCTGCTGGCGGGCGCGCTGGTGGCGAAAGGCGTGATGGATTTCGTACCTACCATGGTTATTTTGACCTCGGCTGCGAGCCTCGGCTGCTGGCTGAGCTACCTGCAAGGGCGCTGGTTAGGGAATACCAAAACGGTGAAAGGCTGGCTGGATCAGCTGCCCGCACAATATCACCAGCGGGCCACGCATATGTTCGATCGTCACGGCTTACTGGCGCTGCTGGCCGGGCGTTTCCTGGCCTTTATTCGCACCCTGCTGCCCACCATGGCGGGCATTTCCGGGCTCAGCAATCGTCGTTTCCAGTTCTTTAACTGGCTCAGCGCGCTGCTGTGGGTTGGCGTAGTCACGAGCTTCGGCTACGCGCTGAGCATGATCCCCTTCGTCAAACGTCATGAAGATCAGGTGATGACCTTTCTGATGATCCTGCCGATTGTCCTGCTGGTGGCCGGTTTAATCGGCACGCTGTTCGTGGTGCTCAAAAAAAAAGTTAGGCTCGCATAGATAGCTCCCCCTCTCCCGTCGCGGAGAGGGAAAAATCAAATCATTCGCATGCGCGCCACGTCTTCTCCCGGCGTCACGCCAAAGTAACGTTTAAACTCCCGGCTGAACTGCGAGGCGCTCTCGTAGCCCACCCGCACCGCCGCGGTGCTGGCTTTTAATCCGTCGTGCAGGATTAGCATCCGCGCTTTATGCAGCCGATAGCTTTTCAGGTATTGCAGCGGCGAGGTGCTGGTGACCGACTTAAAGTTATGGTGAAACGCCGACACGCTCATGTTCGCCTCGGCGGCAAGCTGGTCTACAGACAGGTTCTCGGTGTACTGCGTTTCAATGCGTCGCAGCACGCGGCCAATCAGGCTGAAATGCGTCTGGCGGCTGACCAGCGCCAGCAGCGCACCGCCTCGCGGCCCGGTCAGAATCAGATAAAGAATCTCGCGGATAATCTGCTTGCCGAGGATGCGGGCATCCAGCGGGCGTTCCATTACGTCCAGCAGCCGCTCAACGGCGCACAGAATCTCCCCGGACAGCTCGGCTGAGTTAATCCCCGTTGAGCACGTCTGAGGATGGAACAAATCATC
Source organism: Buttiauxella sp. (assembly GCA_036489025.1). GTDB lineage: Bacteria > Pseudomonadota > Gammaproteobacteria > Enterobacterales > Enterobacteriaceae > Dryocola. Next base: position 172,094 of record DASXGN010000010.1, read on the forward strand.
CTCACCGATATCCATCAGCAGATCCTGAAGCTGCAAAATGTCGACGTTAATGCGCATTCCCGCCAGCGGCACTTCGGGAGTCGCAAAAGTTTCACATTCGAAGGGTAAAGGTACGGTGAGCAGCAGATATTCACTGGCGTCGTAGCGGAATACGCGATCGTTGATATATCCCGTTTTATGTCCGGAAAAGAGAATTACGATCCCCGGCTCGTACATGACTGGCGTTCGGGCATTGGGCTTCGTGCCGTACAGCAGTCGCACATTGGGGATAGCGTTCAGGGCAGGATTTTCATTTTGTATCAATTGATTAATCTTCTGCGTTAGCTGCTGGCAAATCATTTTCCGGTTCATAGACATCCGCTCCACAAGGCTTTTTTAGCGCTATCAGTGTGCGTCCGTTTCTGACATTTCTCCAGCAGTCTGGAGAAATGGGCAAGACAAAGGCAGGAATATGCATTGAGAGATAGCGGCGGGGAGCCGACAATGGCCCCATCAAAAAACGACGGACAATGTCTTTTTCACCCACCTAATGGGAATAAATAAATGAATAACTTCAATCTACATACTCCGACCCGCATCCTGTTTGGTAAAGGCGCTATCGCCGAGCTGCGCGACCAGATCCCGGCCAACGCCCGCGTGCTGGTCACCTACGGCGGCGGCAGCGTGAAGAAAAACGGCGTGCTGGACCAGGTTAATGCCGCGCTGGAAGGCCTGAACGTGCTGGAGTTCGGCGGTATCGAACCTAACCCAACCTACGAAACGCTGATGAAGGCAGTCGACATCGTTCGCAAAGAAAACGTGACCTTCCTGCTGGCCGTTGGCGGCGGTTCCGTACTGGATGGCACGAAGTTTATCGCTGCGGCGGCCAACTATCCGGCGGATATCGATCCCTGGAATATTCTGCTGACCCGCGGTAACGACGTGCAGAGCGCCATTCCTATGGGCTCCGTGCTGACCCTGCCTGCGACAGGCTCTGAATCTAACAAAGGTGCCGTAGTTTCTCGCCGCGCAACCGGTGATAAGCAGGCATTTATGTCCGAACACGTGCAGCCTGTCTTCGCCGTACTCGATCCGGTTTACACCTATACCTTGCCGCCGCGCCAGGTGGCTAACGGCGTAGTCGACGCCTTCGTGCATACCGTGGAGCAGTACATCACCTACCCGGTGAACGCCAAAGTGCAGGATCGTTTTGCCGAAGGCATCCTGCTGACGCTGGTTGAAGACGGCCCGATTGCTCTGAAAGAGCCAGAAAATTACGACGTGCGTGCCAACGTGATGTGGGCCGCGACTATGGCGCTTAACGGCCTGATTGGCGCAGGCGTGCCGCAGGACTGGGCGACCCATATGCTGGGCCATGAGCTGACCGCCATGCACGGCTTAGACCACGCGCAAACGCTGGCGGTCGTCCTGCCTTCCCTGCTTAACGAAAAACGGGCGGAAAAACACGCCAAGCTGTTGCAGTACGCAGAGCGCGTGTGGAATATCACCAGCGGCAGCGAAGAAGAACGCATTGACGCAGCCATCGACGCAACCCGCCGTTTCTTCGAGAAAATGGGCGCGCCAACTCGCCTGTCCGCCTACGGTCTGGACGGCAGCACCATCCCGGCTCTGCTGACCAAGCTTGAAGAGAAAGGGATGACGCAACTGGGTGAAAATCAGGACATTACCCTGGACGTCAGCCGTCGCATTTACGAAGCGGCGCGCTAAGTAATTTACCCATTTGGTTTTCGTTTTCGGGTATTTGGTCCAGACTTAACTGCAATTGTGACACCGGGGCGGGCCCCCGGTGCTATCGCTCATTAAGGAGGAACGCATGGCAAATCCAACAGTAATCAAGCTCCAGGACGGGAACGTGATGCCTCAGTTGGGCCTCGGCGTATGGCAAGCCAGTAACGATCAGGTACTGCTGGCCATTGATAAGGCGCTGGAAGTCGGCTATCGCTCAATCGATACCGCCGCGGCGTACAAAAACGAAGACGGCGTTGGCGACGCTTTAAAAAAGGCAGGCCTGCCGCGCGATGAACTGTTTATCACCACCAAACTCTGGAATGACAGCCAGCAGCGCCCGCGTCAGGCCCTCGAAGAGAGCCTGCAAAAGCTGCAGCTGGATTTCGTCGATCTCTATCTGATGCACTGGCCTGTGCCGAGCAAAGACCACTACGTTGAAGCCTGGAAGGGAATGATTGAGCTGCAAAAGCAGGGGCTGGCAAAGAGCATCGGCGTCTGTAATTTCCAGGTCAACCATTTGCAAAGGCTGATTGATGAAACGGGCGTCACGCCGGTTATCAATCAGATAGAACTCCATCCGCTGCTTCAACAGCGCCAGCTTCACGCCTGGAACGCCACCCATAAGATTCAGACCGAATCCTGGAGCCCGCTGGCACAGGGCGGCGAAGGGGTCTTCAATCAGAAAATCATTCGCGATCTGGCGGATAAATACGGCAAAACCCCGGCGCAGATTGTCATTCGCTGGCATCTGGACAGCGGCCTGGTGGTGATCCCTAAATCGGTCACGCCGTCGCGCATCGCCGAAAACTTTGCGGTGTTTGATTTCCGTCTGGATAAAGACGAGCTGGGCGAGATTGCGAAGCTGGATAGCGGCAAGCGCCTCGGGCCTGACCCGGACGTGTTTGTGGGTTGAGTAAAACATCCCTCACCCCGGCCCTCTCCTGCGGGAGAGGGTTAGGTTGAGGGCGTGACTGACTTTTAGCGAGCGCTAACCGGCTTTTTCTTCGCACCGGTTTTGACGCCAGCCTTTTGAGCTACCGCAGGCTTAGCTCCGGCGGCAGGGCGACGCTGATGTGCTATCGGCGTATGTTTGGTTAAGGCCGGACGTGCGCCTCGGGTATAGCGACGCGCTTCGCGCATCTCTTCTAACGTCGGAGCCGGAACCAGACACTCGCGGCGACCGCCAATCAGATGCTTCTTGCCCATCGCTTCCAGCGCTTCGCGAATCAGCGGCCAGTTGGCCGGATCGTGATAGCGCAGCAGCGCTTTATGCAGGCGGCGCTGACGATCGCCCTTCGGCACCACGATGTCCTCACTCTTGTAGCTGATTTTACCTAACGGGTTCTTGCCGGTGTAATACATCGTCGTAGAGTTAGCCAGCGGCGACGGATAGAAGTTTTGCACCTGATCCAACCGGAAGCGGTTCTTCTTCAGCCACAGCGCCAGATTCACCATATCTTCATCACGCGTGCCCGGATGGGCGGAGATGAAGTAAGGGATCAGGTACTGCTCTTTCCCGGCCTGTTTCGAATAGGTATCAAACAGCTCTTTGAAGCGGTGATAGCTGCCCATTCCCGGCTTCATCATCTTCGACAGCGGGCCTTCTTCGGTATGCTCCGGGGCAATTTTCAGATAGCCGCCCACGTGATGGGTAGCCAGCTCTTTGATATAACGCGGATCTTCTACCGCCAGATCGTAGCGTACGCCGGAAGCCACAAGGATCTTCTTGATGCCTTTCAAATCACGGGCGCGACGATAGAGGTCAATAGTCGGCTGGTGATTAGTGTCCATGTGCGGACAAATGTCCGGGTAAACGCAGGACAGGCGGCGACAGGTTTGTTCGGCGCGCGGCGACTTGCAGCGCAGCATGTACATGTTGGCGGTCGGGCCACCAAGATCCGACACCACGCCGGTAAAGCCAGGCACGGTATCGCGCATCTTCTCGATTTCGCTGATGATCGAGTCTTCTGAACGGCTCTGGATAATGCGCCCTTCGTGCTCGGTAATGGAGCAGAACGAACAGCCGCCGAAGCAGCCGCGCATGATGTTGACCGAGAAACGAATCATCTCATAGGCTGGGATACGCGCCTTGCCGTAGGAAGGATGCGGCACGCGCTGGTACGGCAGAGCAAACACGCTGTCCATCTCTTCGGTGGAAAGCGGGATCGCCGGTGGGTTAATCCAGATATAGCGATCGCCGTGCTTTTGCATCAGCGCGCGTGCGCAGCCAGGGTTGGTTTCATGGTGCAAAATACGCGACGCGTGGGCGTACAGCACCTTGTCGTTTTTCACTTTTTCAAACGAGGGGAGCAGCACGTAGGTTTTCTCCCACGGCTTAGGACGAGCAGGCTGAACGACCACGGCTTTGCCTGCGTCTTTTTTGACTTCTGCCGCCGGTTTGCCGCTGTCCGCGCACGGCAAATCTTCGCCGTACGGATGAGGAATAGGGTCGATGCGCCCCGGCGTATCCAGACGCGTAGAATCCACGCCGGACCAGCCCGGCATCGCCTCTTTACGCATCATCGCCGTGTTGCGAACGTCATTAATCTGCTCGATGGTTTCGCCCATCGCCAGACGATGCGCGACTTCCACCAGCGGGCGTTCGCCGTTGCCGAAGATCAGCATATCGGCCTTGGCATCCACCAGAATGGAGCGGCGAACGGTATCCGACCAGTAATCGTAGTGCGCGGTACGGCGCAGGCTGGCTTCAATGCCGCCGAGGATGACCGGCACGTCGCGCCAGGCTTCTTTACAGCGCTGGGTGTAAACAAGGGAGGCGCGATCCGGGCGCTTGCCCGCCACGTTATCCGGCGTGTAGGCGTCGTCATGGCGCAGTTTGCGGTCGGCGGTGTAGCGGTTAATCATCGAGTCCATGTTGCCCGCCGTCACGCCGAAGAACAGATTCGGCTTACCCAGACGCATAAAGTCTTCTTTGCTGTTCCAGTCCGGCTGAGCGATGATCCCCACGCGGAAGCCCTGGGCCTCCAGCATGCGGCCGCAGATCGCCATGCCGAAGCTCGGATGGTCAACGTACGCATCTCCGGTAACCAGAATGATGTCGCAGCTGTCCCAGCCTAAATCGTCCATTTCCTTGCGTGACATGGGTAAAAACGGTGCCGGGCCAAAACAGGCTGCCCAGTATTGAGGCCACGAAAAGAGTTCGCGATCGGGCTGGATCAAGCTTATAGAGCTCATAATGCTTTCCGAAAAAATGATTTAAAAGTAACCAAAGCCGGCGATTATACGCCGTAATCAGGCAATAATTGAAGGGTTAAACCGCAGGGGGGGAAAGTGCCCCGTCATCCACCATTTTGACACCGTCGCGGTGGACGCCGCGCGGCTCTTCCACCCGACTGATATTTCAGAGCTTATGGTGCAGGATTCACCAGGATCTGGCCAATTGAGCCCCGGTCCGCCATCTCCAGCGTCTGGCTGGAATAGAGGAACGGGAAGTGCTCCCAGGACGGCTGGCCGAAATACACCAGCAGCTCAACCTGGCCGTCGATCCACACCGTATCTTTCCAGCCGCGATCTTCACCAAACGGAGCGGCCCCGTTAACGTTCTTAATCAGGAAGCTGACGCCTTCGATATGGAAGGACTGCGGCATATCGGAACGCACGGTCCAGCGCTCCCAGGTGCCCTGCTGCGTCTGAATATCAATGCGTTTGATATCCCACAGCTGGCCGTTGATACCCGGCTCGTCGCCCAGCGTAATATCGCGGCTGCGCGCCGGGCTGCCGTTGATAATTTCATCCGGCAGCAGGCGCATCGGCAGGCTGTCGGTCACTAACGGCAGCAGGCCGGTTGGGCGCAGCGTCAGCACCAGGGTAGAGATCAGAATGCTGGAAGGCTCAAAGAAGCCGCGAATGCGATCCATAATTCCGGCGGCTTCCCCGCAGGTGATCGACACTTCTTTCCCTTCCGTCATATCAACCAGGATTTCACGCCGCTCGCCCGGAGCCAGCGAAAGCTGTTTGACCGAAACGGGCGCGGGTAAAAAGCCCTGATCGCTTGAGATCACGTGCATCGCCCGGCCGTCGCTCATTTGCAGCAGGTAGCGACGCGCGTTTGACGCGTTGAGCAAACGCAGGCGCACCCAGCCGCGAGAAACCTCAACGTACGGACCCTGTACGCCGTTCACTAAAAGGGTATCGCCAACGAATCCGCCGCTGCCCGGCTCAACGTATTCCGGCGCGCCGAAGTTATCCAGACGCTTATCCTGGATGATGACCGGAAAATCATCCACGCCGTAGTGATTAGGGATCGGCAGCGATTTGCTGACCTCATCCTCAATCAGCCACATCCCCGCCAGCCCGTTATACATCTGCTGGGCGGAGCGATTCGGCGTGCTGGCACGATACCAAAGCGTGGCGGCCTGTTGACGCATCGGCAGCACCGGCGCCCAGTCAACGCCGGGTGACATCATGCGCGGCGCACCGCCCATTAACGGGCCCGGCACCTGGAGACCGGCAATGGTCATGCCGATATTTTCCTGCAGACGGTTGCTGTAAATCATCTTCACGTCGTCGCCGTTCCAGACGCGAATGGTTGGTCCAAGATAGCGCCCGTTCAACCCCCAAACCGGCGCTTTCGCACCGCCGGTGAAGGACCAGTGCGCCCGCTGCAAAGTCAAAAACAGCGGCTGCCCGCGGCGAGATTCGAGTAAAGGGGGGACGGGGAGCGGCAGCTGCTGACCGGCCGCATTTGCCCTCAGTGGCATCGCACCCGCACAAAGTGCAATTCCCGATGCCTGAATAAACTGACGCCGACTGAGTGACATAATTGCTCCCTGTAAAACTTAAAACGTGGGGCGATACAATCCGTATCGCCAGAGGGGAAAACCCCGGAATCAGGCAATCAGCTCGCCTGTTTTTTCTCAACCGTGCCGGACGCTTCGCGTTCCGCTACTTCTTTATTCAGCTCGTCGATTTTCGCCATCATAATCTCACGGCAGTCGGTGGCAAGCTTGCGGACCTGATCTTTACCATAGTGGCTGATATCGATAGGCGGCAGCATTTCAACAATCACCAGGCCGTTGTTCCAGCGGTTTAGCTTAATTTTATTACTGGTATTGGAAACGCACACCGGAATAATTGGGACCCCGGCTGCAATAGCGGCATGAAACGCACCGGTTTTAAACGGTAGCAGTCCACGACCTCGGCTGCGCGTACCTTCGGGGAACATCCAGACGGAAACGTTGCGCTTTTGAATCTGCGCCACAACCTGCGAAATCGTACTGTGTGCTTTCGCGCGGTTATCACGGTCGATAAGCATGTTGCCCGTAAGCCAGTAAAGCTGACCGAAGAAAGGGATCCACAGCAGGCTTTTCTTGCCAACGGTCACGGTCGGCGGCTGGACGATGTTCGCCGCGGTCACCATATCGAAGTTGTTCTGATGGTTAGCGATATAGATTGCCGTCGGGTGGTTTTCAGCCCCTGCCGGAAGACGTGTTTCCACCTTCAGGCCAAAGACCGGCGCCATGCGGCCAAACAGATGACCAAAAGTGGCAACGTGACGTGGATTACGCGGGCTAAATAAGCAGTAAATGCAGCCCAGAATACACACCAGGATGCAGTAAATAACAACAATAATGAAACGAACAATGGATAGCATAAACAACCTCTGAAGCCTAAATCGCTGACAAGTATGACCTGCTTTAGCGCAAAACACACCGTTTGAGCGGCAGCCGCGCCGCCCGAACGATTTTACTCTTCGCTGTCACCCGCCCCGGCGCGAGCCGGAGAGTCAACTTCTACACGATCGATACGCTGCAAGCCGCGCATTAGCGTGCCGCGACGGCCGCGTTCGCCGGTAATTTTCTGCAGCTCTTCCGGGCGGAGTTTAATTTTACGTTTGCCGACGTGCAGCGTCACGGTGCTCTGCGGCGGCAGAATAAAGAGATGCGCTAGCTTATCTTCCCCTTTGGCCGCTTCTGCGGATGGGATAGAGATAATTTTATTGCCTTTACCTTTGGATAGCTGCGGCAGATCGCTCACCGGGAACATAAGCATACGCCCGGCGGCGGTGATTGCCATCAGCATATCGTCCGCGCTGGTGATTTCCATCGGTGGCAGCACGCGTGCGTTTTCCGGCAGCGAAATCAGCGCCTTGCCCGCTCTGTTACGAGCCACCAAATCATTGAAGGTACAAACGAAGCCGTAGCCCGCGTCCGAGGCCATCAGCAGCTTCTGCTCGTCCGGGGCCATCAGCACATGTTCAACGACGGCGCCCGGCGGCGGCGTCAGCTTGCCGGTCAGGGGTTCACCCTGCCCGCGCGCCGACGGCAGGGTGATTGGATCGAGCGCATAGCTGCGGCCCGTCGAATCGATAAACGCTACCGGTTGATTACTTTTGCCTTTTGCTGAGGCCAGATAGCTGTCGCCCGCTTTATAGTTCAGGCCCTGAGCGTCAATGTCGTGGCCCTTGGCGCTGCGCACCCAGCCCATCTGCGACAGCACTATGGTGACCGGCTCGGACGGCGTCATATCGTGTTCGCTCATCGCTTTCGCTTCACCGCGCTCGCGCAGCGGGGACCGGCGATCGTCGCCATAGGCGTCTGAATCGGCCTGCAGCTCTTTCTTCAGCAGAGTATTCATTTTGCGTTCAGAGGCGAGAATGCCCTGAAGCCGATCGCGTTCTTTTTCCAGGTCGCTCTGTTCGCCGCGGATTTTAACTTCTTCCAGCTTGGCGAGGTGGCGTAACTTCAGCTCAAGAATAGATTCGGCCTGCGTTTCGCTCAGCGCAAAACGCTCCATCAGCACCGGCTTCGGCTCGTCTTCGGTACGGATGATGTGAATAACTTCATCAATATTGAGGAAGGCCACCAGCAAACCTTCAAGGATATGCAGGCGCTTGAGCACTTTTTCGAGACGGTACGACAGACGGCGGCGCACCGTGTCGCGGCGATAGGCCAGCCACTCGGTGAGGATCTCCAGCAGGTTCTTCACCGACGGGCGGTTGTCCAGGCCAATCATGTTGAGATTGACGCGATAGCTCTTCTCAAGATCGGTGGTGGCGAACAGGTGGTTCATCACCTGTTCCATGTCGACCCGGTTAGAGCGCGGCACGATAACCAGGCGGGTCGGGTTTTCATGGTCGGATTCGTCGCGAAGATCTTCGACCATCGGCAGCTTTTTAGCGCGCATCTGGTTGGCGATTTGCTCCAGCACGCGAGCGCCGGATACCTGGTGCGGCAGCGCGGTAATCACCACGTCGCCTTCTTCTTTTTTCCAGACGGCGCGCATGCGTACTGAACCACGCCCGTTCTGGTAGATTTTACGAATCTCATCGCGCGGGGTGATGATTTCAGCTTCGGTCGGATAATCCGGGCCGTGAACGATATCCAGCAGCTCGTCCAGCGACGTCTTAGGCCGATCGATAAGCGCCATCGCCGCTTCTGCGACCTCGCGCAGGTTGTGCGGAGGAATATCCGTCGCCATCCCTACTGCAATACCGGTAGTGCCATTCAGCAGAATGTTAGGCAAACGCGCAGGCAGCGTTTTGGGCTCCTGCAAGGTGCCGTCAAAGTTCGGAGTGTAATCAACGGTGCCCTGGCCCAGCTCGCCCAGCAGAACTTCTGCATATTTAGACAGGCGGGATTCGGTATAACGCATGGCGGCGAAGGACTTCGGATCGTCCGGCGCCCCCCAGTTCCCCTGCCCGTCCACCAGCGGATAGCGGTAAGAGAACGGCTGCGCCATCAGAACCATCGCTTCATAACAGGCGCTGTCGCCGTGCGGATGGTATTTACCCAGCACGTCACCCACGGTACGAGCGGATTTTTTGAATTTTGCGCTGGCGCTCAGTCCCAACTCCGACATCGCATAGACGATACGGCGCTGCACGGGCTTAAGCCCATCGCCGATAAACGGCAGTGCGCGGTCCATGATGACGTACATGGAATAGTTGAGATAGGCATTTTCCGTGAATTCGTGCAGCGCGAGGCGCTCTGCACCATCATGAGTTAGATCACTCATTAATCATTCATCCTCAAACTGACGAGCCGAGTGTGGCCACAAACGGCGTAATTGCCGCCGATAGTACCTTATCTGGCCGTCTGAGTCACAGGGTGGAATCGCTTTGCGCCGAGGAATAATGGGGGTAGAGGAGAGAAAACGAGCCGCGACAGGCGGCTCGTCCGAGGGTTACTTCACCTTGCTGATTTGCTTGACGTCAATCTCAACGGAGTTCCAGTCTTTGTCCACTTCACCCTGGATCTCAACGGTATCCTGCGGGGTAACGGTCTGGCCATTCCAGCGCTTGTGATCGATGTCGACATTCACCGTGCCGGAGGCATCGCGGAACACGTAGTGATCGCCGCCAATGCGCTGTTCAATCTTGCCGCGCAGTGTGACCCAGGTGTCGTCGGAAAAGGTTTTAGCTTTCTCAGCGGTGGTGACCGTACCCGTTGGGCCAACAAACCCACCCGTTGCCGGTACCTGCTGCGTGGCGGCTGGCGCATTCGGGTCAACAAAGCCACCTTGATTTGCAGCGATTGCCGGCGCGGCGGAAATAGCGAGGACAGCAAAAATAGCAGCGACTTTTTTCATGGTTTATTTTCCTTATATGCGTGTTGTTTCTGATGCTTATTTAAACCTGGAGATCTTAGCGAAATCTTAATTCCAACGGGCAAAAATGTATTTTTTATTAAATTGCGGCGATTGCCGAAGCAAAACATTTTTCCCCTGTACACAGGGAATCAAACGTTATTAACTTCACCTGGTTGAGCGATAAGGGACAAAGCCATGCGCGTATTACTGATAGAAGATGACAAACTGATCGGCGACGGTTTAAAAGCCGGGCTAACGAAAATGGGGTTCACGCTTGACTGGTTTACCGACGGTAAACTGGGTCAGTCCGCACTGAGCCAGGCTCCTTACGATGCTGTCGTACTCGATTTAAGCCTGCCGGGAATCGACGGGCTTGAAATATTAAAAAGCTGGCGGCGCGGCGGCCAGAATGAACCAGTTTTGATTCTTACCGCGCGTGATGCATTGGAACAGCGTATCGAAGGTTTACAATCCGGCGCCGACGACTATTTATGTAAACCTTTTGCATTAATCGAAGTGGCTGCCCGCCTGCAGGCTTTAATTCGCCGCACTCATGGTCAGTCTCAACCCGCCTTATTCCACGCGGGTGTGGAACTCGATCCTATAAAATTAACCGTCGTGAAAAACGGTGAATCCCTGCAGCTAAAGCCAAAAGAATTTTCGCTGCTTGAACTGCTCATGCGCAACGCGGGCCGCGTACTCCCTCGCTCGCTGATCGAAGAGAAACTTTACAGCTGGGACGATGAAGTTTCCCGTAATGCCCTGGAAGTTCATATTCACCATTTGCGCCGCAAACTGGGCAGCAGCTTTATCCGCACGGTTCACGGTATTGGCTATACGCTGGGTGATGAATGATTAGAACGCTAACGCACAGCCTGCGGGCCCGGCTGATTGCAGGCTTTATTCTGCTGACGGTTATTGCCTGGATGGGCGCAAGCATTGCCGCCTGGTATCAGACGTCTAAAACAATTGATAAATTATTCGACACCCAGCAGATGCTTTTCGCCAAGCGGTTAAGCACCTTCGATTTGCGGGTCATCCGCGACAACCCGCAGCTGCCACGCACGAAGAAAATGATGCCGCACAACCGCGGTAAGCAGGATGATGACGCCCTCGCCTTCGCTATTTTTTCCATCGACGGGCAGATGCGCCTGAACGACGGCGACAACGGCAAAGACTTCAGGTTTGACTATCGCCGGGATGGCTTCACGGACGGATACCTGAAAGGAGATGACGATCCGTGGCGGCTGGTATGGCTCACCACCCCTGACGGGCATTACCGCATTGTGGTCGGCCAGGAAAAAGAATATCGCCAGGATATGGCGCTGAGTATTGTGACCTCTCAACTGGTGCCGTGGCTAATTGCTCTACCGCTGATGCTGCTGCTGCTGGTCTGGCTGGTTAGCCGCGCGCTATCACCGTTGCACAAACTCGCAGCCCAGCTGCGGCAGCGCTCTCCTGACGACGCCAGCAAACTCGAAGCTAAACGCCTGCCGCAGGAGATCAAACCACTGCTTGATTCGCTGAACCAGCTCTTTAGCCGCACCGGTGAATTCATGCTTCGCGAACGCCGCTTTACCTCAGATGCGGCACATGAATTGCGCAGTCCTCTGGCCGCCCTCAAAGTACAGGCGGAAGTTGCGCAGCTGGCGGGAAGCGATGCGCCGGTGCGCGAACATGCATTGAATAACCTGACCACCGGTATCGATCGGGCCACTCGTCTGGTCGATCAGCTGCTCACGCTTTCAAGACTAGACTCCCTGGCCGGGCTGGATGATATCGAAGAAGTCTCGCTTTCTGCCCTGCTGCAAAGCGCCGTGATGGACGCCTATCATCAGGCGCAGCGCGAAGGTGTGGATATTCGCCTTGATATACAGGCCGGGGAAGTTTCTCTCCGTGGGCAGCCTCTGCTGTTGAGTCTGATGGTGCGCAACGTGCTGGATAATGCCGTCCGCTATAGTCCGAACGGCAGCGTGGTGACCGTCGTTTTAACCGAGCGAGAAATTTGCATTACCGATAACGGGCCTGGCGTCAGGCCAGAGTTTTTACCTACGCTTGGGGAACGGTTCTTCCGCCCGCCGGGCCAGGAAAAAACCGGCAGCGGCCTGGGATTATCTATCGTGGCCCGCATTGCCACTCTACACGGCATGAAGGCACATTTTTCTAATGCCGTAGGCGGTGGTTTCCAGGTGCGGATAACCTGGTAAAAAGAGGGATTATTGCTTATTTAGCAAAAGTCTTTGCACATTTTGTCCATTTTAACGTGATAACGATCACGTTAAACTTCGTGCCAGACACAATGATTCGAGGACTAACTATGAGCAATATTCTGATTATCAACGGCGCGAAAAAATTCGCCCACTCTAACGGCCAGCTTAACGACACCCTGACCGAAGTCGCGGAAAGCTATTTGCGCGACCTCGGACATGATGTTCAGGTGACGCGCACCGACGGCGATTACGACGCAAAAGCCGAAGTCGAAAAATATCTTTGGGCCGACACGGTGATTTATCAGATGCCGGGCTGGTGGATGGGCGCGCCGTGGACCATGAAAAAATACATCGATGATGTCTTCACCGAAGGCCACGGTTCGCTGTACGCCAGCGATGGCCGTACCCGCTCCGACGCGGAGAAAAAATACGGTTCCGGCGGTCTGATTCAGGGCAAAACCTACATGCTATCCCTGACCTGGAATGCGCCTCTGCAAGCCTTTGAAGACAAAGAGCAGTTCTTCCACGGTGTTGGCGTTGACGGTGTTTATCTGCCGTTCCACAAGGCAAACGAATTCCTGGGTATGACCGGCCTGCCAACCTATATTGCTAACGACGTGATGAAGGTGCCGGACGTACCACGCTTTGTAGCAGAATATCGCAAGCATCTCGGCGAAATTTTTGCTTAACTGTCCGCGTGCTTAAAAAAGGAGTTAACCATGCTAACAGTGATAGCTGAAATTCGTACCCGTCCGGGCCAGCACCACCGCCAGGCCGTTCTGGATGCGTTTGCAAAAATTATTCCGACCGTACTCGAAGAAGAAGGTTGCTACGGTTACGCGCCGTTAATTGACCATAACGCGCAGGTTGCTTTCCAGACTACCGCCCCGGACTCGATCTTTATGGTTGAGAAATGGGAAAGCGTTGCCCACCTGGAAGCACATCTGGCCACGCCGCACATGAAGAACCACAGTGCCGCGGTGAAAGATGACGTGCTGGATATTCATATCCATATTCTGGAAGACGCGATCAAGTAACGGCGCGAGACAGCAAAGGGATGGCACCAGCCATCCCTGCGTTTATGGGTATCCAGAAAAGAAAATGCTTTTTCTTTCTTTTTGATAGTTCAGCCAAAATGAGTCACTTTAATTTTTCTCGTTATCTTAAAGTAGAAGTCAAATTTCGCCTCCCCCTCTTTGCCAATCACCTCAAGAAATGCTATCGGCTACATCTCCAGCGGGTCCTACGCCGTACATTATTGAAGTAATAAATGAAGTTATTTTTATCAACCTGAACCAATTTCCAATATTCTGGTTTTACGCTCTGCGATTGACTTTTTGCGAGGGTAAAAATAGTCTTAGGCTTCATAATAATGAGCTCAGGGGGAAAATCGATGTCGATTTCAGAGCGAGAAAGAATAATTTTAATTCTTACACAGCAGGCACAGGACATTATTCATACCACAAAAATCAATGAATTAATTATGATTCATGAATTAATGTTGAAAACCTTTTATTCCAAAAAACCTCTTTTTTACAAGATGATATTTAAGTATTCACGCTTATCCTGCATCGCTAGCATTTTCTCCATCTACTACAGCAAGTCTTCGGCAACCTTAAAAGACGTTAAAGATTTTATCCACAGCCAAAACAAGCCCATTAGTATAAACACGCTTAATTCCCTGCTAATACAGCTGCGCGTTTCGGGGCGTCTGGACGTATTCAGAAACCCAAATAACAAACGAGAAAGCCTTTACCAACCTTCGTTAAAAGTCATAGAAGAAATATATGAACTGATTCAGACTATGCTCAAGCCCTATCAAATATTGCACAGGAAAGCCGCTATCCAGCCTGAAACCAGGGCCGAAGAGATGGTCCCGCTGTTCTTTTCACGCTACAGTCATATCGTCTGTAACCACATAACCATTCCAGAACTTTTGCCAGAGTCTGAGCTGTTTATTGATAAAGACGCGGGTCATATGATTATGCTTATCCTGTATAAAGAGTATATTCAGCAGAACAGCACGCGTATCATGCTGTCGCACAAGAAAATCGCCGCCTACAGCTTCGTATCCCGCACGCATGTATGCAGCCTGCTTAGAGAAGCCCAGGCCGCAGGGTTAATATCCCTGGAGAATAATCTATTTATCGAATTGTCAGAGAATTTTATTAAACTGTTTCAGGAATATTTCTCACTCTATTTGGCACAGATTCTTTACTGCGTGGAAAAGGAATGACAAGGCCTGCTTATTGACAGGCCATGAAATTTATCAGGACGTGGCCTCCGTTAAATCTATGACGCGATCGGCGCTGGCAATGGTTGATGGGCGGTGAGCAATAATAATGCGGGTAATGTTTAGCTCGCGTATGGATTGATTAATTCTGGCCTCATTATCCAAATCCAGATGGCTGGTCGCCTCGTCCAGGAACAGTATGCCCGGCTGACGATAAAGCGCGCGGGCAATCATCAGACGCTGCTTTTGTCCTCCGGACAGGTTCCCGCCCAGTTCACCAATCAGCGTTTCATATCCCATCGGCATCCGCACGATCTCTTCGTGGATATTGCAATCGATGGCGCAGGCGGTGATGCGGTCGTAGTCCTTATTCTCTTCAAAGCTACAGATATTTTCCGCGATAGACCCGGCAAACAGCTTATCGTCCTGTAGCACGCAGGCGATACTTTGGCGGTAATTATTGAGCCCGAGGGTATGGATATCAATACCGTTAAAATAGACATTTCCTTCCGTCGGTTTGAGCAAGCCGCACATCACCTTCAATAAGGTGGTTTTCCCCACCCCCGAAGGCCCCACGATAGCCACACTCTCTCCGGCCTTAACCACAATATCCAAATCGCTAAAGATAGGCCGTGATAGCCAGTCATACTGAAAGGCGACCTTTTTAACCTTAAATTCCGCAGCCTCATTAGGATGATGCGGGCGTTTTTCAGCCTCGTCCTGCTCCGGTTCAGAAAGGATAATATCAGCAACGCGTTCATTATGAAGCGACAGTAAACGCATCTGTAACAGGATATTGATCAGGCTCGACGTACGATCGGAGAACTGGCTGCGATAGGCACTGAAAGCCACAAACATACCCAGCGTCATCCCCCCATCAATCACCATCGACGCACCGAGCCAAAGAATAATAATGTGATCGATAGCGCTGATAAAGTTGGCTAGCCCGCCGAACAGCAGTTCCAGCTTATTGGTGCGGATACGGGCATTGGTGGAATCAATATTCAGATTTAGCCAGAATTTAGATCGTAACCCAATGATCCCCAGCGCTTTTAGCGTCCCGACACCATACAGCGTTTCCATAAAGTGGGAGCCTGCTCTCGCCTCCTTGACGATTTGCTCCTCGGATGCCTGGCGGTAGCGATGGTAGGTCGTAAGACGCAGCAGCATATAGAGCAGCGTAAAAGCGCAGACGACCCAGACCAGCCAGCCGCCATAGAGCAGCATCATAATGAATACGCCGCAGGCCACGATAATATCGATGATACAGGTTACCAGGCTATCAGTTAGCGTGGTGCGAATAACGTCCAGCGAGCCCAGTCGGGACTGAATATCCCCTAGTCTGCGCTTTTCAAAGTAGCCCAGTGGCAGCTTCATTAAGTGATCGAAGACGCCAGTTTTCCACTGAACATCAATGAGCGAAGCCATCACCAGCGATGCCCAGGCCCGCAGCGTACCGATAAAGGTACGGCAGAGAATAAAGCAAAATAAGCCAAGGCAAATCAGTGAAAGCAGCTTGTGATCCGCGGCGATGATCACATGGTCCATGACCAGCTGCGTGCCCACCGGGATCAGCAAATTGATCGCCTCAATAAGCAAGCTGAAGCAAAATATTTTGCTCATAAAGCCGGGAAGCCCCTGGATATTGCTCATCATATCCCGCAGACGCATCTTGCTGCGCTTTTGCTCCCTGGAAAAGCCCGTATCCGGCCAAAGCTCAAGTGCCACCCCGGTAAAATGCCGCGACAGTTCAGACAGACCGATCGCCCTTCTGCCAAACGCCGGGTCGTGAATCACATATTTTCCGCGCCTTGCGGAAATAAGCACGACAAAGTGGCACATGTCCCAGTGGAGAATACAGGGCGTTTTAAGCTGGCGAACCTCATTGAGATCCAGGGACAGAGGACGAGTTTTCAGATTGATTCGTTCGGCAACGTCCACCAGGATGCCCAGCGTGGCGCCGTGAGAAGAAATACCAAACCGATGACGCAGATTAAAAAGATCGATATCCATGCCAAAATAGCGGCAGACCATAGCAAGACAGGCCAGGCCGCATTCCGCACTTTCCGTTTGCAGAATTTGTGGAACCTTTCTGAACAGGCCAAAATTCAAGCGGTCGCGGATATAATTAAATAAAGCTCTGTTCATTTTTTACCCCCGACGATGGGTCCCATCAGGCTACTTTGAATGTCATAAAACGGCGAGATCATCCATTGGTACAGGGGACGTTTCTCCATAAAGACCATGGCCTGTACCTTCATTCCGGTGGTTAACGTCAACGATGAAAGTCGTTGATCGTGGCTGATATCAATGATGACCTTATAAAAAGGTTCTGCCATGCCAGTTTGCTGGAGCTGGGGGGAATTGCTGTAAGAACTTAATTCCTGAGGAGAGACCGGCACGCCAGAGATGGATAGTATTTTGCCCGCAAACTGGCCGAATTTTTCAAAGGGAAATGCTTCAAAGCGCACGTTGATGTTATCCCCGACTTTGACGTAAGGAATATTGCTGTTAGGAAGCCAGAGCACCAAAAAATATCCCTGACTGTCCGCAGGTACGATTTGCGCCAGGCTATCGCCACTGTTAATCATTTGCCCTTGGGTGACGCTCAACGATTCAATTTTTCCCTCAACCGGGGCGCTGACAATAAGCGTGCCCGTGGCATCCATCTCAGCCAACCTGCGCTGGAGATCGCTTAGTTCGTAGCGGCGCTGGGATATTTGGTTATCGAAATCCGTAGCCCGGGTAATGACCTCCCCCTTCAGACTGGTAATTTGCAGACTTTGTTGGATAAGTTGGCTATTAAGATTCTGATATACGCTCTGCTGCTGATAATACTGGTAGCGCTGATTTGTCATCTGATCGCTGTTTATTAATCCCCGACGCTTATATTCAGCATAATTATCCATGGTTGATTTCATGTCGACCATGCCTTTTTTTGCGCTCTCAACCAGCTTTTTGGTGTGATCGTAGGCATTTTCATATTGAATCTGCTGCTGCTGCATCTGCGCCAGGGTGGTGGCTTTATTCTCTTCAAGTTTCTGAATGATACCTTTAACGATCGCCGTCTGTTCCTCAGCGGTACGCAGGCTGTTTTCACTGACGTTTCCTGAATGAGTAACCCGGGCAATATCAATCTCATAGAGATAATCACCTTTTTTTACATGCTCGCCTGCCTGCTTCCAGGCATGGCTGATAAAGCCCTGACCGGGAGAAAAAACGTTAACGGCGCGGGGCAGCGAGGTGACTTCTCCCTGGACGCTTATTCTTCTGGTGTAGTCACAAAAAATAATCACAAATAGTAACAGGGAAATAAATAAAAAGGTGGCGAGGATAATAAGCCATGCGGGATACTTGCCTATCAGTAAAGCCTGTCCCAGCCAGCGAGTTTTTAAATTATCAATAGCTTCCTGACGAAATATATTTCTTTTATCCATGGCAACCTGGCTTTATTCACTTCCTGAAGTATCATTGGTGTCAGCCAACAACGGTAAATTAAGAAAAAGAGTGGATACCAAACTATCCAATAAATATAAAAATAGCGATGGTTAAAGCAGGCCTGCAAACAGGCCTGAAATACGTTTTGTTTAAGGTGAGGCAGTTAATTAGCGATTAAAAATACTTTCGAAGAAACCGCCGATACCTTTGCCAATCCCAGAACCAATAAGCGAACCAAGAGAGTTACCCAGGCGTGAACCTAAGTTGCCCACAATGGAAGTGCCAATAACCGGAACAATCGAACCGATAATCGACCCGACAGCCAGCCCAATTACGCTACCGAGTGAACCACCAATAAATTCACCGGTTGAACCCAGTCCGTCCTGTATTACGCCGGAACCGCTGACGCAATTCATTTCCGCTGCTGTTAATTCATGCATAATATCCTCCTTAATAGCCATAAGCACCAGGCTTATGGCTATTATATGGATTATATTTTGGCAAAACGATTAGCTTTTTTTACCAAAAATACCGAAAATGCCGCCGAACAGGCTTCCGAGAATACCCACGCCCACTTCAACAACCTGGCCAATCCCATTTCCTAGTGCGGCACCCGCTTCCTTTGCACCTTTTCCACCAACGGCTTCGATGATAGAACCAATACCCTGGCCCAGTGCTGTACCTGCATCAGTAATAATACCTGCGCCCGATACGTCCTTTAATTCACAGCTATTAATTTCACGCATATGATGCTCCTTTTACGAACATGAAATAGTTATTTAAGATTACCATGTGTATTTTCATACAATTTAATTTTAGATAATGAGTATCATTAATCAATAGCTCAAGATTAATGATTCATATTTAGTACAAATGTAAGAAATTATTACCATAAGTAAATGTCAATTTCTGATGAATTATGTTTAGTAACACAAGAAAGAATCGTCGCCGTAGTCGTCATACTCGCAACAACTAAACAAATTTGTGACACCCCAAGCGGGGGCCTGAATTAGCAGTAAATACGGTAAAAATGGCAGTCAGAGAAAATTTTTCCGCAGAATTGCAGAAAAATTAAGCAGAAGAGACAGCTGTGGGAAGAAGAAACACCTTTGGGAACAATAATAGCAGCAGGTAAAATACTGAGTCTTTATTGCTAAAAAATCGAGCAAGAGATAAACCCTTTGCCCGATTTTTATATCTATTTCATCGCGTAATACAAGTTTGCCGGGACGGCAGGTTAAACGTCCAGGTCGGCCATATCACCTTTTTCCTGCAGCCAGTTACGACGATCTTCGGAGCGTTTTTTGGCCAGCAGCATATCCATAATCGCCAGCGTTCTGTCGCTGTCTTCATCGCTGATAGTGAGCTGCACCAGGCGACGAGTATTTGGATCGAGCGTGGTTTCGCGCAGCTGTAGCGGGTTCATTTCGCCCAGACCTTTAAAGCGCTGCACGTTCGGCTTGCCTTTCTTACGCTTGAGCTGCTCAAGCACGCCGGCTTTTTCTTCTTCATCCAGCGCATAGAACACTTCTTTGCCGAGGTCGATTCGGTACAGCGGCGGCATTGCCACATAAACGTGGCCGCCTTTCACCAGCGAACGGAAATGGCGCACAAACAGCGCGCACAGCAGGGTGGCAATGTGCAGGCCATCGGAGTCCGCATCCGCAAGAATACAAACCTTACCGTAGCGCAGCTGGCTCAGATCTTCACTGTCAGGATCGATGCCGATCGCCACAGAAATATCGTGCACTTCCTGCGAGGCCAGCACTTCGTCAGAAGAAACCTCCCAGGTGTTAAGGATCTTACCCTTGAGCGGCATGATCGCCTGAAATTCACGGTCGCGGGCCTGTTTTGCTGAACCGCCTGCGGAGTCACCCTCTACGAGAAACAGTTCGGTACGGCTGAGATCCTGCGCGGTACAGTCGGCAAGCTTGCCTGGCAGCGCCGGGCCGCTGGTGAGTTTTTTACGCACAACCTTTTTGGCCGCACGCATCCGGCGCTGGGCGCTTGAAATGGCCAGTTCAGCCAGCTGTTCGGCGGCCTGGATGTTTTGGTTTAGCCACAGGCTAAACGCATCTTTCACCACGCCTGAAACAAAGGCCGCGCACTGACGAGACGAAAGACGTTCTTTGGTCTGCCCGGCAAACTGCGGATCCTGCATTTTTACCGACAGCACGTAGGCACAGCGCTCCCATATATCATCCGCGGAAAGTTTTACCCCGCGCGGCAGGATATTGCGGTACTCGCAGAACTCGCGCATTGCGTCGAGCAAGCCCTGGCGCAGGCCGTTAACGTGCGTCCCGCCCTGCATAGTTGGGATTAAGTTAACGTAGCTTTCGGTCAGCAGCTCGCCGCCTTCCGGCAGCCACAGCAGCGCCCAGTCAACCTGCTCGGTATCGCCGGCAAAATTGCCGACAAACGGCTCTTCCGGCAGCGTAATCAGCCCGTTTATCGCTTCGCTCAGGTAGTCCTTCAGACCATCCTGATAGCACCAGCGCTGCTCGGTGTTGTTCACCTTATCGGTAAAGGTGATTTCTACACCCGGGCAAAGTACCGCCTTGGCCTTCAGCAGGTGGCTTAAGCGCGAAACGGAGAAGCGCGGGCTGTCGAAGAATTTTTCATCCGGCCAGAAATGCACGCTGGTGCCGGTGTTGCGTTTGCCGCAGGTGCCGACAACCTCAAGCTCCTGCACTTTATCGCCGTTTTCAAAGGCAATGCTGTAAACCTGCGCGTCGCGGCGAACGGTCACTTCCACGCGTTTGGACAGGGCGTTAACAACGGAAATCCCCACCCCGTGCAGGCCGCCGGAGAACTGATAGTTTTTATTGGAGAATTTACCGCCCGCATGCAGGCGACAAAGAATAAGTTCGACCGCAGGAACGCCTTCTTCAGGGTGGATATCCACCGGCATGCCGCGCCCGTCATCGATAACCTCTAATGACTGATCGGCATGAAGAATGACATCAACACGCTTAGCATGACCTGCCAGCGCTTCGTCCACGCTGTTATCAATGACTTCCTGGCCCAGATGGTTTGGGCGGGTGGTGTCGGTGTACATCCCCGGACGGCGGCGAACCGGCTCAAGCCCGGTGAGTACCTCAATGGCATCGGCGGTATAACTGGATTGCGTCATGGTTTATTCGTTCAGATAGCGAAACAGGGAATCGGCCGACCCGGCCTCAATGCAGACCGAGGAAGTCGACAAGCTGTGTGAAATAATCTTCGAAGCCCACAAAAGCATGATTACCACCGGATTCAACCGTCTGGCGACAGGAAGCGTAATAGGCCACCGCCTGGCGATAATCGAGCACCTCGTCACCCGTCTGTTGCAGCAGCCAGATGAGATCCGGCGCTTCGAGCGGGTCAACCTGCATGACTTTAAGATCGTAAATATGGCGAGACTCTAGCACATATTGCTGCCCGGTGTAGGGGTTCTCGTTTTCGCCGAGATAATCTGCCAGCAATTCAAAGGGGCGCACCGCAGGGTTGACCACGACCGCCGGCAGCATAAAACATTGCGACAGCCAGGTGGCATAATATCCGCCCAAAGACGAGCCAACCACGCCCAGGGATTCGCCCCCGTGCTCAAGCACCAGCGACTCCAGCAGCTCCGCGGCATCGGCGGGATACGGCGGCAACTGGGGCACGACCATATCAATATGCGGATATCGCTCGGCAAGCCAGCTTTGCAGGCTCGTCGCCTTGGCAGAACGCGGGGAACTGTTGAAGCCGTGCAGATAGAGGAGCGTGGACATCAGTATCCTTCTGAAGCCGTGTCAGGATTAAACACCGCGCCCTTCAGACGACAAACTTGGGTGCTGACTTCGCCGCCGGGATGGAGTTCAAGCCAGCGCCAGCCGGGTTCGATGGTGTCCAGCGTGAAGTTCGCGCAGTGGGGCTTGAACTGTACGCAGGTGGAAGGCGTGGCCAGCATGCGGCGGCCGTTCCAGTCGAGATCCAGCTCCTGATGAATATGTCCGCAGAGCAGCGTTTTCACCTGGGGGAATTTCACCAGCACGTTATCAAGCTCTTGCGCGTTGCGCAGGCTGTGCTGGTCGAGCCAGCTGCATCCGGCAGGCAGAGGGTGATGATGCAGCAGTAAGAGAGTGTGCCGCTGCGGTGCGGCGGCCAGCCTGTGCTCCAGCCATTCAAGCTGGTAGTCGCTGAGTTCGCCGTGAGGTACGCCAAAGACCTGGCTGTCCAGCAGGAGGATTTGCCAGCTTTCACCTATGTGGATGACTTTCGCGGGGGAAATGCCCGCCTCCTGCAAAGCGCTGTACATCGCCGGCTGGAAGTCATGATTGCCCGGCAGCCAGACGCACGGCGCGGAAATTTGCGCGATCCCTTCAGCAAAATGCTGGTAGGCCTGCGCGCTGTGATCCTGAGCCAAATCGCCGGTCGCGACAATCAGATCGCAATCACCTCCTTCTTCAAGAATCGCAGCCAGCACCGCCTGATAGCTTTCCCAGGTGTTGATGCCAAGCAGTGTTTCATTCTTTCCAGAAAATAGGTGGGTATCGGTAATTTGCAGTATCCTGATACGGCCCCCACCGGCCACAGGAAGGTTTAACAGGCTTTCCAAATGGTGTCCTTAGGTTTCACTCTCTCTAACAAACCGGAACCGCCATCGCTCCATGCGCCAAACAGTAGCGCAGCCAATCAGCAAGAAACTGGTTAATTTGATGCTTTTCGTCGCGTTGATGCAACTTTTTATTAGGATAATCATAACGTGCTTTGAAGCGGAAGATCTGCTGGCTTGAACACACTTCCGCCACCATCGCGTCGTGGTAAAGCCTGACCGACATTGAAGGCAGGCTCCAGTAGCTGACGCTGGGCGCGGTTTGTTCTATTTCAACCAGCGTGGTGTAGCGGGTTGATTCAAGGACTGTCAGCCGGTATTGGGCGCTATTAACCTGATAGGTTACGGTTTCACCCGGCGCGTCGGTGCGCGGCAGCAGGCGGCGCAGCTGGGCGAAATTGGTTTCGCACAGGCGCATCATTTCAGGAAAGTCAGGCGTATAGCGCTTCATAGTTAGTGGTTCCACTCTTTGCGTAGTTTCTCATAATGCAGCTGCAGCCATTGCAAAGCGATGACTGAGGCAGCGTTGTCGATAACCCCTTCTTCAACCATCTGATAAGCCTCTTCCCGGCTCACCACGTGAACACGAATATCTTCGTTTTCATCCGCCAGACCGTGAACCCCTTCGGCGCTGGAGGCATCCACTTCACCCACAAAAATTGACGATCTTTCACTGGTGCCGCCAGGGCTCGCCAGATAGCTGAGCACCGGCTTTGTTCGGCCAACCTTCAGCCCGGCCTCTTCCATGGCTTCCCGACGAGCCACCTCTTCGGCGCTTTCACCGGCTTCGATCATTCCGGCAATCATTTCGAGCAGCCACGGAGTTTGACTGGTCTCGTAGGCAGGAATCCGAATTTGTTCGATCAGCACAACTTCATCGCGCACAGGGTCATAGGGTAGCAGCACCGCCGCGTGCCCGCGTTCAAAAATTTCGCGGCGCACCTCACCGCTCATTTCTCCATTGAACAGGCGATGGCGAAATCGATAAAGTTCGATTGAAAAAAAACCGCGATAAAGCGTTTCCCGTGCAATAATTTCAACATCGTTTTTGGCTAACGTGACAAGCTGATTTTTAGGCTGACCCATGATGATGTCCTGATGACTTATTGGTAATGAAATGAGCGATTTCAACCCCGTTTGACTGCCGTTTCATTTGCTATGTGATAGATTGATGAAATTTCCAGGCGGATGGCACTTTACGCCAACCCGCCCCTCTGGCGGACTCTGTTAGAATTGGCAAATATTTCGCCTCAAACAGCGCTAACAAAAAACAATTTTGCTTCACAACAAGGAATGCAAATGAAGAAACTGCTCCCAATCCTTATCGGCCTGAGCCTAACGGGTTTCAGCGCCATGAGCCAGGCAGAAAACCTGATGCAGGTTTATCAGCAGGCACGTCTTAGCAACCCGGATCTTCGTAAATCCGCTGCAGACCGTGATGCCGCATTCGAGAAAATTAACGAAGCACGTAGCCCTTTACTGCCACAGCTCGGCCTTGGTGCAGACTATACCTACAGCAACGGCTACCGTGATGCGAACGGCGTAAACTCTAACGCGACCAGCGCCTCGCTGTCGTTAACGCAGACCATTTTTGATATGTCTAAATGGCGCGCCCTGACCCTGCAGGAAAAATCAGCGGGGATTCAGGATGTGACCTATCAGACCGATCAGCAAACGCTGATTCTGAATACGGCGACTGCCTATTTTAACGTGCTGAGCGCGATTGATGCACTGTCCTATACCGAAGCGCAGAAACAGGCGATTTATCGTCAGTTGGATCAAACGACCCAGCGCTTTAACGTAGGCCTTGTTGCCATTACCGACGTGCAAAACGCCCGTTCACAGTATGACAACGTTCTGGCAAACGAAGTCACCGCCCGTAACAATCTGGATAACGCGGTAGAATCTCTGCGCCAGGTTACCGGCAACTATTATCCATCGCTCTCGTCTCTGAACGTAGACGGCTTCAAAACCAACAAGCCAGAAGCGGTGAACAGCCTGCTGCAAGAAGCGGAGAAACGTAACCTGGCCCTGTTGCAGGCGCGCCTGTCCCAGGACCTGGCTCGCGAGCAAATTCGTTACGCGGAAACTGGCCATATGCCAACAGTTGGTCTGACCGCTTCTACCGGCGTGTCTGATACCACCTACAGCGGTTCTAAAACCAACAGTGCTCAGTATGACGACAGCAACATGGGCCAGAACAAAATCGGCCTGAATTTCTCCCTGCCGCTGTATAGCGGTGGCTCGGTGACTTCACAGGTTAAACAAGCTCAGTACAACTTTGTCGGGGCCAGCGAGCAGCTTGAAAGCGCGCACCGCAACGTTGTGCAGACCGTTCGCTCTTCCTTTAATAACGTGAACGCGTCTATCAGCACCATCAACGCCTACAAACAGGCCGTTGTTTCCGCGCAGAGCTCTTTAGACGCGATGGAAGCCGGCTATTCCGTTGGTACTCGTACCATCGTTGACGTGCTGGATGCCACCACCACGCTGTATAACGCGAAGCAGCAGCTCTCGAGCGCGCGTTATAATTACCTGATCAACCAGCTGAACATCAAGTCAGCTCTGGGTACGCTTAACGAACAGGACCTGGTTTCTCTGAATGCTACGCTCGGCAAGCCGGTTCCAACTACCGCCGACAGCGTTGCGCCAGAAACGCCAGACCAGAACGCACGCGCAGATGGTTACACGGCGGATTCCGCGGCAACCACCGCCGAAGCGCCTGCACAGGCAGCTCCGGTTGCGCAGCCGGTGAAAGCCAGCAGCAGCAATTCTCGTAATCCGTTCGGCAATTAATTGAGCTTTACAGGGGTATGGCAACATACCCCTGTCACAACTTGCAGCATTGAACGTAAGGCAACGTAAAGATCCCCCTTCAGACGCCCGTCATCGCTTTAATTTCAACCATTCATCCCCTATCCTAAGCAACAATATTAGCTTCACTCCTTTGGGCTCAGGACAGAACAATGAAACGGACAAAAACGATAAACCACGCTTCGTTCCGCAAAAGCTGGAACGCCAGGCATCTCACTCCGGTCGCGCTGGCCGTTACCGCGGTTTTCATGCTTTCCGGCTGTGAACAAAACGATGAAACCGTCTCCATGTATCAAAATGCGGATGACTGTTCTCAGGCCAACCCGGGCAAAAGCGCCGAGTGCACCACTTCCTACAATAACGCGCTGAAAGAAGCAGAACGCACCGCGCCGAAATACGCTTCACGTGAAGAATGTATCGCTGAGTTCGGCGAAGGCCAGTGCCAGCAGGCGCCAGCTCAGGCCAGCATGGCCGGGGAAGCACAGGCACAGCCGCAGCAAAGCGGCAGCATGTGGATGCCGCTGATGGCAGGTTACATGATGGGCCGCCTGATGGGCGGCGGCGCGGGCTTTGCTCAGCAGCCGCTGTTTAGCTCAAAGAACCCGGCAAGCCCGGCCTACGGTAAATACGCCGATGCCAGCGGTAAAAGCTACGGCGCAGCCACTCCGGGCCGTACCACCACCGTTCCTAAAACCGCCATGGCACCGAAACCGGCAACCACCAGCACCGTGACTCGCGGCGGCTTCGGTGAATCCGTAGCAAAACAAACTTCTATGCAGCGCAGCAGCGCTACCAGCTCTTCCCGTTCAATGGGCGGCTAAGGCGATGGAAAGAGTTGCGATTGTCGAGCGCCCCGACTGGCGCGAGAAGGCCACGGAATATGGTTTTAACTTTCATACCATGTACGGCGAACCGTACTGGTGTGAAGATGCCTATTACAAGCTAACGCTTGACCAGGTCGATCGCCTGGAAGACGTCACCGCCGAGCTGCACCGGATGTGCCTGCAGGTGGTGGAGAAGGTCGTTGCCAGCGATGAGCTGATGGCGAAATTCCGTATTCCAAAGCATACCTGGGAATTTGTTCGCCAGTCCTGGCGCACCGGGCAGCCGTCGCTCTATTCGCGGCTGGATCTGGCGTGGGACGGTATCGGCGAGCCGAAGCTCCTCGAAAACAACGCCGACACGCCAACGTCACTTTATGAAGCGGCGTTCTTCCAGTGGATCTGGCTGGAAGATCAGATCCAGGCGGGCAACCTGCCGTCAGGCAGCGACCAGTTCAACAGCCTGCAAGAGAAGATCATCGAACGTTTTGCCGAACTAAAACAACAGCACGGTTTTAATCTGGTGCACTTTGCCTGCTGCCAGGACACGGTCGAAGATCGCGGCACCGTCCAGTATATACAGGACTGCGCGGCAGAAGCCGAGGTCGCCAGTGAATTTGTCTATATGGAAGAGATTGGCCTCGGTGAAAAGGGCCAGTTTACCGATCTGCAGGATCAGGTCATCAGCAACCTGTTCAAGCTTTATCCGTGGGAGTTCATGCTGCGCGAAATGTTCTCTACCAAGCTGGAAGACGCAGGCGTACGCTGGCTGGAACCTGCCTGGAAGTGCATTATCTCCAACAAAGCGCTGTTGCCGATGCTGTGGGAGATGTTCCCCAATCACCCTAATCTTCTGGCCGCCTATTTTGCGGAAGATGAGCACCCGGCCATGGATAAATACGTCGTGAAGCCAATCTTCTCCCGCGAGGGAGCGAACGTGAAGATCATCGAGAACGGTCAGGAAATTGCCCGCGTCGACGGCCCTTACGGCGAAGAAGGCATGATTGTGCAGGAGTTCTATCAGCTGCCTAAATTTGGCGACAGCTATACGCTGATTGGCAGCTGGCTGATCAACGATAAGCCTGCCGGGATTGGGATTCGTGAAGATCGCGAGCTGATCACCCAGGATCTTTCCCGCTTCTATCCTCACGTTTTTGTCGAATAAAAAATGAAGGCGCGAATTTCGCGCCTTTTTCTTCAGCCAATCTGCACTGACAGCATGCTTAACGATCCCATTTCAATCCCGTCTACCGGTATTGTTATCGGCTCTTTACCATCCCACGCGCCCAGCACGTAAAGCAGCGGCAAATAGTGGTCCGGCGTCGGGTTGGACAGCGAACCGCCTTCATGCTGCAGATAGTTCACCAGCGGATGCTCCGCCGTTGGCCCCTGCCAGCTCAGATTATCTTTTACAAAGTTATTGAACGACTCAGCCCATGGGTACGGAGTATTTTCTCCATGCCAGCGAGCGGTACGCAGGTTGTGTACCACGTTGCCGCTGGCCACCAGCATCACGCCCTGCTCCCGCAGCGCGGCCAGCTTGCGGCCCATTTCATAGTGCCAGGCGTTCGGTTTCGTGCTGTCGATGCTCAGCTGTACCATCGGAATATCCGCATCCGGGTACATCTTAATCAGTACGCCCCAGGAGCCGTGGTCAAAGCCCCAGGCTTCCTTATCCAGCGCCACCTGTTCCGGTGCCAGCAGGTCTACAAGGTGCTGCGCCAGCTCCGGCGAGCCCGGTGCCGGATAATGCGTGTCGTACAGCGCCTGAGGGAAGCCGCCAAAGTCGTGTATGGTTTTTGGCGCTTCCATGGCCGTCACGCCGGTGCCGCGGGTAAACCAGTGGGCGGAGACAACCACAATCGCTTTCGGGCGCGGCAGAGTTTCTCCCAAATGACGCCAGGCTTGGGTATATTGGTTATCTTCCAGCACGTTCATCGGGCTACCGTGTCCAAGGAAAAGCGCGGGCATACGTTGGGTTGTCATAGGATGTCCTTAGAGAAAAGGTTTCAATCACCCTACATTACGCCCAATCGTGGCAGGAAGAACTCAGATAAGCATGATGAAGATCATCAGGAAATTTGAACGTGAGTAATAAGGAGCCGTAAATGTCCGCACCGTTGATTCTGACTCTTTTAGCCGGAGGAGCCACTTTCATTGGCGCTTTTCTTGGCGTGCTCGGGCAGAAGCCGTCCAACCGGGTTCTGGCATTTTCTCTCGGTTTCGCCGCAGGGATCATGCTGCTCATCTCGCTAATGGAAATGCTGCCCGCCGCATTGCATACCGAGGGGATGTCGCCCGTACTCGGCTACGGGATGTTTATGCTCGGCCTGCTCGGCTACTTCGCGCTCGATCGCATGCTGCCCCACGCGCACCCGCAGGATCTGATGGACGGCACGCTCAAAGCACCAAACCTACGTCGCACCGCTATGCTGCTGACGCTGGGCATCAGCCTGCACAACTTCCCCGAAGGGATCGCAACATTTGTAACGGCCAGCAGTAATCTTGAACTAGGTTTAGGCATCGCTCTTGCGGTCGCATTGCATAACATTCCCGAGGGATTAGCCGTGGCTGGCCCTGTTTACGCCGCGACAGGCTCAAAACGCAAAGCTATTCTCTGGGCGGGCGTTTCTGGCCTGGCAGAGATTTTGGGCGGCGTGCTGGCATGGTTAATTTTAGGCACGCTAATTTCACCGGTGCTGATGGCTTCGATTATGGCGGCAGTAGCGGGGATTATGGTGGCGCTTTCGGTGGATGAACTGATGCCGCTGGCTAAGGAAGTCGACCCAAATAACAACCCAAGCTACGGAGTGCTTTGCGGAATGGCGGTGATGGGATTTAGCCTCGCGCTGCTGCAAACAAGCGGTATCGGCTGATAAAAAAACCCGGTTTAAACCGGGTTTTTTACGTCTTAGCTGGCTTTGCGCTCGTGCGTCTGGCGGTATTCAACCAGATCTTCAATCGTCACGACCGCCATATTATGCAGGCGCGCAAAGGTGATACATTCTGGCGCGCGCGCCATGGTGCCGTCGTCGTTGGTCAGTTCGCACAGTACGCCTGCGGGCTTAAATCCTGCCAGGCTGACCAGGTCAATGGTCGCTTCGGTATGGCCGCCGCGAGTTAACACGCCGCCAGGCTGCGCACGCAGCGGGAAAACGTGGCCAGGGCGGTTCAAATCGCCTGGCTTTGCGTTATCGGCAATGGCGGCGCGGACGGTGGTTAAACGGTCCGCCGCGGATACGCCGGTCGTTACGCCGTGCGCGGCTTCAATCGTTACGGTGAAGCCGGTGCCGAATGCGCTGGTGTTGTTGTCAACCATCATTGGCAGGTCGAGCTGCTTACGACGTTCGTCGGTCAGGCACAGGCAAACAATACCGCTACCGTGGCGAATGGTCAGTGCCATTTGCTCCACGGTCATGGTTTCGGCTGGGAAAATCATATCACCTTCGTTCTCACGATTTTCATCGTCAAGAACCATCACCCCACGGCCTTCGCGCAGTGCGTTAAGCGCAAGTTCAACGCGCTGGGTCGGGGTGCCAAGTGCAGAAAGTAGCGTCTGATTCATGGTAAAAAAACCTCATTAAAATTATGGTTACCAGAATCAGGGCAGTCTTAGGAGCTAAAAAAATAACGTGAGCAGGCATAAGCCTGTGCTTTGTCGTTACTCTCTCCCATCCGGACTTTAACCGTCGGCCCCGGAATTACACCGGATCTGCTGACCTCCGAAGTGATTCGGAGCGCTCGCGGGCTTTCAGCGTACGCTGATTTACCGCCGGTGGGGAGTTTCGCCCCGCCCTGAGAATAAGCAGACTCACTATAACGCCGATGATTTTCTCTGGCAACGCCAATTCAGGTTTATCGACTGGCAATCAGGCATTACAATCAGACTATTCACGCAGGTTAAATGGAAACCACTATGATTGACCCGAAAAAAATTGAGCAGATTGCCCGTCAGGTTCATGAGTCGATGCCGAAAGGGATTCGTGAGTTCGGGGATGACGTCGAGAAGAAAATCCGCCAGGTGCTGCAGGCGCAGTTAACCCGTCTGGATCTGGTTAGCCGTGAAGAGTTTGACGTGCAGACTCAGGTTCTGCTGCGCACCCGCGAAAAGCTGGCCCTGCTGGAACAGCGTCTGAGCGAGCTGGAAAGCCGTCAGGCTATCGTGCCGGCACCGGAAGCCACACCGCCGACGGAACCGCATATGTGATAGCAAAACGCCCCTTTTCAGGGGCGTTAATATTGCTAACAAATGAAGGAAAAAACGTGGTTTTTCCTTCTTTGTGGTTGTACTACCGAAAATCAATCAATTAATTTTCCTGTTAATTTTTAGTGACCAATTTCAAAGCTTCGCAAGCTACGAGGTTTGTCATCAGTTGAGCGCCCCCTTTCAGGAGCGTTTTTTATTATGCTTCGTGGCTTTGAATCTTCTTGATGATGTTGGTGGTTGAACATCCATCTTCAAAATTCAGCACCATGACTTCGCCGCCGTTGGCCCAGACTTCTTTGCTCCCGGCAATGTCGTCCGGTTTGTAATCACCGCCTTTGACCAGCAGGTCAGGCAGAACTTCACCAATCAGGCGCTGCGGCGTGTCTTCCTCAAACAGCACAACCCAGTCCACCGCTTCCAGCGCGGAGAGGACTATCATGCGCTGATCCTGCGGATTCACCGGACGGGTTTCACCTTTAAGACGTTTCGTCGAGGCATCGCTATTGACGGCAACAATCAGGCGATCGCCAAGCTTGCGCGCGTTAGCCAGGTAAGACACGTGGCCCGCGTGCAGAATGTCAAACACGCCGTTGGTCATCACGACTTTCTCACCGCGCTTGCGGGCAGCCGCAACGGCAACCTTTAGCTCGGCTTCTGACATGACGCCAAAACCGGTATCAGCCCGGCCGCGAACCGCGTTTTCAAGCTCAATGGGAGAAACGGTAGAAGTACCCAGTTTCCCCACGACAACGCCAGCCGCAGCGTTCGCGAAATAGCACGCTTCTTCCAGCGAGTTGCCCGCAGCAAGGGTTGCAGCCAGCACGCCAATCACCGTGTCGCCCGCCCCCGTTACGTCATAAACTTCCTGCGCCTGCGTCGGCAGATGAACCGGCTCGAGGCCCGGCTGGAGCAGCGTCATGCCCTGTTCTGAACGCGTCACCAGCAGCGCGGACAGATCGTAATCGGCTATGAGCTGCATTCCGCGCTCGACCAGCTCGGCTTCGCTTTTGCACTTGCCAACCACGGCTTCAAACTCGGACAGATTTGGCGTCAGCAGCGTGGCACCGCGATAGCGTTCAAAATCAGTGCCTTTCGGGTCGATAAGCACCGGTACTTTTGCGGCACGGGCAAGGTTAATCATCTGACGGACGCTGGCTAATGCGCCTTTCGCGTAGTCAGACAAAACCAGCGCGCCAATGTGCGGCAGCGCCTGGCTAATACGTTCATGCAAAGGCTCAGGATCGACGCCTTCGAAACCCTCTTCGAAATCCAGGCGAATCAGCTGCTGGTTGCGGGAAAGCACGCGTAGTTTAGTAATGGTTGGGTGAGTGGGAACGGAAACAAAGTCGCATTTAACGTTTACACCGGTCAGCGTCTGGCTCAGTGCACGAGCCGCATCATCAATACCCGTCAGCCCGACCAGACGGGAATTTGCGCCGAGTGAAGCAATGTTCATTGCCACGTTTGCCGCGCCGCCAGGGCGTTCTTCAATGGTATCCACTTTCACCACCGGCACCGGGGCTTCCGGGGAGATACGGCTGGTTGGGCCATACCAGTAGCGATCCAGCATCACATCACCAACGACCATGACGCCTGCGCGGCTGTATTCGGGCAGCGTTACTTTCATTCCTGACTCTCCAGAGAGGGAAAAAATTTTGCGCGAGATAATATCACAATTAACCCGCCGCGCGCGTTTGAGCCTCGCCCAACCACGCCTGCCAGCTGCGCTCGACCCGTTCACGCTCGGCGACAAAAGCATCGAGCGCCACGTTACCCGGCAGCTCCTGCAAGGCCAAATGATGTAGCTCATCGCGCAGCGTGACGTAAGCATGAGTCAACGCCTGCGCTTCGTCATCTTCCATGATGTTGTTTTGCGCCATTAATTCCAGAATGCGCACATTGTCCGACCAGCGCGTCAGTTTTGGAGCCTGCGCCGCATAGCGTAAAACCAAATACTGGGTGATGAACTCAATGTCGGTGATCCCGCCTCGATCGGCTTTGATATCAAAACGATCGCGCTGCTTGCCGCCTAAATGCGCACGCATTTTTTCGCGCATTTCACGTACGTCGGTTTGCAGTTTTTCCCCTTCGCGTGCGGTGCACAGGATCTGGCGTCTGATAGCATCGAACTGCTGGTTCAGTGCAGGATCGCCGTAAACGATACGCGCGCGCACCAGGGCCTGATGCTCCCACGTCCAGGCTTCGCTCTGCTGATAATCTGCAAAGGCATCCGCGGTGGTCACCAGCATGCCTGCCGCGCCGGAAGGACGCAGACGAGCGTCGACTTCGTACAAAATGCCGGACGAGGTGCGCGTGCTGAACAGGTGGATAATGCGCTGTGCGAGGCGCAGGTAGAACTGGCGACCGTCAATTTCACGCTCGCCGTCGGTCATCACATCCGCCGGGCAATCGTGCAGGAATACCAGATCCAAATCGGAGCTGTAGCCAAGCTCCCAGCCGCCAAGCTTGCCATAGCCAACCACGGCAAAACCTCGTCCCTCACGCTCCCGCAGATGTGTTGGCAAGCCAAACCGCGCCACCATGTGCGACCACGCCTGCTGGACCACGGCATCAATAATCGCCTCGGCAAGCCAGGTCAGATGGTCACTGACCTTCATAACGGGAAGCGTACCCGCGATATCCGCCGCCGCCACGCGCAGCATCTGCGCCTGCTTGAACTGGCGCAGCGCTTCGAGCTGCTGTTCTTCATCGTCTTCCGGCACGCGCAGCAGATACTGCCGCAGTTCGTCTTTATATGCGTCCGTAGCGGTGGGCTGGTAAAGCGTGTTGGGATCGAGCAGCTCATCAAGCAGCAGCGGGTAGCGAGCCAGCTGGCCTGCAATCATCGGCGACGCGGCGCAAAGCATAATCAGGTGCTTCAGCGCGCCGGGATATTCGGTCAACAGTTCAAGATAGGTTGTGCGCGTCACAATCCCCAGCAGCAGCGGGGTGAGACGAGAGAGCGGCAGCGGCGCATCCTGGCGAGAACAGGCTTCGCACAGCAGCCGCGGCATAAGCTGATCGAGTACCTGACGCCCGCGCGGGCCAATGGTGCGTTTGTCGGTATCCTGGCGGAACCCGGCCACCAGCTTTAGCACTTCGCCACGCGCTTCGGACGTGAGATGGCTGAGCACGGCAGTGGTGTCATCGGCATCCAGCGCATCCTGCCAGAGCTCGCGCCAGGCCTCGGCAAGCTTGTCTTCTCCCGCTTCAGGCTCATCGTCGCCAATCAGATCGTTAAACACCCTGCGCACGGCGTTCATATGGCCCTGCAGGGTTTGCAGCAGCTCATCCCAACGGCTCTCGCCCATTCCCCACGCGAGGCGGGCGCGGTTCAGCTCATCGGCGGGCAGAGTCTGAGTTTGTTCGTCATTAATGCTTTGCAGCAGGTTTTCCAGGCGGCGCAGATAGAGGTAAGCATCGCGCAGACGCTGCGCGTCATTTTCCGGCAAAAGGTGAAGCTGTTCGATGGCCTCAAGCGTGGGCAATAATGAGCGCGACTGAAGCGACGGCTCGCGCCCGCCGCGGATTAGCTGGAAGACCTGCACGATAAATTCAGTTTCGCGAATGCCGCCCGCGCCGAGCTTGATGTTGTCCGTTAGCCCACGGCGGCGTACTTCACGGGCAATCATACCCTTCATATTACGCAGCGACTGAATCACGCTGAAGTCGATATAGCGGCGGAAGACGAACGGACGCAGCATCTTGCGCAGCTCCTGGCTCCACGTATCGTCGATATCGCCCATAATGCGCGCCTTGACCATCGCGTAGCGTTCCCAGTCGCGCCCCTGCTCCTGATAGTAATCTTCCAGCGCCGCAAAGCTCACCACCAGCGGACCGCTGTCGCCAAACGGCCGCAGGCGCATATCAACCCGATAAACGAAGCCGTCCTGAGTCGGCTGGTCGAGCACTTTGATAAGCTTCTGCCCTAAGCGCGTGAAGAACTGCGCGTTGTCCAGCTCGCGCCGTCCGCCCTGCGTGGCGCCGTTTTCAGGCCACGCGAAGATCAGATCGATATCAGAAGAGAAGTTGAGCTCGCCGCCGCCAAGTTTGCCCATGCCGAGGATCATCAGCGGCTGCGGCGCGCCGGCCTGATTGCACGGCGTGCCCCATTCGCGGCAGCAGGCCGCGTAGAGCCAGTCGCGCGCGGCGATAATCAGCGTTTCCGCCAGCACGCTTAGCTGTTGCAGCGAGCTTTCCGTCGCGGCCAGCTGCAGCGTCTGCGCCCAGGCAATTCGCACCATGATACGGCGGCGAAACAGGCGCAGCGCCCGCATTAGCGCCGCTTCGTCATCAACGTCCTGCAATTCACTTTGCAGCCATCCGGCATAATGCCGCCACTCACCAGCCTCTGGCGGCTTCTGCTCCAGCTCCTGCAGCCAGGCGGGATAGGCCACTATGCTGTCGCCGACAAAATCACTAAAGGCCAGCACGGCCAGGGCCTGAGCGCTTAACTGCTGGCTGTCAATCTCCTGCGGCAGGCGCGGCAATACCGCCTGCAGGTGCTGCTGTAATAGGCGCGAATGCGGCATCATGGTGTTATCCCGGCAATTGAGTTATTTCCCGCTGTGCAGCCAGAACGGTGCCTGCGAGATGGCTTCGTTACGATAATGTTCTATTTCAACCTGCTGGCGAGTCGCAATGGCGTGGCGCAGGCCCTGCCAGTTGTCCAGCCACGGCAGGGTTTGTTCATCGTCATAAACACCCGCCAGCAGGCGGATGGAGTCGGTTTCCCGCGCCAGCCTTGGCAGCTGGTCGCCGTAGCTGTCGCCTAACGGGCGCTGGAAGGTGTTGCGCAGCTCTGCCGCATGGCGAGAAAGGTGGGTATCCGCGAAACGCTTGAAGGATCCCGCCAGCTTTACCGAACCTTTATCATCGACAAATTTCTGCCATTCACGTCCGACCAGCCACTCGGTCAACGCCAGTTTGGCCCGGCTGCTTTCGGGGCTGAAGACCAGCTCTTCGGCCTTTAAATTCTGCGTGAGCAAAGCTTCATAGGTCATCAGCAGCTCACGTAAGTGGGCGCTCGCTTTACGTGGCACAATACCGCCGAACAGCGCTAAAGCATGACGAACCAGGCCCACGGCATTCACTACTGAAGCCTTTGCCGCTTTACTGCCGCGCAGCCAGAGTTCTTCGTGATACTGCCAGTGAGCGAGCGCCAGTTCGAGTGAGCCTTCAAGGCCCTGCTCAACCGTAGCTTTCGGCGCTACGCGCAGTACGCTAAGCGGCTGGATTTCGCGAGGCGGATTGCCCTTCGCCAGATGGTAGCCGCGTGCGGCTTTGCTCAGGCTGCCCTGGCGCAGACCCGGCAGCGATACCAGCTGCTGGGCCACTTCAAGCACGGCAGAGGTTTCGCCTGCCAGAAGCTCAAGCTCCAGTTCACACAGCGGTTCGCTCAGTTCGCCGGCTTTCACCTCACCTAAATCCAGCGCAAGCTCAACCTTGCTTCCACGGTGAGTAACCACCCACTTCTCGCGAGAGAAATCCGTGTTGAACAGAGGTTTAAGCTCGGTTTGCAAAGCGGATGGCACAATACCTTCCGGCCAGACTTCTGCGGGCAGCAGCGCAAGATCAAGCGCCGGCTCTTTGAGCTCAACATTATATTCCGGACGCTGATGCAGACCGCCCGTTACCCGACCGGCAATTTTCATGGTCATTTCGTAATGATCATCGACGCCGCGAATACGCAGGCCCATATCGTGGCTGCGCAGCGTGTTATTCGCCGTTTCGTAATAAATATTAATCAGTTGGCGGGGTTCACCGTGTTCGCTTTCAAGGGAGTTCAGGGTGCCGCGCAGGGTATCCAGCGCGGTGGGATTTACGATAAATTTGAGTTCGATTTCCTGGGCCATCGTCTTTTTACTTTTGGTTGTGTCGTACGGGATACGCTCCCGGCGAACTTAATAGCAAGTTGCTTGTCAGTAGATAATATTTTGCCGCAAATTGCCATGAAACGCGCGCAATTTGACGGCTAATCCCTCGGTGGTGGGAGAGTAAACTTCCTGCGCTGCCGGCGAAATTAACACCAGGATGATTCTCATTCAGGTTTACGGATTGCGCCGTCAGACTGATGCCACTACTATCGTTCCACACTTTATGACAATAATGACGAACTCATGCAGAAATTACGCCTGATTTGCCTTACTTTGCTTTCTCTTAGCGTTACCGTTGTGGCGCATGCCGAAGAAAAACGTTATGTCTCTGACGAATTAAATACCTGGGTTCGTAGCGGTCCGGGCGATAACTATCGCCTGCTGGGCACCGTGAACGCGGGTGAAGAAGTGACCCTGCTGCAAAGCAATGAAGAAACCAAATATGGCCAGGTGCGCGACAGCAACGGCCGTACTTCCTGGATCCCTCTGGCGCAGCTCAGCACCAATCCAAGCCTGCGCACCCGCGTGCCGGCGCTGGAAAATCAGGTCAAAGAGCTGACCGACAAGCTGACCAATATCGACACCACCTGGAACCAACGTACCGCAGAAATGCAGCAAAAGGTTGCCCAGAGCGACGGCGTCATCAACGGCCTGAAAGAAGAAAATCAACAGCTTAAAAACCAGCTGATCGTGGCGCAGAAGAAAGTGAATGCCGCTAACGTTCAGCTGGACGACAAACAGCGCGCGATCATCATGCAGTGGTTTATGTATGGCGGCGGCGTGCTGGGCGTGGGTCTGCTGTTTGGTCTGCTGCTGCCGCACATGATCCCAAGCCGCAAGAAGAAAGACCGCTGGATGAATTGATCTTCGCCTTCGCATCTACACTTACGTATTATCATGGAACTAATGTGTCGATGCAGGGGCGTAAAAGGTGAAGATTTATCTGGTCGGTGGTGCTGTTCGCGATGGGTTGTTGAATCTACCGGTCAAAGATAAAGATTGGGTGGTTGTCGGCGCCACTCCGCAAGAAATGCTGGATGCGGGTTATCAACAGGTCGGGAAAGATTTCCCGGTCTTTTTGCATCCAAAATCTCGCGAAGAGTACGCGCTGGCGCGCACCGAGCGTAAATCTGGCCAGGGTTATACGGGATTTACCTGCTACGCCGCGCCGGACGTGACCCTCGAGCAGGACCTGCTGCGCCGCGATCTCACCATCAACGCTATCGCCCAGGATGAAAACGGCGAGCTGGTCGACCCGTACAATGGCCGGGGCGATATAGCGCTGCGCCTGCTTCGCCATATTTCTCCTGCTTTTAATGAAGATCCGCTGCGCGTGCTGCGCGTGGCGCGTTTTGCTGCGCGCTATGCTCACCTCAATTTCCAGATTGCGCCAGAAACCATGGCTTTGATGCGAAATATGGCTGAAGGCGGCGAACTCGCGCATTTGACGCCGGAGCGAGTCTGGAAAGAAACGGAAAACGCCTTAACCTCGCGCAATCCGCAGGTTTACTTCGACGTGCTGCGCCAATGCGGCGCGCTGGCCATTCTTTTCCCTGAAATAGACGCCCTGTTCGGCGTACCGGCCCCGGCAAAATGGCATCCTGAAATCGATACCGGTATTCACGTTCTGATGACGCTGTCGATTGCCGCCCAGCTAAGCCCGGAAGTCGACGTTCGCTTTGCCACGCTGTGCCACGACCTGGGAAAAGGATTGACGCCGAAGGAGTTCTGGCCACGCCATCACGGCCACGGCCCGGCGGGCGTGAAACTGGTGGAGAATCTTTGTCAGAGAATGCGCGTGCCGAATGAAATTCGCGATTTGGCAAAGCTGGTCGCGGAATATCACGATCTGATTCATACCTTCCCTGTCCTGCAACCGAAAACGGTTGTTAAGCTGTTTGATGCCATTGACGCCTGGCGCAAACCGCACCGCGTGGAGCAGATAGCGCTGACCAGCGAAGCCGACGCCCGCGGGCGCACCGGCTTTGAAAGCAGCGACTATCCACAGGGAAGATTGCTTCGCGCTTCCTGGGTTGCCGCTCAAGGCGTGACGAATAAAGAGGTGATTGAAGCAGGCTTCAGCGGTCCTGCTATTCGGGATGAACTGACTAGGCGCCGAATTGAAGCCGTTGCGAAGTGGAAAGCAGAATATTGCCCTCAGCCGCAAGGCTGAGGGCATCGTATTTACATGAAGACGAAGTAAACGGCGGCGGCAACAAAGAAGCGATAAATAGCAAAGGGAATAAACGACATGCGTTTAATAATTTGCAGGAAGGTTTTAATCGCAACCAGCGCCACCACGAAGGCGGTGAAGAAGCCGACGGCAAACATCGGCAAATCCGCCATCGTCAGGAAGCCGATGCTCTTGTAAACGTCGAGCGCGGTCGCCCCCATCATCATCGGCACGGCAAGCAGGAACGAAAACTCAGAGGCCGCGTAGCGGCTCACGCCCATCAGCATACCGCCCGAAATTGTCGCCCCGGAGCGAGAAAAGCCGGGCCACAGCGCAAGACACTGGAAGCAGCCAATCATAAATGCCTGACGGTAGGTCATATCGTCTACGCCAACGGCGCGCGGCTCTTTCGGCTTCAACAGCTCGGCGGCGATAAGAAGTATGCCGCCTACAACCAACGCGTACATCACGTTTATC
Organism: Buttiauxella sp.; assembly: GCA_036489025.1. Classification (GTDB taxonomy): domain Bacteria; phylum Pseudomonadota; class Gammaproteobacteria; order Enterobacterales; family Enterobacteriaceae; genus Dryocola. The sequence goes on from DASXGN010000010.1 coordinate 211,200, forward strand.
GGGTTAAACAACGATTTGATCGCATCGTGGAAGATGAGGCCCAGCACGACGGCCGGCACCATGCCCAACAATATATGAATCAACGTCAGGCGGCCTTTGCCCGTACCTTCATGAGGCTGGCGGCCAAAGTGAATGCCTATCAGGCCAAACAGTCGGCGCCAGAACATCACGACGACGGCAAGGATTGAACCGAGCTGGATCACCACTTCAAATGTTTTTGCGGTATCACCTTCAAATCCCAGAAGATGTCCGACAATAATCATATGTCCGGTGGACGAGACGGGTAAAAACTCCGTTAACCCCTCAACCACACCGAGAATCGCGGCTATCGCCAGCGAGTGCAAATCGCTCATCTAAAAACCCTCAAACCCCTAAACGGAAGACACAAAAAAGCGGCAATACCTTTCAGCTGCCGCGAAAAGAACATTGTTATGACCTGTATACCCACATTTGGTTTAACAATGATGAACTTATTTATTGGGTTTCAGATTACTGCCACGCTCAATAACAACCCCAACGTTTGCCGCCTGAGCCACCGCGCCAGGCTTGCTGACCTTCAGGCGAACCCAAGGTGAGTTAAAGCGTGTAAGCAGCAGCTGAGCCACCTCTTCAGCCACGCGTTCGACCAGCGCGAAACGCCCGCCGGAAACGTGGTTCATCACCGCGTCGCTGACGTCGGCGTAGCTCAGACAATCGTTCACGTCGTCGCTCCCGGCAGCCTTGCGGTTATCCCAGGCCATTTCGATATCGAAGATAAGCTTCTGATCGATGGTCTGCTCCCAGTCGTACACACCAATGGTGGTGATTACCGTAAGTTGCTCTATAAATACAATATCCATCACGCCCTGCCTGGTTTTTGGTGACGCCAGATACCACTTCCGGCGAAATATGCGTATTATCCACGGATGCGAAGAATACAACGACACTTTCAAAATGGAACAGCGTTATGAGTGCAATCGCGCCTGTCATGATTCTCCTCGCGTATCTTTGCGGCTCAATTTCTAGTGCCATTCTGGTTTGCCGACTCGCCGGTCTGCCCGACCCAAGAGAGAACGGTTCAGGCAACCCGGGCGCGACCAATGTCCTGCGTATTGGCGGTAAAGGCGCAGCCGTAGCGGTACTGATTTTTGACGTTCTGAAGGGCATGCTGCCGGTCTGGGCGGCCTACGCTTTGGGGGTGACCCCATTCTGGCTGGGCCTGATCGCTATCGCCGCCTGCCTGGGCCACATCTGGCCAATATTCTTTAAATTCCGCGGTGGAAAAGGCGTTGCCACGGCCTTCGGGGCCATTGCGCCTATCGGCTTCGACCTGACCGGCGTAATGGCCGGCACCTGGCTACTCAGCGTTCTGCTCAGCGGCTATTCCTCGCTGGGAGCCATTATCAGCGCTCTGATTGCCCCGTTTTATGTCTGGTGGTTTAAGCCGCAGTTCACCTTCCCCGTGGCCATGCTTTCCTGCCTGATCCTGATGCGCCACCACGACAACATTCAGCGTCTGTGGCGCGGCCAGGAAACAAAAATCTGGAAGAAGCTGCGCAAGAATAAAGATAAAAAAAAGGAGTGATTGCTCACTCCTTTCTCCGCTATCCGTCAGCTTTTTACGCCGCAGGTAATTCAGCCAGCGGCCAGCGTGGGCGGACTGTCACGCTCAGTTCACCCGCCGTCCCCGCTTTCAGTCGAATCAGGCCCGCATAGGCGATCATCGCGCCGTTATCGGTACAAAACTCAGGGCGCGCATAGAAAACCTCCCCACGACGTTTAGCCATCAGCTCTTCCATCCGGGCGCGTAGGGTTCGGTTAGCGCTGACGCCGCCTGCCATAACCAAACGCCTGAAGCCGGTCTGATCGAGGGCTCGTTTGCATTTAATCGCCAGCGTATCGACCACCGCATCTTCAAAGGCTCGGGCAATATCCGCCCGGGTTTGATCGTCAGCTTCATTGCCGCGAATAGTGTTCGCCGCAAAGGTTTTCAGGCCCGAGAAGCTAAAATCAAGGCCGGGTCGATCGGTCATCGGACGCGGGAAAACAAAGCGTCCCTCCGTCCCCTGTGCGGCCATTTTTGACAGCATTGGACCGCCGGGGTAATCCAGACCGAGCAATTTTGCTGTCTTATCAAAAGCTTCGCCAGCGGCATCGTCAATCGATTCGCCCAGCAGCTCGTACTGCCCAATACCCGTGACGCTAATTAGCTGCGTGTGGCCGCCGGAAACCAGCAGCGCCACGAACGGGAATTCCGGAGGATTATCTTCCAGCATCGGTGCCAGCAGATGACCTTCCATATGGTGAACCGGCACGGCAGGCACATCCCAGGCAAAAGCCAGCGAACGGCCAATGGTTGCGCCAACAAGCAGCGCGCCGACAAGGCCTGGGCCTGCGGTATAGGCCACGCCATCGATATCTTTGGCGGTTAATCCTGCTTCTTTAAGCGCAGCCTGAATCAACGGCACGGTTTTACGCACGTGGTCGCGGGAGGCCAGCTCCGGCACCACGCCGCCGTAGTCGGCATGCAGCTTCACCTGACTATACAATTGATTAGCTAATAATCCTTTTTCATCGTCATAAATGGCGATGCCGGTTTCATCACAGGACGTCTCTATACCCAGTACACGCATGGCTTTCTCTACCTCAAAGTCTTGCGGCGAAGTTTATGCTTCCGGGCTTCCGTTGTAAAACTTTGCTCACCTGTTGCGCTCAGGTGGTGTATAATCCACGCCCCTGGAAGATTCCGGCCTTAAAAGCCAGGTTTCTGGTTGTCCGGTGCTTTACAAAGCAGCAAGAGTTGCAGTAAAATTCCGCACCATTTTGAAATAGCTGACGCATCAGTCAGCGGCAAACCGAATTTATCAAAGGTGAGAGTTAATGCCGGTAATTAAAGTACGTGAAAACGAGCCATTCGACGTAGCACTGCGTCGCTTCAAGCGTTCTTGTGAGAAAGCAGGTGTTCTGGCGGAAGTTCGTCGTCGTGAGTTCTATGAAAAACCGACTACCGAACGTAAACGCGCTAAAGCTTCTGCTGTGAAACGTCACGCGAAGAAACTGGCTCGCGAAAACGCACGCCGCACTCGTCTGTACTAATTTCCAGGAGGTTCGCTCCTCCGGAACAGACAAGTAGTAGTTGTAAAGGCCGTGCTTCCGAAAGGAATGCGCGGCTTATTTTCGTTTATGAACTGACCTGCCCTACGGGTTCCTGATACGGCTTTCACAGCGCTAGTCAGCAGACTTACGGGGTCAAACGGGGCCTATGGCTGGACGAATTCCACGTGTTTTCATCAATGACTTGCTGGCTCGCACCGACATCATCGATCTGATCGATGCGCGTGTGAAGCTCAAAAAGCAGGGCAAGAACTACCATGCGTGCTGTCCGTTCCATAACGAAAAAACCCCTTCTTTCACCGTAAACGGTGATAAACAGTTTTACCACTGCTTCGGTTGCGGAGCGCACGGCAACGTGCTGGATTTTTTAATGAATTACGACAAGCTTGAGTTTGTCGAAAGCGTTGAAGAACTGGCGGCCATGCACAACCTTGAAGTGCCGTACGAAGCGGGTAGCGGGCCCAGCCAGATAGAGCGCCATCAGCGGCAAAGTCTTTATCAGTTAATGGATGGCCTGAACGCCTTTTATCAGCAATCCCTGGCGCAACACAACGCGGAACCTGCCCGGCAATATCTGGCAAACCGTGGGTTGAGCGCAGAAGTCATCAAGCATTTTGCCATCGGTTACGCGCCTCCCGGCTGGGATAACGCGCTAAAACGTTTTGGCGGCAACGCCGAAAATCGTCAGGCTTTGACGGATGCGGGCATGCTGGTGACCAACGATAAAGGCCGCAGTTACGATCGTTTCCGTGAAAGGGTGATGTTCCCCATTCGCGATAAGCGAGGCCGGGTAATTGGATTTGGTGGCCGCGTGCTGGGCGACGCCCTGCCGAAGTACCTGAACTCCCCGGAAACAGATATTTTCCATAAAGGCCGCCAGCTATACGGCCTGTATGAAGCTCAGCAGAGCAACCCAGAGCCAACGCGTCTGTTAGTTGTTGAAGGCTATATGGACGTGGTCGCCCTGGCGCAGTTCGGCATTTCTTATGCCGTTGCTTCCCTGGGCACGTCGACGACTGCCGACCATATCCAGCTGCTGTTTCGGGCAACCGATAATGTCGTTTGCTGCTATGACGGCGATCGCGCCGGACGTGATGCCGCATGGCGAGCGCTGGAAACTGCGCTACCTTATATGACGGACGGACGTCAGCTGCGCTTTATGTTCCTGCCGGACGGTGAAGACCCGGACACGCTGGTGCGTAAAGAAGGTAAAGAAGCGTTTGAAGCGCGCATGGAGCATGCTCAACCGCTGTCGACGTTTCTTTTTAACAGCCTGATGCCGCAGGTCGATTTGAGCTCGCCGGATGGCCGCGCGCGACTAAGCACGCTGGCATTACCCCTGATTAGTCAGGTGCCTGGTGAAACATTGCGCATTTATCTGCGTCAGGAGTTGGGGAATAAACTCGGCATCCTGGACGACAGCCAGCTCGAAAAGCTGATGCCCAAACTCGCGGAAAGCGGTGCGCCGCGCCCGGCTCCTCAGCTAAAACGCACAACCATGCGTATACTGATAGGACTGCTGGTTCAAAATCCAGAGCTGGCGCCCTCTGTTCCGCCGTTAAGCGGTCTGGAAGAGGCGAAGCTGCCAGGGCTTAAGCTGTTTATCGATCTGGTCAACACCTGTCTTGCCCAGCCCGGTCTGACAACAGGGCAGCTTTTAGAGCAGTATCGCGGCACAAATGAGGCCGTCACCCTTGAAAAACTGTCGGCGTGGGACGATATAGCAGATAAGGACATTGCAGAAAAAACGTTCACCGACGCGCTGGAGCATATGTTTGACTCCGTGCTGGAGCTGAGGTTCGAAGAATTAATGGCGCGTTCAAGAACCGAGGGGCTCACCCCGGCTGAGCGTGAAGAAGTCCGCGTGATAACAGAATCACGCGCGAAAAAATGAATACTCGCGGCTTAACTGCCGAACATTGATCGGGTCAAACCCGAAAGCCGCCAGGACGGGCAGCGGCATTAAAACAAATCAGCCCTCGTAACGTTATTGTTGGCGGCAACGCCTACCGACACAACCCTAATACTGAAGTGTGGATACCGTCTTATGGAGCAAAACCCGCAGTCACAGCTAAAACTTCTTGTCCAACGTGGTAAGGAGCAAGGCTATCTGACCTATGCTGAGGTCAATGACCATCTGCCGGAAGATATCGTCGACTCCGATCAGATCGAAGACATCATCCAAATGATCAATGACATGGGCATTCAGGTGATGGAAGAAGCACCTGACGCCGATGACCTGTTGCTTGCCGAAAACTCAAACAACACGGACGAAGACGCGGAAGAAGCTGCCGCTCAGGTTCTGTCCAGCGTAGAATCCGAAATCGGGCGTACGACCGACCCGGTGCGTATGTACATGCGCGAAATGGGTACCGTTGAGCTGTTAACCCGCGAGGGTGAAATCGATATTGCGAAGCGTATCGAAGACGGTATCAACCAGGTTCAGTGCTCCGTTGCCGAGTACCCTGAAGCGATCACCTACCTGCTTGAACAGTACGATCGCGTTGAAGCTGAAGAAGTGCGTCTGACGGATTTGATCACCGGCTTTGTTGATCCTAACGCAGAAGAAGATCTCGCCCCAACCGCCACTCACATTGGTTCCGAGCTAACCAGCGAAGAAAACAGTGATGATGACGATGAGGAAGACGACGACGACGCGGACGATGACAACAGCATCGATCCGGAGCTGGCCCGCGAGAAGTTTGGCGATCTTCGTACTCAGTACGAAAAAGCGCGCGACACTATCAAAGCGAAAGGCCGTGCTCACGCTGACGCCGCCGCCGAGATCCTCCAGCTGTCTGAGGTCTTCAAACAGTTCCGCCTCGTGCCGAAGCAGTTCGACTACCTGGTCAACAGCATGCGCGTCATGATGGACCGCGTTCGTACGCAAGAACGTATCATCATGAAGCTGTGCGTTGAACAGTGCAAAATGCCGAAGAAAAACTTCATTACGCTGTTCACCGGCAACGAAACCAGCGAAACCTGGTTCAACGCGGCCATCGCAATGAACAAGCCGTGGTCTGAAAAACTGCGTGACGTGTCTGACGACGTGCACCGCAGCCTGCAGAAACTGCAGCAGATTGAAGAAGAAACTGGCCTGACTATCGAGCAGGTTAAGGACATCAACCGCCGCATGTCCATCGGTGAAGCGAAAGCCCGCCGTGCGAAAAAAGAGATGGTTGAAGCAAACTTACGTCTGGTTATTTCTATCGCCAAGAAATACACCAACCGTGGTCTGCAGTTCCTTGATTTGATTCAGGAAGGTAACATCGGCCTGATGAAAGCCGTTGATAAGTTTGAATACCGCCGTGGCTATAAGTTCTCAACTTATGCGACCTGGTGGATCCGTCAGGCTATCACCCGCTCCATCGCCGACCAGGCGCGTACCATCCGTATTCCGGTGCATATGATTGAGACCATTAACAAGCTCAACCGTATCTCGCGCCAGATGCTGCAAGAGATGGGCCGCGAGCCAACGCCAGAAGAGCTGGCGGAACGCATGCTGATG
>DASXGN010000032.1:0-75044 GCA_036489025.1 Buttiauxella sp.
GTGTGGTGAGGTGGCCGAGAGGCTGAAGGCGCTCCCCTGCTAAGGGAGTATGCGGTCAAAAGCTGCATCCGGGGTTCGAATCCCCGCCTCACCGCCATTTTGCATCCGTAGCTCAGCTGGATAGAGTACTCGGCTACGAACCGAGCGGTCGGAGGTTCGAATCCTCCCGGATGCACCATCTTCCCTTCTACCCGTAGCAAAGGTAGCGTCTCTGAAAGTGTTAAGCTTATCAGCGGATAACTGGGAGGATAACGTTGCTTCAGCAACGGCCCGTTAGGGCGAGCTTTGGTGAGTCATCCTCCCGGATGCACCATCTTTATCAGTGTCGCGGCATGTTGAGTGACATTGAATCAGCAGTAAATAGTTATCCCGATGCATCCGTAGCTCAGCTGGATAGAGTACTCGGCTACGAACCGAGCGGTCGGAGGTTCGAATCCTCCCGGATGCACCATCTTCCCTTGGCTATTAGCGATAATAGTTTTGCAGAGAAAGGTTATTTCTCAGCAGGCAGCAGGGAGGATAACGTTGCTTCAGCAACGGCCCTTTAGGGCGAGCCTTCGGTGAGTCATCCTCCTGGATGCACCATCTTTATCAGTGTCGCGGCACGATAAGCGGCATTGAATCAGCAGTAAATAGTTATCCCGATGCATCCGTAGCTCAGCTGGATAGAGTACTCGGCTACGAACCGAGCGGTCGGAGGTTCGAATCCTCCCGGATGCACCATCTTCCCTTCGCTATTAGCGATAATAGTTTTGCAGAGAAAGGTTATTTCTCAGCAGGCAGCAGGGATGATAACGTTGCTTTGGCAACGGCCCTTTAGGGCGAGCCTTCGGTGAGTCATCCTCCCGGATGCACCATCTTTATCAGTGTCGCGGCACGTTAAGCGGCATTGAGTCAGCAGTAAATAGTTATCCCGATGCATCCGTAGCTCAGCTGGATAGAGTACTCGGCTACGAACCGAGCGGTCGGAGGTTCGAATCCTCCCGGATGCACCATCTTCCCTTGGCTATTAGCGATAGAGTTTTGCAGAGAAAGGTTATTTCTCAGCAGGCAACAGGGATGATAACGTTTCTTCAGCAACGGCCCTTTAGAGCGAGCCCTGGCGAGTCATCCTCCCGGATGCACCATCTTCCCCTTCATATATCTCTCTTTGTTATTCCTGGATCCCTCTGGACAACACCTCCTAAAACATTTAATTACTCGCATATAGAATAATCACATTCAGAACTAACTCGGTCACAATCAGCGACAACTTTGCAGCTTTGCGCTAAAGTAACGCCTCGACATGAGTGAGGCGAGGGATGAGATGTACGAACGTTACGACGGGCTGATTTTCGATATGGATGGCACCATTCTCGATACTGAACCCACGCACCGTAAAGCGTGGCGTGAAACGCTCTCTCGCTATGGTATGCAGTTTGATGAGCAGGCAATGGTAGCGCTAAACGGCTCCCCGACCTGGCGTATCGCGCAGGCGATCATCGAAGCTCATCAGGCGGATCTCGATCCCCATCTGCTGGCACAGGAAAAGACGCAGGCTGTCAGAGCTATGCTGCTCGATACCGTGCGTCCGCTGCCGCTGATTGACGTCGTGAAAGAGTGGCATGGCCGACGCCCGATGTCCGTTGGCACGGGTAGCGAAAGCGATATTGCCGAAGCGCTGCTCAATCATCTTGGCCTGCGCCAGTATTTCAATGCCGTTGTGGCGGCCGATCACGTTAAAAATCACAAACCCTTCCCCGATACTTTCCTGCTATGCGCTGAGCTGATGGGCGTCGCTCCGGAAAAGTGCGTGGTGTTTGAAGATGCTGATTTTGGCCTGGAAGCGGCACGCGCAGCGGGAATGGCAAGCGTGGACGTTCGCCTGGTGTGAGTGACTTTCTGTCACTGGCTTCGTTGTTCACCAGTAGTTTTCTTAGTGCCACTTTGCTGCCGGGCAGTTCCGAAGCTGTTTTGGTTGCATTATTGGTGGCAGGAGTTGGGCCAACCTGGTTACTCATCTTAATAGCAACAATGGGTAATAGCCTCGGTGGGCTAACTAACGTTATTCTGGGGCGTTTTTTTCCGCTACGAGAACAGTCTCGCTGGCAGGCAAAAGCGGCCGCCTGGCTGACTCGTTTTGGCCCGGCAACATTATTACTGAGCTGGATGCCCGTGGTGGGCGACCTTTTATGCCTGCTTGCCGGATGGCTACGTCTGGCGTGGGGCCCGGTAATCTTTTTTTTATGCCTTGGTAAAGCGTTACGCTACATCGTTGTCGCGGCTGCAACGGTACAAGGCATGGCGTGGTGGCAATAATTGCAGGGCGCGAGTATTTGTTCGCAGGCTTTAGCAATGATGCTTAATAAAAATGAATTCGACAGGCGGGAGGTCAATTTGATCCCGGACGTATCACAGGCGCTGGCCTGGCTGGAAAAGCATCCTCAGGCGGTAAAAGGCATTCGTCGCGGTCTTGAACGCGAAACATTACGAGTCACACCGACAGGTGAACTGGCAACGACGGGTCATCCCGAAAGCCTTGGCTCAGCGCTGGCACATAAATGGATCACAACGGACTTCGCCGAAGCCCTGCTGGAATTTATTACGCCGGTAGACGGTGATATCGATCACATGCTGACCTTCATGCGCGATATCCATCGCCATGTCGCCCGTGAACTGGGCGAAGAGCGCATGTGGCCGCTGAGTATGCCGTGCTATATCGACGACGGTCAGAATATTGAGCTGGCCCAGTACGGCTCATCGAATATTGGCCGCATGAAAACGCTATATCGTGAAGGGTTGAAGAACCGCTACGGAGCGCTGATGCAGACCATTTCCGGTGTGCACTATAACTTCTCGCTGCCGCTGGCGTTCTGGCAGGCTCGCCTGGGTATAAAAGACGCCGAAAGCGGAAAAGAAGAGATCTCGGCCGGCTACTTCCGCCTGATTCGTAACTATTACCGTTTTGGCTGGGTTATCCCTTACTTGTTCGGCGCCTCGCCTGCGATTTGCTCCTCTTTCCTGCAGGGCAAAGAAAGCGCGCTGCCGTTTGAGAAAACCGAGTGCGGCATGAATTATCTGCCGTATGCGACCTCTCTGCGCCTGAGCGATCTGGGCTACACCAACAAATCTCAAAGCAATCTGGGTATTACCTTTAACGATCTCAGCACTTATGTTGCCGGGCTGAAGCGCGCGATTAAAACGCCTTCTGAGGAGTACGCGCAGATTGGCCTTGAGAAAGACGGCAAGCGCCTGCAAATCAACACCAACGTGCTGCAAATTGAAAATGAACTCTATGCCCCAATCCGCCCTAAGCGGGTGACGGCAAAAGATGAGTCGCCTTCTGATGCGCTTTCGCGCGGCGGCATTGAATATATTGAAGTTCGTTCGCTCGATATCAACCCGTTCTCCGCCATTGGCATGGACGAACAGCAAATTCGCTTCCTCGATTTGTTTATGATCTGGTGTGTGCTGGCTGATGCGCCGGAAATGAGCAGCGACGAACTGCTGTGCACGCGTAAAAACTGGAATCGGGTGATTCTGGAAGGACGCAAGCCGGGCCTGACGCTGGGCATGGGCTGTGAAACCGCGCAGCACCCGCTGTCAAAAGTCGGGAAGGATCTGTTTACCGACCTGCGTCGCGTGGCGGAAACGCTGGATGGTATTGCCGGGAATACGGAGTATCAGCAGGTATGCGATCAGTTAGTTGCCTGCTTCGACGATCCTGAACTGACGTACTCAGCGCGTATTCTGCGGTCTATGATTGATAATGGTATTGGTGGCACAGGGCTTGCGCTGGCGGAGCAGTATCGTCAGATGTTAGTTCAGGAGCCGCTGGAGATTTTAACCGCGGACGTCTTGCAGAAGGAGCATGATGCTTCGTGGCAGCGTCAGCGTGACATCGAAGCCAGCGACACCGAGCCGTTTGAAACCTGGCTTGAGAAACAGGCTTAGTACAAAAGAAAAAGGCCACAATCAATGTGGCCAAAATATTCATCTCTGAAGACAGGGATGATGATAACAAATGCGCGTCTTTCATATACTCAGACGCGTACCGGAAAGAATGGTTCATTTTATTTTTAAAAAAATCACTTATCGGAGGTGACCAGATGCCGTTGTTGGATAGCTTCACAGTCGACCATACTCGTATGGGTGCGCCAGCAGTACGCGTAGCCAAAACGATGCACACCCCGCACGGCGATACCATCACCGTATTCGACCTGCGTTTTTGTGTTCCGAACAAGGAAGTGATGCCGGAAAAAGGGATCCATACGCTGGAGCACCTCTTCGCAGGCTTTATGCGCGATCACCTCAACGGTAACGGCGTTGAGATCATCGATATCTCGCCAATGGGCTGCCGTACCGGCTTCTACATGAGCCTGATTGGCGTACCGGAAGAAACCCGCGTGGCGAATGCCTGGAAAGCGGCGATGGAAGACGTGCTGAAGGTGAAAGAGCAAAACCAGATCCCTGAGCTGAACGTGTATCAGTGCGGGACTTATCACATGCACTCATTGCAGGAAGCGCAGGACATCGCGCGTCATATCCTTGAGCATGGGGTGACCGTCAATAGCAATGACGAGCTGGCGCTGCCAAAAGAGAAGTTAAAAGAGCTGCACATCTAGTCTGAGTGCTGGCAAATAAAAAGGGGCCTTTTGGCCCCTTTTGTATTTCTGAATCAGTGAGCGCCACTGCCGCCGCCGCCCGCTCCGAACGGAGGTTTAGCGAACCAGATCAAACCTAACAGCAGCAGGAATATTCCGGCAGAGATCCAGAAGATCTCATTGGCGGAAATAATCAGCCCCTGATTAGTTATCTGCTGCGCGATGTAGCCGGAAGCCTGCTGCTGGGTCATCCCTAAACCCTGGAGCTGATTGTAGGTTTCCACCGCGTTTGGATTGAACGGCGTGACCGACTCCGTCAGCTGCGCATGGTGCAGCGCCTCGCGGTTCGTCCACAGCGTTGTGGTTATCGATGTTCCGATGGAACCTGCGAGTGTACGGGTAAAGTTCGACAGGCTCGATGCCGCGGCCATACGCTCGGGAGGCAGGCCGGACAGCGTAATTGTGGTCAGCGGCATAAAGAAACAGGCCACGGCGAAGCCCTGGATAAACTGCGGCCAGGCCGATGCGCCAAAGTCCATACCCGGTTCGAAGGTGTATGCGCGCCAGTAGAAGCACACGGCGTACATGATAAAGCTGAACGTCACCAGCCGTCGCATATCGAGCTTATGGGCGAAGCGCCCAATAATCGGCGACAGCAGTACGGGCAGCAGCCCGACCGGAGCCGAAGCCAGACCTGCCCAGGTGGCCGTGTAGCCGTATACCTCCTGCAACAGCTGCGGCAGCAGAACAATCGCGCCGAAATAGAGCATGTAGGCGAGGCTGATACACAGGCAGCCGATGGTAAAGTTCCGCGACTTAAACAGCGACAGATCGACTATCGGGTTATCGTCGGTCAGCTCCCAGACAATCAGGAAGCTTATCGTCACCACCGCGACGACGGTCAGCACAATCACTTCCGTGGAGTTAAACCAGTCCAGCTCTTTACCCCGATCGAGCATCACCTGCAGGCTGCCGATACCGATAACCAACAGCGCCAGGCCGACCGCATCAATACGACGCTGTTCTGTTTTGGTCTCACGGCCGCGCAGGGTTTGCAGGGTCATCAGCACCACCGCGGCCCCAATCGGCACGTTGATAAAGAAGATCCAGCCCCAGTGATAGTTATCGCTAATGTAGCCGCCGAGAATCGGCCCGCAGATAGGTGCGACGATAACCGTCATTGACCACAGCGCCAGCGCGACGCTTCGTTTAGCTGGCGGGTAGTTATTGAGAAGCAAACTCTGTGAAAGCGGGATCAGCGGCCCGGCGACCACCCCCTGAATCACGCGGAAGAAGATCAGCATCTCAAGGCTATTGGAAACCCCGCAGGCCCAGGAGGCGATAACAAACAGAATGGTCGACCACATGAACAGTCTGACTTCACCAAAGCGTTTGGCGAGCCAGCCGGTCAAGGGAATCGAGATGGCGTTTGCCACCCCGAATGAGGTGATAACCCAGGTCCCCTGGCTCAGCGAAGAGCCAAGGTTACCGGCAATCGTCGGGATCGCAACGTTGGCGATAGTGGAGTCCAGCACCTGCATAAAGGTCGCCATCGACAGGGCGATGGTCATAATGACCAGCTGGGCACCTTCTAGCGGTTTTTGCTGTGCCATACAACCTCCGGCTGATTAACCCGCATTGGCCTGGATAATTTGGTTAATCATCTGGTTAACCGGGGCCAGGTTCAGCTCACGAGCGTTGCTTTCATAGGCCGGAGTCGAACGCACCTGGCTGGAAAGAACGCTGCCGTCGCGATTTGCAGTATCGACGTTAACGAGGGTGGAAAGCCCGATGCGCAGCGGATGTTCTTCAATCTGTTTGGCATCCAGCTCAATACGCACCGGCAGACGCTGAACCACTTTGATCCAGTTGCCGGTAGCATTTTGCGCAGGCAGCAGAGAGAACGCGCTGCCGGTGCCCATATCCAGACCAACAACTTTCCCGGTGTACTTCACGTCATCGCCATAAATATCGCTGACTACGGTTGCCGACTGGCCAATACGCATGTGTGCCAGCTGCGTTTCTTTAAAGTTAGCGTCCACCCACAGGCCGCTGGCCGGCACGATAGCCATAAGCGGAGTCGTTGGGCTGATTTGTGCCCCCACCTGAACGGCGCGGCGGGAAACGTAGCCGGTCATTGGGCTGACGATTTTCGTACGCTGTAGCGCAAGCCAGGCGTTACGCAGCTCGGCGGCGGCCTGCTTCACGTTCGGCTGATCTTCGAGCTTGCTGCCCAGAATCATCGCCTGGTTAGCGTTGTATTGTTGCATGGCAACGTCCAGCTGGGCCTGCGCGGTAGCAACGGCATCACGCGCGTGCTGCAGCTCTTCACGGCCAATCAGATTGGCACTGCCTAACGGGACGCGGCGGTTCAGATCGCTTTGCGCCTGGGCCAGCGCCGTTTTTTGCAGCTCGATATTTGCCTGATACTGTTTGCTGTTGATCATCAGCTGGCGCGTCTGGCGCACGCTTGATGCCAGCACGGTTTGAGCTTTATCAAACGCCTGTTCGGCGTCGGTTTGATCGAGCGTAACCAGCACGTCACCCTGTTTGACGAAGTCGGTATTATCCGCCCAGACCTTGGTCACGCTGCCGGAAACCTGGGCCATAATCTGCACCTGGTTGCCCGCTACGTAAGCATCGTCAGTACTTTCGTAATGACGAAGAACTAAAAACCAGTAAATCCCATATGCCACGGCAATAATCACAAAGAGCAAGGTTAACGCGAGAAGGGCACCTTTACGTTTGCCTTTCTTATTAACCGGTTGCTGCGGGTTTTGAGTCTCCGCATGTGCGCTCATGCTTTTCTCCACACTTTTTTATTATTCTGATCGGCTCAGCCGACCTGTTAGATCTTAGAGGCCAGCAGGGTGAATTGCTGGCCTCTAAGGGGGTATTTCTTTCCGGGAATGCGAAACAGTCTGGCGCGGCGCTTAGCGCACGGCTTCTGGCATGGCCCGTTCTTCATCCATCTGGTCGAGACGGGTTAACAGCTTGCGGGTAATGTTTTCCAGCTGTTCTTTTTCTGAACCGCTCAGGGAAGACCACAGTTCGTGCAGGCAGTTATGCTGCGGCGGAAGAACCTGGCGTAAAAATTCGTGACCTTTATCGGTCAGCTGAAGGTGCAGGCAGCGGCGATCGTTATCGCTTTCACGGCGTTCAATCCAGCCGCGTTTTTCCAGTTCGTCGGCGATGCGGGTCGCGTTGGTGCGCGACGAACCCAGCGCACAGCTCAGCTCGGAAGGCTGAATGCTATGGTTTTCCTGGGATTCAAGAGTGATTAACGCCATAAACAACGTCTCGTTAATCCCTTGAGCTTTCAGCATCTTATTGCGGTTTTCCAGCAGCTTACCCTGCATGTGCATGCACAGACGAGTTAACAGGATCTCCTGGTACGGGAAGTCCTGATGGCGCTTGGCGCGAAATTTTAGCATTTGTTCAATGGGCGTAAACGAACTATCCATTTTGGCATAACCTCATTAGTTGCAGCCGATATAGTAACGATGGTGACAAATAAAGTAAATCTATTGTTTAAACGAATTTATCCGTCGGGCTTATATCACCATCATGAGTTTCCAGGCTAATCCATAACCCAGAGCGCTAAGCAGCGTGGGGAGAATAATGCTGCGCGTTTTATAAAAGCTCAGGCCGAGAACGGCGAAGCCCACGAGGGTGGGAATGAAACGCCTGCCGTCATGCATAATTTCCGGCACGCTGGAAACGACGAGCAGGGCGCAAATTGATGCGATGCCAATGCTGTCGAGGAGCACGCCGGTCGCCCCTCTTTTGGCGGGCTGAGAGCCGTGGGCCCGCAGACGCAGCGGCAAATAGCGGAACAAATAGTTAGCGCAGCCGACCAGCAGGCCGAGGAACAACACTTGCGTACTCATCAGGCCTCCTCGCGGTAAAACGCTTCAACCAGCGCGGCGAGACAGCCGCAGACGATGCCGGCCAAAATGGCGACCGGGATGGAAACCAGCGTCACGCCAAGCAGCGCCCCGGCCAGCGCCGCCGTCACGGTCCAGGATTGTTTGCGCTGGAACGAGGCGAGCAGAAAGCTCAGGAACAGTGCAGGCAGCATAAAACCAAGCGCGGCTTCCACCGCGGGAAAATTATCCAGCAGGCCGTTGCCGGACCAGGCGCCCAGCGCGGTGCCGAGCACCCACGAGAACCAGGAGCTGAAGGCGATGCCAATCATCCAGTTCTCGCTCCAGCGGCGGTTATCCCGCACCAGCTTCGCGGTGGCGGCGGCAAAGACTTCGTCCGTCAGGCCAAAAGCCCAGACGGCGGTCTTAGGTTTGCTCAGGGTTTTTGCCATGCGGCTGCGCAGGGATGGGCCATACAGCACGTGGCGGACGTCCATAGCCATGACGGTAAAAGCGGCAACCCAAAGGGAGCTTCCCGCCGCCAGCAGCGCGGTGATCACAAACTGGCTGGCGCCAGCGTAAATAATGCAGGAGAAAAACAGACTTTCGAGAGGCGTAAACCCCAGCTTTGTCGCATTGAGGCCAAAAGCAAAAGCCACGGGAATGTAGCTGATGACGATAGGTAAACTGTCTTTCAGACCTTCAAGCCAGGTTGCTTCGTGCGGGTGATTTTCTGGGGTAACTGTCGCGGGACTATCCATATTAACTATTTATAAATAACCAACGTTAATGTCACTCGAATTAATAATCAGGGACAACCTTAACAGACTGTCCCTGGCCTTAACACCCCCAAATGCCCACACGGAGTGTAAAGGGTTAAATGCTGCCCGCCTGGCGGTGATAGCCTCGCCACCACACTACCAGATTTAGTAGGGCAACGATGGCGCCTGCGATACAGACGCCGTTCCAGCCCGCGTGTTGATAGGCGCTGGCTGAGATTAACGACCCGGCGGCACCGCCAATAAAGTAGCTGGTCATGTAACCGGCGGTCAGGCGGTTACGGGCTTCCGGCATCATACGGTAAATCACGGTTTGGTTGGTGATGTGAACGCCCTGCACGGTCAGGTCGAGCACCAGAATGCCGATAATCAGCGCGATAATCGAGAACTGCCCCAGCGCCACGGCAATCCACGACAGCAGCAGTAAAACCAGGCCAATCGTGGTGGTCATATGCGCCTTGCCCTTATCGGCAAAGCCTCCTGCCGGACGCGCCCCTAAAGCCCCCGCCGCGCCCGCCAGGCCGAACAGGCCAATGACCCCCTCGGAGAAGTTAAACGGCGGCGAAGCCAGCAGAAATGCCATCGACGTCCAAAGGATGCTGAAGTTAGCGAAGGTCAAACAGCCGAGCAGGGCGCGGGTGCGCAGCAGACTGTCTTTAATGAACAGGCTGAAAATCGATCCCAGAAGCTGCGGATAGTTGAGGTGATTCTCCTGCTTTACCCTTGGC
Organism: Buttiauxella sp.; assembly: GCA_036489025.1. Taxonomy (GTDB): domain Bacteria; phylum Pseudomonadota; class Gammaproteobacteria; order Enterobacterales; family Enterobacteriaceae; genus Dryocola. The sequence goes on from DASXGN010000032.1 coordinate 9,957, forward strand.
AGACCGCGCCACAGTGCGAGTGCCATCAGTACCATCAGCACGCTCGCCACCCAGTAAACGGTGCGCCAGCCGCCGAGGCTTGCCAGCAGGCCGGCAACGGTACGCGCCAGCAGAATCCCCAGCAGCAGGCCGCTCATAATCGTGCCGACGACTCTTCCGCGTTTCTGCGGCTCTGCGAGATGTGCGGCAAGCGGGACCAGTATCTGTGCGACCACCGAGAATAAACCGGTCAGCGCGGTGCCGAGAATCATCATCCCCAGCGACTGGCTGGTGGCGGTAATCAGCATGCCGCCCGCGGCCAGCAGGGTCATAAAGACGATAAGCCCGCGGCGCTCAAACATATCGCCCAGCGGCACCAGCAGCAAAAGCCCGGCGGCATAGCCAAGCTGCGCGGCGGTCACGATAAATCCGGCCTGGTTAATCGAAAGGGAGAAAGCATTGGCGATGGTCGCGAGCAGGGGCTGCGCGTAATAGTTGCTGGCGACGGCAAGCCCGGTGGCGACGGACATCAGGACGATCAGCGCCGGGCTAAGACCGTGGGCGGAATTCTTCATTCTTATCTTCTGCAGGTGGGATTAGGGCGAGAATAATAACGAAAATTAATGTGATGGGGAGTCGGATTGTGCGGTGAAGGAGTGAAAAACCCTCTCCAGGAGGAGAGGGTCAGAATGCGCTTTCGAGGCAAAAACCGGGTTTACTTAGCGGCCAGCGCCTCTTTTACCCAGCCGTCAAACTGCGCCTGGTGGGCTTTGATCCAGCCGTCAACGTGGCCCTGAATCGCCGCTTCGGAGGCGTGACCGCTATGCATCATGGCATTTTCGGCGTTGATATCCGCCAGCGGTAGCTTCATCAGGCTGAACAGTTTTGCCGCCTGCGGATTTTTCTCCGCCCAGGCTTTGTTTGCCACGATGTGCATGGTGTTCACCGGGAAGCCGTAGTTCGCGCCGTTCGGCAGTTTGGTATCCACACCTTTTTGTTCGCCTGGCATGGATGAGAACGGCACTTGTAGCCAGACTACATCTTTACCCGGCACCATCACATCGCTCACCCAGTATGGCGTCCAGGTGTAGTACAGAATCGGCTTGCCTTCTTTATGACGGGTAATGGTGTCGGCGATCATCGCAGAGTAGTTGCCCTGGTTATGCACCACGGTTTTGCTCAGGCCAAAGGCTTCAATCTGGTGATTAATCACCGCCTCGCAGCCCCAGCCCGGCGTACAGCCGGTCATATCCGCTTTGCCGTCGCCGTTGGTATCAAACAGTTTGGCGATCTTCGGATCTTTAAGCTGCTCAATATTGGTGATTTTATACTGCTCGGCGGTTTTCTTATCGATGAGGTAGCCCTGCGCTGCGCCCTCAACGTAAACGCCTTCACGATAAAACTTTTTGTCGCCGCCCGCGGCGGCATACATATCGTCGTGCAGCGGTTTCCAGTTAGTGGCGATAAACGTGGCGTCGCCAGAGGCGATGGAAGTATAGGCCACGTTGTAGTCAACTTCGCTTGGCTTGTTAACGGTATAGCCAAGCTTTTCCAGCGCGCGGCTGACCAGCAGCGTCTGGAAGGTCTCTTCCGAAATGGTGCTCTGAGTGGGCTGCACGGAGATGCCTTTTCCCGGCAGGTCTGCCGCAAAGGCGCTGGTGGTAACGAGTGTGGCAAAGGCCGTAGCCAAAATAGCGGTGTGTCGCATCGTTATTCCTTTTGTCATGGTGATGGGGCGAGGGGCGGCACAGGGCCGCCGCCTGGCTTATTTGGTGAAGGGGCGGGTCAGCAGACCCAGCGGGCCGGTGGTGTACCAGCGGCGGTTGCCACGGCTGCGTGAATCGCGGCCAATGGACTGTGTCAGGCGGTCAAGAATAATGGCGAGGATTACAATCCCGACGCCGCCGACGGTAGCCAGCCCCATATCGAGGCGGCCAATACCGCGCAGCACCATCTGACCAAGGCCGCCTACGGCTATCATTGAGGCGATAACCACCATGGAGAGGGCGAGCATCAGCGTCTGGTTTACCCCGGCCATAATGGTTGGCATGGCCAGCGGTAGCTGAACTTTGAACAGCATCTGGCGTGGGCTTGCGCCAAACGAACGGGCGGCCTCGACCAAATCTTCCGGCACCTGTTTAATCCCGAGGATCGTCAGGCGCACAATCGGCGGCAGGGCGAAGATAATCGTCACCACTACGCCCGGCACGTTACCGATACCAAACAGCATGACGATGGGCACCAGATAGACGAACGCGGGGGTGGTCTGCATCGCATCCAGCAGCGGACGGATGAACTTCGCGGCGCGCTCACTTCTGGCAAGCCATATGCCGAGCGGCAGGCCGATTATCATGCAGAACAGCAGCGCGGTCAGCACCAGTGCCAGCGTCACCATCGCCTGAGACCAGGCGCCAATGGCGCCAATCGCCACCAGGGAAACCAGCGTCGCGATACCCATACCGAGGCTGGACATCTGCCAGGCAATCAGCGCGAACACGATGATGGCGACCGGAGCGGGCATACCCAGCAGCAGCTGCTGGAAGCCGCTGAGGATGTAGTCCACCGGCACGCGAACGCCCTGGAATACCGGGCGGAAATTGGTTACGACCCAGTCGATCCCGTGCGTGACCCAGCTATCGAGCGGGATCAGCGTATTGTGGAACGGATCGAGAATATTAAAGTGCTCAGGCTGCGGAGCAGGGGCTGAATTCAGCCAGTCTGCGCCGCCGCTGGTGGCCGGCGTTGAAGCCGCCTGGCTTCCCCACGCGTCGGCGCTGGAAGCGGCCTGATTGGTTGTGTCGGCAGCTGCGCTACCGGTATCCCACGGATTTGATGCATCACTCATTGGTTGCCCCCTCACGGTCTAATGCCTGCAGCAGCACCCCTTTTGAGATGATGCCCACGTACTGATTTTCATCTCCCACCACGGGGACAGCACAGGGTGCTTGCCCTACGTGAGTGAGTAAATCGCTCAGGGACGTGTCGGCGGAGACGGCCGCCGGGGATTCCAGAAACGCGCTGTCCAGACCTTGCCCGGCAGCCAGAGCGGCCTTCAGCGAGTCCGTCGAGACGATGCCGAGGAACTTCTGGCCGCGTTCAATGACGTAGCCGTATTCACGGTCATCGTCCTGCAAAAGTTTCAGCGCGGAGCGCGGGCCAAAGCCGGTTGTTTTACGCAGCAGGCCAGCCGGGCTACGGCGGGCGATATCTTTGGCGCTGAACACCTGGCTGATATCGACGCCGCGGAAGAAGGTGCGCACATAGTCGTTAGCCGGATTATTCAGAATTTCATCCGGCGTGCCGACCTGCACCACTTCACCGCCCTGCATAATGGCGATTCGGTCGCCGATGCGCATGGCTTCGTCGAGATCGTGAGAAATAAACACGATGGTGCGCTGGTGTTTCGCCTGCAGCTTGACCAGCTCATCCTGCATTTCGGTACGAATAAGGGGATCGAGCGCCGAGAAGGCCTCATCCATCAGCAGGATGTCCGGGTTGATGGCCAGGGCGCGGGCTAAGCCAACACGCTGGCGCATGCCGCCGGAAAGCTCATCGGGATAAGCGTGGGCGTAAGTATCCAGCCCGACCTGACGCAGAGCATCAAGCGCTTTTTCCTGACGTTCCGCCACCGGCATACCTGCCAGCTCCATGCCGAACGCCGTGTTGTCGAGCACGTTCATATGGGGCATCAAAGCGAAGGACTGGAAAACCATAGAGATTTTGCTTCTGCGAACCTCGCGGAGTTCGGTATCTGATATTTTGGCGATGTCTACGCCGTCTATCAGCACCTGGCCGCGGGTTGGTTCAATCAGGCGATTGAGAAGGCGAACCATGGTGGATTTACCCGAACCGGATAGCCCCATGATGACGAAGATCTCGCCTTCTTCAATGGCCAGACTGGCGTCTTTCACGCCAAGCGACAGCCCTGTTTTTTCCAGTATTTCAGCTTTAGAAAGGCCTTTTTCTATGTATTTGAATGCGCGCTGAGGATGCTCGCCAAATACTTTATATAAATTCTTTACTTCTAATTTAATTGCCATGCAATAAAGTTAATCCCATATTTAATTTATATATACACAATTCCTGATGGAAATATTCACCTGGATATACCCTAACATACTCAGAATCTGAGACAACCCTCAATTCCCGGCAAAACAAATATCCGCAACGGCTGCGTGGCTGAAATATCCCCTGATACCGGGGGCTGAGAGCAATTCAATGCCGAGGGATGTTTTTTGTCAGCGGAGGATTATTCTGCGTAAAAGGTGAGTATTCGCACAGAATTGTCAGCGTCATTTTACAAAGAATAAGTAAAAATTATATGGGCGGCAGGTTGTGATTAATTAGCCATATCGCTTCAGATTGCCAGACAATATACATCAGGTCTGCTTGGCAGCGTTGAGCCGCCGTGTTGCCAGACGGCAAGCCGTGCTGCATAGGGCTGTATGTACTGCGAGGGGATTCATCACCGGCTCGCCAGCGCAGGTGAAACGGCGAGATTGAACGCTGGCAAATAAACCGTACGCGGACAAGGGAATATCAGCTCGGTTACTGATAATGGACGTTCCCTTCAGCTGAAATAATACCGCAATATTTTTGTGATGGAGGGGGCGTTGAGGCGCAAAATACCGTTTACCGGAATAGTGATATTGTGATGAATTCATTTTGCGCAAAGGTCTGTTTGACCAGGGGCGATATTTTGATAATCAGCATAATTTCTCGCTCAGCGGTAGGCATTGACGACACACAAATTATTGGCCGAGCGCTACCCCGTAATGGCAAATTGAGGAGCATCGGAAGCTAAATCATCTAAGCGAAATTTTTTGATTTCGAGTGAAACAATCAGCGGGCAAACTGTATGAGTTGAAAGGGTGCTGCAAGGCAGCAGCACCTGAAGATTCAGCGAGGAAAATCAGTGCTCAGAAATCCCAGTCTTCATCCCGGGTTTCCACGGCTTTACCCATCACGTATGACGAGCCTGATCCTGAGAAAAAGTCATGATTTTCATCGGCATTAGGGGAAAGTGCCGCCAAAATCGCCGGGTTGACCTCCGCCATTTCCGGCGGAAATAACGCGTGGTAGCCAAGGTTCATCAGCGCCTTGTTAGCGTTGTAGCACAGGAAGGCATTCACCTCCTCAACCCAGCCCACGCCGCCGTAAAGCGCCTCGCTGTAGGCGACTTCGTTTTCGTAAAGCTCCATCAGCAAATCCAGCGCGAAGTCTTGCAGCTCAGCCTGCCGCTCGGCGCTTTGCAGGGCGAGAGCCTTCTGAAACTTATAGCCGATGTAGTAGCCGTGAACCGCCTCATCTTTGATAATCAGACGTATAAGATCTGCGGTGTTGGTCAGCTTGCCGCGGCTGGACCAGTACATCGGCAGATAAAACCCCGAATAAAAGAGGAAGGACTCAAGGAACACGCTGGCGATTTTCTTCTTCAGCGGATCGTCGGCGTGGTAATGAGCGAGGATAATCTGTGCCTTACGCTGTAACGGCTCGTTTTCTTCACTCCACGAATAGGCGGCGTCCACGTCCTTGCTCTGGCACAGCGTGGAAAAAATCGAGCTGTAGGAGCGGGCGTGAACCGCTTCCATAAAGCTGACGTTGGACAGCACGGCCTCTTCGTGTGGTGTAACGGCATCGGCCATCAGCCCCGGCGCGCCGACGGTATTTTGGATGGTATCGAGCAGCGTCAGGCCGGTAAACACGCGGATGGTAAGCTGCTGTTCGTCGTGCGCCAGAGATTGCCAGGCCGGAATGTCGTTGGACAGCGGCACCTTTTCCGGCAGCCAAAAGTTGCTGGTAAGCCGGTTCCACACTTCGAGGTCTTTCTCATCCTCGATCCTGTTCCAGTTGATGGCGCTGATGCGGGTTAACTGTGTCATGTTCTCTCCTTATAAAGCGCAGGACACGCAGCCCTGCACCTCCGTTCCTTCCAGCGCCATCTGCCGCAGACGGATGTAGTAAAGGGTTTTGATGCCCTTCTTCCAGGCGTAAATCTGCGCTTTGTTAATGTCGCGGGTGGTGGCCGTATCGCGGAAAAACAGCGTCAGCGACAGCCCCTGATCCACGTGGCGAGTCGCTTCGGCGTAGGTGTCGATAATCTTTTCCGGACCGATGTCGTAGGCATCCTGGTAATATTCAAGGTTGTCGTTGGTCATAAACGGGGCGGGGTAGTAAACGCGGCCGGTTTTGCCCTCTTTGCGGATCTCAATGCGCGAGACTATCGGGTGAATGCTCGACGTCGCATGGTTGATATAGGAGATTGAGCCGGTTGGCGGAACTGCCTGCAAATTCTGGTTGTAGAGGCCATATTCCATCACGTCCTCGCTTAGCTGCCGCCACTGTTCGCGAGTCGGGATGTCAATGCCTGCGCGGGCGAACAGCTCACGCACCTTAGCGGTTTTAGGCTGCCAGCCTTCCTCCAGGTATTGAGTGAAATATTCGCCGCTGGCATAGCGTGAGTTTTCAAAGCCGGCAAAACGCAGGCCGCGCTCGCGGGCCAGCAGGTTGGAGGCGCGCACCGCGTGCCAGGTGATGGTGTAGAAATAAATATTGGTGAAGTCCAGCCCTTCCGGCGAACCGTAGGCAATCCCTTCGCGAGCCAGATAGCCGTGAAGATTCATCTGCCCAAGGCCGATGGCGTGCGAGGCGGCATTTCCGGCCTCAACGGACGGCACCGAGCGGATATGGCTCATGTCGGATACCGCCGTCAGCCCGCGAATAGCGGTTTCAACCGTGCGGCCAAAGTCGGGCGAATCCATGGTATGGGCAATATTCAGCGAGCCGAGGTTGCAGGAAATATCTTTGCCGATCCGCGCGTAATCGAGATTTTCGTCGTAGGTTGAGGCGCTGTTAACCTGCAAAATCTCCGAACAAAGGTTGCTCATATTAATACGCCCGGCAATCGGGTTGGCGCGATTCACCGTGTCCTCAAACATGATGTACGGATAGCCGGACTCAAACTGGATTTCCGCCAGCCGCTGGAAGAAATCGCGCGCGTTAATAAAAGTTTTGCGAAGGCGATCGTCCGCGACCAGCTCTTCGTAAAGCTCGCTAACGGCAATATCGCCAAACGGTTTTCCATACAGGCGCTCAATATCGTATGGGGAGAAGAGAGCCATCGGGCGGTTGTCTTTGGCGAGCTGGAAGGTAATGTCCGGGATCACCACGCCGAGCGACAGCGTTTTGATACGAATTTTTTCGTCGGCGTTTTCGCGTTTGGTATCAAGGAAGCGGAAAATGTCCGGGTGATGGGCGTGCAGATAGACGGCCCCTGCGCCCTGACGCGCGCCAAGCTGGTTGGCATAGGAAAAGGCATCCTCCAGCATTTTCATAACCGGAATGACGCCGGACGACTGGTTTTCGATACGCTTGATCGGCGCACCCGCCTCGCGCAGGTTGGATAGCAGCAAAGCCACGCCGCCGCCGCGTTTGGAAAGCTGTAGCGCCGAGTTAACCGCCCGGCCGATGGATTCCATGTTGTCCTCAATGCGCAGCAGGAAGCAGGAAACCAGCTCGCCGCGCTGCTGCTTGCCGCAGTTGAGGAAGGTGGGCGTGGCGGGCTGGAAGCGGCCGCTGAGCATCTCATCCATCAGGCGCCAGGCCAGCTTCTCGTCGCCCTGAGCCAGGGTCAGGGCCACCATCGCGACGCGGTCCTCGAAGTGTTCGAGATACTCTTTGCCGTCGGAGGATTTCAGCGTGTAGCTGGAGTAAAACTTCCACGCGCCGAGAAAAGTTTTAAAGCGAAAGCCGCTGTTGTGCGCCTTTTCAAACAGGGCGATGAGAAAGCCGCGCTCGTAGCGAGCGAGCACACGCTCATCGTAATAGCCTTGCTCCACAAGCCAACTGAGTCGCGCGTGCTGGCTGGCGAACTGCCGCGTGCGGGGCAGCACGTGCTGCTCGTGGAATTTTTCCACCGCCAGCCGATCTTTATCAAACTGGATGCGGCCTGCGGAATCATAGATATTCAGCATGGCGTTGAGCGCGTGATAATCCGCGCTGTCGGTCGCGTTTACGCGGATTTCTTCTGTCGTTGCCAAAATTCTTTCACTCCCTTACGCACGTTCTCAATGTCCTGCCCGGTGCCGAGTAGCTCAAAGCGATAGAGGTACGGCACCCGGCATTTTTGGGCTATCACATCGCCCGCCCGGCAAAAACCTTCCCCGAAATTACGGTTACCGCTGGCAATCACGCCGCGCAACAGCGCCCGGTTGGCGGGGTTATTCAGAAAGCGAATCACCTGGGCGGGCACCGCGCCCGCTATTCCGCCGCCGCCGTAGCTTGGCACGATCAGAATGTAGGGTTCCGTCACTTCAAGCCGCTCTTTCACCGCCAGCGGGATGCGCAGGGCGGGTAGCCCGAGACGTTCCACGAAACGCAGAGTGTTTTCCGATTCGCTCGAGAAGTAGACGAGATGGCTCATGCAGGCGTTCTGTCGCGCAGGCGGTTAATCATGTCCGGGCGAAAGCCGCTCCAGCTTTCCAGCTCGGTCACCACAACCGGCAGCTGGCGGAAACCCCGGGCGCGCAGGTCGTCAATGGCATCCGGATTGTTATCCAGGTTGATCAGGTCGAAGACGAGGCCGCGGCTTTCAATCGCACGTTTGGTGGCGTGGCACTGGACGCAGTCGTTACGAGTGTAAATAGTAATGCGCATGATTCGTATTTCCCTTTAGAATAGCAACGCGGCGCTTTTGGTCGCAGGAGTTGTGGGCTTGCCTTGTGATATGAATACTAGATGTGGATGAAAAATTATTCAACCATACAAGATATAGTATTTTTAGCTAAGGGCAGGGCAAATGATGAGCGAGGCGAGATGGGCTGAAAATCATCCCCTCGCCGCTTTGCGGAGGGGATGAGGGTAAGAGGAAAACTCGATGCCTACATGCGCATGCTGATAGCCAGACGGTTAAAAGCGTTCATCAGGCTGGCGGTAAAGGTCAAATCGCTGATCTCCTGCGCGGTGAAAAATTGCAGCAGCGGCTGGTAAACGGCATCTTCCGCGCCTTCGGTAATCAGCGTTACCGCTTCAGCCCAGGCCAGCGCCGCGCGCTCTTTATCACTGAAGTGGTTGCTTACTTTCCAACCCGCCAGGGCGTCCAGCTTAGTCTGGTCCACGCCGTCTTTACGCAGGGCGCTGGAGTGCATTTCCAGGCAGTAGGCGCAGCCGTTAATCTGCGACACGCGCAGGAAAACCAATTCGATAAGCTGTGAGCCCAGCGAGCTGGCCTCAAGGCCTTTCAGTGCCTGAAGCATCGGTTTAAAGACGGCGGGGGAAAGGTCGTAGTAAGGCTGGCGTAATGCGATCATGGTGTGGCTCCTCATATTGGTGTGGAGGCAATTTAGCATTATGATGGACTACTTAAGAGAGCCATATTTCAACTAAAAAAGCAGACCATAATGGCAAAGTCCCCCTCGCTGGTAGTCAGCGCCCACCACGCCATTCCTCGCTATCAGCAGATTGCCCGCCAGCTTAAGCAGGCTATCAGCGAAGGCGAAATTCTTCCCGGCAGCCGCCTGCCGTCCAGCCGTACGATGGCGCTGGAGCTGGGCGTCGCCCGGGCTACCGTTGAAAACGCCTTCGGCGAGCTGGTTGCTCAGGGCTGGCTGGAAAGGCGCGGGCAGGCGGGAACCTTTGTCAGCCCTTCCGTGACGGCGGCGGCCAGCGTGCAAAAGATTGCGTCCAGCCAGCCGCAGGGCGCGCCGCTGCCGTTTCAGATGGGGCTGCCCGCGCTGGATGTGTTTCCGCGCGCGCTGTGGGCTCGCCTTATGGGACGCAGGCTGCGGTTGCAAACCCGTTACGACCTGGTGATGCCGGAAATCAACGGTGAATCGACGCTCAAGCAGGCGATTGCCGACTACCTGCGCTTCTCGCGCAGTATTGAATGTCTGCCCGAACAGATTTTTATTACCGCAGGCTTTCAGGCGTCGATGCGCCTGCTGGTTCGGGCGCTTGCCAGGGCCGGGGACGGGATCTGGCTGGAAGATCCGGGCTATCGCTATGTTCGTCCCGTTTTCAGCGATGCGAATATGGTGCTGCATCCGGTGCCGGTGGACGACGAAGGAATGCAGGTTGAACACGCGCTGGCGCATTATGCGCAGGCACGTTTTGCCCTGCTCACTCCCGCCCACCAAAGCCCGCTGGGCGTGGCGCTGTCGCTTGACCGGCGGCGTCAGCTGCTGGAATGGGCCGCCGCCGGTGAACGCTGGATTATTGAGGACGATTACGACAGCGAGTTCCGCTATCACGGTAAGCCGCTGCCGCCGATTAAAAGCCTGGACGGCCCGGATCGCGTGATTTACGCGGGCACTTTCAGCAAGTCGATGTTTCCCGCGCTGCGCGTTGCCTGGCTGGTGGTGCCCCAGCGGCAAATCGAAGCGTTTAACCAGCAGACCAAATTTCTCCCCTGTACGGTGCCGCTGCTGATTCAGCAGACCATCGCCGATTTCCTGCGCGAAGGACATTTCTGGCGGCATCTGAAGAAGATGCGTCAGTGCTACAGCGAGCGTCGAATATGGCTGGAAACCGCGTTGCAAAATGAAGGGTTCGACGTGGTGCCGCAGGCGGGCGGTATTCAACTGGTCATGCGGGTGGAAGGTAACGATCGTGAATGGGTGGCCCGCGCCAGAGCGGCTGGACTAGCGGTGCAGGCGCTTAGCGACTGGCGGATGGTGGCGAAAGACGAAGGAGGTATTCTCATGAGCTTTACTAATGTGGCTTCTGAACAAATGGCGCAGCGCTATGCGGCGCAGCTCCGGCAGGCCATAACGTAAAAACCCCGGAAGCAAAGCCGCCGGGGTCTGACGCGTATTGAGTATCAATTATCGCTATCTGTTATCCAGCAGAGCTTCTAACGGCGGGAAGCCAGCAGCGCACCGAGGAAGATCCCTACGGCCGCACCGATGCCGACGCTCTGCCATGGCTTGTCGCGAACGTAAGTGTCCGCACAGCCAACCGCATCACGTGCAGCCTGTTGAACGCGGCCTCGGCCTTGAATGCGGGCCCGCGTTTCTTTGAGTAGCGACTCAGCCTTTTTACGGGCGGCTTCGCCTTCCTCTTTAACATCGCTACCGAAAGACTTCAGAACCTCTTCCAGCGTGTCCGCCAGCTGGTTCACGTCACGGTTAATATCATCAACGCCTTCATCAACTTCGTTTCGATTTGGTCGGTTAAACATTCTTATCTCCCTTTTTGCGATGTGACTTTCAGTGTAGACCATAATTTTTAGTAATGAGTCAGCTCACGGTCTTTGGCCGTCTTTATGGACTAATCCGAAAGCCCTGCTAATGCTGGTTATTGTATGGTTGCGAAGCTAAAAAGATGACGAGGAAAAATTATGTATTTAAGACCTGACGAGGTGGCCCGCGTACTTGAAAAAGCCGGTTTTACCATGGATGAAGTGACCCCTAAAGCCTACGGCTATCGCCGGGGCGAAAACTACGTGTACGTTAACCGTGAGGCGCGCATGGGGCGAACGGCATTGATTATTCATCCTACGCTGAAAGAACGCAGCCAGTCGCTGGCCGATCCCGCGTCGGATGTGAAAACCTGCGATCATTATCAGCAGTTCCCGCTATATCTGGCCGGTGAAACGCACCAGCATTATGGGATCCCCCACGGCTTTAGCTCGCGCATCGCGCTGGAGCGCTATCTGTCAGGGTTATTCGGCGAGCATTAATTGAAGGGCTGGCGAAGGCTGCCAGTCACACCTCATCCTCCCGGCTGTATCGTTCTTCACCTTTTATTAATAAAAATCATTGGCTTAATCAGTTGCTGATTTTGGGGCTATTCAGGCTGCGATTAATCGTTATATAATAATGTATATAGCGATTGGCTGCGTGAGGTCTGGAAGGTGGAAAACCATTTTGGCAAGGGGTTGATGGCGGGGCTGAAAGCCCGTGAAGCCGACAGTGTCACCAGAGTGGCACGTTTCTGCTCCGACTATAAACGAGGATTCGTGCTGGGGTTTACCCACCGGATTTCCGAGCAAACCGGGGACCGGCAGCGGGCCGCCTGGGAAGCAGGCGTTTTAACGCGGCGGTACAATCTCGATAAAGAATTAGTAGCGGACTTCTTCAAAGAAGTGAATGCCGATGTGGCGGTGAAATGTTTTTTGGCGGGTTACGACAAGGGCTACTGATTGCAGCCCCTTATATACCGCCGTGCCCGGTTGTTGAGAACTGGCGATGACAAGGATAGGGCATATTTTATGAGATAAGGGCGGGCATTTTTGCCCGCCTGAGCGTTTAGCAGACGCCAAAATCACCTTCTTCGGTATACAGCGCCACCTCAGAGGCCTTGAGCGTTACTCTTTCGCCGGTCAGAGGATTAGCCGGCGCGCAAATCACCTCGTCTCCCTGCACATCAATAACTTCCATTTTCGGTCCGCCTTTTTTGGCCTGAACCAGATCGCCTGCTTTAAACATACTTAGCCTCGCAAAGTCAGTAAGACCGTCCGCCAGAATGGCTTAGGGTCGGTATCTTAAACATAGATCAGACTGGCCCACCGATAAAGAATACTCGCCTGGCTGGACGGAAGTTTATCGCTGCTAGCGGCGGTTCCACGGCATCACTGCCAACAGCCGCGCCATGCCGCAAAAGCCGCTAACGCCGGCAAAAAGCAGGCCAGCGCCAACAAAACCTGAAAGCAAAAAGAACCCCGGATGAATCCCGTAACCTAAAAGCACACCGGCCAGAATGAGCGTTCCCGCCGCGATTTGTACCTGGCGCATTATCGGCAGCGGCTGGGATTTATCGCGCAGAATCTGCTGGCCGTCTTTCTTCCAGGCGTTTAGCCCGCCGTCCAGCAGCATGACTTTTGCCGGTGCGACGGCGGCGGCAAGTTTTTGCGCATTCTGCGAGGAACGCATGCCGGACTGGCAGTAAAAAATGACCGTGTCGTAGGGTTCAAACGGCCCCAGCCGGTCACCTTTTTCGATGGCTGAAAGAGACAAAAGGTGGGCCTCAGCAATATTTTCACGGGCATATTCTTCCTGCTCGCGGATATCGATCAGCGCCGCGCCCTGTGCCAGCAGCACTTTAGCCTGGGCGGGGGAAATATTCTGGATGGTCATGATGTTCCTCGAAAAGGGTTGGGCAGTCAGCGCATCGTGCCGTCAGGTTAATCTCTCAACCAGATGGCGGCTTTGCTCGATCATTTTCATCCCTTCGCTTTCGTTACGCTGGAGCAGGCCCATAAACAGCAGATCGGTCACGCACAGCTGCGCCGAACGCGAGGAAATGGACGAGCTGCGCCAGCGCTGCTCGTCGGAAACGGTATCGAGCGTGTAGTCGGCCAGCTTTCGCAGATCGCTATCCTGTAAGGAGGTTATGGCGATCACCACCGCGCCTTTGGATTTTGCGATCTCAGCCGCCAGCAGCACTTCCTTGCGCTGTCCGGAAAAGGAAATCGCCAGCATCACATCCCCTGCGGTGAGCGTCTGGGCGATGGTCAACTGCACGTGGCTGTCGTATTCCGTCAGGATATGGAAGCCAATTTTCATCAGCTTCCAGGCGAGGTCTTTACCGACCAGCGAAGACCCGCCGATGGCCGCAATGTGGATGCGGTGAGCGGCCTGTAGCAGATCGATAATCTTTTCCAGCTGGCTAAGATCGAGGCTGTCCGTGGTTTTCCTGGCGGCGTTCATTTTTTCATTCAGCAGCTTATTGGCGACGTCGAGCAAAGGATCGTGGCTGCTAATGTCGTTATGCAAATGGGGTGACTGCTGCTTATGGTCGCTGGCCTGCTTGCCCCATTCTTCCACCAGCGCCATCTTGAACCGGGTAAAGCCCTGGAGCCCCAGCTTCTGCGCGAATTTGACGATGGCCGACTGGCTGACGCCCAGCGTCTCAGCCAGCTGTTGAGAAGAGAGTTCTTTCAGCGCGTCGGGGGTGTCGATGATGAAGCTCGCAATCTTTCGTTCGCCCGGCGTGAAGCGGTCCAGATTTTCGATCAGTTTTTGACGGTACAGCACGGGAATTTCTCCACAAAAAATCTTTTTCGATCATCACCTTCTCGAGCCTGAAAGGCAACATGCATCGGCCAGGAGCGACGATTTTTCCTGAATTAATCGTCATACAAAATGTATGCGTTCGGTCACAATTATTTACATTGGAATAAAATATTCCTTTTAAATTGCATTGCGATCATTAATTATTCCTTTCGGCGCCAGACCACTTATAATGAATTCGCTAACGGAATGATGATGATGAAAACCAAAATTTGTACCCTTTCTCTGCTGGCCATGATGGCCAGTTTTTCTACACAAGCTGCTGAAATTTATAAAGGAAAAGATGGTTCTTCCGTGGATTTGTACGGACGTCTTGGCTTTAACATTTCCGATAAAAAAACCGGTGATACGCAGGGCGACTTCGATGGACGTTTAGGGGTAAGCGGCCGTCAGGTTGTCAACGATACCGTTTCGGTGATCGGTTTAGCACAGTATCAGGTGAACTCCGCGGAATACGCCAACAACGTAGAAGGTGAAAACGAAAGCCTGACCGCTCGCTACGTCTGGGCGGGGCTGGATATGTCCCAGTACGGGAAAATTACCGGCGGGCGCGTGTCTTCCGGTTTGATCATGTTTACCGATATCGGCGACGTGTTTGCCAGCTCGGATGTTTCCACCGGTCGTCAGGCACGTCATATCGACCCGACGGCCGTGCAGGTGTTTCGTCAGGACGGCACCGTTCAGTACCAGAACACCTTCGGCAACTTAGATTTCTCTACGGCCTACATCATCGGCAATAACACTTCCGATCTGGATTACGGCTACAACACCGCGCTGCGTTACACGCTGGATATGGGCGATGCGGGCAAGCTGGCACCGGTTGTGGCCTTCCAGAAAACTCGCGCTAAGCAGAGCGTGAACAGCCGCACCGACGGTGCAGATACCTTCACCTACGGCGGCGTGGGTACGCGCTATTACGTGGGTTCGCTGATGCTTGGCCTGCTTTATTCCCAGGATGCGGTGACCTATACCACCGGTCATGAAGACAGCAAAGACAAAAACTGGGAGTTCACGGCGGCTTACGACATTAACAGCGACTGGACCGTACGCACCGGCTACCGTTATCTGAATAACGAAGGCGGTGATGAACTGGAACTACGTGATACCACTTTTGAAGCGCAGTACAAACTGACTCCGCGCAGCTCTATCTACACGGCCTACATCCTGCGCGATGGCCATGACGGCAAAAATATTAATACCGGTCGTACCGTGTCCTTCGGCGGCAGCTCGGCTTCTGAGAGCTTCTACCACGCGGGACTTCGTTACGAATTCTAATCATGCTGGCGGACCGGAACGGGCTGCCCGTTTCGGTTACCAAAGGAGGAAAGGATGTTCAGAACTCTGCTGACTTTGTTACTGCTTAGTTTGTCCAGCCTCAGCGTGGCCTCCACGCTGAAAATGGGGGAAAATGTTAACGTTCTGGCGGCCCGTGATGCGCAGATCGATCCCCTGTCAAAATCGATAGCGCTGCCGGAAGGCGAGCAGGCGATGATTGTGCGTTTCGATGCGCCAACCAATCCGGGCTCCGCCAATGAGAGCCAGGGGCGCATTACATCCGATGCTTTTCTGCTAACCTTCGAGGCGCCGCTAACCGGGGAAATGACCCTGAACACCGCCACGCCGCGCACCGAGACGGAAGCGCGCAAGGCCGCTAAAAATCCGCAATTTACGCTTAGCGTAGCGAACGGTTCGGCTATCGTGATGAACAGCCAGCCGGTTGTGATTACGCAGAGCTCGTTAATGACGGATTACAGCCAATATTTACCTGCGAAAACTTCGGCTCCGGCCCAGGCCGAATCACATAAAGAACATCAGACACCGGCAGAAAAGGGCAGCGCCTTAAGCCAGGTGCAGAGTGAGTTTTTGAAATTAGATGCGAATCAGCGCAAAGCCTTTTTGCGCTGGGCGCTGGAACTTTAACGCTGCCAACCGGCAAGCACGAAATAGCGAGACAATGATGAAAATCGATTTATCTGCCCTGACCACCGAAGGCCGTAACACCCACAGCGAAAATATCGACATGCTGTCGACCGAAGAGATGCTGCGGGTGATTAATCAGGAAGACCAGAAGGTGGCGCTGGCCGTAGAAAAGGTGATCCCGGAGATTACCCTGGCTGTCGATGCCATCGTTGCTGCTTTCCAGAAGGGCGGACGCCTGATCTACTGCGGCGCGGGAACGTCCGGTCGCCTGGGCATTCTTGACGCCAGCGAGTGCCCACCAACTTACGGCACGCCGCGCGAGCAGGTGGTCGCGCTGATCGCCGGGGGCCATCAGGCCATTTTGCAGGCCGTTGAAAACGCCGAAGATAGCCTGACGATGGGCGTGGACGACCTGAAAAACCTTCAGTTCAGCGAGAAGGATGTTCTCGTCGGCATTGCGGCCAGCGGGCGTACACCTTACGTCGTGGCCGCGCTGAACTATGCCAACAGCCTGGGGGCAACCACCGTGGCTCTGACCTGCAACGCGGGGAGTGAAATCACGCAGATCGCGAAAATTGCCATTATGCCGGTTGTCGGTGCGGAAGTGGTCACCGGTTCCTCGCGCATGAAGGCTGGCACCGCTCAGAAGCTGGTGCTGAATATGCTGACCACCGGGGCGATGATTCGCAGCGGCAAGGTTTACGGCAACCTGATGGTCGATGTTGAAGCGACCAACCAGAAGCTGGTTCAGCGGCAGATCAACATCGTGATGCAGGCGACAGACTGCGACCAGCAGACTGCCTCGCAGGCCCTTTCTGCCTGTGAAGGCCACTGCAAAACGGCCATCGTCATGGTGCTGGGCAAACTGAGCGCACAGCAGGCCAAACAGCTGCTGAACGATAACAACGGATTTATTCGCAACGCTTTAGCCAATACGGAGATCTAGCAATGGCTAAGATTACGGAACAATTAATTGCCACGATCCTTGAGCTGGTGGGCAATAAAAATAATATCCAAAACTGCGGTCACTGTATGACCCGTCTGCGCCTCACGCTCGTGAACGATCGGCTGATCGAACACGGCAAACTCAAAGCGCTGGACGGCGTGCTGGGCGTGATTAACTCCGACGACCAGCTGCAAATTATTCTTGGCCCGGGTAAAGCACAGACCGCGGCCGAGATGATGAATACGATGCTGGCCAGCGGCGGTGGCGATCCGGTTTCGAGCGCGCAGCCGAGCGTCGGCTCCGTGGCCAGCGACACCAAACAGAAGATGAAGGCGAAGCAAAACAGCGTAGTGCATCAGTTCCTCGCCAAGTTCGCCACTATTTTTACGCCGTTGATCCCGGGCTTTATTGCCGCCGGGATGCTGCTGGGCTTTGCGACCTTAATCGAACAAAGCCTGCTGGCGGACGCCGCGGTCAAAAATGCAACCATCGTGCATATCGTTGGCTATATGAAAATCTTCGGCAAGGGCCTGTTCACCTTCCTGCCGATCCTGATTGGCTATAACGCACAAAAAGCGTTTGGCGGTTCGGGCGTCAACGGGGCGATCATCGCTTCGCTGTTCCTGCTGGGCTACAACCCGGAAGCGACGGTGGGCTATTTCTCCGGGATCGATAACTTCTTCGGAATGGGGATCGACCCGCGCGGCAATATTATCGGCGTGCTGATCGCCGCGATTCTGGGCGCGTGGATAGAGCGGCAGATCCGCAAGGTTGTCCCGGATAATCTGGATATGATCGTCACATCGCTGCTGACGTTGCTGATCACCGGTGCGCTGACCTTTACGCTGATTATGCCGTTTGGCGGTGAGCTGTTCAAAGGCATGTCCTGGCTGTTCCTGCACCTCAACGGCAACCCGTTTGGCTGCGCGGTGCTGGCTGGCCTGTTCCTGATAGCGGTAGTCTTCGGCGTGCACCAGGGCTTTATCCCGGTTTACTTCGCGCTGATGGACGTGCAGGGCTTCAACTCCCTGTTCCCGATTCTGGCGATGGCCGGAGGCGGGCAGGTTGGTGCGGCGCTGGCGCTGTATTTCCGCGCGGGGAAAGATTCCGTCACGCGTAATCAGGTGAAGGGCGCGATTATTCCTGGCCTGCTGGGCGTCGGTGAACCGCTGATCTATGCCGTGACGCTGCCCCGCGTCAAACCGTTCGTGACCGCCTGTCTTGGCGGTGCCTGCGGCGGCTTCTTTATCGGTCTGGTTGCCTGGCTTGGGCTGCCGATTGGCCTGAACACCGTATTCGGCCCTTCAGGTTTGGTTTCGCTGCCGCTGATGACATCCAGTCAGGGAATTTATGCGGGGATGGGGGTTTACGCCGTCGGCGTAGTCATCTCCTACGCATGTGGTTTTATCCTCACGTGGTTCTTTGGCCACAAAGACGTTGATCTGACTTAAGATCGAGGGCAGGCGGTTTCCCTCACGCTCATTTTACCGCCTGCTCTTTTTTCAGTTAGCCCTGCCGACTTGATTTTCTGCCTGCCTGGCGTAAGAAAGATAATTCCGCTAAATGACGTAAAAATGCCTCAATAATATGAGGTAATTTGTATTTTAGATATTCTCGAACTTGAGAATTTAAAGATATTTCTCAGATATCAAACGATCTTTATATCTGAAAAGCAACGGTGACTCTATTGCGAGCCTCTTCCGAGGCTAGTGAGTCAAAAATATCAGCCGGTAGGTAGAGCGAGCTTTTTTATTGCCGAAGCTTTAATGGCGCTCATGCGGTGATAATATGGTTTTTCAAGTTCTGCTAAATGGCGTAAATTAAATCCTCTTTTAGGTTCTTTGAACACCTTCCAATCTGTTGATGTTAAAGAGAGCAAGCCAGGCTTCTTCTTATTTTGTTAACGTTAATCAGTCAATTTAAATAGTGTCGTTTGCCAGCCATACAGTCGTTCATTTAATGCACTGTAAGCGTCAATATCCCCTGGAACAGAAAGTAGTGAATTTGCCTTCGATGAGCACATACGGATGCTGGCCTGCAGAAATGTAGCTCTGGTAGTTTTAAATATTTCTAGAGAGTCATGGCCGCTACTGCCTTTTTCTGGTCCAGAGAAAAAAGCCTCGATAGATATATTTACTCATGTAGATTCAACGGGATGGCAACCACAGGTAGAGGTCCTTATTTGTACAGGAAAACCTATGCGCTGCATTAGTGAAGCAATACCTTTGCGGGTATAATAATCCAGCCCCAAGAATATAATGTCTGCATCAATCCCTGATTCAAGTGTATTTTTCATTTATCACCTTGAATGTCTGAAATTGTTAAGTGAAATTCCCTAATCCATGAGCAAGTTAGTTATTGATTTTTCACCTAATCGTGCACATCAGGCGCACAATTGTTTTTAGAGCATCTAAATTTATGCAACTCTATAGAATTGTCAATTCTAATGGCTTTAGTTCGTCATTATTAATTTCATAAGTATTTTAAAAAATCTTAAAACATAAATTAATAACAACTGAGCCTGGGTTATGCCTATGATTATTATGGTGTTTATAGGATTTTTGATGATGACGTTTTCGAGAGTATACATATTGCATTGCTGCTGACTGAGAAGGGATCATGTAATCTATAACAGTAAAATAGTCATGCAGACCTCCTCGCTGCCCATAGCAACCTCGGCATCAATGTGGTATGCATTCAGGAAGTTATATTTGTGATAGCCAGCGACAACGTCTACTGTGTGGAAAGTTATGACAAGCCTAAGAAATGTTGTACTGAATCATATAATGCTCTGATGCGATTTCAGCTAAGTGCCAGACATTTGAAGAAAATAAGGTGAGTCGCCAGTTATACAGCTGTACATGATTAATTTTATCGTTCACATTACGGGCGGCGCAGAGAAATTCTCACTCGCGCCTTGCTGCATTCAAAAATGGACTAGATGTCTGACATCTATTGTAACGCTTAGGGAGTAATTAATTAACTGTATGCACAAACATTACATTATTAATGGAGTCGTTGAATTTCATCCGGCTACCAGTACGTTGCGCGATCTCAACAATCCCGAACGCGTCGTCGTATTAAATTCACCGGCGGGGCGATGCCTGCTGCTCTTAATTGAAAAATCCGGAACCATTGTTACTCAGCAAGAGTTTTTGGACATCGTTTGGGAAAAGCGCGGCATGCTGGTGTCGCCTAATACCTACTATCAGAATATTTCTATTCTGCGGAAGGGTTTGAAAAATATTGGTTTTAAAGAGGATCCCGTTGTCACGATCCCCCGCATCGGCTTAACGCTGGCCGCAGGGACACAGGTGCAGATTAGAGATGAAGCTGAATGGCCGAGTAGTTTTGAAATACCGGCCTCACTGCCAACAGAATGCGCTGATGAGGGTTCTGTTGACAACAGCACGGCTAGCTCAGAGATTGCACTGCCTGAACAGTCCTCGTCTATCCGGCATGAACATGACCCACATATTAACGAAAGCCAACCGAAGAATCGAGCCGCTCTGCTAGCCTGCATGGTCGCCGCGGTTGTGCTTTTTGCTGGGCTATTATTTGGGTATAACGTCAACAAGGAAAGCCGCTACTTTTCTGACTATCGTCTTGTTGTGCATTCACAGGGCTGCCGGGTTTTCCTCGCCAGAAATATTCAAACGTCGGAGCAGCGCAGGAAGGCACTGTCTTTCAGTGAAGAATTTAAAGACAGCTGTGTGAGCTACCCGTGGATTTATGTCTCTTACTACACGATGTTGCCTCGGGCTTCTGTTATTCGCTGCAACAGACCTATGCAGGAGGCTAACCGCTGCATTACTGATTATTTTTTTGAGGATCTCTAGGATGAGAATCAATCTCCCGGTAGGTTTTAAATTATGTCTGGGGGTGTGCTTATAATTATTATGGCGGGTTGTTTTACTGGCAGAGATATAACATCAATGAATTTTCCTGTTTGGGAAATATCTTTAAAAATAACCCAGATGAGACGCTTTATGTTTTTGTGAATTTTCGCAATGCTTGATTTTATATTATTTAATCACAATCGCTGTGCTTGAGTAAATCTTATGAAACATTCGGAAAGAAGCGCCTTGTAGCGGATTTTTTTCACCGTTAGGCTCAGGCTAAAGGCTGTATAGTTAATGACCATTTATTTGCTTCTTTGAAGTATCCTGAAAGGCGCAGATAGCACTCACCAAAGCGGTGAGTCTCAAAAGAGTGAAAATTGCCGCCAGACTTGCCGTTTATCGATGAATTCAAGCCGATCGCCGCAGGTTCCTGTGGAACTTTGCAGGCACAAAAAAGCCCGCAAGGCTTACGCTGTGCGGGCTTTCAGGACTTCATATCAGGTTCTGGTGACCGTCAACAAAGAATTTTGGTGGAGCTGGCGGGAGTTGAACCCGCGTCCGGAATTCCTAGACCGTCGGCACTACATGCTTAGTCATATCTTTACATTCGCCGGGCAACTGCGGATAGACACGCCATTACCAAACTATCCTGATTAGTTTTAATGCTTCAACCCCAGGCAAGGTCTCCACACGATCTCTTTTGGTTTTGACTTCTCTTGATCCCCGTCCTAAGAGCGGAGGCTAGGGAGAGAAGGCTCTAAGCAGGTTATTAAGCTGCTAGGGCGTAGTTTTCGTCGTTTGCGACTATTTTTTTGCGGCTTTTTACGAGGCCAACCGCCCCTCGGCATGCACCTTGGGTTTCGCAAATCCCGTCGAATCCAGAATCAGCCCCACAAGTGTCCGGCGAGTATAACAGAGTTTTATCCTTCGTGACCAGTCCCGCGCCCTGTTAACGTTCGCGCAGCGCCTCGCGCGCTTTGTTAAAGGGTTTCAACAGGTATTCGACGATGGTTTTTTGCCCGGTTTTGATATCCACGGTGGCCACCATGCCCGGCGTGATGGAGAAACGGTGGCCAACTTTGTTCACCAGATAGTCCTGATGGGTGCGGATATACACCCGGTAATAGACGATTTCAGGTTTGACCTTATCCTGAATGGTGTCCGGGGAAATGGTTTCCACCACGCCTTCCAGCCCGCCGTAAATCGCGTAGTCGTAGGCGGTAACCTTCACCAGCGCGCGCTGCCCCGGGTGAATAAAAGCGATGTCGCGAGGCGAAAGGCGAGCCTCAATCAGCAGGCGATCGTCGACCGGGACGATTTCCATCATTTCGCCATTCGGCGGAATAACGCCGCCGATCGTCGTCACCTGAATGTTCTTCACGATGCCGCGCATCGGCGAACGTACGGTCATGCGGGTCACCGAGTCCTCGCGCCCTTTAATGATAGCGGACAGCATATCCACTTCCGCATTCGCTTTGGAAAGCGCTTCGCGCGCCTGCACATAGTATTGCGAGCGCAAATCGGTGATTTTCAGGCCCAGGTCGCTTTTTTGCCGTTGCAGACGCAGCACTTCCACGTAGCTTGCGGCCCCGCTTTTCACCAGACGTTGGGTGATCGCCAGCTCTTTATCAACCGAAACCAGCGCGTCCTTCAGTTCGGATTCAGAATCGCTGAGCTGCGCCCGGCGCGTTTTGTAGAGCCGCGTTTCGGTCGACGTCAGCTCCGGCCAGGCTTTCAGTGAATCAGGGAAGGTGAGGGGCAAGTCGTTAACCTCGGCATACAGCCTGGCGCTCGAGGCAAGTGAAGCACGGTAGCGTGCGGCGCTTTCACCCACGTTCGATTCTGAGCGGGTTGGATCGAGGCGAGCCACAACCTGTCCGGCCTGAACCTTATCGCCTTCGTGGACCAGCAGCTCGGTGACGATGCCGCCGTCGAGGGATTGCAGCACCTGCTCGCGCGAGCTGGGGACCACTTTCCCGGTGCCGGTAGAAACCTCATCCAGCTTGCCGAACCACGCCCAGACGCCGAACAGAACAAAGAGCACCACGCTAAGAGTAATAATGCGGCTCGCCCCGGAAAACTCGTTTTCCCGCTGGATATCCGGGTCGTCCATCGCAACATCACGCTGACTGGTTTTCATTTTTCCACTCCCGTCCGGTTGGCTGCGCGGCGGCGCGGTTATTGTTCAGGGCCTGAGCTTTTGGCGCGTCCATCACCAGCTGCCCTTCCTTCAGCACCAGCACGCGCTCCACCAGCTCCAGCATCGGCACTCTGTGGGTCGCCACAATCAGCGTGCGGTTGCCGAGCCACTGGCCCAGCCGCTGAATAAATTCGCGTTCGGTGTGGTCATCGAGCGAGGCGGTCGGCTCGTCAAGCAGGACGATATTCGGGGAGCGCAAAAGCATGCGGGCCAGCAGGATCGACTGCCGCTGGCCGCCGGAAAGCCCGGCCCCGCCTTCCATAATCGCGTGGTCCAGCCCTTTTGCGAGATGCTTCACAAAGTTGCCCGCACCGCTGATGTCCAGCACTTCAAATATGGCTTCATCGCTGGCGTGCGGCGCGCCGAGCGTAAGGTTTTCACGCAGCGTGCCGTAAAACAGACGGGCATTCTGGCTGAGGAAGCCGATGTTGCGCCGCAAATCTGCCATATCAATTTGCGTCATGCTGAGGTTATCGAGCCGTACATCGCCGCTAATCAGATCGACGCCGCCGGCCAGGGCCTGGAGCAGCGTCGATTTCCCCGCGCCGTTGCGGCCAAGCACCGCGATTCTTTCACCTGCCTGAATTTCAAGGCGGCCGATGCGCAGCGGTACCCGCTGGTCGTCGTTGTGATAGCGGAACTGGGCGTTTTCGAACAGGTAATGGCCGTGGAAAATATCCTGGTGGACGAGGTTTTCGTCGCGCTGGGTTTCCACCGGCAGCTGCATAATGCTGTCCAGCCCCTGTTTGGCGGCTTTGACCTGCTGCCAGCGGGCCAGCACGCCGCACAGGTTCGCCATCGGGGCAATCATTCTGGACGCCAGCATGGAGGCGGCGACCATGGCACCGGTGGTCATATCGCCCTCAATAACCAGCGGCGCGCCAAACAAAATCACCGCCGCGTAAACCAGGCTTTGAATCGTCATCCCCCAGCTAATCAGCCCCTGCGAAAGCTCGCGGGTGCGCAGGCCGGACTCGGCGGTAATACGGATGTAGCTATTCCACTGCTGCAAAAAGCGGTTCTCGGCCTGCATCAGCTTGATATCTTCCAGACCCTGCACGCTTTCTACCAGCACGGCGTTGCGCAGCGTGGCCTCGTGGGCCGACTGGTTTGCCAGCATCGCCAGTTTCTTTTGCAAAAGAATGCCCGGCAGCACCATCAGGATCGCGGCAACCGGTGCGATCCACGCCAGCTGCGGAGCGATAATCGCCAGCACGATGATAAACATAAAGAAGAAGGGCAGATCGACGATCGTCGAGATCGTCGACGAGGTGATCATTTCGCGGATCTGCTCCAGCTCGCGCAGCTGGGAGATAAAGCTGCCGGTTGAGCGGGGAACCGCGCTGTTTCGCAGCCGCAGCGCGTGGCTAAAAACGCGGTCGGAAACGCGCATGTCGGCCCGTTTGCCGAGCACGTCCATAATGTGCCCGCGCGCGACGCGCAGGAGGAAGCCAAATATCACCGCCAGCATTACGCCGGAAGCCAGTACGTAGAGCGTCGGGTAGGACTGGGCCGGGATCACCCGGTCATAAACCTGCATCGAAAATAAAATGCCGGAAAGCGACAGCACGTTGACCAGAAAGGCCGCCAGCATCACCGGGCCGTACGGACGCAGATCCTGCATGACCAGCTGCTTGAGCCAGTCCGGGCTGAAGCGTGAAATATAAGCGTCGACGCGGCTGTCCTTCAGGGCCGACAGCGGGCGCAGCGCCGCCACAAAGCGCACGTTGGTCAGCAGCGTGCTGAGCGCCACCCGGTTGGTTTGACGCTCGCCGTCGATCAGGCAGATTTCGACGGTGTCTTCGCCGTCAAACTGTTCGATAACCGCCAGCTGTCCGCTGGTCAGAGCCGCCACCACCGGCAGCCGCCACTGGGCGATGGCTTTTTCCGGCGCGCCGAGCAGGTGAAATGAGAGCCCGGCCTGGCGCGAAAGCTGGGTCAGGGCCGAAAGCATTCCTTTGTCTTTGAACCACGGCGCGTTGGCCTGAATGGTGCCGGGGGAGCAAACTACCCGGTAATGTGCGGCCACGTGGCTGATGGCCTGCGCCCAGTTACCGAGCGCGTGTTCGTTTAGCCGTTCGTCGACGGGCGGAGGCGTATGGCTCATGGCTGGATCTCCAGGGACTGGATAGTGCGATGTTCCAGACCAAATGCGTTGCGCAGTCTGCCGGTGTTATACAGGCAGTTGAGCTGTAGCTGATGGAGCTGGCTGATGGTTTGCTGCTGGGCAAAACGCGCCTGGTACACTTCCTGCTCCGCGTTCAGCACGTCGAGCAGCGGTCGGGCACCCAGATCGAGATACTGCTGCTGATAGAGTTCGCGGGTGCGGGCGCTGAGCTCTTCCTGGCGTTGCAGCACCTGAATCGCCCCCACGAGGCTCAGCGCCTGGCTGCGCGACTCCATCAGTTTCTGCCGGACATCGAGGCGAGTACGCTGCACGCCAGACTGGGCGGCCTCAACCGCGTGGCTGGCCGCGTTGCGCCGGGCGGTTAATCCGCCACCCTGATAAAGCGGCATTTCAACCTTGATAAAAGCCGAATACTGCGTGCGGTCCAGCACTTCGTGGCTGGCATATTTGTCGTTCAGGTAATGCTGAACCTGCGGCTCCAGCGAAATCGTCGGCGTCATCTGCGCGTTGGCATAGTCCAGGTTAGCCTGGGCGACGTTGGCCTGTGCCCAGGAGGCCAGCACGGCGGGCACCAGCCGGTCATCGGGCTTTGCCACGTCGCAGCTTTTGCCGAGCTTATCCGGGAAGTCGTTGCTGATGGCGTTGAGGTTATTCCAGCCCAGCCAGCTCATCAGCGTGGCCTGGGCGCTGTCGAGATTGGCCTGGTACTGAATCAGCTGTGAACGGGCGGATTCAATACGCGCGTTGGTTTGCACCACGTCCGACATTGACGTCGCGCCTTCGTCGTTGCGCTGCTGGGTCAGGCGGCCAATGCTGCTGAGGGCGTCGAGCTGTTCTTTGGCAATGGCGACCATCTGCTGCCACATCTGCACCTGAATCATCGCGATGGAGGTGTCGTGGCCCACGTTATCAATGCTGACCAGCACGTTGGCCTGCTGCTGTGCCACGCCCGCGCTTTCCGCTCGCACCTGGCTTGAGACTTTGCCAAAGTCATACAGCATCTGAGAAAGAGACAGCACCAGCGACGGGCTAAAGCCGCTGTCCGTATAGCTGTTGCTGTAGCCGTTATTCATGCCCGCGTTGATTTGCGGATAGTATTTTGATTTGGCGACGTTGACCTGTTCGGACTGGCCGTTAAGTTTACCGATGGCTTCACCGATGGCGGGGTGCCACGTCACCGCGCGGTTGACGGCATCGTTCAGGGTCAGCGTACCCGGCGCAGGGGCATTCAACGGCAGGCTGGATGAGCCGTCTAGCGAGGGAAGTTCCTGCTGCTCAGAGAGCCCCTGTGGGGTGATGAGCTGCGTATTATCATCGGCATACGTCTGGGCTACGCACAGGCTGCATGCCAGCCATAAAGCCACCGGCCGTAATTTTCCCATAGTTTTTCCCTTTAAAATGTCACTGCATTCTGGTCTTTTCCCCCGGGCGTCTTTGCACCCGGGGGTTGTTCAGAGCCGTCGAAAATCAGGTAATGATGTGGTTTTGCTGGACCAGCTCATCGAGCGTGGTGTGCGTATTCTCCAGGGTGACAAGCGTGGTGGAGTGGTACGTCGACCCGGTGCCGTCGCGGTCAATCGAAATGACCGTGTTGTTACCGCTGGTGGTGACGTTCAGGTAGTTGCCCAAAGTAGACTGCGAGCCGTTCCAGCCGGTAAGCAGATCGTGAACGTTGATCTTATCGCCCTGAGTGAGCGAGAAGTTGTTCCAGGTATCCGCGCCGTTACCGCCCGTGGCATCGGAGCTGTTAAGCAGGTGATAGACCAGCGTATCGCTATAGACCGAACCGTTAATCACATCGCTCTGCGCGGTGCTGACAAACTGCGGGTTCATGTTGATGGTTAGCGTCGCGCTGTCGGTGTGGCCGTTCTGATCGTTCAGGCTGTAGGTGAACGTCTCCCTGGTGGTAATTGAAGCCGGGGAAACCCCGCTGTTGAGCGTGTAGGTATACGAACCGTCGATGCCAATTTGCAGCGTGCCGTAATGCCCCTGAATGGTGGCGGTGGCGCTGCTGTTGGTTAACGGGTTGAGGGTGGCGGTGCTGCCGTTGAAGCCGGTGATGGTCATCAGCGTATGCACGCTGCCCAGCTGGTCCACCGCGCCCGCCGCGTCGCTGCCGTCATAAAGATTGCCGTGAACGGTGCTGCCGCTGAGCGTGGAGTAGCTGTCCAGATCGACGGCTGTACCGGTCACTGACGGGGTGATGGTGATATTACCGACCCCCAGGGCGCCCGCCGTACCGGTGTAGCTCAGCGTCCAGGTGCCCGAGTGCAGGTCCATGCCGGTCAGGTCAACGTTGGCCACGCCGCCGAGCAGAGCGGCTCCGCTAAACGAGCCGGTTTTGACAACGCCGGTGCCGTCAGACAGCGTCCAGGTCACGCCCACGCCGCCCAGCGGCAGCAGTGAAGCGATACTGAAATGCAGCACCGGGTTGTGAAGCACGGTATTGCTGTCCACCACGAACGTCCCGCTGCCGTTGCCGGAAGTGCCGACCAGCAGTGCGGCATTCCATGATGCGGTGCCGACGGAAGTATCGGAGTAGGCCGCGGTGTTCTGCGCCGTGGCAATCGACATCAAGGAGCTGGTGTCGTCGATAGCGTCGACCGTATGCGGCGTGGCGGTCACGTTCAGCGAGGCGGTGCCGGTATCGCCATTTGGTGCGGTGACGGTATAGACGAAACTGTCCGGCGTTTTAATGCTGTCGGCACCCTGTCCGCCGTTCAGTTTGTAGGTGTAATTGCCGTTGGCGTCGATGGTCAGCGTCCCGTACTGGCCGTTAATCACCGTTGTGCCGCTGGCGGCCACGGCCACGCCGTTCACCTGGGTGACGTGGCTGCCTGCCGGAGCAATATCGTCGGCCATTACGTTGCCGGTTGTGGTCGCGCTAACGCTGTCCACCGCGTAGGTGTGATCCTGCAGGATGTTCAGCGTGTAGCTCGTTAGCACCGTCACGCCGCTGGCGTTATTGAGCAGGAAGAGATACTCCCCGCCCGGCAGCGTCATGGTTAACTGCCCGGAAGACCCGCCCAGCAGCGGCGCGGTCAGCCAGGTTTTCACCACCTGATACTGCTCGAATTGCTGGGTCACATCGTTAAATTTGTAGACGTACAGATCGAAGGTGGAGAGCAGCGCCACGCCGCCGACGCTCGCCTGCAAGGTCATCGTCCGGGTTGAACCGTTATCGACATCGAAGATTATCGGATTGGCCATATTAGCCAGCACGTTGAGGCTTAGCACGTTCCCTAACCCAACGCCGACGACGGAGAAACCATTTTGCTGCGAAGCGCCGTGGTTAACGGCTTCCACGTCGGTGCTATAAGTGAGCGCCGCGGTGTTGTCCGTCGCCGTAACGGTACTCGCCGGAGCGCCGTTACCCAAGGTTACAACCAGCTGCGCGGAAGAGCTCGCGCCGCTGTGGCTGATGGTATAGGTGAAGTTTTCCGTGCGGCCAATCACCGACGCCGAAGTGTTGGTCAGCGTGTAGGTATAGCTGCCGTCCTGGTTGATATGCAAGGTGCCGTACAGGCCCTGAATATCGGCTCCACCCGCGCCCACCGTCGTGACAACGCCCTGAGAGTTAGTCACCGAAGAGACAACCGTCCCGGCAGGTGCGGTATCCTGGCCGCCGCTCGGATCGATATCGGTGATCACGTTCCCCGGATGGGTTGTCCCGCTGGTGATGGTGCCCGCGCTGGTCTGCACCACGGACACGTCGAGGCTGGTCAGCGAACCGGTTGCCAGCAGGCTGGTGTTATAGCTCAGCACGCGGTAGGTGCCCCCGCCAAGACCGGTAATGTCCAGCGTGACGCCGCTGGCCCCGAGTGTCAGCAGGTTGGCAAACTGCGGCAGCGACGAGTCGATAATCGTGCTCCAGGTGCCGGTGGCCGAATCATATTTTTGAATCGCCACTTCCAGGGTATTGAGCAGGGAAAGCACTACGCCGGTGGCGGCTGCGTTAATCGTGATATTCCCCGTTCCCCCGTCGGCAATGGTAAAGCCAACCTGCGCCGTATCGCTGCCGAGTACGGAAGCCACGTTCCCCAGCGCCCCGACCAGCAGCGTGCCGTAATCGCTGTAGTGCGCCGAAGTGGTTTGGGCGTCGGTGGTCAGATCCAGATTCACCACGTTGTTGTCTGCGGCAAGCGGCAGAACCGGTGCGGTCAGCGAGAACGAAGGTGAGGTATTGCCCGCCGCATCCGTGGCGTTCACGGAAAGTGATTCACCGTCAATCTGCCGGGTTGGCAAGGTGGTGCTGTAAGCCCCGCTGGCGTTGGCCGTCGTTGTGACGGTAATGCCGCCCGGCAGGGTGATGGTCACGGTGCTGTTCGCCTCCGCAACCCCGCTCACCGTGGTGCCATCCGCGCTGATAACCGCCGTGGGGATGGTCGGTGCGATGGTGTCGACGATAACCGTTGCCGCCGCGGACGGACTGCCCGTGCCGTTGGCGTTGGTCGCCGTAGCGGTAAAGGCGTGTGAGCCTTCGCTGAGGTTGCCCGTTGGCGTATAGCTCCAGACGCCGCTGCCGTTGGCGGTGGTGGTGCCCATCAGCACGCCGTTGTTATAGACGTTGACGGTTGCCCCGGCCTGCGCCGTCCCGTTGAGGGTTGGCGTCGTGTCGTTGGTGCTTTGTCCGTTGCCCACCGTGCCGGTCTGCGGGCTGGTGTCGTCCACCACGCTGGAAATAATCGGCACTCCCGGTACGCCGGTGAACGGCGCGGTAAAGCCTGCGGAAGCGCCCAGGTTGCCCGCGCTGTCCTGCGCTACGGCAATCAGCGCCTGCCCGCTGGTTTGCGCCGGTGAAATCGTCACGCTGAAACTGCCCGTGCCGTCCGCCGTTGCGGTACCCAGCACGGTGCCCGTGCTGCTGGTGATAGTGACGGTGCTGCCCGCTTCGGCAGTCCCCGTTACGGTTGTCCCGGTGCCGTTGACGACCATGCCGGTCGGCGCGGCCGGAGGCGTGATATCGACCACAATCGCCGACGGCAGAGAAGCGCCGCTGGTGTTACCGGCCGTGTCCGTCGCGGTGACGGTGAATGAGTGGTTGCCCTCAGTCAGCGGCACGGTTGGCGTGTAAGTCCAGACGCCGCTGCCGTTGGCGACCGCGCTGCCCAGCAGCACCCCGTTGTCGAAAATGTTCACCGTAGCCCCTGCTTCGGCGGTGCCGTTCAGGGTTGGCAGCGTGTCGTTGGTTGGCAGGTTAGTTATCGGACCGGTAATCGAACCTACGTCGTCAACGATGGAAGAGATAACCGGCAGCGTTGGCGCGGTGGTATCCACGACAACGGTAAAGCCCGCCGTTGGGCTGCTAACGTTGCCCGCCGCATCCGTGGCGGTCACGGTCAGCGTATGAGAGCCGCCGGTGAGCGGAGTCGTTGGCGTAAACGACCAGACTCCCCCCGCCGGAACGGTGACCGTGCCAATCGCCGTGCCACCGTCCAGGATGGTGATGGTGCTGCCCACTTCGGCGGTTCCGTTGAGCGTTGGCCTTGCATCGTTAGTGACCTGCCCGTTGGTCAACGGACCGTTAAATACGCCGCCCGCCACGTCATCAACCACCGAGGTTAACAGCGGCGTGGTTGGCGCGATGCTGTCGATATTCAGCGTGAAGCCCGCCGAGACGGAGCCCAGGTTGCCCGCCGCATCGGTGGAAGTTGCCGTGAAGACGTGGACGCCTTCGCTCAGCGCTGTGCCCGGCGTGAAGCTCCAGGTGCCCGTGCCGCTGGCGGTTACGGTGCCGATCAGCGCGCCGTTATCGTAGATTTTGACGGTCGAGTTGGCTTCCGCCGTGCCGCTCAGGGCCGGCTGTTTGTCGTTGGTGGACTGGCCGCTGACCAGATTGCCGGTGACCGGGCCGACGTCGTCAACCGCCTGGATAACAATCGGCGAAGTGGGCGCCTGCGTGTCGACAATCACGTTGAACGGACCGGACGGCGGGCTGACGTTGCCTGCCGCATCGGTCGCCGTGACCGTCAGCGCGTGGCTGCCGTTGCCGAGCGCGGTTCCCGGCGTAAAACTCCAGGCTCCGGAACCGTTGGCCTGCGCGGTGCCGATCGCGCTGCCGTTATCGTATACGGTGATGATGGCGTTAGCTTCGGCGGTGCCGGTGAGGGCCGGACGGCTGTCGTCGGTTACCTGGCCGCTGGTTAGGTTGCCGGTTACGGTGCCGACATCATCGGCGACAATCGTAATGGCCGGTGCTACCGGTGCGGTGGTATCGACGACCACATTAAAGTTGCCGGACGGCGCGCTGACGTTTCCGGCCGTATCCGTAGCGGTAACGGTTAGCGGGTGCGAGCCGGTGCCGAGAGGGGCGGCTGGCGTAAAGCTCCACGTGCCGCCCGCGCCGACGACGGTAGTGCCCAGGGCGGTACTGCCGTCATACACGGTGATGGTCGAGCCCACTTCTCCCGTCCCGGTTATGGCCGGACGAGTTTCGTTGGTCGGCTGACCGCTGGTAATTGGGCCGGTCACCGGCGCGGTATTGTCGGTGACGGTCAGAATGACCGGCGCGTTCGGCGCCACGGAATCCACCGTTACCACGAACGATGAAGATGGATTACTGGTGTTCCCGGCGACGTCCGTTGCGGTGACGGTCAGCGTGTGGCTGCCCTGGCCGAGCGGTGCGGCTGGGGTAAAGCTCCACGCGCCGCTGGCGTTGGCCGTGGCGGTGCCGAGGACGGTGGTGCCGTCTTTAATAGTAATCGTAGCGTTCGCTTCGCTGGTGCCGTTGAGCGTGGGCTGCGAATCCTTAGTCAGCTGGCCGTTGGTCAGCGGCGTATTGGTGCCGATGACGGTCTGGTCGTCAATCACCGTGACGATCAATGGCACTATCGGCGCGACCGTATCTACCACTACGTTAAAGGCGTCGGACGGCGGGCTGACGTTGCCTGCCGCGTCGGTGACGGTCACGGTCAGGCTGTGGCTGCCGTCGACCAGCGGCGTGGTAGGGGTAAAGTTCCAGGCCCCGTTTTCATCGCTGGTGGTCGTCCCGATAACCTTGCCGTTATCGCTGAGGGTAATCACGCTGTTAGCTTCCGCCGTGCCGTTGAGGGTTGGCGTGCCGTCGTTGGTTGGCTGCCCGGAAAGGATAGGGATTTCCACGGTGCCGTTATCGTCTATCGCTCCGGTAATAACCGGCGCGGTAGGGGTGCCGGTGTCGACGATCAGATTAAAGCTATTTGCTCCTGGCGTGGTGTTTCCTGCCGCATCCGCCGAGCTGAAGGTGATGGTGTGGTTGCCGTCGCTCAGACCGGAGGCTGGCGTGTAGCTCCAGGTGCCGCCCGCGGTGACCACGGCGGTGCCCAGCAGGGTTCCATTGTTAAAGATTGAGATGGTTGAGCCAGCTTCGCCGGTGCCGTTGAAGGTAGGGCGCGCGTCGTTAGTCGGCTGGCCGGTATCGACGTTGCCAATGCCCGGAGCCACATCGTCGGTAACCGAGGTGAGAAGCGGAGCGGTCGGCGCCGTCATATCGACGGTCAGCGTGAAGTTTGGCGACTGGCCGCTGGTTTCGCTCACCCCCAGTACTTCAACTGTCTGGCTGACGGTAAAGCTATGTGGCCCTTCAGATAAAGCAGTGGTAATGGGATAAGTCCAGGCTCCGGTGCCGTCAGCGACGGTAGTGCCGAGCAGAACGCCATCCTGGTAAACGTTGACCGTGGCACCGGCCTCAGCGGTACCATTGAGGGTTGGCGTGGTGTCGTCGGTACTTTTGCCGTTGTCCAGTGGGCCGGTGAGGGTGCCCACGTCGTCCAGCGCGTTAGTAATCACCGGCGCTGGCGGCAGGCCCGAGTCGGAGCCGGTAAAGTCAGACGGGTCGCCCTGGTTGCCCGCCCGATCCTGGGCCGTAGCCGTTAAGGCTTCATTATGAGTCTGCGCAGGCGCAACCGTGACGGTAAAGGCGCCCGTGCCGTCGGCAAGGCCTCTGCCGATTTCGTTGCCGCCCGCATCTTTAATGATAACGGTGCTGTTCGCCTCGGCGCTGCCGGTGACTATCGTCCCGTCGTTAGAGATGGTGACGCCGGTTGGCGCGGCGGGATCGACGGTGTCGACATTAAGCGTAATCGGCGCGGTTGGGCCGACGGCGTTGCCCGCAGCGTCGGTTGCGCGAACGGTTAAGGTATGTGCACCGTCGCCCAGGTTCGAGGTCGTGATGCTCCAGGTTCCGCCCACGCCGACGACTGCGCTGCCCAGCACGGTCGTGCCGTCGGTATCATAGACGGTGACGGTGCTGCCGACGGTTCCTGTCCCGGTGAGGGTTGGCGAGAAGTCATCCGTGTAGCTGCCGTTGACCAGCGGAGTCTGGATCGCGCCGACGTTATCAAGGATTTCGGTGATAACCGGCAGGGTGAGCGGCGTGCTGTTGACGGTCAGATCGAAGCTGGTTGAAGGGCCGCTGGTATTACCCGCAGGATCGGTGGCCGTGGCGGTCAGGTTCAGCGTGCCGTTTGGCAGCGGAGCCGTTGGCGTCAGGGTCCAGGTCCCGCCAACGCCCACTACCGCCGTGCCGACAACCGTCGAACCGTTGTACAGCGTAATGGTATCGCCCGCGTTACCCGTGCCGTGGAAGACCGGCGTGCTGTCATCGGTCACGCTGCCGCTCGGCAACGGCCCGGTCACTGCGCCGACATCGTCGTCAGCATTCAAAACGATCGGCGCGTCAGGGGCCGTAGTATCTACGGTGAAGACGATGTTGCCCGAAGGCTGGCTGCTGTTGCCCGCCGGGTCAGTTTCCACCACGTGCACGGTGTACTGAGCCTGCGGCAGGGCGGTAGAAGGCGTGAAGCTCCAGCTGCCGTCTGCGCGGACGGTGGTGGTGCCCAGAGTCACCGCCCCGTTGTACAGGGTGATGGTGTCGCCCGCGGTGCCCGTACCGGTAAAGGTTGGCGTGGTGTCGTTGGTGCTGCCGTTGGCGGCGATATTGCCCAGGCCTGGAGCCTGGTCATCTACCACGATCGGGATAGCCGGTGTCACCGGCGGCGTATTGTCCACCGTCAGGTTAAAGCCCGGTGAGGCCAGGCCGACGTTGCCTGCGGCATCGGTAGCGACCGCGGTCAGGCTATGCGGGCCTTCAGCAAGCACCGGCGTGGTAAACGTCCAGTTGCCGTCCTGATCCACGGTGGTGGTGCCCAGCGAAGCGCCGTTATTGAAGATTTCCACCGTTGCGCCGGGCTCGCCCTTACCGGAAAGTTCAGGCGTGGTGGTTTGCGTGCTTCCGCCGCTGATAAGCGTTTCTGCCACGCCGCCAACGTTCCCGTCGGCGGTAAGAATCGACGGTGCCGTTGGCGGAGTAAGATCGACCGTCAAATTAAAGCTGCCCGCCGTGCTGGCGTTGCCCGCCGCATCGCTAGCAACGGCGGTCAGCGCGTGCGGCCCTTCGCTCAGAGGCTGAGTGGGGGTGAACGTCCATGTACCGCCCACAACGCTAGCGGTGCCGATGGCATTACCGTTGTCATAAATAGTGATGGTGGAGCCGGTGGTACCCGTACCGGTTATCTGCGGGCGTGTCTCGTCGGTGGTTGAGCCGCTCACCAGCGGCGTCGTAATGCTGCCGGTCGTATCGATGACCGTTGTGAACGCAGGCGCGTCAGGCGCGACGGTATCGACGGTAATCGTGACCACAGCCGAAGAGCCGGTGGTATTGCCGGCGGCATCCGTCGCTTTGACGGTGTAGCTATAGGTCGCATCAGGCAGAGGAGTAGCAGGCGTGTAGCTCCAGGTACCCGATGAGTCAACAACCAGCGTGGTGACAGGATCGGTGCCGTTGTAAAGCGTGACCGTCGATCCCGGCTCGCCGGTGCCGTTGATGGTTGGCGTCGAATCGTTGGTTACCCCGTTGTTGGCAACCGGCCCGGTTATCGTCCCGACGTTGTCGCTAATCAGCGTGATAGCAGGAGTCAGCGGCGCGATGGAATCAACAACCACGGTGAACGAGGCGGCAGGGCCAGTGTTGCCGTGTCCGTCCGTGGCGGTCACCGTCAGGTTGTGCGAACCCTGATTCAACGCCGTGGTTGGCGTGTAGCTCCAGTTCCCGGAGCCGTCGGCGGTAATAGTGGTCAGCAGCGTGCCGTTATCGTAAATCTTGACGGTCGAGTTTGCTTCCGCCGTGCCCGTCAGCGTCGGTTTGTCGTCGTTGGTCGTCTGGCCGTTAGTCAGATTGCCGATATTAAGATCGACATCGTCATAAACCGAGGTGATGACCGGTACTTCAGGAGCTGTTGTATCCGGCGCTTCTACCGGCGTTGCCGGGCCGGTATGGCCTGCATTGTCGGTGGCCGATACGTCCAGCGTTTCGCCGTTAGTCTGCGGCGGCGTAATCGGGACGCTGAACTTACCGTCGCCGTCGGCCGTGCCGGTGCCCAGAGTTGTACCGTCGCCGTCGGTCACCGTGACGGTACTGCCCGCTTCGGCATTACCGGTCACTATCGTGCCTTCTTCGTTGACCTTCACATCGGTCGGCGCGTCCGGTGCCGTATTGTCCTGCGCGATGACGGTAGCATCCGGGCTGGAATTGTTTGCCGCATCCGTCGCGGTAACCAGCAGAGTTTCTCCGTTATCCTGAGCTGGAGTCAGCGGCGTGACGTCAAATTTCCCGTCAGGCCCGGCGGTGCCGGTTCCCAGAATATTACCGTTGCCGTCGGTTATCGTGACGGTGCTGCCAGCTTCGGCGCTGCCGGTAACGTGCAGGCCATCGGCGGAAACGGCCAGATCGGAAGGTGCGGCAGGCGGCGTGTGATCTTCAGCCACAACGGGAGTATTCGGGCCCTTGTTACCAGCCGCGTCGGTAGCGGTTGCCCCTAACGTTTCACCGTTGAGCTGCGGCGGGCTGATGGCGACGGTAAATTTGCCGTCGGTTCCCGCCGTCGCGCTGCCTATTGCGTTACCGTTGCTGTCGGTGATGGTAATCGTGCTGCCAGCTTCCGCCGTCCCGGTTACCGTTTTGCCATCTGCCGAGACGTCGAGATCGGTCGGCGCCGCAGGAGCCTGCGTATCAACATTGACGGTAAAACCGGCAGAGGCTGCGCTGGTGCCGCTGCCGTTAGTCGCAGAGAGGGTAAAATTGTGCTCGCCGTTCAGCAGAGGAAGCAGGGGGGTAAAGGTCCAGTGTCCGGTTCCATCGACGGGGGCAGCGCCAAGCAGAACGCCGTTATTGAAGATATTGATTATGCTGCCGACCTCACCTGTGCCGCTGAGCGTTGGCGTGCTGTCGTTCGTACTTTGCCCGTTGCTGAGGTTACCCGTGGAAGGGGCAACGTCGTCCAGCACGGTATCCAGCACCGGAACGGTCGGGAAGTTAGAGTCGGAGGCGATAAAGCCTGTATCAGGCCCTGCGTTACCGGCGGCATCCTGAACGTGGGCCGTTAATGATTCACCGTGCGTCTGCGCAGGTGACAAAGTAATCGTAAATTTACCGTCGGCGTCGGCAACGACCGGCGCGCCGAGCAGAACGTTGCCCGGCCCGGTGATGGAAACCAGGCTGCCCGGCTGGGCCGTCCCCGTGACGGTAGAACCGTCTACGCTCACGTCGGTAATGACGACGGCCGGAGGCGGCGTGATGTCGATGGTAAAGGCCGGGCCGCTGACTATCGGGCTGGTATTACCGGCAGGATCCGTTTGCTGCACGGACAGGGTGTGCGGGCCTTCGGAAAGCGGAGTCGTGGGCGTAAAGCTCCAGTTACCGCTGCCGTCCACCGTCACGGTGCTGATTTTCACACCGTTATCAAAGATGGTAATGGTATCGCCCGCTTCACCCGTGCCGCTCAGCGTTGGCGTTGAATCGTTGGTGACGCCGTTGGCGGTTATTTGTCCGGTGATAGTGCCTTCGTTATCCAGCAGGCCGGTAATAATTGGTCCGTCAGGAGCAACGTGATCCGGGGCGACAACGGTGGCCTGGCCGCTGGTGTTCCCGGCAGGATCGGTTGCTGCCGCACCAAGGGTTTCGCCGTTAATCTGCGGCGGGCTGATAGTGACGGTGAATTTGCCGTCAGAACCGGCGGTGGCGCTGCCGAGAGGATTACCGTCGCCGTCCGTAATAGTGACCGTGCTACCGGCTTCCGCCGTCCCGGTTACCGTTTTGCCATCGTCCGATACGTCAAGATTGCCCGGGGCCACAGGGGCGACGGTATCAACGCCGACGGTAAATCCGCCTGAGATGCCGCTAGTGCCATTGCTGGTGGTGGCGGTAAAGGTGAAGGTATGCTGGCCGTCGGCGAGCGGCTGCGCGGGGGTGAACGTCCAGTGCCCGGTTCCGTCGGTTGTCGCGGTGCCGAGAATCACGCCGTTATTGTAAATGGTGACCAGGCTGCCCGCTTCGGCGGTGCCGCTGAGAGTGGGTTTGCTGTCATCCGTGCTCTGACCATTTTTCAACGTGCCGGTGGACGGGCCGACATCGTCGGTTACGGTGTTCAGAACCGGGACCGTTGGGTAGCCAGAAGCCGAGGCGGTAAAATCTTTATCCGGGCCGACGTTACCAGCGGCATCCTGCACGTGGGCCGACAGCGATTCACCGTGGGTCTGCGCAGGCGTGAGAGTTAACGTAAATTTGCCGTTCGGGCCGACGACGACCGGGCCGCCGAGCTTGACGTTGTCAGGGCCGTAAATCGTCACGAGCGAGCCGGGTTCACCCGTGCCGGATACGGTGGTGCCGTTCACGCTAACGTTGGTGATACTCACGGCAGGCGGCGGAGTGGTGTCAACGATAAACGTTGGGCCGGATGTCGACAGGCTCAGGTTCCCGGCCGGATCGACCTGCTGGACGTAGATGGTGTGGCTGCCCTCGGCCAGCGGCTGAGTGGGCGTAAAGCTCCACTTGCCGTCTTCACCAACGGTAACCTGGCCAATCTTGGTGCCTTTATCGAAAATCATGACCGTATCGCCAGGTTCCCCTGTGCCGCCGAGGGAAGGCCGTGACTCATCGGTAAACATGCCGTTGCTGATGGAGCCAGTGAGTATTCCGGTGGAATCTTTCAGCTGGTTTAAGCCCGGTGCGTCGGGCGCGGTGGTATCTACCGTAACCGTAAAGTCCGCAGAGTGGGCGCTTTCGCCTTTGGCGTTGGTTGTGGTCACGCTAAAGGCGTGCGAGCCGTCGGCTAAAGCTTTGCCCGGTGTGAAGCTCCAGCTGCCGTTTGCGCCGACCACGACTTTACCGATCTCTACGCCGTTGTCATAAATATGAACCGTGGAACCCGCCTGACCTTTACCCTGCAGCGTGGGTGTATTGTCGTTGGTAGCCTGATTTTTCAGGACGTTGCCGACGGTTGGGATCACGTTGTCAACGACGTTGGTCAGCGTAGGCGCATCGGGCAAAGGTATGTTTGGGGCGGTGACCGAGCTGGACGGTCCGTTATTCCCGGACGGGTCTGTAGCATGGGCGTTAAGGTCTTCGCCGCTGATTTTAGGATCGGTCAGGGGCACGGTGAAATGGCCGTCGCTTCCCGCGGTGCCGGTGCCAATCACTTTCCCGTTGCCGTCGGTGATAGTGACGGTACTGCCCGGCTCTGCTGTCCCGGTCACCGTTTTACCGTCAGCAGAAACGTTAAGGTTTGTTGGGGCCGTTGGCGGCGTTTTATCTCCACCAGGATCCGGGGTGCCGGGGTTGCCGCCGTTATTACCGTTGTTAGCGTTATCGTCCCCGCCGCCACCTCCGCCGCCACCGCTTCCGGCGGCGATGCCGATCCCGGCCGCTACGGCCAGACCGCCCAGAACCCACGGCCAAACTGCGCCGCCGCCCTCATGTGCGCCCGTGGCGGCCATCAGTTCGTCAATATTGGCGATTTGTTCGAAGTGGAACGCCGTATCCGTATCCTGCACCCACCACAGCACGCCGTCGCTGCCTTCAAGCACCAGTTGGTTACCGCCCTGGTCGGCGAAGGCGTAGAAGTTTTTGACCGTGATAACTTCGCCGTCTTTCAGGGTGATAACCATGTCCTGATTCGAGCGGGTAATGCTGGCGATATCCGCTCGCTCGGCTTTAAGTTCAACAATGGAAGGAGAGCTCAGGGTAATTTCAGAGGCTTCAACGTTATTCGTTACGCCGGTTAATTTTGAGATGATTGATATTGAAGGCATTGTGATCACTCCAGTCGATGTGAACGTGGGTGTAGTCATTGATTGTGCTTAAGCAAGCAAATATTTTGCTGGGACAAAATGTTAAAAAATTAGGTCATCTTTAAATTTATAAGCGAGCGGATCCCGACATCGCAATATCGATGACTGACGCTGTTGATTAATGTTGTTTTTATGCTAGTGGCCTTAGGCTATATAAATGTCAGATTCATGCTTTTTTATCATTCCAGTCTGGGGATAGTGATGATATAGACAGGAATAAATAAAAGCGCAAATTAAGCAATATTTAAATGATGTTTAAGTTTTGGTTAAGTGAATGGGTGTGGGGAAGGAGAGTTTAATGGTGGGTTTTTTATAAAAAATGAAACGCTAAGGTGGGCTCTATTTAAATTTTTGATTTTTAAATGTTTTATTTTAAAATGGCAGTTGGGCAAGAGTAAGTTATACTTCGAATGGATTTTTGTATAACTCCCCATTAAAATAGGGTTATTAAGGCGCTGATATATTTATAACCCCCCTCTTTTGGCTCCGACTAATACTTCGGTTAAATTGTAAAAGTGATACCTGTGCGATAAATAACTCAGCGGGTAAACATGAAACATAATATATCTTTGCCGTAAAAATTAGTTAGTAGCCGAAATTTATTAAATTAAAAGGTGCAGCCCCGTTATTTAATAATCAGCGTGCGGAAGTTATTGTCTGGAATGGTTAACGACAAAACAGGAGGGACGTTTCGGGCATTAAAAAGGCCCTTCTTACGAAGAGCCTGGTAGAATATATCGTGCCGGGGGAAGAAAATTAACGGCCCGCGTGCTTCATAATACGGGCCTTGTCCAGCGCCCACTCGCGGTCTTTCACGTCGGTACGCTTGTCGTGCTGCTTCTTGCCTTTAGCAACGCCAATTTTCACTTTGCACCAGGCGTTTTTCCAGTACATGGAAAGAGCCACCACGGTGTAACCATCACGATTAATACGGCCGTAAAGGTTGTCCAGTTCGCGCTGGTTTAACAGCAGCTTACGGGTGCGGGTGGGATCGCAGACTACGTGGCTTGAGGCGACGTTCAGCGGTGTGAAATTGGCGCCGAATAAGAAGGCTTCACCATCTTTCAGAATGACGTAGCTATCGCTAATGTTGGCCTTCCCGGCGCGCAGAGTTTTTACTTCCCAGCCTTGCAGTACGAGACCCGCTTCAAACTCATCTTCGATAAAGTATTCGTGACGGGCGCGCTTGTTCTGCGCAATGGTGGCTGAGCCTGGTTTGTGTGCTTTTTTCTTTGTCATAGTGCTGCTCAGTATACGCAATCAAGAGTTCAAAGACACCCCGCGCAACTCACGGGCGGAAAGGGCACATCTTAACATGCCTGCGAGCTAAGAGTTTTTCTTTGCTTGGCTATAAATGATATTATTTGCCGGTTGGATGACTCACAGGAATAGACATGCCTCAGATTAGCCGTACTGCTCTGGTGCCTTATAGCGCGGAGCAGATGTATCAGTTAGTGAATGACGTGAATTCCTACCCGGACTTTTTACCAGGCTGCACCGGTAGCAGGGTGCTTGATGCTTCCGCCAGCCAAATGACCGCCGCGGTAGACGTATCGAAAGCGGGGATCAGCAAAACGTTCACCACGCGTAATACATTAACCAGTAACCAGAGCATTTTGATGCATCTTGTCGATGGGCCTTTTAAGTCGCTAATGGGCGGCTGGAAGTTTACCCCACTGTCCGCCGATGCCTGCCGAATTGAGTTCCAGCTTGATTTCGAGTTTACCAACAAGCTTATCGAGCTGGCCTTTGGCCGAATCTTTAAAGAGCTGGCGGGCAGCATGGTGCAGGCTTTCACCGTGCGGGCCAAAGAGGTTTACAGCGTTGCCTGATATCAAGGTTGAAGTGGTCTACGCGCTGCCTGAAAAGCAGTATTTGCGTCAGGTCAAACTGGCGCAGGGTAGCACGGTAAAGCAGGCGATCGAAGGATCCGGCCTGCTGGAACTGCGCGACGATATCGATCTGGATAAGAATAAGGTAGGGATTTTTAGCCGCCCGGTGAAGCTGAGCGATGAAGTGAGCGAAGGTGACAGGGTGGAGATTTATCGCCCGCTGATTGCCGATCCCAAAGAGCTAAGACGGCAGCGAGCCGAACGCTCGGCTAATAAAGAATAAAAAAGGCGCTTAGAGCGCCTTTTTTGTTTTTGAGTCTGACCTTACTGATTTTGTTCCAGCTTAGGTTTGTTGTCGATGTTGGTCAAAACGCCGCTGGTGTTGAAGGTCAGCGTCAGCGTTTGCTGCGTTACGCCTTCATGGCCAGGCTGCTGACGGAACACGTAGAACCAGGTGTTGGTGCCGAACGGATCGGTCATCATCGGTGT
Source organism: Buttiauxella sp. (assembly GCA_036489025.1). Lineage (GTDB taxonomy): Bacteria > Pseudomonadota > Gammaproteobacteria > Enterobacterales > Enterobacteriaceae > Dryocola. Next base: position 51,405 of record DASXGN010000032.1, read on the forward strand.
TCCCAGGGCATAAGCAACCTGCTGTTGAGTCATACCGGTACGGATCTTCGATACATCGTTCTGTGTCAGGTAGTTCCCCTGGTTGATATCGGGGCGGTAAACCACTCGCTCCAGAGTGGAACAGCCTGCGGTCAACATCAGGAGAACCGCTGCGGCAGCAGTCAGCATTTTACAGCGCATAATGATTTGATTCCTTTTCGGGCCCGAGCAGCACGTGGCTCATTCGTAATATGCCGATGATAATAAACCTTTTCGCAGTTTAAAACCTTAAGGCGCTCAACTCAGACCGTGAGAGGCCAAAAAAGTTGGCTTAAAAGCTGCTCAATTCCCGGTTTATGAGCCATGTGCTGTTTTTTTAAGCGATGGCCGCCGCTCGATATCATCAAGCCGACAATCTTAATCAGGCCGCCAGCAGCTCTTTCGCATTGGCAAGCGTATTGCGTGTTACCGCGCTGCCGCCGAGCAGGCGCGCCAGCTCTTGCAGGCGTGAACGTTTATCCAGCGGCTGCATGTGAGTTTCAGTCATTGCCCCGTCCGTTTCTTTGCTGACGAAGAAGTGATGGTGGCCGCAGCCGGCAACCTGCGGCAGGTGCGTCACGCACATCACCTGGGTAGATTCGCCCAGCTGGCGGAGAAGTTTGCCTACTACCGCCGCCGTCGGCCCGCTGATGCCCACGTCAACCTCATCGAAAATAAGCGCCGGGGTTTCCATCTTACGGGCGGTGATGACCTGAATAGCCAATGCGATGCGTGACAGCTCGCCGCCGGAAGCCACTTTAGCCAGCGGCTGCAAAGGCTGCCCCGGGTTGGTGCTGACGCGGAAATCGATCCGGTCGGCACCTTCGGCGGTGAGATGATTTTCATTAAATGCCACGTCGATGGCCAGCTTGCCGTGCGGCATGGAAAGCGAATGCATGCTTTCAGTGATGAGCTGGCATAGCTCAGCGGCGAAATAAGCGCGACGTTCGTGAAGCTCACGCGCTACGGTTAATGCCTGCTGATGATGCAATGCCACCGCCTGCATGAGCTCATCCTGCGAACTGGCCTGATCGTCCAGCTGCTGCTGTTCATCGAGCAGTTTTTGGTGGAACAGCGGCAGCTCTTCCGGGGAAATATGGTGCTTACGAGCGAGCGAGATCTGCCGGGAGATACGCTGCTCCAGTTCATAAAGGCGGTTCGGATCGAGATCCAAACGATCGCAGTAATGGCGCAGCTCATCGCTGGCTTCTGAGATCTGGATGGCCGCCTCTTCAAGCATCTCCAGCACGCCGGAGAGTTTACCGTCTAACCCGGCAAGCTCGGTCATCAGCTGGCGCGCGGTGTAGAGCTGGCTTTGCAGATTGCTTTCTTCGCCGTCGGCAAGAAGATTGAGCGCCTGCTGGCTGGTGGACAGCAGCTGGCCGCTGTTAGCGAGACGCTTGTACTCTTCGTCAATTTGTTCGAACTCCCCGGCGACCGGGGAAAATTCGTTAAGTTCTTTGAGCTGATATTGCAGCAGTTCGGCACGCGCGGCGCGCTCCTGGGAGAGCTGCTGATGCTGAGCCAGATCGCGACAGCTTTGGTGCCACGCGCGGTAACGTTCGGCCATTTGTGCGGCCAGCGCGTGCTCGCCCGCGTAGCCGTCCAGCAGATTTTTCTGGTGTTCGGGTTTTAGCAGAAGCTGGTGCGCATGCTGACCGTGAATTTGAATCAGCAGCTGCCCAAGCTCGCGTAGCTGCGAAAGTGGAACGGCGGTGCCGTTGATAAACCCGCGTGAACGTCCGTCGCTGCTGATAACGCGGCGTAAGAGACATTCCCGGCCGTCTTCAAGCTGATTTTCTTCCAGCCAGCGTAGAGCAGCCGGCGTGTCTTTCAGGGAAAAGCGAGCGCACAGGTCAGCGCGGCTGGCATCCTGACGAACCATGTCCGCCTCTGCGCGACCGCCCAGACACAACCCTAAGGCATCAATCGCAATGGATTTACCGGCACCGGTTTCGCCGGTGATGGCCGTCATGCCGTGGTGAAAATCGATTTCCAGTTCACGAACGATTGCGAAATTGCTGATGGTGAGTTGAGCCAGCATAGCCACCTTCCTGTATATAACAACATAGCTGTAGTTACGTACAGTATATCCTGGTTATCTATACAGTAAAGTGGCCTGGGCAAATTTTAGAATAATTTTTTCGACCAGCCCAGTTTGGAACTCAAAGTATTGAAATAGCTGTAGTCTTTTGGATGAATAAGGTTAAGGTGATAGTCGCAGCGGCGGATCAGCACGTCTTCTCCCTCCTGAATAGGCAAGGCTATCTGGCTGTCGCAGCTAATTTCGAGGTCGCTGCGCATGTGTGAAAAACGCAGGCGAATAGTGCTGCTGCTGTTGATAACCAGCGGACGGGCTGAAAGCGTGTGCGGGAACATGGGCACGAGGGTGATGGCGTCCAGCGAAGGCGTCAGAATCGGGCCGCCAGCGGAGAGCGAATAGGCGGTAGAGCCGGTCGGCGTGGAAATAATCAGGCCGTCAGAACGCTGAGAGAAGGCAAAGACTTCGTCGATATAAACTTCAAATTCAATCATGTGCGCGACTTTGCCCGGATGCAGCACCACTTCGTTAATCGCGGTGCTCAGCCGGGCCGCCGTATCGTGCTGGCAGACCTGGGCCTGCAACAGGAAACGTTTTTCCGTGATGTAGTGGCCTTCAAGGACGTCGGCAAGCTGCTGCTGGGCGTTATCCGGGTCGAGATCCGTCAGGAAGCCAAGATTGCCACGGTTGATGCCGATAACTTTAATGTCATAGCGCGCCAGCACGCGGGCGGCTCCAAGCATATTGCCATCGCCACCGACCACCACGGCCAGGTCGGCAAGCTGACCGATTTCTGCCAGCGTACCGGTTTTCACGTTCTTAAGGTTGAGTTCCTGAGCAATTTGCTGCTCCACGATGACGTCGTAACCTTTCCCACACAGCCAGCGGTAAAGCATTTCGTGCGTGGTCAGTGCCGTAGGGTGGCGAGGATGCCCGACAATGCCAATGCAACTGAAATGCGGGTTTGTTATCGTGGTAGTCATCGTGGTGGTCCTTATACGCAGACGTTTATGACAATATGTCACGTTCCCTTGAATCCCGGAAACTGATCCCCATAATAAGCGAACCAGCGAGATGAATGCTAAAAACGCGGAGAATTTCATGAGTAGTAAAGAACAGAAAACACCAGACGAGCAAGTCTCGGACGAAATCGCAATGGATCAGCACGACGAAGTCGAGGCCGCAGAAGGTGCCGAGGTGGTGGATCCGCGCGACGAACGTATCGCCGATTTAACGGCGCAGCTCGAAGAAGTCCAGCAGCGCGAGCGTGATAGCCTGCTGCGTACCAAGGCAGAGATGGAAAACCTGCGTCGCCGCACCGAGTTAGATATCGAGAAAGCGCACAAATTTGCGCTGGATAAATTCGTTAACGAACTGCTGCCGGTAATTGATAGCCTGGATCGCGCCCTTGAAGTGGCCGACAAATCCAATGCGGATCTGGCTGCGATGATTGAAGGTATTGAGCTGACTCAGAAATCGATGCTGGACGTGGTTCGCAAGTTTGGCGTGGAAGTGGTTGGCGATACCAACGTACCTTTCAATCCGGATGTACACCAGGCGATTGCGATGGTGGAGTCCGAAGACGTAGCGCCAAATCACGTGCTGATGGTGATGCAAAAGGGTTACACCCTGAATGGCCGTACCATTCGCGCCGCTATGGTTTCCGTAGCAAAAGCGAAGTAGTTTGCCCGAAAGTAAAAAGCCAGCCCGAGCGGCTGGCTTTTTTTTACCTGCTATTCCTCTACGCTCTGGCGCAGCGGCTTCACCGGCGTGACGCGGACCTGCTTAATCATATTGTCCTGCACGTCGAGAATATCGATATCGTAATGGCTGATACGCACTCGCGTATCGTTGGCAGGAATTTCCTGTAGCTCTTCGAGCAGCATTCCATTAACGGTGCGGGCTTCATCTTCCGGCAGCGTCCAGTTGAAGGCCTTGTTGATTTCGCGCACGTTGGCACCGCCTTCGATAATCACCGAGCCGTCGTTCTGCGGCGTGACCTCTTCGGCAAGCGTCGGGGACATCGAAGTTGTAAAGTCGCCGACGATTTCTTCAAGGATATCTTCAACCGTCACCAGACCCTGAATATCACCGTATTCGTCTACGACCAGGCCGACCTTCTTCTTATTGCGCTGGAACTTCACCAGCTGCACGCTCAGCGGCGTGCCTTCCGGTACAAAGTAGATTTCGTCTGCGGCGCGCAGCATGGTCTCTTTAGTAAATTCCTGCTTCTCGGTCATCAGCCGGTAGGCTTCGCGCACGCGCAGCATACTCATCGCATCATCCAGCGTGTCGCGGTACAGCACAATGCGCCCGTGCGGTGAGTGCGTTAGCTGGCGGACGATAGACTTCCAGTCGTCGTTAATGTTGATGCCGACGATTTCGTTGCGCGGCACCATAATGTCGTCGACGCTGATTTTTTCCAGGTCCAGCACTGACAGGAGCATGTCCTGGTTGCGGCGCGATATCTTCGAATGGGATTCGTGCACGATAGTGCGCAGTTCGTCTTTGCTCAGCGCTGCGCTGATGACGTTATCGGTTTTAATGCCGACCATGCGCATTAACATCCGCGTGATGACATTCAGCAGCCAGACCAGCGGCATCATCAGAATTTGCAGCGGGCCAAGCAGGACGCTGCTCGGGTAGGCTACTTTTTCGGGATACAGCGCGGCAATCGTTTTGGGCAAAACTTCGGCAAAAACCAGCACCACGAAGGTGAGGATACCGGTAGCAATGGCCACGCCCGCATCGCCGTAAAGGCGCATGCCGACGATGGTGCCGATAGCGGAGGCGAGAATATTGACCAGGTTGTTGCCGATAAGCACCAGGCTTATCAGGCGGTCGGGCTTGCGGAGTAACTTTTCGACGCGTTTGGCGGCGCGATTACCCTGCTTGGCAAGGTGACGAAGACGATAGCGGTTCAGCGTCATCATGCCGGTTTCTGACCCGGAGAAGTATGCCGAGACCACCACCATGATGATCAGGGTGACGATCAGCGTGGTGGTTGAGATGTGTTCCAAAAGGAGTGTCCTTTAAAATGCAAATTTAGCCTACAAACTGTTGCAGCACCCGGCTGCCGAAGTAGGCAAGAGTGAGGATCGCGGCCCCGGCAACGTTAAACCACACCACGCGGCGGCCCCGCCAACCTTCATGATAGTGTCCCCACAGCAGAATGACGTAGACAAACCATGCCAGTATGGACAGCACGGCCTTGTCGACGTTTTCCATGCTGAAGAGATTGTGCATGTAGAACAGGCCGGTGCAGAGCGTTAGCGTGAGCAGTACGACGCCAACCTGAGTGATGTGGAACATCTTGCGTTCAATCACCATCAGCGGCGGCATTTCAGCGTTGAAAGCGAGCTTTTTGTTTTTGAGCTGGAAGTCGATCCACGCCAGCTGCAGTGCGTAAAGCGCGGCAATAATCAGCGTGGCATAGGCGAACAAAGCAAGGCCGATGTGAATCATCATGCCCGGCGTCGTTTCCAGATGGGTAATGAATTCGTTGGGCACAAAGGTGGCAAAAGCGAGGTTGATCAACGCAAAGGCATACACAATCGGTAACAGTAACCAGCCGCGGTTGCGCGAGGCGACGATGGTCATGACCGTACAGATCATCAGGCTGACCAGCGAGCCGACGTTCAGCAGGCTGAGATTTTGCCCGCCGTCGCCTGAAAATATACGGTTTTCCAGCGCCAGCGCGTGGCTGACAAGCGCGATGCTGGCCGACAAAATGGCTAAGCGGCGCCATGCGCTGTTCTTCCGAAGCAGGCCGGGGATGATCAGCGCAAGGCTGATGGAGTAGGCTATAAGCGCAAGGAGTGCGAAAACAGGCATATAGGTGTCGGTCAATTAGCCAGAGGTGAAAAAAGGCAGTATAACGTTACCTGCCGCCTGCTCCAACTCTAACCGTTGCATCACATGCCGGGCGGCTTCATGTTATAATCCGCCAAATTCTGTTTTGTGTCGCGTACTGCGGCCCTAAGTTACCACGTTAGGCAAAATACAATGTTTGATAATTTAACTGACCGTCTGTCGCGTACCCTGCGCAATATCAGCGGCCGTGGGCGGCTGACTGAAGAGAACGTTAAAGAAACCCTGCGCGAAGTGCGCATGGCGCTGCTGGAAGCGGACGTTGCGCTGCCGGTGGTGCGTGATTTCATCAGCCGCGTGAAAGAGAAAGCGGTTGGTCACGAAGTTAACAAGAGCCTGACCCCGGGCCAGGAGTTCGTCAAAATTGTTCGCGCCGAGCTGGTGGCGGCAATGGGCGAAGAAAACGCCGTGCTGAATCTTGCTGCCCAGCCGCCAGCCGTGGTGCTGATGGCGGGCTTGCAGGGGGCGGGTAAAACCACAAGCGTTGGCAAGCTGGGTAAATTCTTACGCGAGAAGCATAAGAAGAAGGTGCTGGTGGTTTCTGCCGACGTCTATCGCCCGGCGGCGATCAAACAGCTGGAAACCCTTGCTGAGCAGGTCGGCGTTGATTTCTTCCCGTCTGACGTTGGGCAAAAACCTGTCGATATCGTTAATGCGGCGCTGAAAGAGGCGAAGCTGAAGTTCTTCGACGTGCTGCTGGTGGATACCGCCGGTCGTTTGCACGTTGACGAAGCGATGATGGACGAAATCAAACAGGTTCACGCCGCGATTAATCCGGTAGAAACGCTGTTTGTCGTCGACGCCATGACCGGTCAGGATGCGGCAAATACCGCCAAAGCGTTTAACGAAGCGCTGCCGTTAACCGGTGTTGTGCTGACGAAGGTCGACGGCGATGCGCGCGGCGGTGCGGCTCTGTCTATCCGCCATATCACCGGTAAGCCAATTAAATTCCTCGGCGTCGGCGAGAAAACCGAAGCGCTGGAGCCTTTCCATCCGGACCGTATTGCTTCCCGTATTCTGGGCATGGGCGACGTGCTGTCGCTTATCGAAGATATCGAAAGCAAAGTTGACCGCGCCCAGGCTGAGAAACTCGCCAGCAAGCTGAAGAAAGGCGACGGCTTCGACCTCAACGATTTCCTTGAGCAGCTTAAGCAGATGAAAAACATGGGCGGCATGGCGAGCATGATGAGCAAGCTGCCGGGCATGGGCCAGCTGCCGGACAACGTGAAATCGCAGATGGACGACAAAGTTCTGGTGCGCATGGAGGCGATTATTAACTCCATGACCCTGAAAGAGCGCGCGCAGCCAGAAATCATTAAAGGTTCACGCAAGCGCCGTATCGCGCAGGGTTCCGGCATGCAGGTGCAGGATGTTAACCGTCTGCTGAAGCAGTTCGACGACATGCAGCGCATGATGAAGAAGATGAAGAAAGGCGGAATGGCAAAAATGATGCGCGGCATGAAAGGCATGATGCCGCCAGGTTTCCCAGGCCGTTAAGCTCATTTAGATTGCTTTTTGCGCCCAAATGAGTAAAATTTTCGGGCTTTTAATATGACACCGGGCTCCGTCCCTCGATGGGGCCCGGTGTTTTATTCACTAAAGAGGATGTTATGGTAACTATTCGTTTAGCACGTCACGGCGCTAAAAAGCGTCCGTTCTACCAGGTTGTTGTTACTGACAGCCGTAATGCACGTAACGGTCGCTTCATTGAGCGCGTTGGTTTCTTCAACCCTATCGCCGGTGAGAAAGACGAGGCAAGCCGCCTGGATCTGGACCGCATCGAGCATTGGGTTGGCTTAGGCGCAACCGTTTCTGATCGCGTATCTGCGCTGATCAAAGCAACAAAAAAAGCAGCTTAATCTGTCACGGTGGTCATGATGAGCAATCAACTCTCCGCAAAGGCACCTGTTAACCCCATCGTTTTGGGCAAAATGGGCTCCTGCTACGGTATTCGTGGTTGGCTCAGAGTGTTTTCCTCCACCGAAGACGCCGATAGCATTTTTGACTATCAGCCCTGGTATATCCAGAAGGCGGGTCAGTGGCAGCAAGTACAGCTGGAAAGCTGGAAGCACCACAATCAGGATCTGATCATCAAGCTGAAAGGCGTTGACGATCGGGATGCTGCGAATCTGCTCACCAATTGCGAAATTGTGGTCGATTCTACGCAGCTGCCTCATCTCGAAGAGGGTGACTATTACTGGAAAGACCTGATGGGCTGCCAGGTAGTGACCACTCAGGGATACCAGCTTGGTAAAGTCATCGACATGATGGAAACCGGCTCCAATGACGTTCTCGTCATTAAGGCAAACCTGAAAGATGCGTTCGGTATCAAGGAGCGGCTGGTTCCGTTCCTCGATGGGCAGGTTATCAAGAAAGTCGATCTCGCTACTCAAACCATTGAAGTAGATTGGGATCCTGGTTTCTAAACCTCCGGATAAACGGTAACAAAACGGCGTGATGGGGAAAGGCTTGTGTTTATTGGTGTAGTTAGCCTGTTTCCAGAGATGTTCCGCGCAATTACCGATTACGGGGTAACTGGCCGGGCAGTTAAAAATGGCCTGCTGAGCATCCAGAGCTGGAGTCCGCGCGACTTCACTTATGACCGGCACCGTACCGTGGACGAACGTCCTTACGGCGGCGGACCGGGTATGCTCATGATGGTTAACCCTTTACGGGAAGCCATCCACGCAGCGAAAGCGGCGGCAGGGGAAGGTGCTAAGGTTATCTATCTTTCACCTCAGGGGCGCAAGCTTGATCAAGCGGGCGTATGCGAGCTGGCAACAAATGAGAAGTTAATTCTGGTTTGTGGCCGCTACGAGGGAATAGACGAGCGCGTTATCCAAACCGAAATTGACGAAGAATGGTCAATCGGCGATTACGTACTCAGCGGTGGTGAGCTACCGGCAATGACGCTGATTGATTCCGTCTCGCGGTTTATACCGGGTGTTTTGGGTCATGAAGCATCGGCAACCGAAGATTCGTTTGCTGATGGATTGCTGGACTGTCCACACTATACTCGTCCTGAAGTGTTAGACGGCATGGAAGTTCCGGCGGTTTTACTGTCGGGAAACCACGCAGAGATTCGCCGTTGGCGCCTGAAACAGTCGCTGGGCCGCACCTGGCTTAGAAGACCTGAACTTCTGGAAAACCTGGCTCTGACTGAAGAGCAAGCAAGGTTGCTGGCGGAGTTCCAACGGGAACACGCGAAACAGCAACATAAACATGATGGTGAGGCGTAAGCCCCCCAAATATCAGTTTACCCAGGATAAGAGATTAAATTATGAGCAACATTATTAAGCAAATTGAACAAGAACAGATGAAACAGGATGTACCTTCCTTCCGCCCGGGCGACTCCGTGGAAGTGAAAGTATGGGTCGTTGAAGGTTCTAAAAAACGTCTGCAGGCATTTGAGGGCGTGGTTATCGCTATCCGTAACCGCGGTCTGCACTCTGCATTCACTGTTCGTAAAATTTCCAACGGCGAAGGTGTTGAGCGCGTATTCCAGACTCACTCCCCGGTAATCGACAGCATTACTGTTAAACGTCGTGGTGCCGTTCGTAAAGCTAAACTGTACTACCTGCGTGAGCGCACTGGTAAGTCTGCTCGTATCAAAGAGCGTCTTAACTAAGATTTCGCTAACGCGACATCCATATAAAGGGCTGCCATCTGGCAGCCCTTTTTTTACGTCGGCATTTGTGGGAGCGAATTAAGGAGCGACGATCACTACGGCAACACGGCGGTTTTCGGCACGGCCTTCGCCGGTGGCGTTGCTGGCGACCGGGTATTTCTTACCCAGGCCTTGAGTGGTGAGATTGCCGCGCGGGATATTGGCCCCTTCGGCCCAGGCGTCGGCCACAATATTGGCTCGCTTCAGGGAAAGCTGCTCGTTGTAGCCGTCTTCACCGTAGTTGTCGGTGTGTCCGTCCATACGGGCATGCTTCAGGCCGGTGGCAGAAAGCTTAGCGGCCATTGACTGAATGCTCCGGTAGCTTTCCGGCTGCAGCCGGTACTGGTTTTTACCGAACAGGATTTTATCCGACAGCCCCAGCGACCAGCTGTCGTTAGCCTCGGTGAAACCATAGGAGCGCATTGCGGCCTTCTGCTCGGGTGAGAAGGTAGACGGCGGAGCCTGGCAGCCGCTCAGTAAAAATGAGAATACTAGTGCCGGGACAAATACGCGGGAAGCGATCATGGTCAATCCTTGGTTATTTCTGGTTGATAAGCGGCTGACGCTGCTTATGCTTTTCGATGTACATATTGCGATCGGCGGTTTCCATCAGGCTTTCAATGGAAGTCATACCTCTGCTCAGCGCTATGCCGACGCTCAACGTCATGGTGATATCCTGCCCGTTGAGTAAAGAGATGGGCTGCTCGACGATGTTTTTAAGATGCTGCAGAGCTTTGCCTGCCGCAGTGCTATCGGCCGTCGAATGCAGAATGACGGCAAACTCATCGCCGCCGAGGCGGAAGGCCTGGTGCTGATTGCCCGAAAACTGGATCAGCCTTTTAGCCACTTCAATTAACACCAGGTCGCCCGCCGCGTGTCCCCACGTATCGTTGATAAACTTGAAGTTATCGCCGTCCATAAAGAGCAGCGCGCCGTTTTGTTTGCCGTGCTCAGGCGCTATCAACTTTTCAAGCGCTGCCCGGAAGGCTGCCCGATTGGCCAGACCCGTTAACGGGTCGTGCATGGCGGTTTTTTGCAATGAGGCATTTTTTAGCTGAAGCTGCTTCTGCCACTCTTCCATTTCATCCAGCAGGCTGTTGAAATCCAGCGCGAAGCGGTGAAATTCCTCAATTTTCTCCGGAGATACCCGACGGGCAAAATTACGGTTGGTTCGCACATCGTGGACCACGTCGGTAATATTTTGCAGCGCGTCGTCAAGACCACGATGAAGGTGCCGGGAGATGAACAGCGCGATGGCCGAAGCCAGCAGCATGCAGGCTGTCAGCACGCCGAGTGAGATCCACACGAAGTGGGTCACGGTTGTATCGTTCCCGGTCAGGCGCATTTCACCGACGAGCTTACCGTTATGCAATATTGGCTGTTCGATAGGGCGGGGGAATAGCCATTTGCTGACCAGGCCGCCTACCACGTCTTTTTGCGAACCGGCGTTTAATTTCCAGTGGGTTAGCTCGTTGCCACCGGCATCAAGAATCTGCGCGGCGGTAAACTGGCCTTGTTTTCCCAGCGAGGCCAATGTTTCATGGGCGGCGGCACCGTCACGGAAGACTACAGCGGCTTCCAGGCTTTGGCTAACGGTGGCCGACAGCAGCTCGAGGTTCTTTTGCGCGTACTGTTTTAACGTCAGCATTGAAGCGACGGAGAGCAGCATCCACGCGGTTAGCATAGTAATCAAAACGCTGGTAATGCTGATGCGGCGCAGCGTTCTTTTGAACGTTGGGCGCGAAGAAATAGACGAATCCTTATTCATGATTATTATTCCGTGTGCGTGCCAGCAGTAATACATCAGGACTCACTCTCACGCCGCTGCGGGCTAAAGAGTCCAGATTGACGGAAAATGAAACACGGTCGCTGTTTATATTCATGCAAAACGAACTGCCAATCGTGCACTGGGAATTTTGCTCAGCGATTAATAATAAAGGCCGCGATTTATATTTTTCTATTAACTGCAGCTGCTGCTGAGGAGATTCTTTACCGAAATAAATACCGTCGCACTCCGATAACAGTGCTTCGTCAGAAGAATGAACGAGTTGCGGATGATAGGGGACGGCATCGTTGCTGCGGCTTTCGCGGGCAAGCGTTGATGAATAAAGCGAAGTTGAGAAAATGCAAAGCTTAGGCATCGCCTGCTGTTGCGGCCAGCGTGTATAGCTCACGATACCGGAAACAATGGTTCTTACCCGACTGGCAATATCGCTATCAGCCGCTGACGCAGGTCCGCTAAATAGGCATGAGCAGACGAGGAGCGCTGCGGAAAGGGTTAACCAGCGTGTGATATGCATGACATTCTGAGCCTTACCGTCGGGGCGATATTCTGGCCGAAAACGCCAGTTCTTTTTATTAATGAGTGCGTCGTCGATCATATCATCACCAATATTCCCCGTCATTATTTCCTCTCCGTGATGATATTCCTGATAACGGATTATTAAGATCGGAATAACCCTGAAATAATGTGGCTATTCCATTTTCTTCGGAATAATTAATTCAGAATAGAGGCCCGTAGCCCTGCATCGCTGGCTTTTTGCCAGCTCGCTTTTAGCGCGGGGGAATTAGATAAGTTTTCGCAGCTTGGAGGGAAGCGTTTGCCGCTTTCGCCGGCGAGCTGAAGATAATCATTATTGCAAATGCGGCTTTGTCCTTTCGTGTAGCCTCGCAGCCATTCCTGTCTGTCGACGTGATGATCGCCGTGCCGGTAGCCAAGCCCTTCGTCATTTTGGATGGTATAGCCGGCCATTGCATCATCCTGACCCGCCTGATACCAGTCGGTCGGCGCCGGTTCCGGGCCAAACGTGTAGGGATTGATTTGACAACCCGCCAGGCACAGGGACAGCAGCAATAAAGAAATACGCGGCATAGCGATAACCTTTAAAGACCTTTTCATTGAGCATAGAAGCAGGTCAGGGATTTGACAGGCGGCGGCAACAACATTTGCATGGATGGTCTCAGAATCAGCGTAATTATGCTGAGTGTAATTATTTATTTACGAAATTAGGATTTTTCACGTCTAAATACGGCTGTTAATCTATGCGTGTAACGAAATCGTTACGTAATATGGATTGCAATATGTACGCTTCGTGGTAATGTATTCCTTCCTCACTGAGGAAACGACTATCGCAAACGAGCCAAACAGGACCGCCATCATGCAAAAAGACGCGCTGAACAACGTTCATATTTCTGACGAACAGATCTTGATCACTCCGGACCAGCTAAAAGCCGAATTCCCACTGACTGCCGCGCAGACCGCTCAGGTTGAGCAATCCCGCCAGACGATCTCCAATATTATCGCCGGCCGCGATCCTCGTCTGTTAGTGGTGTGTGGACCTTGCTCGATCCACGATCCGGAAGCTGCGATCGAATACGCTCGTCGTTTTAAAGAACTTTCTGCACAAGTCAGCGATAGCTTGTACCTCGTGATGCGCGTCTACTTTGAGAAACCACGGACTACCGTGGGCTGGAAAGGGCTGATTAACGATCCTCACATGGACGGCTCGTTTGATGTGGAAGCAGGTTTGAAGATTGCGCGTAACCTACTGGTTGAACTGGTTAGCATGGGCCTGCCGCTGGCGACCGAGGCGTTGGATCCAAACAGCCCGCAGTACCTTGGGGATTTGTTCAGCTGGTCAGCTATCGGAGCGCGTACGACTGAATCTCAGACTCACCGCGAGATGGCATCCGGTCTTTCTATGCCGGTGGGCTTCAAGAACGGTACCGACGGCAGCCTCGGCACCGCCATCAACGCGATGCGCGCGGCTTCGATGCCGCACCGTTTTGTGGGCATCAACCAGGCGGGCCAGGTTTGCCTGCTGCAAACTCAGGGTAACCCGGACGGCCACGTTATTCTGCGCGGCGGAAAAGCACCAAACTACAGCCCGGCAGACGTGGCGCAGTGTGAAAAAGAGATGGAACAGGCAGGACTGCGTCCGGCCTTGATGATAGATTGCAGCCATGGCAATTCAAATAAAGACTACCGTCGTCAGCCGGGCGTGGCGGAATCCGCCGTCGCTCAGATTAAGGATGGCAACCGTTCGATTATTGGCCTGATGATTGAAAGCAATATCCATGAAGGCAATCAGTCCTCAGAGCAGCCGCGTAGCGAAATGAAGTACGGCGTTTCCGTCACCGACGCCTGCATCAACTGGGAAACAACGGAAGCTCTGCTGCGTGAAATTCATCAGGATCTGAACGGTACGCTGGCGGCGCGTCAGGCATAAGAGGTTTTACTATGGTTGCTGAATTGACCGCGCTACGCGATCAAATCGATGAGGTGGATAAGGCGCTGCTGGAGCTGCTGGCTCGCCGCCTGGAGCTGGTAGCGGGTGTCGGTGAGGTTAAAAGCCGCTACGGTTTGCCTATTTATGTCCCTGAGCGTGAAGCTTCGATGCTGGCTTCTCGCCGCAAAGAGGCTGAGGCGCTCGGCGTGCCTCCCGATCTGATTGAGGATGTTTTGCGCCGCGTCATGCGCGAATCCTATTCCAGCGAGAACGATAAAGGCTTTAAAACGCTTCAGCCTTCGCTGCGCCCGGTTGTGATTGTCGGCGGCGGCGGCCAGATGGGGCGTTTGTTCGAAAAAATGCTCGTGCTATCCGGCTACGAAGTCCGCATTTTTGAGAAGGAAGACTGGCCGCGCGCGGCTGAAATCATGGCCGATGCGGGCATGGTTATCGTCAGCGTGCCGATCCATCTCACCGAACAAATTATTGCCCAACTGCCGGAACTGCCGAACGACTGCGTGCTGGTCGATCTGGCCTCGGTGAAGAACGGGCCGCTGCAGGCAATGTTAGCCGTGCACAGCGGGCCGGTATTAGGTTTACATCCTATGTTCGGTCCGGACAGCGGCAGCCTGGCAAAACAGGTGGTGGTTTACTGTGACGGTCGCCAGCCTGAAGCCTATCAGTGGTTCCTGGAACAGATTCAGGTCTGGGGCGCGCGGCTACATCGTTCCAGCGCCGTGGAGCACGACCAGAATATGGCGTTTATTCAGGCGCTGCGCCACTTTGCGACCTTCGCCTACGGCCTGCACCTTGCCGAAGAGAATGTGCAGCTTGAGCAGCTGCTGGCGCTCTCTTCTCCAATTTACCGGCTGGAGCTGGCGATGGTCGGGCGTCTGTTTGCGCAGGATCCTCAGCTTTATGCGGACATAATTATGTCTTCTGAAAGCAATCTGGCGCTAATCAAACGCTACTACAAACGATTCGGCGAGGCGATTGGCCTGCTTGAACACGGCGATAAGCAGGCGTTTATCGACAGCTTCCGCAAGGTTGAGCACTGGTTTGGCGACTATGCGCAGCGTTTCCAGAGCGAGAGTCGAACCCTGTTGCGCCAGGCAAATGATAGCCGTCAATAACTGCAAAATAGTTTTATAATCAAAGCCAGTGGGAAAACCGCTGGCTTTTTTTTTGCAATAAGGATTTTTGAAATGGCTGAGCCGCAAGTCCTGTTTGATTACACCGGGCACCTGCCCGAGTGCCCGACCTGGAGTGCAGAAGAAAGCTGCCTCTACTGGACGGATATTCTTGAAAATGAAGTTCACCGTTATCACACCGACAGCGGGAAGCATGACGTTATTCAGTTTTCAGAGGAAGTGGGCTGCTTTGCCCTGCGTGAGGAAGGTGGATTTATTGTTGCCCTGCGCAGCGGGATTTATCTGACGAATCAAACGGGGCTGATCACGCAAAAAATCTGCGATAACCCGAATAATCCTCAGCTTGCACGGTTTAATGACGGCGGCACCGATCGCGATGGCCGTTTCTATGCGGGCACGTTTTGGGGGCCGGGCGATTATAACGGAGCGCTGCTGTGCCGCGTCAATAATGATTTGACCGCGCATGTTATTCAGCACGATATCCACGGTGCGAACGGGCTGGCTTTCAGCGAAGATAAAAAATGGATGTATACATCCGATACGCCGAACGCAGTCATCTATCGTACTCCGCTGGATGAGCAAGGCGAGCCAGGAGCAAGACAAGTCTTCAAGCGTTTTGCGACAGGCGAGGGGATCCCTGACGGGGCGGCGATGGACGTAGAGGGCTGTTACTGGACCGCGCTTTTTGACGATTTCCGCATTGCTCGCCTGTCGCCGCAGGGAAACATTCTGGCAGAATATCGTCTGCCGGTTCGCTGTCCGACGATGGTTTGTTTCGGCGGGGATGACATGAAAACGCTGTTTATCACCACCACGCGAGAAAACATGGATGAAGCGGAAATTGCACAACGTCCGCTATCCGGCGCTATTTTCACTTTGCGGGCTGACGTTGCGGGCTTGCCAAAGCTGAAGTTTAAAGAGATGTAGCGAGCCAGCCTGACGCTGGCCCGGTGGTTAGCAAGCGTCAGGCCGGATCAACCGGCACCACGTTTTCGCTTGGGTAGCTGCCCAGCACCTTCATTGAACGGGTGATTTCCCCCAGCTCTCGCAGAGCCTTCTGCATCGCCAAATCCTTCAGGTTGGCCTGAATATCCAGATAGAACATCTCTTCCCACGGGTTGCCGTTGATAGGGCGTGACTCGAGCTTGGTCATGATCAGGTTGTGGTTACGCATGACCAGCAGCGCTTCTACAAGCGCACCAGCCTGTTGTCCTGTGGCCATCAGCAGCGTTGTTTTGGCTGGGACCTGCTCGGATACATCGACGGCTTTACGCGCCAGCACGATAAAGCGGGTAATATTTTGCGTCTGATTGGCAAGATTACGTTCAAGAACCTGCAGACCGTACAGCGCGCCACCCGCTTCGCTGCCCAGAGCCGCAACCTGCGGAGAGTTGGCGAGAGCAACTTTTTCCATCGCAGCGGAAGTGCTTTCACAGTACTCAATTTTCCAGTGCGGATAGCGATTTATAAACTGGCTGCACTGCTGGAACGGCTGCGGATGGCTGTAAACCGTTTCGATTTTGTCGAGATCCGTAGTGCCGCTGACCAATACGCAGTGATCGATAGGCACCGTCATTTCGCCTACGATGGACAGGCTAGTGTGCTGCAGGAGGTCGTACACATCATTAATCGCGCCGGAACTGGTGTTCTCAATGGGGACGACGGCGTAGTCGGCCTGGCCAGTTTCTACCTGATTAAAGATATCGTGGAATTTTGCGCAGCCGCTTTCTATAAACTGTTCAAAATGACGGGCGGCATACTGGCGAGCCGCCAGATGAGAGTAGGAGCCTTTCGGGCCGAGGAACGCAATGCGGGCAGAGTGCGGATTAGTTTTATTGAGATGCTGCTGCAGCAACGCTTGCTGGGTCAGGACCGAGTCTTCGATGATGAGCTGGAACAGTCGGGTGATGTAGTGCGCGTCCAGATGGTGTGTTTTACCGAGTGTTATCAGACGTTCCAGCAGGTCTCTTTCACGATCGATATCGCGCACGGGGCGATGCGACTCAAGCTTTGCCTTACCAACTTCCACGGCAAGCCCGCGACGCTCGGCCAGCAGGGCCAGCAGCTTTTCATCCAGGGCGCTGATTTTATCGCGTAGTGCCAGCAAGGGGTTTATCTCAGTCATAACGCTACCTTTTCGATGTCCATAAAAAAGGCCTCCCGATTTGGGAGGCCTGTTTGTTCGTCTTCGCATTCTTTATCACACGACGAATTGCCTCCCAGTCAGGGGAAGGTAAAAAAGAATGCGAAGAAAAACGGCTGAAGTCTCATGGGCTGATTCCTGACAAGTCTGAGGGTTAACTTACCCGGTCTGTTTTCGCCCTGTCAATAAAAAACGCGCCCGGAGGCGCGTTGCTAGTGAGAATTAACGTTCAAACTTACTCTTCTTCAGATTCCTCGGCGAAAGCGACATCTTTCACTGAACCTGTTGTGCGACGTGCTTCACCTTTGTGCTGCACCTTATTTAACTGCCGCTCCAGTTTGTTGATTAATTCATTGATGGCCGTGTACATGTCATCATGTTTGGCGCTTGCGACAAGCTGCCCGTTCGGCGTGCTGATGGTAGCATCAGCCACAAAACCCTTTGGTTCTTTGGACAAAACGATGTGTGGATTAATTAGATGAGTTTGCCACTTGTCCAGTTTGCTGAGACGGTCCGCGACGTGCTGGCGAATTGCTGGGGTGATTTCCATTTGCTTGCTGGTAATGTTCATTGTCATAAAGCTACCTCTTGTCTTTCCCGTCTTGGTAACTCCAGCATACCTCGCTCAATGTCAAAATGTGTGATCAAAATCACGTTATTTTGTCACTTTTTGTCAAGGAAGCCTTTTTGTGAGGCAGGGCAGTTTATCCGTGGATAACGCTTGTAGAAGTCATAAATAGCGTCCATATTTGACCGGATGGCCTGGCGTTAAATCGATTCAGTTTGATGTTTTTCAGGCAATAAAAACGGCAGCCGAGGCTGCCGTTTTGTTTTCTGTCATTGGCTATCAGGTGTTGCTGCCGTTAGCGGCGATGATTTTCGCTACCTTGTCCGCCTGAGCCGTCATTTGCATTTCACGATAGGCTTTTTCCATCAGCTTTAACCCGTCGCGAGTTGCCTGAGTATCCGGGAAATCGCGCAGCATACCTTCAACGCGGTTAACTACTGCCACCCACGCGCCGCGTTTGGTGTAGTATTGCGCCACGGAAAGTTCATACTTGGCCAAACGGTCTTTTAAGAACACCAGACGTTTGGTGGCGTCGGTGACGTACTGGCTGTTCGGGTAGCCTCGAACCAGCTTAGAGAAATCGTTGAAGGCATCACGCGCATGCTGCGGGTCACGGTCAGAACGGTCGACCCCGAAGAACCCTTGCAGCGCGCTATCATCCAGAGCCATATCCGTCAGGCCACGCATATAAAGCACGTAGTCAATATTGGGATGGGTCGGGTTCAAACGCATAAAGCGGTCGATGGCGGCCTGAGCCAGCGGCAGATCGGCGTTTTTGTAGTAAGCGTAAATCAGATCCAACTGTACTTGCTGGGAGTAAGGCCCGAACGGATAACGGTTATCCAGAGCTTCCAGTTGCGTTATCGCCGCTTTAAAGTTACCGTCCTGCAACTTTTGCTGGGCAGTCGCATAGATCTCAGAAGGTGGATTATCAGGAACCTCATCCTTGGAACTGGAGCAACCAGCCAAAGCCAGGCTCAACGTGGCAGCTGCCACCAGATATTTCATACGCGTCATGACGTTTTGACTTTCCTCAGAATGTTATTCCGGGAGGCTTAGTTCCAGCTCCCGATGAAGACCAGCTACAATAGCACACTATATTAAACGGCATTGCCGTAAAACCCAACGTTAACGAAGAAGCTGTCTATGGCACAACTAGTACAACTCAACGCAACAGTGTCCGAATCTCAACTCGGTCAACGCTTAGATCAGGCTTTGGCCGAAATGTTCCCGGATTATTCACGTTCGCGTATAAAAGAATGGATTCTTGACCAGCGAGTGCTGGTCAATGGCAAAGTCAGCGACAAACCGAAAGAGAAAGTGTTGGGTGGAGAAACAGTCACCATCAATGCTGAAATCGAAGAAGATGTTCGCTGGGAAGCGCAGGATATCCCGCTGACTATCGTTTATGAAGACGACGATATTCTCGTCATCAATAAGCCTCGGGACTTTGTTGTTCACCCTGGCGCTGGCAACCCGGATGGCACGGTGCTCAACGCCCTGCTGCACTATTATCCGCCGATTGCCGATGTCCCTCGCGCGGGCATCGTTCACCGTCTGGATAAAGACACCACCGGGCTGATGGTGGTTGCGAAAACTGTCCCGGCTCAAACTCGCCTGGTGGAATCTCTGCAGCTGCGCGAAATTACCCGTGAGTATGAAGCCGTTGCCATTGGGCATATGACGGCTGGTGGTACGGTCGAAGAACCTATCAGTCGCCACCCGACCAAGCGTACCCATATGTCCGTACACCCGATGGGCAAACCTGCGGTGACTCACTACCGCATCATGGAACATTTCCGCGTGCACACGCGTCTGCGTCTGCGTCTGGAAACGGGCCGTACTCACCAGATCCGCGTTCACATGGCTCATATTACTCATCCGCTGGTTGGCGATCAGCTTTACGGTGGCCGCCCTCGTCCGCCAAAAGGGGCATCGGAAGAGTTCGTAGCGGTGCTTCGCAAGTTTGACCGTCAGGCCCTGCACGCCACAATGCTGCGTTTATATCATCCAATTAGCGGCATGCTGATGGAATGGCATGCGCCAATTCCTGACGATATGGTGGAGCTGATTGAAGCGCTGCGCGTCGATACCGAAGCGCATAAGGATCAGCTGGACTGGCTATGAGCAAGCTGATTGTCCCGCAATGGCCGATTCCGTCAGGCGTCGGCGCCTGCAGTTCGACACGTATCGGTGGGGTGAGCCTGTCGCCATACGATTCGCTCAATCTTGGCGCCCACTGTGGCGATAATCCTGAGCACGTCGAAGAAAATCGTCGTCTGTTTTATCACGCCGCCAAAATGCCTTCTAAGCCAGTCTGGCTTGAGCAGGTCCATGGCACCGACGTGCTGAGGTTAACGGGGGGAGCCTACGCTTCGAAACGGGCGGATGCTTCCTACAGCGATATTCCTGGTGAGGTCTGCGCGGTAATGACGGCAGACTGCCTGCCGGTTCTCTTCTGCAATAAAGCTGGAACAGAAGTAGCGGCTGCCCATGCGGGATGGCGAGGCTTGTGTGAAGGCGTTCTGGAACAAACGATCGCCTGCTTTAAAGAGCGTCCTGAAAATATTATTGCCTGGCTTGGTCCTGCAATTGGACCAATGGCGTTTGAAGTTGGTCCGGAAGTTCGTGAAGCGTTTGTGGCTAAAGATGCGAAGGCCGAAGCTGCTTTCCGCCCGTCGGGTGAAAAGTACTATGCTGATATCTACATGCTCGCGCGTCAGCGGCTCGCGAACGCAGGCATTGAACAGGTCTCCGGCGGGGATCGTTGCACTCATACTGAAGCCAATGATTTCTTCTCCTATCGCCGCGACAAAACCACCGGCCGTATGGCAAGTTTCATTTGGCTGATATAACCTACAGAATCAAGACGATCCAGTTCGGGTAACGTTACGCTCACATATTTCAGGTCATTAACCTTGAATAATTGAGGGATGACCTCATTTAATCTCCAGTAGCAAATTTGACCTGTATATGGGAGGAGTTATGCGTCTGGATCGTCTTACCAATAAATTCCAGCTTGCTCTCGCCGATGCCCAGTCCCTGGCACTTGGGCACGACAATCAATTCATTGAACCTCTTCACTTGATGAGCGCACTGCTCAATCAGGAAGGAGGATCTGTACGTCCTTTATTAACCTCCGCAGGCGTCAATGCGGGGCAATTACACACGGCAATTGAACAGGCCCTGAGCCGTTTACCGCAGGTTGAAGGGACCGGCGGTGACGTGCAGCCTTCGCAGGATCTCGTGCGCGTATTGAATCTGTGCGACAAGCTCGCGCAAAAACGTAATGACAACTTTATTTCGTCAGAACTCTTTGTTCTGGCAGTGCTTGAATCGCGTGGCACATTAACTGACTTATTGAAATCAGCGGGCGCTACCACGGCAAATGTGACAGCTGCGATTGAGCAAATGCGTGGAGGAGAAAGCGTGAACGATCAGAATGCCGAAGACCAACGTCAGGCATTGAAGAAATATACCGTTGACCTTACCGAGCGAGCCGAGCAGGGCAAGCTGGACCCGGTCATTGGCCGTGATGAAGAAATTCGCCGTACCATTCAGGTGCTGCAACGCCGTACCAAAAACAATCCGGTGCTTATCGGGGAACCAGGCGTAGGTAAAACGGCCATTGTTGAAGGCCTGGCGCAGCGCATTATCAATGGTGAAGTTCCCGAAGGCCTGAAAGGGCGACGGGTTCTGGCGCTGGATATGGGCGCGCTGGTGGCCGGTGCCAAGTACCGCGGTGAGTTTGAAGAGCGCCTGAAAGGCGTGCTCAACGATCTTTCGAAGCAGGAAGGCAACGTCATCCTGTTCATCGATGAGCTGCATACCATGGTGGGGGCCGGTAAAGCCGATGGCGCTATGGATGCGGGCAACATGCTCAAGCCTGCGCTGGCGCGCGGTGAGCTTCACTGCGTTGGTGCCACTACGCTCGACGAATATCGTCAATATATTGAGAAAGACGCTGCGCTTGAGCGCCGCTTCCAGAAAGTTTTCGTGGCGGAGCCTTCCGTTGAGGACACCATCGCTATTCTGCGCGGGCTGAAAGAGCGCTATGAGCTGCACCACCATGTGCAGATAACCGATCCGGCGATCGTGGCGGCGGCGACCTTGTCACATCGCTATATTGCCGACCGTCAGCTGCCGGATAAGGCCATCGACCTGATTGACGAAGCGGCTTCCAGCATTCGCATGCAGATAGACTCGAAGCCGGAAGAGTTAGATCGTCTGGACCGTCGAATTATCCAGCTTAAGCTGGAACAACAGGCGCTGAAGAAAGAGTCGGACGAGGCCAGCCAGAAACGACTCGGCATGCTTAACGAAGAGTTAGAGCAGAAAGAGCGTGAATATTCTGTCCTGGAAGAAGAGTGGAAAGCGGAAAAAGCTTCGCTCTCCGGTACTCAGACAATTAAAGCGGAGCTTGAGCAGGCGAAAATCGCTATTGAACAGGCGCGTCGCATAGGCGATCTGGCCAGAATGTCCGAACTGCAATACGGCAAGATACCTGAGCTGGAAAAACAGTTAGCCGCCGCCACGCAAAGCGAAGGCAAAACCATGCGCCTGCTGCGAAACAAAGTGACTGATGTCGAGATTGCAGACGTGCTGGCGCGATGGACCGGGATTCCCGTTGCCCGCATGCTGGAAGGCGAACGTGAAAAACTGCTGCGGATGGAGCAGGACCTTCATCATCGTGTGATTGGCCAGGACGAAGCGGTTGAAGCTGTTTCCAACGCGATTCGTCGTAGCCGCGCAGGTTTGTCCGATCCGAACCGCCCGATTGGTTCCTTCCTGTTCCTTGGGCCGACCGGGGTGGGCAAAACCGAGCTGTGCAAAACGCTGGCTAATTTTATGTTCGACAGCGACGACGCAATGGTGCGCATCGACATGTCCGAGTTTATGGAAAAACACTCCGTATCAAGACTGGTTGGGGCGCCTCCGGGCTACGTGGGTTATGAAGAGGGTGGTTATCTGACAGAAGCTGTCCGCCGCCGTCCTTATTCAGTCATTCTGTTGGATGAGGTTGAGAAGGCGCATCCGGATGTCTTCAATATTCTGCTCCAGGTGCTGGATGATGGTCGCCTTACCGATGGGCAGGGTAGAACGGTCGACTTCCGCAACACGGTTGTCATCATGACTTCTAACCTGGGTTCCGATTTGATTCAGGAACGCTTTGGCGAACTGGATTATGGACATATGAAGGATCTGGTGCTGGGCGTTGTCAGCCATAGTTTCCGTCCGGAGTTCATTAACCGTATAGATGAAGTCGTGGTCTTCCACCCGTTAGGTGAGCGCCATATTGCTTCTATTGCGCAGATTCAGCTGCAGCGTTTGTACAAACGTCTGGAAGAGCGTGGTTACGAAGTCACTATCTCGGACGAGGCGCTGAAACTGCTCAGTGAAAATGGTTACGACCCGGTTTACGGTGCGCGACCGCTGAAACGTGCCATTCAGCAGCAAATAGAGAACCCGCTGGCTCAGCAAATCCTTTCCGGAGAGCTGATTCCAGGAAAAATGGTCAAGCTGGAAGTCAAAGACAGTCATATAGTGGCCGTGCAGTAAGCTATAAAAAAGATAAAACGGGCCTTAACGGGCCCGTTTTTGTATGAAACGTAGGCGGAAATGAGAGGGTTTCTAGCATTTTGCCTGGAAAGTGAGCGAACGATAAGTTTTTTCTATTTTATACTTGTCACGTTCCGAAAAATCCCTATACTGCGCCTCCACTGACACGGCACAACGGCTTACAAACCGGCCCGTCAGTCAGACGAAAGCGAAAATAAACGCTTGACTCTGAAAGAGGAAAGCGTAATATACGCCACCTCGCAACAGCAGGCTAAGCCGCTCGTTGCAACGCTCTTTAACAATTTATCAGACAATCTGTGTGGGCACTCGCAGGATTGATATCTCAGCATCTCCGGATGCAAAAAAATATCAAGTCTTGAAGAGTGACCAAGCA
>DASXGN010000007.1:0-1600 GCA_036489025.1 Buttiauxella sp.
AGTGATTCAGCTTGAGCAGTGGTACGCGAATAACAAGTACCTGAAGGACAAGGCACTGGCGGACGCAGTGGCCAGGCAGCCATGGGACCCGAGCGTCCAGGCGATGGCAGCGTTTCCAGACGTGGTTCAGCGGATGGCTGGAAATATCCAATGGACGACGGATTTGGGAAATGCATTCCTGGCGCAACAAGCCGACGTCATGGACGCCGTTCAGCGCATGCGCGCAAAGGCGCAGGGCACCGGAAATCTAACGAGCAACGCGCAGCAGAGCGTGGAGACGCAGACGGTCGAGGGCGGTAAACAGGTGATCGTAGTTGAGCAAGCTAACCCCGACGTAGTTTACGTTCCCTCTTACGACCCGCAGGTGGTTTATGGAGCGCCTCCTCCAGCTTATCCCTATTATCCTTATTCGTATCCGGGATACTACGCCGGTATGGGGCTGGCTTTCGGAACCGGCCTTGTTTTGGGAGGCGCATGGGCCAACAACAACTGGGGAAATTGCAATTGGAACCACGGCGACATCAACATCAACAACAACAATAATTTTAACAGAAACACCAACAGAACCGTCAACCGCGGTACTGCTGGCCAGGGCAACACTTGGCAGCACAACGCGCAACACCGGGGGAATGCGCCCTATGGGAACAGACAAACCGCGAATAAGTACGGTGGCACCGCTCGCGGCGAAGGTGGTCGCACTGGAACAGGGAATGTTGGAAGTAACAATCGGTTTGGCGCAGGATCTGGAGCTGGGAACATCGGAGCTGGAAATCGCCCTGGCGGGGGAGCTGGCGCTGGAGGCGGGCTTGGAGCCAATCGTCCGGGTGGCGTCGGAGCACAAAATATTGGGGCCGGTAATCGGCCCGGTGGCGGGGCCGGCGCGGGAAATATCAGTGGCGGCTATCGTCCTGGCGGTGGCGCAGGTACGAGCCGCGCGGGTGGCGGAGCCGGCGCGATGCCGACAAGCCGCGGCGGTGGCGCAAATAGCATCGGTAATCGGTCTGTCTCATCCGGCTCAGGATTCGGATCCAGTAGCAGCGCTTTCGGCGGCGGCGGTGGGTTTGGGGGCAACTCCGCTCGGTCGGCCAGTAGTCGCGGAGGCGCCAGCATGGGCGGTGGCGGTTTTAGTGGTGCCGGAAGAGGCGGCGGCGGCGGACGCGGCGGTGGTGGTGGTGGCCGCCGGAGATAAATGAATTCTCGATGAGGAAAAAACAAATGAAATCAAACTTAAACATTATGACTTCGTCGAAAATTTCTCTGGTCGCTTCTGCGATCATTATTTCTTGTTTGTTAGGCCTCGCCGTGCAGGCGACGCCAGCGGCCAAAACGGATGCGGCTGCTGCGTCGCAGCCAAAACAGAAAGAATTCGGCTCAGCGAAGCAGGCGGCCGATGCCCTTATTCAAGTGGCAGCGAATTTCGATGTCGCGGCCGCGAAGGAAATTCTGGGGCCGGACGGCAAGGATCTTATCAGTTCCGAAGATCCCGTGATGGACAAAAACCGCGCGCTGGCCTTCGCAGCCAAGGCAAAGGAAAAGAACTCAATTGAAATAGATAAGAAAGATCCAAACCGCGCTATTCTCCTGGTGGGTAACGATGATT
>DASXGN010000011.1:0-3765 GCA_036489025.1 Buttiauxella sp.
ATATCTGACGGCCACGCGAGGATTCGCAGCACCGGAGGCGCGAATTTGTTACGAACGCGCTGAGTCCCTGTGTGTTTCACTGAATCGACCCCTGGTCCTGTTTTCCGCACTGAGAGGTCTGTGGCGCTATTCCCTGGTCAGCGACAAGCTAGGTGCAACTATGAAGATAGCCAAACGCGTTTACTCACTGGCGCAGGAGCAAAATGACTCCGCCCTGATGATAGGAGCTTACCGTGCTGTAGCAGTCACGCTTTACTATGTGGGCGATTTCGAGTCAGCGCGACAGTACGCGATGCGTGGTGTTCAGATCTGGCGCTCCGGAGGCGTACAGTCTCCGGTTGAAGAGGTCACCGCGCCCGCCGTCAGTTGTCTGTTCCACGAGGCCCTATCCGAATGGCATTGCGGAGAAATCGTCTGTTGCCACACGACCATGGCGGAAGCCATCTCGTTAGCGAAAGAGCTGAATGATATGCCCGCACTAACTGTCACTTTATGGACTGCCGGGATTCTCGCACACTTTGCGGGTGATGCCGCTGAAGTGGAACGCTTTGCATCCGATTTGATTGAACTGGCGACGCGTCAACATATTGCGCAGTTTCTGGCTGGTGGGGAGGTTCTACGCGGATGGGCGCGTAGCGCTTCCGGCGACACGGAACAAGGCATGTCGTGGATCGAAGGCGGAATAGAGGACTGGGAGGGCACCGGCGCGATTCTGGCCGTGCCATATTTTCTTGCTCTAAAAGCTGAAGCCTTGTACCTCGCGCACCGTACTTCCGACGCCCTTGCGGCAATAAAGGAGGCAGAGGCAGCGGCGCAAAGAAATGAAGAGCGCTGGTGGTGTGCCGAACTGCACCGGCTCCGCGGTGTATTTCTCACGGCTATCGGTGCTGACGAATTCCAAATTGAGGCTTCGTTTTGCGCAGCCATCAGAATCGCAAAGGAGCAAAAGTCGGTTTCGCTAGAGAAACGCGCCGAAGGAACCTACGCAGAATATCGCAGGCAAAAAGCGAGCGCGTCAGGAGGACGTGGATTCCGACTACCTTTATGGTAATTTTCGCCATTTCTCACACTTTTGCGTTTTAGCGTAAATAGCTGTCGATTAATAACTTAGTTATCTCACAGTGTAAATATTCGGTGAACGCGTCTGCAGAAAAAAAGCGGTAAAGGGCTATTTTCTGCGGGACACGGCGCAGGCAGACCGCTATGATGCGACCACAAAGATGGTGGTCACCGAGCAATTTGGCAGTGCTGAGGCAAATACGCTGCGGCAGGAAAACGCCGAACTCCGAGAACAAAATCGGCGGCTGCAAGCCGAGGTAATCGCTCTGCGTCAGCAGGCTCATTATCACCGCAGCCAGCATCAGCGCGCCGTCCAACGTGCCCAGGAACTGGAGGCCCAGGTGGAGGTGCTCAAGGCCAAGGTGGCCGAACTCCAACAGCGCCTTTTTGGTCGTAAGAGCGAGCGAGTCCGCCGAGCGACCACTTCTGGCGCAGCCGGGGAAAGCGGCGTCGGCCCTCGAGCCCGGGGTCAGCAACCTGGCAGCGCCGGCCATGGCCGCACGCTGCGCAAGAACCTTCCGGTGGAGGAGGTTGTGTTGGATCTCTGCGAGCCACAAAGGCGCTGTCCGCGCTGCTGCTTGGTATGGGAAAGCTTCGGTTCCCCTCACACCAGCGAACAGATCGAATGGGAAGTGCGCCTGGTCCGACGCCGAACCATCCGGCCCAAGTATCGTCGTCCCTCCGGCTGCCGTTGTCAGCCGCACCTTCCGGACATCATCTCGGCGCCTGTTGCGCCGGCTTTGATTTCCAAGGGCATTCTGGCCCCCAGTTTCCTCACTGAAGTCCTGTTGCTGAAGTTTCTTTACTACGTGCCGCTGGAACGCATCCGGGCCATGGTTCGCAGCGAGGGTTTAGAGTTGAGCGCCGGGACGTTGTGCGGAACGCTCGAAAAGCTCATGCCGCTGTTTAATCCACTCTATGAAGCCATCCAAGCAAAGAGCCGCCAAGCCGCTTTGTGCCTGATGGACGAGACGCGGTGGGAAGTCTTCGTCCAAGAACCTAACAAAGGCAGCCATCGGTGGTGGCTTTGGGTAGTTGTTACGCACAACACCCGGCTTTATATAGTGGCCCCGTCACGATCCGCGGCCGTGCCCAAAGCCTATTTTGGCTACGAGCCGCAGGAGGCACGCTGCCATTATGAGCCGATGGTAGTCGTGGATCGATACAAGGCCTATGCCTTTTTAAAAGAGCTGCTGCGGCTGGCCTATTGTTGGGCCCATGTGCGACGCGATTTTCTTCAATTGCGGCTCGGCGGCCAAGAGGATCAGGCTTGGTCGGATAGTTGGATCGAGCGCATCGCTAAACTCTACGAATTAAACCAGCAGCGACTAACATTAGCAAAAAGACAGAGCTGCTCGGAGTCCTTGCCAGCGCCTTTTGTCGAACTTGATCCCCAACGCATGAGCAGCTCTGACTATGCGCAAGCCGATGAAGCCCTCCACCATGCGCTTGCCGACATGGAGCAGCAGTCGGCCCAGGAACTGGTCCAGAACCATCTGAGCCGACTTCGACGCAAAGTGCTCACCAGCCTGCAAGCCCATTGGCCGGGGCTGACGCTCTTTGCCGATCATCCGCAAATCCCGATGGATAACAACGGCGCCGAACGGGCGATCCGTGCCGGCGCGATCGGACGCAAAAACTACTACGGCAGCGCCTCGCGCTGGAGCGCGCAACTGCTTGCCATCATGTTAACTCTGTTGCAGACCTTGGTGCTGCACAAAATCAATCCCCGCAGCTATCTAACGGCCTACATGCAAACCTGCGCGCTCAACGGCTCCAAAGCGCCGGAGCAACTGGAAGGCTGGCTGCCGTGGAATTTTATTCACGGCCAAGATGCCGCCGGAGTTCAGGGGCCGCCGTGCGGTGTTCTACCCGAGGTGTGCTCCCAGGCGCGCCCCCCATGAGCATGGCGCAGACCGCCACTTCAGCGCGCTTCTGCGGACGGGACTTCAGCCCCGGCGAACTGGAACGCATCCGAACTATTATCGCTCAAGGCCAAGCCTGCCGCAGCCAGATCGCGCGGCAAGTTTGCCAGGAGTTCGGCTGGCTCAATGCCCAGGGCCGACTCAAGGAGATGAGTTGCAAGGTCGCGCTGCTGCGCATGGAGCGAGCCGGCTTACTGCAGCTGCCGCCGCCACGTGCCCGCAACGGCAACGGCAAAAAGCAACTGCCGGCTCAGAATCTTTTAGCATTGGAACAAACCCCACTGACACTGCCGGTACACCAACTTCACGCCTTGAACCTAACGTTAGTCCGCACCCGCCTTGAGCGTCTGCTTTACCGTCAGATGATGGCACAACATCACTACCTGGGCTACTGTCCCATGGCCGGTGCCCAGTTGTGCTACCTCCTGTTCAACGGCTCCCGGTTGCTCGGGGGCCTGGGCTTTGGCGCCAGCGCCTGGTTGCTAGCCGACCGGGATCGCTTCATTGGCTGGTCGAGCACCCAACGCCAGCGCAATTTGCACCTTGTGCTCAACAATCACCGCTTTCTGCTGCTGCCCTGGGTGCACAGCCCGAATCTGGCCTCTCGCGTACTGGGCCTGGTGTGTCGTCGTCTCCCGGCCGACTGGTTCTCCCATTATGGCTACCAACCGGTCCTTCTGGAAACCTTCGTCCAACGACCCCGTTATACCGGCACAGCCTATCGCGCCGCCAACTGGCGCTTTGTCGGCCTCACCAAAGGCCGGGGCAAACTCGAGAAACA
>DASXGN010000022.1:0-140426 GCA_036489025.1 Buttiauxella sp.
CTGACCCCATGCCGAACTCAGAAGTGAAACGCCGTAGCGCCGATGGTAGTGTGGGGTCTCCCCATGCGAGAGTAGGGAACTGCCAGGCTCCAAACAAGTAAAAAGCCCTGTACTGACGTACAGGGCTTTTTGCCGTCTGCGGTTTATGAAAATTCGCCTTAATCCTGGTTTATAAAACGCTAATAAACTACGCACTTAGCAGCAGATCTCACTGCAGCAGACCCACGCCTTTAAGTGAAACATTTTCAACTATCTTATGAACACTCGACATTTGACAAAGGTCGCGTTATCTTCAGCTGTCTGGATGTCTAAACGTTTAAACGTATGCTGTGAGGATGTAAGGTTATGCCAATTCGGGTGCAGGATGAGTTACCAGCCGTCAATTTCCTGCGGGATGAGAATGTCTTTGTCATGACATCATCGCGCGCGAGCAATCAGGAGATCCGCCCGCTTAAAGTGCTCATACTTAATCTGATGCCGAAAAAGATCGAGACGGAGAACCAGTTTCTGCGCCTGCTTTCAAACTCTCCTTTACAGGTTGATGTCCAGCTGCTGCGAATCGACTGCCGCGAATCACGCAATACGCCCACCGAGCATCTCAATAACTTCTACTGCAATTTCGAAGATATTCAGGATGAAAATTTTGATGGCCTGATCGTCACCGGTGCGCCGCTGGGCCTGGTGGAGTTTAACGATGTCGCCTACTGGCCGCAGATAGAGCAGGTGCTGCACTGGGCAAAAGATCACGTCACCTCCACGCTCTTTGTCTGCTGGGCCGTACAGGCTGCGCTGAATATTCTCTACGGCATCCCTAAGCAAACCCGTAAAGAGAAACTGACCGGCGTATACGAGCACCGCTTAACCTACCCGCACGCGCTGTTAACCCGCGGCTTTGATGATTCATTCCTGGCTCCCCATTCCCGCTATGCCGATTTCCCGGCCTCTTTGATTCGTGATTACACCGATCTGGAAATCCTTGCGGAATCCGAAGAAGGGGACGCCTACCTGTTCGGCAGTAAAGATAAGCGTATCGCCTTCGTCACGGGGCATCCTGAATACGATGCGCACACGCTATCAGGCGAGTATTTCCGCGATGTGGAAGCTGGCCTGAGCCCGGACGTGCCGTACAACTATTTTCCTGATAACGATCCGCAGAAAAAACCGCGTGCCACATGGCGTAGCCACGGTAACCTGCTGTTCACTAACTGGCTAAACTACTACGTTTACCAGATCACCCCGTTCGATCTTCGCCATATGAATCCTACGCTCGATTAAGCGTTTCAGCGCCGCGCCATCTCTGCAACCAGGGCACCTTCGGGTGCCTTTTTTATTGTCTAAAAACCACTTTCCCTTACGAGTAAAATTTAATTTCATATTTATCAATTGGATAAATAACATTTCCATTAAAAATGGAAATTGTTTTTGATTTTAAAAAATCATCGCGTAGTCTTAATTCTGCTGCACTAAATCCGCACAGTGGCCCGACCAGATAAAGCTGGCATTATCGACGGGAAAGATTAGGGGAGATATTAGATGACACAACAGACAGTTAGCGCAGAACTGGTCTTTAGCCAGCTCTTTGGTGAGCAGGAGAAACAGATCCTTACGCCGGATGCGATAGAGTTTCTAAGCCTGCTCGTTTCCCGCTTTACGCCGCAGCGCAATAAGCTGCTGGCTGCACGCATCGCTCAGCAGGCGGCCATTGATAGTGGCGATCTTCCTGACTTCATTTCGGAAACACATTCCATTCGTGAAGGAAGCTGGACGATTCGCGGCATTCCTGCCGATTTGCTCGATCGCCGGGTGGAAATAACCGGGCCAGTTGAACGCAAAATGGTCATCAACGCCCTGAACGCCAACGTCAAAGTCTTTATGGCCGACTTCGAGGATTCACTGGCACCGAGCTGGAGCAAAGTGATTGACGGGCAAATCAACCTGCGCGATGCCATTCGCGGCACGATAAGCTGGACCAACGAAGCCGGGAAAATTTACCAGCTCCAGCCCGATCCGGCAGTGCTGGTTTGCCGCGTCCGCGGCCTGCATTTGCCTGAGAAACATGTGACCTGGCGGGATGAACCCATTCCGGGCAGCCTGTTTGATTTCGCTCTCTACTTCTTCCACAACGTGGATGCTCTGCTGGCCAAAGGCAGCGGCCCGTATTTCTATCTGCCGAAAACGCAATCCTGGCAGGAAGCGGCCTGGTGGAGCGAAGTCTTTAGCTTTACGGAGGATCATTTCTCCCTGCCGCGCGGCACCATCAAAGCCACGCTGCTGATCGAAACGTTGCCCGCCGTCTTCCAGATGGATGAGATCCTCTACGCGCTGCGCGATCATATTGTGGGGTTAAACTGCGGCCGCTGGGATTACATCTTCAGCTACATCAAAACCCTGAAGAATCACCCGGATCGCGTCCTGCCGGATCGCCAGTCCGTCACCATGGATAAACCGTTCCTCAACGCCTATTCGCGCCTGTTGATCAAAACCTGCCACCGCCGGGGTGCGTTTGCGATGGGCGGGATGGCGGCCTTCATCCCGAGCAAGGACAGCGAGCGCAATAGCTGGGTACTCAACAAAGTTAAAGCGGATAAGCAGCTGGAGGCCGTCAACGGGCACGACGGCACGTGGATTGCGCACCCGGGCCTTGCCGATGCGGTCATGGACGTTTTCGATAAAGCCCTCGCTGGAAGCCAGAACCAGCTCGACGTCCTGCGTGCTGAAGACGCTCCGATTACCGCAGCCCAGCTGCTGGAACCTTGCCCAGGCGAAAGAACCGAAGACGGCATGCGCGCCAATATTCGCGTAGCCGTGCAGTACATCGAAGCGTGGATTTCCGGTAACGGCTGCGTGCCCATCTACGGTCTGATGGAAGATGCCGCCACGGCAGAAATCTCGCGCACCTCAATCTGGCAGTGGATCCACCACGAAAAATCACTGAGCAACGGCCAGACGGTCACCAAAGCGCTGTTCCGCCAGATGCTTGCTGAAGAAATGATGGTGATTCAGGACGAGCTGGGCGACGCCCGCTTCAGCCAGGGCCGTTTTGACGAGGCCGCCCGCCTGATGGAGCAAATCACCACATCCGACACGCTTATCGACTTCCTGACGCTGCCGGGCTACCGCCTGCTTGCCTGAACCCTACATAAAATAAAGGAGCATCTGCCATGAAAACCTCACGTACCCAACAGATCGAACAACTGAAGCAGGACTGGACGCAGGCTCGCTGGGACGGCATCAAGCGCCCGTACTCGGCTGAAGAGGTCGTTAAGCTGCGCGGTTCGGTGAACCCTGAATGCACGCTGGCGCAAAACGGCGCGGCGCGAATGTGGCGCCTGCTGCACGGCGAAGCGAAAAAAGGTTACATCAATAGCCTCGGCGCGCTAACCGGCGGGCAAGCGCTCCAGCAGGCAAAAGCGGGTATTGAGGCTATCTACCTTTCGGGCTGGCAGGTGGCGGCGGATGCCAACCTGGCCTCCAGCATGTATCCGGATCAGTCGCTCTATCCGGCCAACTCCGTCCCCGCCGTTGTCGATCGGATCAACAACACGTTCCGCCGCGCCGATCAGATCCAATGGGCTTCAAACATTGAGCCGGGCGATCCGCGCTACGTAGATTACTATCTGCCGATCGTGGCGGATGCCGAGGCGGGATTCGGCGGCGTGCTTAACGCATTTGAGCTGATGAAATCTATGATTCAGGCAGGGGCAGCGGCGGTTCACTTTGAAGACCAGCTCGCGTCGGTGAAGAAGTGCGGCCACATGGGCGGCAAAGTGCTGGTCCCGACTCAGGAAGCGATTCAGAAACTGGTGGCTGCCCGCCTGGCCGCTGACGTCATGGGTGTGCCAACGCTGCTGATTGCGCGTACCGACGCAGACGCGGCTGATTTGATTACTTCAGACTGCGACGAATACGACCGTGAATTTGTGACTGGCGAACGCACGCAGGAAGGCTTCTACCGCACCCGCGCAGGCATTGAGCAGGCGATTAGCCGCGGTTTGGCCTACGCGCCCTATGCCGATCTGGTCTGGTGCGAAACCTCTAAGCCGGACCTCGAGCAGGCTAAGCGCTTTGCCGATGCCATTCACGCTCGCTTCCCCGGCAAGCTGCTGGCCTACAATTGCTCGCCGTCCTTTAACTGGAAGAAAAATCTCGATGACAAAACCATTGCTTCTTTCCAGGCGGAGCTGTCGGCGATGGGCTACAAATACCAGTTTATTACCCTGGCGGGTATCCACAGCATGTGGTTCAACATGTTCGACCTGGCGCATGCCTATGCGCAGGGCGAAGGCATGAAACACTACGTGGAAAAAGTGCAGCAGCCTGAGTTTGCCGCGGCGCCGGAGGGTTATACCTTCGTCTCCCACCAGCAGGAAGTGGGCACCGGATATTTCGACCGCGTCACGACGATTATCCAGGGCGGGGCATCATCGGTAACCGCGCTGACCGGGTCGACGGAAGAAGAACAGTTCTAATTCCGATCGGGCTCTCTTTCTTCTCCCTCTCCTCTCCGGGGAGAGGGCCGGGCCGAGGGGAATAACGATGGAGATGCCTATGACGCGTGGCCTGGATCTGTTAATTGCACACACCATTTTGCAGGGCTTCGACGCGCAGTATGGTCGCTTTCTCGAGATAACCGCCGGAGCGCAGCAGCGTTTTGAACAGGCGGACTGGCATGCCGTTCAGCAGGCGATGAAAAGCAGGATCCATCTTTACGATCACCACGTTGGGCTGGTCGTGGAACAGCTCCGCTGTATCACCGACGGGCAGAGCACCGACGCGGATTTTTTACTGCGCGTGAAGGCGCAGTACACCAGCCTGTTGCCGGATTACCCGCGTTTCGAAATTGCAGAAAGTTTTTTTAACTCAGTCTACTGCCGGTTATTTGACCACCGCTCGCTGTCTCCCGAGCGGCTTTTTGTTTTTAGCTCGCAGGCCGAAGGGCGATTTCGCACCATCCCTCGTCCACTGGCGAAAACCTTTTTCCCCGATCGCGGCTGGCAGCCTTTGCTGGCCGGGATGCTAAGCGATTTACCGCTGCGACTGCCCTGGCAAGATTTAAGCCGGGATGTGGGCTACATCTTTGCGCATCTCACGGAAGCCTTCGGCTCCGACGCGCTGGGCGATGCGCATCTGGAAATAGCCAACGAACTCTTCTACCGCAACAAGGCTGCGTGGCTGGTCGGCAAGCTCACTCTGCCCGCGGGGAAAGTGCCATTTTTGCTGCCCGTGCACCGCACCGACGACGGGCAGCTGGCGGTGGATACCTGCCTGACAAGCACGCCCGAAGCGAGCATTGTGTTTGGCTTCGCTCGCTCGTACTTTATGGTTTACGCGCCGCTGCCGGCCGCGCTGGTTGAGTGGCTGCGCGAACTCCTGCCGGGCAAAACCACCGCCGAGCTGTACATGGCGATTGGCTGTCAGAAACACGGCAAAACGGAAAGCTTCCGGGAATATCTGACCTACATCTCCGAAACCCACGAGCAGTTTATTGAGGCTCCGGGCGTGCGCGGTATGGTGATGCTGGTATTCACGCTGCCGGGCTTTGACCGCGTTTTTAAAGTCATAAAAGACAGATTTGCGCCGCAAAAAGAAGTGACCGCCGAGCGCGTGCGGGCCTGCTATCAGCTGGTCAAAGAGCACGATCGCGTAGGGAGAATGGCGGATACCCAGGAGTTTGAAAACTTCGTGCTGGCGAAGAGCCAGATTAGCGCGCCGCTGCTCGCCCTACTCCATGAAGAAGTGCCGGAGAAGTTGACCGATCTCGGCGACCGCATTGTTATCAGCCATCTCTATATTGAACGCCGCATGGTGCCGCTGAATATCTGGCTGGAAAAGGTTGAAGGGCAGCAGCTGCGCGACGCGGTGGAAGAGTATGGCAACGCTATCCGCCAGCTGGCGGCGGCCAATATCTTCCCCGGCGATATGCTGTTCAAAAACTTCGGCGTGACGCGCCACGGGCGAGTGGTGTTCTACGATTACGATGAAATTTGCTATATGACGGAAGTGAATTTCCGCGACATCCCGCCGCCGCGCTATCCGGAAGACGAACTGGCCGCCGAGCCGTGGTACAGCGTCTCACCGGGCGACGTATTCCCGGAGGAGTTTCGCCACTATCTATGCGCCGACCCGCGTATTCGCCCGCTGTTTGATGAAATGCATGCCGACCTGTTCAGGGCTGATTTCTGGCGTGCGCTTCAGGAAAGGATACGCGGCGGGCACGTAGAGGATGTGTATGCGTACCGAAGACGCCAGCGCTTCAGCCAACGATATATCCCCGTCATACTTTAAGCCGCAGGGGTGTGGGCTGCACTCCCTTATCCCAGTCACTTACTCAAGTCAGCTCCTGGGGTTCACTCCTTTGCCGCCTACCTGCAGCTCAAATTATTTAGGGGATGAGAAGGGTGACAGGCGGGTTAACGCCCGCCGCCGTAGGCCTGAGTAATCTCTTTCCCCGCTTTAATCACCAGCGCTCCAAGCTCCGTTACCCGGTCATCGGTGATGCGTGAAATGGGGCCGGAGATAGAAATGGCGGCGAAGGGCTCGTGGTGCTCGTCGTAAATACAGGCCGCCAGGCAGCGCAGCCCCAGCGCGTGCTCTTCGTCGTCAAAGGAGTAGCCGCGCTTGCGCGTCTGGGCTAAATCTTCCTTCAGATGCAGCGGCGAGGTCAGCGTGGCGGGAGTATAGCCGTGCAGCCCCTTGCGATGCAGCAGCGTGGCAACCTCGTTTTCATTCAGGTTGGCGAGGAACACCTTCCCGGCGCCGGAAGCATGCATCGGCAGCTTCCCGCCAATCGGGGCGGACATGCGCATCAGCTGCGTACACTGCACCTGATCGATAATAATCGCCTGATGATCGCTGTGATCCAGCACGGCCAGATTGACCGTCTCACCGGAATCTTCCATCAGCTTGCGCAGCATTGGGTGAACGATGGCCAGCAGGTTGCGGCTTTGCAGAAAACTGCTGCCAACCACAAAAGCATGCGCGCCAATCGTCCAGTGGCCAAGGTCGCCAATCTGGCGCACAAAGCCAAGCTGCTGCATGGTGGTTAACAGACGGTGAGTGGTGGAGTTGGGTAAGCCAGCCTGCTGTGCAAGCTCGGTCAGCGCAACGCTTCCGTGGGATTCAGCAATCCACTCCAGCAGCTTCAGGCCGCGGGTGAGCGACTGAACCTGACCGGTTGGCTGCGGAACTGCGGCAGCGGCAGCGCGAGGTTTTTTGCCACGTTTAGCGGGAACGGCAGCGACCATAACCTGACTCCTTTTTTCATATCGTGGAAATCATTTTCGTTTTATTTGGCGATAATGCAACCTGCATCAGACTCATCGGATCAGTCAGGTGAAGATGTCTCATGTTTCACCTCTTTGTCCTTGTCATAAGTTATGCCAGTATGACCTTTATGCAGTTTCGACACGTTTTGTCCCCGGGAGCCTGAGTTGAGCAACAAAGTAGAGCAATTGCAGCAGCAGTTAAACGAACGCATTCTGGTGTTGGATGGCGGCATGGGCACCATGATTCAAAGCTACCGTCTGGAAGAGAGCGATTTTCGCGGCGTTCGTTTTGCGGACTGGCCGTGTGACCTGAAAGGAAACAATGACCTCCTGGTGCTCAGCAAGCCGGAAATCATCGCCGCTATTCACTATGCCTACTTTGAAGCCGGGGCCGACATCGTCGAAACCAACACCTTCAACTCAACCACCATCGCGATGGCGGATTACCAGATGGAATCCCTGTCGGCGGAAATTAACTACGAGGCCGCGAAGCTGGCGCGCGCCTGCGCCGACGAATGGACGGCCCGCACGCCGGAAAAACCTCGTTACGTCGCCGGCGTTTTAGGCCCGACAAACCGCACCGCTTCCATCTCCCCGGACGTAAACGACCCGGCGTTTCGTAACGTCACCTTTGATATTCTGGTGGAAGCCTATCGTGAATCAACTCGCGCGCTGGTGGAAGGCGGCGTTGATCTGATCATGATTGAAACGGTGTTCGATACCTTAAACGCCAAGGCCGCTATTTTCGCCGTTAAAGCCGAGTTTGAAGCGCTGGGCGTTGAGCTGCCAATCATGATTTCCGGTACCATCACCGACGCCTCTGGCCGTACGCTTTCCGGGCAAACAACCGAAGCTTTCTATAATTCGCTGCGCCATGCGGACGCGCTGACCTTCGGCCTGAACTGTGCTCTCGGCCCGGACGAGCTGCGTCAGTATGTGGCCGAACTGTCGCGCATTGCCGAATGTTACGTAACGGCCCACCCGAACGCCGGCCTGCCGAACGCCTTTGGCGAATATGATTTGGATGCCAAAACCATGGCGGAGCAGATCGGCGAATGGGCGCAGGCGGGCTTCCTGAATATCGTTGGCGGCTGCTGCGGCACGACGCCTGAGCATATTGCCGCGATGAGCGCAGCGGTGGCGGGCGTGGCCCCGCGCAAGCTGCCTGAGCTGCCGGTTGCCTGCCGCCTGGCCGGGCTTGAGCCGCTAAATATCGGCGCGGAAAGCCTGTTTGTGAACGTTGGCGAACGTACCAACGTCACCGGCTCCGCCAAATTTAAGCGCCTGATCAAAGAAGAGAAATACAACGAAGCGCTGGAAGTGGCGCTGCAGCAGGTGGAAAGCGGCGCGCAAATCATCGACATCAACATGGATGAAGGAATGCTCGACGCGGAAGCGGCGATGGTGCGTTTCCTGAACCTGATTGCCGGCGAGCCGGACATTGCCCGCGTGCCGATCATGATCGACTCCTCGAAGTGGGAAGTCATCGAAAAAGGCCTGAAGTGCATTCAGGGCAAAGGCATCGTCAACTCCATCTCCATGAAAGAAGGTGTCGAACCGTTCATTCACCACGCTAAACTGGTGCGCCGCTACGGTGCTGCCATGGTGGTGATGGCCTTCGATGAAGTCGGCCAGGCAGATACCCGCGAGCGTAAAATTGAAATCTGCCGCCGCGCCTACAAAATCCTCACCGAAGAGGTCGGTTTCCCGCCGGAAGACATTATTTTTGACCCGAATATCTTCGCCGTGGCGACGGGCATTGAAGAACACAACAACTACGCGCAGGACTTTATCGGCGCGTGCGAAGACATCAAACGCGAACTGCCGCATGCGATGATTTCCGGTGGCGTATCGAACGTTTCCTTCTCCTTCCGCGGCAACGATCCGGTGCGTGAAGCGATCCACGCCGTGTTCCTTTATTACGCGATTCGCAATGGAATGGACATGGGCATCGTCAACGCCGGACAGCTGGCGATTTATGACGATCTCTCCAGCGAACTGCGCGACGCGGTAGAAGACGTGATCCTCAACCGCCGTGACGACGGGACGGAACGCCTGCTCGATCTGGCTGAAAAGTATCGCGGCAGCAAAAGCGACGATGCGGCGACCGCCCAGCAGGCCGAGTGGCGTTCCTGGGACGTTAAGAAACGCCTTGAATACTCGCTGGTAAAAGGCATCACCGAATTTATCGAACTTGATACGGAAGAGGCCCGCCAGCAGGCCGAGCGCCCGATTCAGGTCATTGAAGGCCCGCTGATGGACGGCATGAACGTCGTTGGCGACCTGTTCGGGGAAGGTAAAATGTTCCTGCCGCAGGTGGTGAAGTCCGCACGCGTCATGAAACAGGCCGTGGCCTACCTTGAACCTTACATTGAAGCCAGCAAAGAGAAAGGCTCCACCAACGGTAAAATCGTGCTGGCGACGGTGAAGGGCGACGTGCACGATATCGGCAAGAACATCGTTGGCGTGGTGCTGCAGTGCAACAACTACGAAATTATCGATCTTGGGGTGATGGTGCCGGGGGAGAAAATCCTCAAAACCGCGCGTGAAGTCGGGGCCGACATTATCGGCCTGTCCGGGCTGATTACGCCGTCGCTGGATGAGATGGTCAACGTCGCCAAAGAAATGGAGCGCCAGGGTTTCACGCTGCCGCTGCTGATTGGCGGGGCGACGACTTCCAAAGCGCACACGGCGGTGAAAATCGAGCAGAACTACAGCGGCCCGACCGTCTACGTGCAAAACGCCTCGCGCACGGTGGGCGTCGTTTCTGCGCTGCTGTCGGCCACTCAGCACGATGATTTTGTCGCCCGCACGCGCAAAGAGTACGAAACCGTGCGCACCCAGCACGCCCGTAAAAAACCGCGTACCCCGCCGGTTACCCTGGCCGCCGCTCGCGAAAACGATCTGGCCTTCGACTGGGCAAGCTATACGCCGCCGGTCGCGCATCGCCTGGGCGTGCAGGAAGTGACCGCCAGTATCGAAACGCTGCGTAATTACATCGACTGGACGCCGTTCTTCATGACCTGGTCGCTGGCCGGGAAATACCCGCGCATCCTCGAAGATGAAGTGGTAGGCGAAGAGGCGCAGCGCCTGTTTAAAGACGCTAACGATATGCTCGATAATCTGCATGCGAACAAGTCCCTTAACCCGCGCGGCGTTGTGGGCCTGTTCCCGGCGAACAGGGTGGACGACGACATCGAAATTTATCGCGATGAATCGCGCACTCATGTGAAAACGGTGGCCCATCACCTGCGCCAGCAAACCGAAAAAGTGGGCTTCGCCAACTACTGCCTGGCCGATTTTGTCGCGCCAAAGCACAGCGGCAAAGCTGACTACATCGGCGCTTTCGCCGTGACCGGCGGCATGGAAGAAGATGCGCTGGCGGAGGCGTTTGAAGCGCAGCACGACGACTACAACAAAATCATGGTGAAGGCGATTGCCGACCGCCTGGCTGAAGCCTTTGCGGAATATCTTCACGAGCGCGTGCGCAAGGTTTACTGGGGCTACGCGCCCACGGAAAATCTCAGCAACGAAGAACTTATCCGAGAAAATTATCAGGGGATTCGCCCGGCGCCGGGCTACCCGGCCTGCCCGGAACATACCGAGAAGGCCACTATCTGGGAACTGCTGGACGTTGAGAATGTCATCGGCATGAAGCTGACCGAGTCTTACGCGATGTGGCCTGGCGCGTCGGTCTCCGGCTGGTACTTCAGCCATCCGGACAGCAAATACTACGCCGTGGCGCAAATCCAGCGCGATCAGGTGGAGGATTATGCCCGCCGCAAAGGGATGTCGGTCACCGACGTTGAGCGTTGGCTTGCGCCAAATCTGGGATACGACGCAGACTGATCTTAGCTCTTTTAAAATTCTGTTACACCCGTCAGGGCGCTAAAGAGAGCGCCCTGACTGTTTATAACGATTAAGCACGTATACTTAGGTTTGCAGGGAACCAAAAACTTATAAGGAGAAAGTGTGCTTACTTTACTGCATCTGCTTTCTGCGGTGGCGCTGCTGGTCTGGGGGACGCATATCGTGCGTACCGGCATCATGCGCGTCTACGGCGCAAATCTCCGCAATGTGCTCAGCCGCAGCGTTGAAAAAAAACCGTTCGCCTTCTGCGCGGGCATTGGCGTCACCGCGCTTGTTCAGAGCAGCAATGCCACGACGATGCTGGTGACGTCCTTTGTTGCCCAGGATCTTGTGGCGCTTGCTCCCGCGCTGGTTATCGTACTCGGAGCCGATGTGGGTACGGCGCTGATGGCGCGCGTGCTGACCTTCGATCTCTCATGGCTTTCGCCGCTGCTGATCTTCATCGGCGTCATTTTCTTCCTCAGCCGCAAGCAAACGCGGGCCGGGCAGCTGGGCCGCGTAGCCATTGGCCTGGGGCTGATACTGCAAGCGCTGGAGCTGATTGTGGCTGCCGTCACGCCCATCACCCAGGCGTCCGGCGTGCAGGTTATCTTCGCTTCGCTGACCGGCGACATTATGCTCGACGCGCTGATTGGCGCGATGTTCGCGATTATCAGCTACTCGAGCCTTGCCGCCGTGCTGCTGACCGCGACGCTCACCTCGACCGGCGTGATTTCATTTGATGTCGCGCTGTGCCTGGTCATCGGGGCTAACCTGGGTTCCGGGCTGCTGGCGATGATCAATAACAGTGCCGCCAATGCCGCCGCTCGCCGCGTGGCGCTTGGGAGCCTGCTGTTTAAGCTGGTGGGCAGCCTCATTGTCCTGCCGTTCGTGCATATTTTCGCCCGTTGGATGCACCATCTGCCGCTGCCGGAATCCGAGCTGGTCATCTATTTCCACGTCTTCTATAACCTGATTCGCTGTCTGGCGATGGTGCCGTTTGCCGAACCGATGGCGCGTTTCTGCCGCAGAGTCATCAGCGAAGCCCCGGAAGTCGAGGCCCGCATGAAGCCAAAACACCTGGATCCGACGGCGCTGGACACGCCTGCACTCGGCCTGTCGAACGCCGCGCGCGAAACTCTCCGCATGGGTGACGTGCTGGAACAGATGCTCGAAACCTGGAGCAAGGTGATGCACGGTGAGCCGCGTCAGGAAAAGGAACTGCGCAAGCTGGCGGACGATGTCGACGTGCTTTATACCGCCATCAAACTGTATATGGCGCAGATGCAAAAGGAAGATCTGGCTGAAATAGAATCCCGCCGCTGGGCGGAAATCATTGAAATGTCCCTCAACCTTGAGCAGGCAGCCGACATTATCGAACGCATGGGCAGCGAAGTGGCGGATAAATCGCTGGCTGCCCGGCGTGCGTTTTCCCCGGATGGCCTGACGGAGCTGGATAACCTCCTGCAACAGCTGATCAGCAACCTGAAGCTCAGCCTGTCGGTGTTCTTCTCGGCGGATGTGCCCAGCGCCCGCCGCCTGCGCCGCAACAAGCACCGCTTCCGCATCATGAACCGGCGCTTCTCCCACGCGCACGTTGACCGCCTGCACCAGCAAAACGTGCAAAGTATCGAAACCAGCTCGCTGCACCTTGGGCTACTGGGCGATATGAAACGTCTTAACTCGCTGTTCTGCGCCGTGGCCTATGGCGTGCTGGAACAGCCGGATGACGATGACGAAAGGGATGAATATTGATTCTCCGGGCCGGAGCGGCTGGCTATAATCTGGCCCAGTAAATTAATAAAACAAAAGGAATTTAATGATGAAGCTAAAACAGATTTTGGCCGCGGCCCTTTGCGTTGCGGCGTTGGCAGGGTGTTCGGCGCTGGAAAGAACCGAGCCGGTGAGGACGCCACGAACCATCATCACTCAGCATGTGACCACCGCGCAGGTGAGAGAGGCGATTATTAATGCCGGACAGGGGCGCGACTGGATGATGTCGGAGGCCGGCCCCGGCGTGATTAACGCGACGCAAAACGTCCGTAAACACAGCGTGTCCGTCCGCATCAACTACAGTGAAAAAGAGTACACGATTAACTACGTGAACAGCGTCAATCTGCTGGCCTCAGGCGGCGAAATACATCGTGCGTACAATCACTGGGTGAATAACCTTGATAAGGATATTCAAAAGAAATTAGCCTTGAGTGCGGCCACCTCTAAGTAACCCTGATAAAGGGACGGTGGCGCTCTTTTACCCCGTCTCTTCTCCTGTCGCAAGGCAACGTTCACTGCGGTATTTTTGTTGTTAATTCAATGCCTGATGCTTTCATCACGGCCAGCGTACTTTTCAGCGTGGGATTGCCACCTTCATTAAACGAAAGATAAAGCTGTTCGCTGCACAAACCCGTTTCGGCGGCTACGCCGGTCATACCTTTTGCACGGGCCACGGCGCCCGGAGCCTTTGCGATATAGGCCGCAGGGTCGTTATTCGTTATGCGAGAGGCCTCGAGAGATATGCACAATATGACTCACCGCTGTTCGCAACGCCCAAAGGGTGAGGTATAGTCCTTTTTTTTACGGAGGAACCATGCTGCCCAACTCATCCACACGCCTTAATAAATACATCAGCGAGAGCGGGATCTGCTCCCGTCGCGACGCCGATCGTTACATTGAACAGGGAAACGTTTTTATCAACGGCAAGCGGGCCGCGATTGGCGATCGGGTGTTTGCCGGGGATGTGGTGAAGGTCAACGGTCAGCTAATTGAACCCCGTAGCGAAGACGATCTGGTGCTTATCGCACTCAATAAGCCGGTGGGCATTGTGAGCACTACCGAAGACGGCGAGCGCGATAACATTGTTGATTTCGTCAATCACAGCAAGCGCGTGTTTCCCATTGGCCGCCTGGATAAAGACTCGCAGGGGCTCATATTCCTGACTAACCACGGCGATCTGGTGAACAAAATCCTGCGCGCCGGGAACGACCACGAAAAAGAATACATTGTCACGGTGAACAAGCCGGTGACGGACGAGTTTATCCGCGGCCTGGGCGCTGGCGTGCCGATGCTGGGCACCGTCACCAAAAAATGCAAAGTGAAGCAGGAGGCGCCTTTTGTCTTCCGTATTACGCTGGTGCAGGGGCTAAACCGCCAGATTCGCCGCATGTGCGAACACTTCGGTTATGAGGTCACTAAGCTTGAGCGCACCCGCATTATGAACGTTAACCTGAAAGGGTTACCGCTGGGCGAATGGCGTGATTTGACGGACGATGAGCTAGTGGCGCTCTTCAAGCTGATTGAAGATTCATCTTCAGAAGCGCAGCCTGCGAAAAAAGCCAAACCTAAGGCGAAGCCTGCGGTAGCGAAAAAGCCTGTGACCAGCGGGCCAAAGAGCGCCGCTAAAACCCCGGCGGAGCTTGCATCTCGTAAACGCTTCGCACAGCCAGGGCGCAAGAAGAAGGGGCGCTAGTTCAGCGCTTGCCTCGTATATGGGTATTGGCAGACCAGGAATAGGTCGCCGAGGTATCCGGTTTTAAAGCCTTCTGTTTTTTTAGCTGGCGTGCTTTCTTGGCCGCCAGTTCCCGCTCCGCCATCAGCTTATCAATGTACTCTTTTTTAACGTGATTGGTTTCAGAGTTGGTCAGAGGACGGCCCTCTGCGATGCGCGCGCGGTCAAGCAGCGTTTTCAGTTCGCGCTGCTCACTTTCCGTCATGTCTTGCTGTGTCAGTCTTGAAATGGACATCGTTGCGACCTCTTAAGGAAAGGACGTTCAGTGTAAAGCAAAGCGCCTGCCAGCTCAGTAAAAATCACCTTCCTCACTGTAATTTGCATCGATCGCAAAATAATTTGCGAGGCCTCTTCGAGCCTCTTAATCCTTTGTTTCTCCTGGAGGATGTATTCAGGCATTTTGCATAGCAGGCAAGATTTAGGCTATCGGCCTTCGCTGGTATAAAATTTTATACAAAGGAGCGTTAATATGATTAGACGACCCGGAAGTAGGGAAAGGGAAATTCTGTGGATCGGTTCTTCTTTTACCGACTTCCATGCTTTCTCATTAGCAGTGAGAAAGGAATCGGGATACCAACTTCATCGTGTGCAAAATGACTTACTGCCAGAGGACTGGAAAGCCCTGGCCGGTTTAGGGATCGGCGTGTGCGAACGACGATTACGTGACAGTTCTGGTATTTCCCGGGTGATGTACGTGGCTAAATTTGACGAAAA
This sequence comes from Buttiauxella sp., assembly GCA_036489025.1. GTDB lineage: Bacteria > Pseudomonadota > Gammaproteobacteria > Enterobacterales > Enterobacteriaceae > Dryocola. The sequence continues at coordinate 15,334 of DASXGN010000022.1, forward strand.
AATATACGTATTACAGTGCTTCCAGAAGAAAAATCAGCGCACCAGCAGCGCGGACAAGGAGATTACGCGTGCGCGCTACACCTCCGTGCAGCAACACCACAGGAGCCAGAGATGACCAGTAAAATAGATACCAGCATTGAGCATATCACCCCGGCGGGAACCAACATTTTTCTCGGTTTGGGATTCTCTCCCGAGGAAGCAGAGCGTTTGTATGCTGATTCATCGGTGAGATTGCGCATGCCATCGCGATTAAAGAGCAGCTGATGGAAGAGATTTCTCGGTGGATAGCCGTACATCAGCTTAAACAAGCGGAGGTGGCGAAGGTCTTACATATTTCACGGCCTCGTGTTTCTGATGTGGTAAACAAAAAAATCAGCAAATTTACTATCGATGCGCTGGTGAACATGCTGAGCAGAATAGGTAAGCCGGTCACGGTTTTGGTCGGATAAAGAAAGCCCGGTTTCCCGGGCCAGCTTTACCCGTCAGGCGCGGCGTTTTTTCAGGTGCTTATCCGCATTCTTATCGACCGGTTTTCCGGACCAGTAGCCTGCCAGCAGAGAGCCGGAAAGATTGTGCCAGACTGAGAACAGCGCCCCCGGCAGGGCAGCCAGCGGCGAGAAGTAAATCTTGCCGAGCGTGGCGGCAAGGCCGGAGTTTTGCATCCCAACCTCAATGGCCAGCGTGCGGCAGGTTGATTCGTCAAACCCAAACAGCCGACCGCCCCAGTAACCGCTCAGCAGACCGATGCCGTTGTGCAGGATGACCGCGATAATCACCATAAAACCGACCGACGCAATATGGCTCGCGCTGCCCGCCACCACGGCGCTGATGATTGCCAGTATGCAGAGCATTGAAAATGCCGGTAAATAGGGCTCAACGCGCTTCACAAGCCGCGGGAACAGGTGATGCACAATCAAGCCCAGGCCTATCGGAATCACCACGATTTGCAGGATGCTCACCAGCATTCCCATAACGTCAACTTTGATATCCGCATCGACGTACAGGCGAGTGAGCAGCGGCGTGGCGAAAACGCCCACCAGCGTGGAAACGGAAGAAATCGTCACCGAAAGCGCCACGTCACCTTTGGCCAGGTAAATCATCACGTTCGAGGCGGTACCGCTTGCCACGCTGCCAACCAGCACCATCCCTGCTGAAAGATCGGGCGGCATATGAAACAGCCTGGCCAGTACCCAGGCCGCCAGCGGCATAATCAGGTAATGCAGAAACGTTCCTGCGGCTACCGGAGCGGGGCGGGAAAGCACGCGTTTAAAGTCATCAATACGCAGGTGAACGCCCATGCCGAACATAATCAGCATCAGCAGCGTGCTGACCCAGGGGCCGATGGGGGTGAACGTGCCGGGGGTAAAGTAGGCGAGTACGGAGAGCAGCACCGCCCAGAGCGGGAAGAGCCGGGTTAATGTCGCGAGCATAGCGTGATCCTTGCAGATGTTTGTGGTGTTGTTTTTTGGTTATAAAAAAGCCGGGATCGAGCCCGGCTTCTGGTATTCATGGCATGAGTTTAAATTTTATTCAAACAGATTGTGGTGCAGCTTCTGGACAACCTGTTCCGCATCGCCGCCCGGCACCAGGAAGCACAGGTTATAGCTGGATGCGCCGTAGCAAATCATGCGGATATTGAACGGCTCCAGCACGCCAAATACCTCTTTGCCCACGCCGCAGGCCTGAGAAAGCTTGTTGCCAATCAGCGCAACCAGCGCGAGATTCTCTTCCACTTCCACCCGGCATAAAGAAGAAAGCTCGGTGAGCAGTGACGTGGTCAGCAGGCTGTCGCCGGTGGACGTTGAACCGGTGGTATCCAGCGTCAGGGCTACGCTCACTTCCGATGTGGTGATCAAATCTACCGAAATATTATGGCGGGCCAGGATGCTGAAGACTTCGGCCAGGAAGCCGCGAGAATGCAGCATGTTCAGGCTGTGCAGCGTGAGCAGCGTTTGCTTACGGCGCAGGGCCAGCGCGCGGAAAAGCGGAGGATTGTCCGTTTCGTTGCAAACCAGCGTGCCGCCCGCCTGCGGATCTTTGCTGGAGCCGACAAACACCGGGATATCGCAGCGCACGGCTGGCAGAAGCGTTGCAGGATGCAGCACCTTCGCGCCAAAGGTCGCCATTTCAGCCGCTTCTTCAAAGCCGATTTTATCGATGCGTTTTGCCGCCGGAACGACGCGCGGATCGGTGGTGTAAATACCCGGTACGTCCGTCCAGATATCAACCCGGCTGGCGTGCAGCGCTTCGCCCAGCAGCGCGGCGGTATAATCGCTGCCGCCGCGGCCAAGCGTTGTGGTGCGGCCTTTAGCTTCGCTGCCGATAAAGCCCTGAGTAATAACGATAGACTGCTCGAGACGCGGCTGAAGCTGCTGCTCCGCCAGCTCGGCAAGCGTTGCAACCTCCGGTTCCGCGCGGCCAAACCGGTCATTCGTACGCATGATTTTGCGGATATCAAACCACTGTGCATCAACGCTGCGCTCGCGCAGAATTTCGACGAACAGCAGGGTGGACATCAATTCGCCGTGGCTGACCAGCTCATCAGTGAGCGCGGTTGAGGTTGCCAGAGAAGCGGCTTCCGCCAGCGTGGTGATGTTTTCGAGCAGGCGCTCGACTTCTTCGCGAATAATCTGCGGGTTTGCCAGGCGTTCGACGATGTCATACTGGATTTTGCGAATGGCATCGAGCTTCACAAAGCGCTCGGTGGCCTCAAGGCCTTCGGCCAGCGCGACCAGTAAGTTAGTCACGCCTGCGGAGGCGGAAAGCACCACCAGACGAACGTTTTTATCGGAGAGCACAACGTCGGCGCTGCGGTTCATGGCATCGAAATCAGCCACGCTGGTTCCACCAAATTTGGCGACGACAATGTGTGGGAATGCGTGTGTCATAACTACCTCGTGTCAGGGGGGCCATTCTAATGGCGTTAAATTTTCAGCCTTGGCACAAGGGAAGAGCGGGAAACGGGGCAGACGTAGAAAAGATGAACTGACTACGGATACACCCAGAAGCGCCCCACCTTGTGAAACGTCCGACTGCCGCACGTTTCTGGTGACAACCCAGAGGATTCAGCCCCTGCAGTCGATAATACGCATTGCCCTTTGCGTCTTACCTCGGCGTCGCTCCCCCTCCTGTGCTGTCTGCGGACTGGCTCCTCAAACACATTACCTGGGCGACGCGCCTCTTCTGGCTTGCTCACTGAAGAACAAGTTAGGCGTATAGAAATAAAATGTTAAGGCGTTGATGTCAACGTTTAGACGTTGCAGATTTCTCATTCTGTACTAAAGCAATCAGCGTACAGGGTAGCGCCGGGGTGGTTTTGCCGCTCATTGAGATAAGCTTCCCATCCTCCGGCAGCGCGAATAACGGCACCACGCCGCTGTTTTTTTCCATATATTCGAGCCAGCCGAAGTTCTCGTTCAGACGCGTAGCTTTAATGACGGCCCCTTTAGCGAGCAGGCTACTCAGGCTATTCCACGTCACGTCCTCAGGAAACAGTTGCTCAAGGCGGCGAAAGCGCGCGCTTTCATTGCTGCCTCTCCCTTTCAGCGGCGAGCCTGAGCGAATAGCAAAAACCTTATCGCCGCCGAGTAAATGACTGAAATGATAAGCCGCCAGCGCGTTTTGATGGCGGTTAGGCGAGAGCGCCAGCACCTGCGCCATATTGCTCAGGTCGAGATAGTTCTCGGCGTGTTCTGACCACGCGTTGCCGTAATAAGCGGGCAGGTTTTCCATGCGGGCGAGCCGGTAATATTCCCAGCTGTTGTCCGTCAGCAGCACGGGGATGTTCTGTTTGACCAGCGCGTGCGCCACCGTGCGCGCTACCGAGTTTGCGCCGATAATCAGCACGCCTTTCGGTTTGCGCTGCTGCACGCCGAGCAGTCTGGCTAACGGCGAGCTGGTCAGGCTTTGCAGAACAACCGTGCCGATAATAATGGCGAACACTACGCTAACCAGCTTGTCCGCGCCTTCGTAACCGCTGCGCTGCAACGTTAAGGCAAACAGCGAGCTGACCGCCGCGGCGACAATCCCGCGCGGAGCGATCCAGCAAAGCAGTAGCTTTTCCCGCAGAGAGAGTGAAGCTCCGAGCGTGGATACCGCAATACACAGCGGGCGGGCGATAAACTGAATCACCAGCAGTAAAGCCGCCAGCGGCCAGCCCATCGCCAGCACGCCATGAAGGTCTAAACGGGCGGCAAGAATGATAAACAGAGCGGAAATAAGAATGGCCGACAGCTCTTCTTTGAAGGCGACAATATCGCTGACGTCCACGTCGCGCATATTGGCCAGCCAGACGCCCAGAACCGTCACCGCCAGCAGGCCGGACTCATCGGCAAGCGTATTGGATAGGCCAAAGGTCAGCAGGACGATCGCCAGCACCGCGAAATTTTGCAGATACCCCGGCAGCCAGACGCGTTTTAGCGCGGTGCCGAGCAGCCAGCCAAAAATTGCGCCGGCAGCCAGCCCAACCGCGACAGTTTGGGCGAAGATAACCAGCAGATGAAGGTTAGAACCGGCTTCCTCACGCAGAGTGATGAACTCAAAGACCAGCAGCGTGAAAATCGCGCCCACCGGGTCGATAACAATCCCCTCCCAGCGCAACACCTGGTTTACCGCCGCGTTGGGGCGCACCACGCGCATAAGCGGCGCAATAACGGTGGGTCCGGTCACTACCGTCACCGCGCCGACCAGCGCGGCCAGCTCCGGGGCAAGCCCGAGTAGCCACCAGCACGCCAGGCTGATAACGCCAAAGGTCATCAGCATGCCGATACTAACCAGATTCCGCACCACGCCGCCCAGCCCGCGAATCTCATCGAAGCGCAGCGTTAAGGCACCCTCAAATAGAATAATGGCAACGGAAAGCGACACTACGGGAAACAGCAAATCGCCAAAAAGCGCGTCCGGATTGAGAATGCCCGTCAACGGCCCAAGCGCCAGGCCAAACAGCAGCAGCGGGAGGATGGCGGGTAAACGTATTAGCCAGGCCAGCCATTGCGCCGCCAGTGAACTGATGGTGATCACCACCAGTAAAAGGGGGACGGACAGTTCCATAAATTTTTACCTTACCTGGTTTCGAAGGCCATACTGTTTTTTTCAGTGTAGACGCGGTCATTCCGGGCGGTGTCTCGCCCGCCTGATTTTTTGCGGGCACATAATCTGAAACGGTATTCCTTGCCCGATGGTATAAAAGTCATCACAAATCCGGTTTGGTGGATATACAATTGACCGCAGTCACAGTTCTCAAATCAAAAGGGTAACGCTATGAAAAATATCAACCCAACGCAGACCGCTGCATGGCAGGCTCTACAGGCGCATTTTGACGAAATGAAAGACGTCACCATCGCCGAGCTTTTTGCGCAGGATGCTGACCGTTTTGGCAAGTTTTCCGCAACGTTCGACGATTTAATGCTGGTGGATTTCTCCAAAAACCGCATCACCGCAGACACTCTGGCTAAGCTGCAGGCGTTGGCAAAAGAGACTGATTTGCAGGGTGCTATCAGGTCGATGTTCGCCGGTGAGAAAATCAACCGTACCGAAGACCGTGCCGTACTGCACGTTGCCCTGCGTAACCGCAGCAACACCCCAATTATCGTTGACGGCAAAGACGTCATGCCGGAAGTGAACGCGGTGCTGGAGAAGATGAAAGCCTTCTCTGAAAGCATCATCAGCGGCAGCTGGAAAGGCTACACCGGTAAAGCGATTACCGACGTGGTTAACATCGGTATCGGCGGCTCCGACCTCGGCCCGTTCATGGTGACCGAAGCGCTGCGCCCGTACAAAAACCATCTGAACATGCACTTTGTGTCTAACGTTGACGGCACGCACATCGCTGAAGTGTTGAAAAACGTTGACCCGGAAACCACCCTGTTCCTCGTCGCTTCGAAAACCTTCACCACCCAGGAAACCATGACCAACGCCCACAGCGCGCGCGACTGGTTCCTGGCTACCGCAGGCGATAACAAGCACGTTGCCAAACACTTTGCCGCGCTGTCCACCAATGCGAAAGCCGTGGGCGAGTTTGGCATCGATACCGCGAACATGTTCGAATTCTGGGACTGGGTCGGCGGCCGTTACTCTCTGTGGTCCGCCATTGGCCTGTCCATCATTCTGTCCGTGGGCTACGACAACTTTGTCGAGCTGCTGAGCGGCGCGCACGCGATGGATAAACACTTCGCTAACACGCCGGCGGAGCAGAACCTGCCGGTTCTGCTGGCGCTGATTGGCATCTGGTACAACAACTTCTTCGGTGCCGAAACCGAAGCGATTCTCCCGTACGACCAGTACATGCACCGCTTTGCCGCCTACTTCCAGCAGGGCAATATGGAATCCAACGGGAAATACGTGGACCGTAACGGCAACGCCGTGGACTACCAGACTGGCCCAATCATCTGGGGCGAGCCGGGCACCAACGGACAGCACGCGTTCTACCAGCTGATTCACCAGGGAACCAAAATGGTGCCTTGTGATTTCATCGCCCCGGCAACCAGCCACAATCCGCTTTCCGATCACCATCCTAAGCTGCTGTCTAACTTCTTTGCGCAGACCGAAGCCCTGGCGTTTGGTAAAGCGCGCGAAGTGGTTGAGAAGGAATATGCGGATCAGGGCCTGGACCCTAAAACGCTGGATCACGTTGTGCCGTTCAAAGTGTTCGAAGGCAACCGCCCAACCAACTCCATCCTGCTGCGTGAGATCACGCCGTTCAGCCTCGGCGCGCTGATTGCGCTGTATGAGCACAAGATCTTCACCCAGGGCGCAATCCTGAATATCTTCACCTTCGATCAGTGGGGCGTAGAGCTGGGCAAGCAGCTGGCTAACCGCATCCTGCCGGAGCTGGGCGATGACAAAAACATCAGCAGCCACGACAGTTCCACCAACGGTTTAATTAACCGTTATAAATCCTGGCGTGCATAATAATATGCCGTTAAGCGAATGAAATAAGCCGGCCATGGTGCCGGCTTATTTATTTATAAGATTAATCCCCTTGCCGCTTTATATTGCCAATTATTCCCGGTGAGGTTAATCCTAAAAACACCTATAGCCAGATAGTTTATCGGGGTTACTTTCAGATTAATAGGATCATATTGTTTTATAATGTTTAAATTAACGTATTGTTTTTAATGGTTTTATATTTATTACAATAATGATTTGTTTATATTTTTTCCTCTTGTCTTAAAACTTCCTTCCTATTTCCCGTGCAGCCTGATTGTCACTTCTTGTTGTGTATACTCGAAAGCGCCTGAAAACCTTTCAGGCACCTCTCCATTCATTCAATGAAGGGAAATTGTTATGAAAAAAGTCATTTATGGCGCTTTCGCCATATTTACGCTGGCAGCCGCTAGCGCAGCGAGTGCTGACCCGGTTGCAGTGGGTGAAGCAGCCGGCGCGCAGGCGACTTCTGTGTCCGCAGGGAGTTCTACTGCGACCAGCGCCAGCACGGTCGGGTCAGCCGTAGGCGTCGCTCTGGCGGCCACCGGCGGTGGCGACGGTTCAAATACCGGGACTACCACGACCACGACGACCAGCACCCGCTAATTTCACGAGTGCTTTAACCCTAACCACACTTCGGTGTGGTTATTTTGACACCGGGGACCCGTCGTGCAGCGACTCTCATTACTTCTTGTCTGCCTGTTACTCCAGGCTTGTTCCGCCACCACAAAAGGCCTTGGTTCTTCACTGTGGCACAGCATCGCGGGCGCCGACGGCGTGCAGCTTACCGATGACGACATTCAAAATATGCGCTACGCCAGCCAGTACATGAGCATTAACGGCGGCCCGCAGCTGTTCGTGGTGCTGGCGTACGACGAAGACGGCCAGCAAAAGTGGGTGACTCAAGACCGGGCGATGATCAATACCGCTCGCGGACGCGTGGTGAAAACAACCGGGCTGGGCGACAACCTGCAACAGGTCACAGGTCTTGCCGAAGACCCGCTGGCGAAAGCGAACCAGATTGTCGATGGTGCAGGCTGGACGCGGCAGATGACCTGGACCGAACGCCAGCAGGTTCGTTCGGCTACCGCTCGCTCCAGCTTTACGTGGGACGGCACGGATACTCTGAAAGTTGGCAGCAGCGTGACGCCTGTACGCATTCTTGACGAAGAGATCACCGCCGCCGGTAAAACCTGGCATAACCGTTTCTGGGTCGATACCGAAGGCCAGATTCGCCGGTCAAAACAATTTATTGGGCCGAACTACTGGCCAATAACCACGGTTCTGCTGAAGGCGGCAAAAGAATGAAAATAAAAGCCCTCGCTCTGCTGTTCACGCTCGGCAGCTCTTACCTTTACGCCGCCGGAAACGTGATGGTTTATCCCGGCAATAAGCAGCCACCGCATGAGATCCATCAGGTTGAACGCCTTGCTGACCTGGTCTCGCAGCCGTCTCTCGAAAGAGCGTGGTGGCCGGGGGCGGTCATCAGCGAACGGCACGCGTCGGCGGTGGCCGGGCAGCAGCATCAGCAGCTTTTGGCGAAATTAAGCGGGTTTGCGGCGCAGGAAGACGGTGATGACGCGGCGGCGATAAACAGCGTTCGCCAGCAGCTTCAGGCCATCAAAGTGACGGGCCGCCAGTTTGTCGATCTTGACCCCGATTGGGTGCGGGTTCGCCCGAAGGCAAACGTGCCTTTACAGGGGGAATACAGCCTGTGGGCCGGGCCTCAGCCTGCCACCATCACGCTGTTTGGGCTGGTCAGTTCACCCGGCGTAAAGCCTTTTGTGCCGGGGCGCAGCGCGGATGAATATCTTGCAAGCGTCAGCAGGCTAAGCGGCGCTGACCGCAGCTACGCGTGGGTCATTTATCCCGACGGGAAAACGCAAAAAGCCCCGACGGCATACTGGAATCGGCGTCACGTAGAGCTGTTGCCGGGCAGCATTCTTTTCGTCGGTTTTGCCGACAGATTTTTTGATTCTGATTTTAACGAGCTCAATCAGCAAATCCTTACCTCCCTGACCCGTCGGATACCGGATTGATGAAAAAAAAATATCTCTACAGCCTGCTGGCCCTCGCCGTTTCGGCCGCCTGCCAGGCAGAAACTTTTCCGGCGCCCGTTGGCCCTTCGCAGTCTGACTTTGGCGGCGTCGGCCTGCTGCAAACGCCGACGGCACGCATGGCGCGCACCGGGGAGTTCAGCGCCAACTACCGCGACAACGATCAGTACCGCTTTTATTCGGCCTCCATCCAGCTCTTTCCGTGGCTTGAAACAACGCTGCGCTACACCGATGTACGAACCAAACAGTACAGCTCGGTAGACGCGTTTTCCGGCGACCAGACCTACAAAGACAAGGCTTTCGATATGAAAGTCCGCCTGTGGGAAGAAGGCTATTACCTGCCGCAGGTGGCGGTGGGGATGCGCGATTTAGGCGGCACCGGCCTGTTCGACGGCGAATACGTCGTGGCTAACAAAGCCTGGGGGCCGTTTGATTTCTCGCTGGGGATGGGCTGGGGCTATATGGGCACCAGCGGCAACGTGAAGAACCCTTTCTGCGAGGTCAGCAACAGCTTTTGCTACCGCGATAACAGCTACAAGCAGGCCGGTTCGTTTGACTTCGGCGGTATGTTCCACGGCCCGGCCTCTTTGTTTGGCGGGATTGAGTATCAGACGCCGTGGCAGCCGCTGCGCCTGAAGCTGGAATATGAAGGCAATAACTACGCCCAGGACTTTGCCGGCAAGCTTAATCAGCGCAGCAACTTTAACGTCGGCGCAATCTACCGCGTCACCGATTGGGCCGACGTTAACCTCAGCTACGAGCGCGGCAACACGGTGATGTTCGGCTTCACCCTGCGCACCAACTTCAACGATCTGCGCCCGGGCTACAACGATAATCGTCGCCCGCAGTACCAGCCAAATCCGCAGGATGAAATCCTGCAGCACAACGTGGTGGCTAACCAGCTGACGCTGCTTAAGTACAACGCGGGGCTGGCTAATCCGAATATGCAGGTTAAAGGCGATACGCTGTACGTGACCGGCGAGCAGGTGAAATACCGTGATTCGCGTGAGGGTATCGAGCGTGCAAACCGCATCGTGATGAATGACCTGCCGGAAAATATTCGCACTATCCGCATTACCGAAACGCGCTTGAACATGCCGCAGGTGACGACGGAAACCGACGTGTCCAGCCTGCGTCATCATCTGGAAGGCGAGCCGCTGGGGCATGAAACTCAACTGGTGCAAAAACGCGTTGAGCCGGTGGTGCCCGAGAAAACCGAGCAGGGCTATTACATCGATAAATCCAGCGTGAATTTCTCGCTAAATCCGGTGCTGAATCAGTCGGTTGGCGGCCCGGAAAGCTTCTACATGTATCAGGTCGGCGTGATGGGCACCGCCGACTGGTGGGTGACCGATCATTTGCTGACCACCGGCAGCCTGTTTGCCAACATCGCCAACAACTACGACAAGTTTAACTACACCAATCCGCCAAACGATTCGACGCTGCCGCGCGTGCGAACGCACGTGCGTGACTACGTTGAAAACGACGTCTACGTGAATAACCTCCAGGCCAACTACTTCCAGTATCTGGGCAACAGCTGGTACGGGCAGGTGTACGGCGGCTATCTGGAAACGATGTACGGCGGGGCAGGGGCGGAAGTGCTGTACCGCCCGGTCGACAGCAACTGGGCGATTGGCGCCAACGCCAACTACGTGAAGCAGCGTGACTGGCGCAGCGCGCAGGACATGATGAAGTTCACCGATTACAGCGCGCCAACGGGCCATCTGACCGGCTACTGGACGCCGCCGTTTGCGGACGATGTGCTGGTGAAACTGAGCGTTGGCCAGTATCTGGCGAAAGACAAGGGCGGCACGCTTGAGATTTCTAAACGCTTCGACAGCGGCATCGTGGTGGGCACCTACGCCACCATTACCAACGTTTCGAAGCAGGAGTACGGCGAAGGGGACTTCACCAAAGGCTTCTACGTGAACGTGCCGCTGGACATCTTCACCTCGACGCCGACCCGCAGCCGCGCGCAAATTGGCTGGACGCCGCTGACCCGCGACGGCGGACAGATGCTGGGCCGCAAGTTTGACCTGTACAGCATGACCAGCGACCGCAGCCTGAATTTCCGCTGATGGATACTCTCACTCGAAGAGCTGTCCCTTACTCATATTTTTGTGATTAGGTTTTATGTTGGAGCAGGGAAAGTTCCGTTCACCATAAGATCTATGCTTTATGCAACCACCGAACCGGTGAACGTCCTAAGGGTGTTCACCGTCACACCCTTAGGCATCCCGACTCCCGGCATATAAATCGCCGCAAGCGGTAAACCTCCCCGTTGTCTCCGTGTCTGGGTCGGTTGCGATTCGTTCCCGACGATCGCGCCCTCCAGCTGTTCCCGACAGCTGGACCCGGCCACCAGGAGACAACCGAGAGGCGATTTAAGCCGGCCCCACAACCCACGCTTTGAAACTGTGCCTGCTCAAACACGGCATCGCTTCCAGCTACCGAAAAGTGAAACCTTTACGCCAGACTTACCGCAACTCATTTCCCCCGGCTTAAATCGCCCCAGTTTTTCCCCTTCAGGTGGGGTTGCGCCGTCGGGAACGGCGCAAGAGAGCGATCGTCGGGAACGAATCGCGAACGACCGCACATGTTGGGGAAAAACTGGGGTTTACCGCTTTAGCGGCGATTTATTTGCCGGGTACCGGGATTATTAAGGGGATGGTGCAATCCCCTTAATACGTTCACCGTTCACAACGGTTGCAGAGAAAACCAGAAGCGCGGGTGAACGGAAAATAAGCTCGCTTACATGGTTAACGGTGAAGGTAATCTGTATCAGAAGCCGCTTCTTCTGGGAGAGGACTGATGTGAGGGCGGCTTATATAAGTTAATAATCTAGATCCAGATCACACTTTCAACGTATAACAGCCCTTCGGGACCGCAACCAAGAGGTGTTGTTATGACGGCTATCAACCGCGTGGAACTGATCTCCACCGTGCTACAAACGGTACTGAATCTGGGCCTGCTGACGCTGGGCCTGATCCTCATTATCTTCCTCGGTAAAGAAACCCTGCATCTCGCCAACGTGCTGTTCACCCCCAGCGAGCAGGCCAGCAAATATCTGTTTATCGAAGGGCTGGTGGTCTACTTTCTCTATTTTGAATTTATCGCGCTGATCGTGAAGTACTTCCAGTCGGGCTATCACTTCCCGCTGCGCTATTTCATTTATATCGGCATTACCGCCATCGTTCGCCTAATCATCATCGACCATAAGCAGCCGCTCGACGTGCTGATTTATTCCGGCGCGATTCTGCTGCTGGTGATAACGCTGTGGCTGTGCAACAGCAGTCGGCTAAAGCGGGAGTAAAAAAATGGCGGCCCGAAGGCCGCCGGAAATAATACGAGGTCAAGTTGAGGGTTGCAGTGGCATAACAATGTAACGCAATGACTTACAGGAAATTTTAACCTTTTACCCCGCCCGCGGTCAGGCCGCTGACCAGCCAGCGCTGCGCCAGTAAGAAGACGACGGTAATCGGGATGGCGGAGAGTACGGCCGCCGCGGCAAAGTCGCCCCACAGGTAGTTTTGCGGGTTGAGATACTGCTGCATGCCGACCGCCAGGGTGTAGCTGTTCACGTCGCGCAGGAGCAGGGACGCAACCGGCACTTCGGTAATCGCGGCGATAAACGACAGAATGAAGACCACCGCCAGAATCGGCACCGACAGCGGTAATAGCACCAGGCGGAAGGCCTGCCACGGCGTGGCGCCGTCCAGCGCGGCCGCTTCTTCCAGCGAGCCGTCAATCGTTTCGAAATAGCCTTTAATGGTCCACACGTGCAGGGCGATACCGCCCAGATAGGCGAAGATCACCCCGCCGTGGGTATTCAGCCCGATAAACGGAATGTACTGGCCGAGACGGTCAAATAAGGCGTACAGCGCAACCAGCGACAGCACCGCCGGGAACATCTGGAAAATCAGCATGCCCTTAAGCAGCGTGGCCTTACCGGGGAAGCGCATGCGGGCAAACGCATAGGCGCAGGTCGTTGACAGCGTCACGATGCCGATGGCCGTAATGCCCGCGATCTTGATGGAGTTCCACAGCCACAGCAGCACCGGGAAAGGCGGCGGGGTCATGCGGCCGTCGGCGTGCTCAACGCTGAAACCGAGCGCCAGCTTCCAGTGCTCCCAGGAAATTTGGTCCGGGATCAGGCTGCCGGTGGCAAAGTTACCCGGTCGCAGGGAGATAGCGATAACCATCAGCAGCGGGAACATAATCGCGGCGATGAACAGCAGCAGCAGCAGGTGCGTGGTGAACAAACGCAGCTTTTGAGATTTGGGTTGAACCATGGCCATGAGTAGCGCTCCTTAATCAAACTTCATGCGGGTGGCTTTCAGGTTAACAATCGCCAGCGCGCCGACCAGCAGGAAGATCAGCGTTGCGATAGCCGCCGCGAGGCCAAAGTCCTGGCCGCCGCCGCCTTCAAAGGCGATGCGGTAGGTGTAGCTCACCAGCAGGTCCGTGTAGCCGGCGGGCGTGGTCGTCCCAAGCCTGTCCGGGCCGCCGTTGGTCAACAGCTGGATCAGCACGAAGTTATTAAAGTTAAAGGCAAAGCTGGCAATCATCAGCGGCGTCAGCGGTTTGATCAGCAGCGGCAGCGTGATTTTGAAGAAATTCTGCAACGGGCCGGCGCCGTCCATCGCCGAGGCTTCGTACAGGTCGTCCGGAATCGCTTTCAGCAGGCCCATGCACAGGATCATCATGTACGGATAGCCCAGCCAGGTGTTGACGATAATCAGCATCGCCCGCGAGGTGGTTGGGTCGGTAAACCAGGCCGGTTTGATGCCGAACAGCGTGCTCAGCATCATGTTGATTTCACCAAAGCTTTGGTTAAACAGGCCTTTGAAAATCAGAATCGAAATAAACGACGGTACGGCGTACGGCAGAATCAGCAGCACGCGGTAAATCGCCTTGCCCTTAAGGGATTCCCACTGTACGAGGCAGGCCAGCACCATGCCGACCGCGACGGTCAGCACCACGGTGATTAAGGAGAAGAACACCGTCCAGACAAAAATCGCGAGGAACGGCTTCTGGATGCCTTCGTCGTGGAAGACGCGCAGGAAGTTTTTCCAGCCGATGGTCACGGTGTAGCCCGGGCTGAGCTGCTCGCTGCCCCAGTTGCCGTCGGCGTTCACCGACTGGTAATAGCCGAGGCCGTTGTTGGGACGGTATTTCACGCCGCTCTGATTGTTGGTCAGCTCGCCGTTGTCGGCCAGCGTGTAAAGCGGGCGCGTGCCGGAGAACTGGCGCAAGGAGCTCATGGTCAGCGTGCTGGCATCCGGCATCTCGGCGGTGATTTGCGTCAGCGCGAGGCGGTTTTGCGTAATCACGCGCAGGTTGGCTTTCTCACCTGCCGGCAGCGTATCGGCTTCTTTCAGTTTCAGATGCTGCTCGCCGCCAAATTTGAAGCTTTCCGAGATAAAATTCTTGCCGCTTTCGCCGTCGGTCAGCGCCAGCTGCCACTCATCGCCCGCGGGGTACAGGCCGAAGCTGAAGGTTTTGCCCGCCTGATACTGGCGGTCCATCAGCACTTCCTGAGCGCGTTCCTGGGTGAGCTGGTTGGTGCTGCTGTAGTTGGTGAAGGCGATGGCGATGGTGCACACCAGCGGGAACAGTACGAACAGTCCCATCCCGGCGAGGCCTGGGTAAACATAACGCCAGGCATAAGCCTTGCGGTTAGCGTAAATATAGAGGCCAACCGAGCTTAAAATCAGCGTCATAATGGCAAAAAGGTACTCCCCCTGGGCGTACATTAAGACGACAAGATAGCCCACCAGTACGCCTAACAGCCCGACCACTGACCACTTCAGCGCGTCGTTTTGCCACCAGCGGCTCTTTTTAACTACATCCATGGGGTCTTCCTCTACAGCTCATGATCCTGTCCCCCTCTCCCGCGGGAGAGGGGGTAACGTCATTATTTGGTGATGCGTCCCTGAGCGTCTTTCAGCGCGGCGTCAACGGTTTGACGACCGCTAACCGCATTGATAACCGCCGTGCGAGTGGCGTACCAGAAGGCGGCCATCTGCGGAATGTTAGGCATAATTTCGCCTTTCTGGGCGTTGTCCATGGTGGCGGCAATGCGCGGGTCTTTCGCCAGCTGATCCTGATAGGATTTCAGCGCAACGGCGCCCAGCGGCTTGTCTTTGTTCACTTCAGCCAGGCCCTGATCGGTCATCAGGTAGTTTTCAAGGAACTCTTTCGCCAGCTCTTTGTTCGGGCTGGCGGCGTTGATGCCCGCGCTCAGCACGCCGACGAACGGTTTAGACGGCTTGCCTTTAAAGGTTGGCAGCAGCGTGACGCCGTAGTTGATCTTGCTCTTGTCGATGTTGGACCACGCCCACGGACCGTTAATGGTCATCGCGGTTTCGCCTTTGTTAAAGGCGGCCTCGGCGATGGAGTAGTCGGTATCGGCATTCATGTGTTTGTTTTTAATCAGGTCAACCAGGAAAGTCAGGCCCGCTTTCGCCCCTGCGCTGTCCACGCCGACGTCTTTCACGTCGTATTTGCCGCCTTCATGTTTAAACGCGTAGCCACCGTCCGCGGCGATAAGCGGCCAGGTGAAGTACGGTTCCTGGAGGTTGAACATCAGTGCGCTCTTACCTTTCGCCTTCAGCTCTTTATCCAGCGCGGGAATTTCTTCCCAGGTCTTCGGCGGGTTTGGCACCAGGTCTTTGTTATAAATCAGCGACAGCGCTTCAACCGCGACCGGATAAGCAATGATTTTGCCGTTGTAGCGAACGGCGTCCCAGGTAAACGGATACAGCTTATCCTGGAAGGCTTTGTCCGGAGAGATTTCGGCCAGCAGGCCGGACTGCGCGTAGCCGCCAAAGCGGTCGTGCGCCCAGAAAATAATGTCAGGACCGTCGCCCGTCGCGGCCACCTGCGGGAATTTCTCTTCCAGCTTGTCCGGATGTTCGATGGTCACTTTAATCCCGGTATCCTTCTCAAACTTCTTACCGACTTCAGCCAGGCCGTTGTAGCCCTTGTCGCCGTTAATCCAGATGACCAGTTTACCTTCTTCAATTTTGGCCAGTGCAGAGGCGGAAAACATCATCGTCGTCAGGGCTGACAGAGCGAGAATGCGGGCGCCGGTTTTAATTTTCATGTGTCCCATCCTTTTGAGTGGTGGTTTGCGCGATACCCGTCATCCTTCATGCCGCAGGGGGTATTGGCTGTAGAAGCTCAACCGAATCACTAATTTATATCAGCTCATCGGCATTCTCTTCCTTGCCGCCTGCCTGCGACCTGAATGCTATAGGGTATAGGTAGAACGAATTGGCGAGTTCAGTCTGCGGAGATGGCAAGCGCTTCTCATCCTCCCTCGGTCTACGCCCCACCGCGATTAACTGTGATCTGCTTTGCATAACTGGCAGTTATGTGTTCTGGCGCACACAAAAGGTCACGGAAATTTGAAACCAGGATCACGAAAATCTCTTGCCGCGACTGCAACCGGTTGCAGAACGCCCTCTCTCATCCTCCCGCCTCCTCCCCCATAAAAAACCGCCGGGGTGGAGGATTCACAGCTTGTAGCGATCGTTCATAGTCCGACACATCTTGATTCACCTCTTATGTTGGCCGCGTTATTGAGCGGGCAGGATGCAGTAGAAAGGGAGAAGGGCATGGCAAGCGTACAGCTGCGGAACGTCACAAAAGCCTGGGGCGATGTGGTGGTATCGAAAGATATCAACCTGGATATTCGCGAAGGCGAGTTCGTGGTCTTTGTTGGGCCGTCAGGCTGCGGCAAATCCACTCTGCTGCGTATGATTGCCGGTCTGGAAACCGTGACCAGCGGTGATTTGTTCATCGGTGAAAAACGCATGAACGATGTGCCGCCCGCGGAGCGCGGTATAGGCATGGTGTTCCAGTCCTATGCGCTTTACCCGCACCTGTCAGTGGCAGAAAACATGTCCTTCGGTCTGAAGCTGGCCGGTGCCAAAAAAGAAGAAATCAATCAGCGGGTCAACCAGGTTTCTGAAACTTTACAGCTTGCACATTTGCTCGAACGCCGCCCGAAAGCGCTTTCCGGCGGGCAGCGTCAGCGCGTCGCCATTGGCCGTACGCTGGTGGCAGAGCCGCGCGTGTTTTTACTCGATGAACCTCTTTCCAACCTTGATGCCGCGCTGCGCGTGCAGATGCGCATTGAGATTTCCCGTCTGCATAAGCGCCTTGGGCGCACGATGATTTACGTCACCCACGATCAGGTTGAAGCCATGACGCTCGCCGACAAGATTGTGGTGCTGGACGCAGGCCGCGTGGCGCAGGTGGGTAAACCGCTCGAACTTTATCACTATCCGGCAGACCGTTTTGTCGCGGGCTTTATCGGCTCGCCAAAGATGAACTTCCTGCCGGTAAAAGTCACTGCCACGGCCATTGACCAGGTGCAGGTTGAATTACCGAACCGCCAGCAGGTCTGGCTGCCGGTTGAAAGTAGCGAAGTCCAGGTTGGAGCCAACATGTCCCTGGGTATTCGCCCGGAACATTTGCTGCCAAGCGATATCGCCGACGTCACCCTTGAAGGTGAGGTGCAGGTGGTGGAGCAGCTAGGTCACGAAACTCAGATTCACATCCAAATCCCCGCCATTCGTCAAAATCTGGTGTACCGCCAGAATGACGTGGTGTTGGT
The DNA here is from genome assembly GCA_036489025.1 of Buttiauxella sp. Classification (GTDB taxonomy): domain Bacteria; phylum Pseudomonadota; class Gammaproteobacteria; order Enterobacterales; family Enterobacteriaceae; genus Dryocola. The sequence continues at coordinate 32,941 of DASXGN010000022.1, forward strand.
AAAAGAGGGTGCCACATTCGCAATTGGCCTGCCGCCAGAGCGTTGCCATCTCTTCCGTGAAGATGGCACCGCATGTCGTCGGCTGCATCAAGAGCCAGGCGTTTAAGCATTCCCACAAAAAAAGAAAAGCAATGATCTCAGGAGATAGAATGATGATTACTCTGCGCAAACTCCCACTGGCAGTCGCCGTAGCGGCAGGCGTGATGTCTGTTCAGGCGCTGGCGGTGGACTTCCACGGTTATGCTCGTTCTGGTATCGGCTGGACCGGCAGCGGCGGCCCACAAGAATGTTTCCAGGCAACTGGTGCTCAGTCTAAATATCGTCTGGGTAACGAATGTGAAACCTACGCCGAAATTAAATTAGGCCAGGAAGTCTGGAAAGAAGGGGATAAGAGCTTCTACTTCGATTCCAACATCGCCTATAACTCTCCTCAGCTGAATGACTGGGAAGATACCAATACTCCGGCGATCCGTGAGTTTAACGTGCAGGGTAAAAACCTGATCGACGCGCTGCCTGGTGCCAACATGTGGGCCGGTAAACGCTTCTATCAGCGTCATGACGTCCACATGATCGACTTCTACTACTGGGATATTTCTGGTCCCGGTGCCGGTCTGGAAAACATCGACGTTGGCGTAGGTAAACTGTCCTTCGCGGCGACCCGTTCTTCTGAGTCAGGCGGTTCTTCTGCGTTTGGCGAGCGCGATCCGGTTACCGGCGAACGTACCTATAACAACAAAGTGCCAAATGACGTATTTGACGTGCGTTGGGCTGGTATTGAAACCAACCCGGGCGGCACCCTGGAACTGGGCGTTGACTACGGTCACACCAATATTCCTGACGATTATTATCTGCAGCCTGGCGCGTCTAAAGACGGCTGGATGGGGACCCTCGAACATACCCAAAGCATGCTGAAAGGCTACAACAAGTTTGTTGTTCAGTACGCAACTGACTCCATGACCTCACAGGGTAAAGGTCAGGCTCAGGGCGGCAGCGTCAACAACGACGGCCACATGATTCGCGTTCTTGACCACGGTGCTATCACTCTGGCAGACCGCTGGGACCTGATGTACGTCGGCATGTATCAGAACATCGATCTGGACGATAACCAGGGTACCGAATGGTACACCGTGGGCGTTCGTCCAATGTTCAAATGGACGCCGATCATGAGCACCCTGCTGGAAGTTGGCTATGACAACGTGAAATCCCAGGAAACGGGCGATCGTAACGGCCAATACAAAATTACCCTGGCCCAACAGTGGCAGGCAGGCGACAGCATCTGGTCCCGTCCGGCCCTGCGCGTCTTCGCAACCTACGCCAAGTGGGATGAGAAATGGGGTTATGCCAAAGACTCCAGCGGCAGCACAACTCGCTTTGCTATCGCTGACTCTACCGGCAACGGCACCTTCTCTAACAGCCGCGGTAACGACGACGAGTTCACCTTCGGTGCCCAGATGGAAATCTGGTGGTAAGACAGCCTTAACCTGATGTTATGACCCGATGTGGGAGGTGCCACTGCCTCCCACATCTTGATTACCCTTGTATGCCAATGCTCGTTTCAGGTGGAGAGCGCTATTGCCTGGCTAACCTCCACCGACTTTCTCTTCGAGGTATATAAAAATGAAAATGAAAAAAAGTCTCCTCGCACTCTGCCTGTCGGCAGGGCTGCTCGCAAGCCTGCCCGGCGTGAGCCTGGCTGACGTCAACATCGTCCCGCAGGACCTGAGCGCCGCCCCGGCGATCCCGGCTTCTGCCCTGCAACAGCTTCAGTGGACGCCTGTCACCCAGAATAAAGCGCATACGACAAATCTGGCGACCGGTGGACAGTCTCTGAATGTGGCCGATATTCTTGGCCCGGTGGCGGCCTACAGCGTTCCGGCCAACATTGGTGAGCTGACCATTACGCTCACCAGCCAGGTGGATAAAAACACCGTCTTTGCGCCGAACGTCCTGGTTCTGGACCAGAATCTGCATCCAGCCGCGTTTTTCCCAAGCAGCTTCTTCGCCTACCAGGAGCCGGGCGTGATGTCCGATAATCGCCTGGAAGGCACGTTCAAGCTGACCCCGGCTCTGGGGCAGCAAAAGCTTTATCTGCTGGTCTTTACCACCGATAAAGACACCAAACAAACCACCACCATGGTCGATCCGGCCAAGGCCTATGCCAAAGGCAACGGCAACGCGATCCCGGATATTCCAGACCCGATTGCCACCCACGGCACAACCGGCACGCTGAAGCTCAAAGCGAGCACTTCTTCCGGCTCCAGCATTCTGGTCGGCCCGCTGTTCGGCTCTTCCAGCAGCCCGGACCCGGTAACCGTGGGGAATACGGCCGCACCGGCTACCGCCTATGCCGCTCCGGCTGTGGCAACCGCTTCAGCCACGGCCGCCGCGCCGGTTAGCGCCCCGGCCGCGAAGAGCGAACCTATTCTGAACGACACGGAAAGCTACTATAACCAGGCCATCAAGCAAGCCGTGGACAAAGGGGAGATCGATAAGGCCCTGAAACTGCTGAATGAAGCCGAGCGTCTGGGTTCCACCTCCGCCCGTAAAACTTTTATCAGCAGTGTAAAAGGCAAGGGGTAATTTCTCCCCACGTTGCTGATGCTTGTAGTATTGGTGCGCTCAGGCGCACCTTTTTTTCGTCGCCTTATCTTCTGCCGTCTGCCCGGCAATTGCATGATTCAGAGGAGTGAATTCCTCTTTGTGTTGCAAGAATGTTGTTATTTTTGCCTTCTGTGTTTCCTTTGACTGCCCTGGTTGCGATGTTCTGCGTTACAATGCCCGCAGGTTATGTATCGGAGATTTCCCCATGTCTGAGGCGCTATCGCAATTGCGCGCTCTGAGCTTCTTCGCTGAAATCCCGGACGGGTTAAGCGCCGCTTTCCTCGACTGGCTTTTGCTGGAAGACTCAATGACAAAACGTTTTGAACAGCACTGTTCACGCGTCACGGTCGACATCGTACGCGAAGGTTTTGTCACGGCCGATGAGTCATTACCCGAAGCGGAAATGCTCCCGGCGGCGGAGCGCTACTGGCTGCGCGAAATCCTGCTGTGCGGCGACGGCGTACCCTGGCTGGTTGGCCGTACCGTCGTGCCAGAATCCACGCTCGACGGCCCGGAACTGGCCTTGCAGAAGCTCGGCACCACGCCGCTCGGACGCTATCTCTTTAGCTCGTCTACCCTGACTCGTGATTTTATCCAGATTGGCCGCAGCGCGGAGCTGTGGGGGCGTCGTTCCCGCCTGAGACTGTCCGATAAGCCGCTGCTGCTGACCGAACTGTTCCTGCCCGCGTCGCCGCTGTATGAAGAGGAAAAATAATGGAATGGAGCCTGACTGAAGGAAAATTCCAGGCGTACGTGCGCCTGATGCGGCTGGAGAAGCCGATTGGATCGCTGCTGCTGCTCTGGCCGACGCTGTGGGCCCTGTGGCTTGCCACGCCCGGTGCGCCGCCGCTGACCATTCTGGCTATCTTTGTCGTTGGCGTGTGGATGATGCGAGCGGCTGGCTGCGTAGTGAATGATTACGCCGACCGCAAATTTGACGGGCATGTGAAACGCACTGCAAACCGCCCGCTGCCGAGCGGGGCCGTTAGCGAAAAAGAAGCGCGCACGCTGTTCGTCATACTGGTCCTGCTCTCCTTCCTGCTGGTGCTGACGCTCAACACCATGACCATTCTCCTGTCGGTAGCGGCTCTCGCGCTGGCATGGGTTTATCCGTTTATGAAGCGCTATACCCACCTGCCGCAGGTCGTGCTGGGCGCCGCGTTTGGCTGGTCGATCCCGATGGCGTTTGCGGCGGTGAGCGAGTCGGTACCGCTGAGCTGCTGGCTGATGTTTATCGCCAACATCTGCTGGGCGGTGGCCTACGACACGCAGTATGCAATGGTTGATCGCGATGACGATGTGAAAATCGGTATTAAATCCACGGCGATACTGTTTGGCCGCTTCGACAACCTGATCGTTGGCGTGCTGCAAATTGCGGTGCTGGCGCTGATGGCGGTGATTGGCTGGCTGAACGGGCTTGGCGGGGAGTATTACTGGGCGATTGCGCTGGCCGGGGCGCTGTTTATTCATCAGCAAAGGCTGACGGCAAAGCGCGACAGGGACGCCTGCTTCCGGGCATTCCTCAATAATAACTACGTCGGGCTGGTGCTGTTTATCGGCGTGGCGCTAAGCTATTTGCACTTCTGAAAATAAAACAGGCGGGTTTCCCCGCCTGTTTGCATGAGCCTGCCTGATTACTCCGCCGTTGCCGCCTGCGACGTCGCGCTCTCAATGGTCAAACGGACATCCGAGGTCACAAGGTCTGCCAGCATCTGGTAAACCTTCATGGTTTCGGTGGGTTCTGCATCGCCGGTATCGCTGATATAGCCTTCATCGCGCAGCGTCAGCACCAGAGAAGTAAATACGGCCTTGTCGAAGAACTCCGGCGCGTTAATTCCATGCAGCATGGAGAGGCGCTGCGCCACGGTTCGGCTCTCGCGCTCTAGCGTTCCGCGGTTGATGGAAGGATTAGCGCTGAGCAGCCAGAAGGTGATGGCATACCGCTGCAGCGTTTCGCGTACACCTGCGGCCAGCAGCTGCAAAGTACGGGAACGAGCCGGATTGATCTGCACTTCTTCGCCGCTGATAACCACCAGCTCCTGACGCACCATTTCATCGACCAGCGAGTCGATTTCCGCCGCCAGATCCGCCTTATCCCAGCGCAGGAACAGCTCGGATTTCAGCATCGGATATACGACTTCAACCTGGCGCAGCAGCGCTTTGCGGTCGATATGGCGATGCTGGGTGACGATCGCCGCCAGCAGCGACGGCAGCACCAGCATGTGCATGATGTTGTTGCGGTAATAGGTCATCAGCACGGCCTGCTCGCGCGGCAGAATGATGATGTCGCCGATGGTATCTTTCTCGACTTCAAACTTGTTCATCTGAAGCGCGCTCTCGATTAGCGCACTGGCGGTGGACTCAGGTGCCGTCGCATCCGGGGAATAAGGCACGTTGCGCAGGAAGCTCAGGTAACAATCCAGCTGCTCCGTAAGCTGCTCGCGGGTTAGCGAACGCTGACGGGAGGCCAGCAGCGCGGTACAGCACAGGTTCATGGCGTTTGCCGCCCCTGCGTTGTTGATGCGCACCATTAGCTCGGCGGCAATTTCGTTCACCGTTGGCGTGAGCCAGGCCGGACGCACGGCTTCAATCGGATCGATGGAGTCGCGCCATTCCGGCACGCGCTGATTCAGGAAGGTCATCAGCGGCATCGGTTCGCCGAAGTTCACGTAGCCTTGGCCCAGATTACGCAGCTTGCTCAGCCCGCGTAACATTGACATGAAGCCTTCTTTCTCTTTCGTCGCGCCGCGCAGCTCTTTGGCGTAAGTGCCCACTTCCATCACGTGCTCGTAGCCGATGTAAATAGGGACTAACGTGATAGGTCGCGTCCCGCCGCGCAGCATCGCCTGAATGGTCATCGACAGCGTGCCGGTTTTCGGATCAAGCAGACGGCCCGTACGGGAGCGCCCGCCTTCCACGAAGTATTCAACGGAATAGCCGCGGCTGAACAGCTCGCCGAGGTATTCGCGGAACACCGTCGAGTACAGCTTGCTGCCTTTAAAAGTTCGACGAATGAAGAAGGCACCCAGACGGCGGAAGATCGGGCCGGCTGGCCAGAAGTTCAGGTTAATCCCCGCGGCAATGTGCGGAGGCACTAACCCCTGATGATACAAAACGTATGACAGCAGCAGGTAGTCCATGTGGCTGCGGTGGCAGGGCACATAGACGATTTCGTGCCCGTCATGCGCCAGCTGGCGCACGCGTTCGGCGTTATTAACGTTGATGCCCTGATACAGGCGGTTCCACGTTAGCCCCAGCACGCGATCCGTCAGGCGGATGGCCTCATAGGAGAAGTTTGCCGCAATCTCTTCCATCAGCGCCACGGCGTTTTGCTGGGCCTTTTCATGGGAGATTTTCTTGCTGCGCGCTTCGTCTTCGACGGCGCGAGCAATGGCCTTCGATGCCAGCAGCTTATTGAACAGATCCTGGCGTACCGGCAGACGCGGGCCGATAGTCGCTAAACGCTGACGAGCGAAGTGCGTACGCGCCACGCGGGCCAGCTTCTGAGCAATAGTTTTATCCGTGCCGTGCTCTGTCGCCATGCGGCGCAGGGAAACCGGCGGAGAAAAACGCACGAAGCTGTCGCGGCCCAGCCACGAAACGGCAAAGAACTTCTGCACGCCGTTCAGGGTACGTAAAGGTGGATTGACTTCGCCTTTTTCTCGCCCCGGCGAGCGGCCAAACATCACCGAAACCGGCACCATCTGCACGTCCAGATTCGGGTTGCTGCGGTGCAGGTCCAGATAATTATGGAAGAGCTTTATCGACTCTTCTTTTGGCGTGTAGTAGGTGAAAACGCGCGGCCCGCCGTGGATGAAGACATAGCGAGGCAGTACCGCGCCGTCAATTTCTAACGGTTCCAGAGGGTCCGGTAAATCATGTGCGAGACACTGCGCGCGCAGCGTCAGCAGGTCAGCCTTAGAGTTATAAGGCAGGACGTACATAATTGGGCGTGAGGGATCCAGTCCTAATTCGGCCTGTGGATCGGCCGGAATGGACTTGCTTTTTACCAGAACGCTTAATGGTAAATTAAGTAATTTGTAGTAAATTCTTGGCCAGCCTGACATAAACGATGTAAAGCCTCAGGTTAATAATGCAAATTCGCCGCAAGAATATCAGAAACTGGACTAGATTTCTGTGGCGTTGCGATTTTACCCGCCATCCTACAGGTTGCCGATAAGCAGGCTGAACCTGGACGCTGTTGGGTGCAGATAAGCATTGACGCTTATATTTTAAAAAGGTTTCCCGAAATGGCGAATAACACCACTGGATTCACCCGTATTATTAAAGCCGCAGGCTATTCCTGGAAGGGCATTCGTGCCGCCTGGATTAACGAAGCTGCCTTCCGCCAGGAAGGTGTTGCTGCGGTTATCGCCATCGCCGTTGCCTGCTGGCTGGACGTTGACCCCATCACCCGTATCCTTCTTATCGGTTCTGTCGTGCTGGTGATGATTGTTGAAATTCTCAATAGCGCGATTGAAGCGCTAGTGGACCGCGTGGGCACGGATTACCACGAACTTTCCGGCCGGGCAAAAGACATGGGCTCCGCCGCGGTTCTGATAACGATTATCCTCGCAGTTGTTACCTGGGTCACGCTGCTTTGGCAGCATTGGCAATAATTTGCGAGAGCCTTTCCAGATTGCGATAAGTGCCTGGTTTTTTGCTTAATTTATGGTTTCAAATTCGCCTTTGACTGTATATACTCACAGCATAACTGTATAAACACCCAGGGGGCGGAATGAAAGCTTTAACTACCAGGCAGCAAGAGGTGTTTGATCTCATTCGGGATCATATCAGCCAGACCGGCATGCCGCCGACGCGTGCCGAGATTGCTCAACGTCTGGGGTTCCGTTCTCCCAACGCGGCCGAAGAGCATCTCAAGGCGCTGGCCCGAAAAGGGGTTCTTGAGATTGTCTCCGGCGCATCGCGCGGTATCCGTCTTCTGGTAGAAGAAGAAACGGGCATCCCGTTAGTGGGCCGCGTTGCCGCAGGTGAACCCCTGCTGGCTCAGCAGCATATCGAAGGCCATTATCAGGTCGACCCATCCTTATTTAAACCGAATGCGGACTTCCTGCTGCGCGTGAGCGGCATGTCGATGAAAGACATCGGCATTCTGGACGGCGATCTGCTGGCCGTGCATAAAACCCAGGACGTGCGTAATGGCCAGGTGGTCGTGGCGCGTATCGATGATGAAGTGACCGTGAAGCGCCTGAAGCAGCAGGGTAATACCGTGCAGCTGCTGCCTGAAAACAGCGAGTTCGAGCCTATCGTCGTCGATCTTCGTGAACAGAACTTCAGCATTGAAGGGCTGGCCGTTGGGGTGATCCGCAACGGTGACTGGCTGTAATTCTCCGCGTTATGTGATGCGCGCCCGCCGCGCATCACCTTAAAAATCTCCTCTTCCTACCCGTCAGGACTTCCGCATGCGTTTCTTTTCTAAGACGGATAAAGCGCTCTGGCGCCTTGCGTTACCCATGATTTTCTCCAATATCACCGTTCCCCTGCTGGGCCTGGTGGATACGGCGGTGATTGGCCATCTGGACAGTCCGATTTACCTCGGCGGCGTGGCAATCGGTGCTACGGCAACCAGCTTCCTGTTTATGCTGCTGCTGTTTTTACGCATGAGCACCACCGGCCTGACGGCACAGGCGTTTGGGGCTAATAACCCGGCGGCGCTTGCACGGGCGCTAGTTCAACCTCTGCTGCTGGCGCTAATGGCGGGTATCGCCATTGTGGCTTTGCGTTACCCTTTGATTTCCCTGGCGCTTAATATTGTGGGCGGCAATGAACAGGTGCTTGAACAGGCAAGCCGCTTCCTTGAGATCCGCTGGCTAAGCGCTCCGGCCTCGCTGGCAAACCTGGTGCTGCTGGGCTGGCTGCTCGGCGTTCAGTATGCCCGGGCCCCGGTTATTCTGCTGGTCGTCGGGAACGTGTTGAATATCGTGCTCGATTTGTGGCTGGTGATGGGCCTGCATATGAACGTGCAGGGTGCGGCGCTTGCGACGGTCGTGTCGGAATACGCCACTTTTGCCATCGGCCTGCTGATGGTGAAGAAAGTGCTCGGCCTGCGGGGGATAAGCTTCGCTATGCTCAAGGACGCCTGGCGTGGGAACGTTCGCCGCCTGCTGGCGCTGAACAGAGATATCATGCTGCGTTCCCTGCTGCTGCAAATCTGCTTTGCCTCCGTCACAATATTCGGTGCACGGCTGGGCAGCGAAGTGGTGGCGGTCAACGCCGTACTGATGACGCTGTTAACCTTTACGGCCTACGCGCTGGACGGCTTTGCCTACGCCGTTGAGGCGCACTCGGGTCAGGCCTACGGCGCGCGCAACGGCAGCCAGCTGCTGGGCGTCTGGCAGGCAGCCTGTCGGCAGGCCGGGCTTGTCGCGCTGAGTTTTGCCGTTGTTTATGCGCTGTTCGGCGAAAGCATCGTCTCCATGCTGACCTCGCTGCCAGAGCTACAGCAGCAGGCCGATCGCTATCTGAACTGGCAAATTGTGCTGCCGGTAGTGGGCGTCTGGTGTTACCTGCTGGACGGGATGTTCATCGGGGCAACGCGCGGGGCCGAGATGCGTAATAGCATGGCCGTCGCCGCGGCTGGCTTTGGCCTGGCGCTGCTGACGGTGCCCTATCTGGGCAACCACGGGCTATGGCTGTCTGTGGCGGTATTCCTGGCTTTGCGCGGCCTTTCTCTGGGCTGGATTTGGCGTCGCCATTGGCGAAACAACACCTGGTTTCAGGCAGAAAATCATAGTTAGTTACAACTGCTGACGCGGTTTTAATCACCGTTTAGCCCGCTGATTTGCGGCTGTTTTTAGCCGCTTTCAGCGCATTTTCGCTGTCCGCGATGGTTCAATATTCTTAATTCCCGCCTCGGTGCCAGATCCTTGACTACAATTATTATCACGTCCAGCAGATATGAGTGACAGCCAAACGGCTTCACAAGGGCGAAATTAACGTTAACGATTCTTCACCGAACGATGAGGACATTATTATGAATAAAGACGAAATCGGCGGTAACTGGAAGCAGTTTAAAGGTACTGTGAAAGAGAAATGGGGCAAGCTGACCGACGATGATATGACGGTCATCGAAGGGAAACGCGATCAGCTGGTCGGTAAGATTCAGGAACGCTATGGGTCATCGAAAGATCAGGCGGAAAAGGAAGTTGTTGACTGGGAAACCCGCAACAAATACCGCTGGTAGCCGCACAACCCTCAAATGTGCTAACCCTCTAAGGCTACCCTGCCCTGGTACAAGGATGTACCGTTCCCCTCTGCTTTAACGCGTTTCTATCTAACTTTCTTCTTAATGAGCACCGTGTGATCGTGGCTGCTGCACTCTTCTTTATGGCTACAGGCCTCTACTTCCGCGCACGCGGAGCATAGCCCATGCGCTTCAATCACGTTATGCCGCAGGGCAAAGCCCATTTTGGCGGCCAGCTTATGCATGATGTCTTCCACGCCCTGCGCCGCTTCTTCTTTCACCGCCCCGCACCGCTCGCAGATAAACATGGCGGAGGAATGCGTGGGCTGGTCAATAAGGTTACACAGCACGTAGCTGTTGGCGGATTCCACCCGGTGAACAAACCCCTGCTCGAGCAGAAAATCCAAAGCGCGGTAAACGGTCGGCGGCTTGGCCTGCGGTTCGCTGACGCGCAGCAAATCCAGCAAATCGTAAGCGCTGATGGCACCCGTTTGCAGCGTCATCAGGCGCAGCACCTCCAGGCGTTGCGGCGTCAGTCGCACATTGCGCTGCGCACAGAGCTTTTCAGCCTGCGCTAACACGTTTTGTGAAGTCGTCGTATCCATCAGCATTCCTCGGTTTATGAGCCCCTCACTTTACCATAAAAGCAGTATAAACGCCGCATGCTGGTCCATACTGACGGCTTCTACCCTGAATGTTAACGTCCCGGAGAAGTCATGCAAAAACCAGAATGTATTCGCCACTGGCGCGAGCTGGAGGGTGCCGATGATTCAGCCTATCCAGACAGCCCCGAACTTTTTGCCATTGGCGCACCGCTCGCCCGCAGCCTGGGATTAAATCGCTTAGGCATTCACCACGAGCGGCTGCCGCCCGGGCGCCGGACTTCTTATCCCCACGCGGAAAGCAGCGAAGAGGAGTTTGTCTACGTCCTGGAAGGGCATCCGCAGGTGTGGCTCAACGGCTATTTGCACCAGCTTGAGCCGGGAGACAGCGTTGGTTTCCCCGCCGGAACCGGCATTTGCCACACGTTTATCAACAATACCGAAGATGAGGTGCGCCTGCTGGTTGTCGGGGAGGCAAACAAAACTGAGAACAGAATTTACTACCCGATGAATTCCGGCTATGCCGCCCAGAGGCAGGATCGCTGGATTGACCACCCGCCGCAGTTTTTTGGCCCCCATGACGGGCAACCTTCACGAAAACCCCGGCGTAAACTATAAATAAATCTGCATGGAAAAACTTAAACCATAACCCCCATGGATAGATACGGGATGCTATGGGCACAATAGCCCGCTTTTAGGTTCGGTATTCACAGCAATAGTCCGCCTCCGTTCAGTTTTAACTGACGGGGGCTAGTTAACACATATAACTAACAGACGGACGAGCGGTGAATGAAAAAAAATAAATCTCTGGTGGCGCTTGGCGTCGCATCTTTGTTTGTGGCAAACCACGCCAGCGCGGCTGGAACCTGGGCGGAAGCCCGTAGCGATGCGATGGGCGGCACGGGCGTGGCTTCCGGCAGCTACGGCAGCGGGGCGTTAATCAACCCGGCTCTGCTGGCCAAAGCTCATCAGGATGACACGGTGACGGTGATTCTGCCTTCCGTAGGCGCGCAAATTACCGATAAGGACAACCTGCAGGACCAGATCGATGAGATCAGCGACAAGGTCGACAACTACAAGGACGTGATTGGCGATTTGACTCTGCAGGACATTATCGCGAACCCCATCGGTACGCTGAACCAGCTCCAGGGCGCAGCGGGTGATTTGGCCGGTGAGCTGGAAGATCTGAAGGGAAAAACGGCGCACGCTAAAGCAGCGGCTGGCATTGCGGTGAGTATTCCAAACGATGTGCTTTCGCTGGCATTTGTGACCAAAGCCTATGCTCGCGGGCGGGTCAGTTCTTCTATCGATCAGCATGACATTGATTATTTGAACGGCATTGCAAACTCCGATGCGGCGGCGGGAGCAGCGGCCATCGATGCCGCGGTGAACGGCTCCGGTGCGATAACTCGCAACCTGAACTCGACCGCTTCGGGCCGGGCAGCAATCGTTTCTGATTACGGCATCGCGATGGCGAAACAGTTTGACCTCGGCGGCGTACCGGTCTCCGTGGGCGTAACGCCCAAGCTGCAAAAAACCTGGCTTTATAATTACACCACCTCGATTTATACCTACGACAGCAGCGACTGGAACAGCAGCCGCTACCGCAACGATGACACCGGCTTTAACGTCGATGCTGGCGTGGCGGCAGATTTCGGTGAGAACTGGACGGTGGGCTTAAGCGGTCAGAACCTGATCTCGCATGATATCGATACCAAAGATATTCATATCACCAATGGCCGAACCGGCGAGACGGTTAACTACAAAGATACCTACCAGATTCGTCCGCTGGTCACGGCGGGTGCGGCCTGGCATAACGATCTCATTACGCTGAGTGCCGACGGCGATCTGACGGAAACTAAGGGCTTTAAAAGCGAAGAGAATTCGCAGTATGTCGGCGTCGGGGCCGAAGTTCGCCCGCTTTCCTGGCTGGCCGTTCGCGCCGGTTATCGGGCAGATGTGAAGGGCAACGACAGCAACGTGTTCACGGGCGGCGTAGGCTTTGCGCCGTTTAATCGCGTTCACGTTGACCTGATGGGGCTGTACGGCGAAGACGAAACCTGGGGGGCCGGCGCACAGCTAAGCGTCACCTTCTGATCGGGCAAGCGTCGGGGAGGGCAGGTGCCCCGGCGCGGCTTTATGCTATAGTGGCGGCCCTTTTTTAACCGTAACCTGCGAAATCACCTGGCACCTATGTCCTCACAAAGCAATCAGACTCCTTTCCAGCCGCACCGTTTCTCCATCGCGCCGATGCTCGACTGGACGGATCGGCACTGTCGCTACTTCCTGCGTCAGCTCTCCCGTCATACGCTGCTGTACACCGAAATGGTGACGACCGGGGCGATTATTCACGGGAAAGGGGATTACCTGGCCTATAACGAGGCAGAGCATCCGGTGGCGTTACAGCTTGGCGGCAGCGATCCCGCGGCGCTTGCCCAGTGTGCGAAGCTCGCCGAAGCGCGCGGTTACGATGAAATCAACCTTAACGTAGGCTGCCCTTCAGATCGCGTGCAAAACGGGATGTTTGGCGCCTGCCTGATGGCCGACGCGCAGCGCGTGGCGGACTGCATTAAAGCGATGCGCGACGTGGTTTCTATTCCCGTTACGGTAAAAACGCGTATTGGTATCGACGAGCAGGATAGCTACGAGTTCCTGTGCGACTTTATTGGCACCGTGGCTGGCAAGGGCGAATGTGAGATGTTCATCATCCACGCGCGCAAAGCCTGGCTTTCCGGCCTGAGTCCGAAGGAAAACCGCGAAATTCCTCCGCTGGATTATCCGCGCGTTTATCAGCTTAAACGTGATTTCCCGCAGCTGACTATGGCCATCAACGGCGGCGTGAAAACGCTGGCTGAGGCTAAAGTCCACCTGGAGCATCTGGACGGCGTGATGGTCGGGCGTGAGGCCTACCAAAATCCAGGCCTGCTGACGGCGGTGGACCGGGAAATCTTCGGCAGCGAGCGGCCAGAAGTGGACACCGTGGACGCGGTGCGCGCCATGTATCCGTACATTGAGCGTGAGCTGGCTAACGGCACTTATTTGGGTCACGTTACTCGCCACATGCTGGGATTATTCCAGGGCGTGCCGGGCGCTCGCCAGTGGCGTCGCTACCTGAGCGAAAATGCTCATAAAGCTGGGGCGGGGATCGAAGTGGTGGAGCATGCGCTCACGCTGGTTGCGGATAAACGCCAGGCCTGAGATGCAATAACCGCACAGATTGCTAAGGTATTGCGGAGTCGATCACAACCTTGCATCCCGGTGGCTAACTTTCCCGACGACGACGTTTTAATTGCTGACAAAATCTGACAATATCATCGCGCTATAAAACGCGAATTCATCGACGCTGTACCCTACAGACAGCGCGAACAAAAAAAGAATGGGCTTCCCTCGGGAAGCCCAAATTCTTTTATGGAATCAGCAAGCTGGAACCCTGCGTGGAGCGGCTTTCCAGAATCTCATGCGCGCGTGCCGCATCGGCCAGCGCAAATTTTTGCCCTTCTGCGACTTCTACCTTGATAACGCCGCTGGCGATCAGCGAAAACAGCTCGTTGCAGGCTTCATCCAGCTCCGCACGCGTGGTGACATAACCGTTTAGTGACGGACGCGTCACATACAGCGAGCCTTTCTGGTTCAGAATCCCCAGATTGACGCCGGTTACCGGCCCGGATGCGTTGCCAAAGCTCACCATCAGCCCCTGGCGCTGCAGGCAGTCAAGGGAGGCTTCCCAGGTGTCTTTGCCCACCGAGTCATACACCACCTTCACTTTCTTGCCGCCGGTGATTTCTTTCAGGCGTTCGGCAATATTTTCATCACGATAGTTAATGGTTTGCCAGGCGCCAGCCTGTTTTGCCCTCTCGGCCTTCTGCGCCGAGCCGACGGTACCGATAAGTTTGGCACCCAGCGCCTTCGCCCACTGACAGGCGATCAGCCCCACGCCGCCCGCTGCGGCATGAAACAGGAAGACGTCGTTTGGCTTCACCTCATAGGTTTTGCGCAGCAGATAGTAAACCGTCAGACCTTTCAGAAAAGAGGCGGCGGCCTGCTCGAAGGAAATAGCATCCGGGAGTTTTGCGGCTTTATCAGCGGGCACGTTATGCACGCTGCTGTAAGCGCCCAGCCCCGACTGCGCATAGACCACACGATCGCCCACCTTTAAATGGGTCACGCTGCTGCCCACTTTGCTCACGACGCCCGCCGCTTCCGTGCCAAGGCCGCTAGGCAGCTTCGGCGGTGGATATAATCCGCTACGAATATAGGTATCAATGTAGTTGATACCAATCGCTTTGTTCTCAACCTGAACTTCGTCAGCGGCGGGATCGTGCGGGGTGAATTCAACTGCTTTGAGCACTTCTGGGCCACCGTGCTGGCTAAACTCTATACGCGTTGCCATGGAAACTCCTTGTGTCGAAGAGTAGCAAGACCAGGTTATACTTCCCGATCTCTGAAGAACATGAATCTGGTAACTCCCTCACTATGGCAGGAAATAAACCCTTCAACAAACCGAACGAAACCCGTGACCGTCAGATGGAAGGGCTGAAAATGCCGCCACATTCTCTGGAAGCGGAGCAGTCGGTATTGGGCGGTTTAATGCTGGATAACGAACGCTGGGACAACGTCTCCGAACGCGTCGTAGCCAACGACTTTTTCAGCCGCCCGCACCGAATGATCTTCACCGAAATGCAGCGCCTGCTGGAAATGAGCAAGCCCATCGATCTGATCACCCTTTCTGAATCCCTTGAGCTGCAGGGGAATCTGGACAGCGTTGGCGGCTTTGCTTATCTGGCGGAGTTGTCGAAAAATACGCCAAGTGCGGCGAACATCAGCGCTTATGCGGACATCGTTCGCGAACGTGCGGTTGTGCGCGAAATGATCGCCGTGGCTAATGAAATTGCCGATGCCGGTTACGATCCGCAGGGGCGTACCAGCGAGGATCTGCTCGACCTGGCCGAGTCCCGCGTTTTCCAGATTGCGGAAAGCCGTGCAAACAAAGATGAAGGGCCGAAGAGCGTCGACCAAATCCTTGAGGCCACCGTGTCGCGTATCGAATCGCTCTACCAGACGCCGCACGACGGCGTAACGGGGGTGGATACCGGCTATCAGGACCTCAACAAGAAAACCGCGGGCCTGCAAAAGTCGGATTTGATTATCGTCGCGGCGCGTCCGTCGATGGGCAAAACCACTTTTGCAATGAACCTCTGCGAAAATGCCGCGATGTTGCAGGAAAAACCGGTGCTTATCTTCAGTCTGGAGATGCCAGGCGAGCAGATCATGATGCGTATGCTGGCCTCGCTCTCCCGCGTGGATCAGACCAAAATCCGTACCGGCCAGCTGGATGACGAAGACTGGGCGCGAATTTCAAGCACCATGGGCATCCTGCTTGAGAAGCGCAATATGTACATTGACGACTCCTCCGGCCTGACGCCAACGGAAGTTCGTTCCCGCGCGCGCCGCATCTACCGTGAACACGGCGGCCTGAGCCTGATTATGATCGACTACCTCCAGCTGATGCGCGTCCCGTCGCTTTCTGACAACCGAACGCTGGAAATCGCAGAGATCTCACGCTCGTTAAAAGCGCTGGCAAAAGAGCTACAGGTGCCGGTCGTGGCGCTCTCGCAGCTTAACCGCTCCCTGGAACAACGTGCCGACAAGCGCCCGGTCAACTCCGACCTGCGTGAATCCGGCTCCATCGAGCAGGATGCCGACTTAATCATGTTTATCTACCGCGACGAAGTTTATAACGACAACAGCGACGAGAAAGGCATCGCGCAAATCATCCTCGGTAAACAGCGTAACGGCCCAATCGGCACGGTGCGTCTGACCTTTAACGGTCAGTGGTCGCGCTTCGATAACTATGCGGGTCCGCAGTACGACGAAGACTAACAATCCTCGCCATTCTTCAGGCCACAACTGCGCTGGCTGCACTCACTCACCCGAATCACTTACTTTTGTAGGCTCATCGGGCGAGCTTTCTTGCCGCCTTGCTGTGACCTGAACGATTGAGAGGATTTGCGCCATTTAATCCTAACATTGAGCAAGGAAGAAACATGCAAGCGGCAACCGTAAAAATTAACCGCCGCGCTCTGCGACATAACCTGCAACGCCTGCGTGAACTGGCTCCCGCCAGCCGCATGGTGGCGGTTGTGAAAGCAAACGCTTATGGGCATGGTCTGCTGGAAACCGCCCACACCCTCCCTGATGCCGACGCGTTCGGCGTTGCCAGACTCGAAGAAGCGGTACGTCTGCGCGCGGGGGGCATTACCCAGCCCATTCTTTTACTCGAAGGCTTCTTTAACGCCAGCGATTTGCCGACCATTGCCGAGCAGAATTTTCAAACCGCCGTGCACTGCCTTGAGCAGCTTGAAGCGCTGGAGCAGGCCGATCTCAGCCATCCGATTACCGTGTGGATGAAGCTGGATACCGGCATGCATCGCCTGGGCGTGCTGCCACACGAAGCCGAGGCTTTTTACGCTCGTCTTTCTCACTGCAAGAATGTCAGCCAGCCGGTGAATATCGTCAGCCATTTTGCGCGCGCCGATGAGCCTGAATCAGACGCGACGCCGCGTCAGCTCGACGTCTTCAACACCTTTATTGCAGGCAAGCCGGGGCAGAAATCTATCGCCGCATCCGGCGGTATCCTGCTGTGGCCGCAGTCCCATTTCGACTGGGTGCGGCCGGGCATTATTCTGTACGGCGTTTCCCCGCTCGAGCAGAAACCGTGGGGCGTGGACTTTGGCTTCCAGCCGGTAATGTCCCTGACCTCCAGCCTGATTGCCGTCCGCAACCATAAAGCCGGTGAACCGGTGGGCTATGGCGGAACGTGGGTTGCGGAACGCGACACGCGCCTTGGTGTCGTCGCCATGGGCTATGGCGATGGCTATCCGCGCTGTGCGCCCTCAGGTACGCCGGTGCTGGTAAACGGCCGGGAAGTGCCTCTCGTCGGGCGCGTGGCGATGGATATGATTTGCGTCGATCTCGGTCCGCAGGCGACGGAAAAAGTCGGCGACGGCGTGGTGATGTGGGGCGAAGGTCTGCCCGTTGAGCGCATTGCAGAAATCACAAATGTGAGTGCTTACGAACTTATCACGCGCCTGACTTCAAGGGTGGCGATGGAGTATCTGGACTAGCCGTCCTTCCCTGGTTTACATTGGGTGTCCGCCACACTGTAAACCAGGAGAACCCCACCGTGTTTCAAAAAGTTGACGCCTATGCTGGCGACCCGATTCTGTCCCTGATGGAACGCTTCAAGGTCGACCCGCGTGCCGACAAGGTTAACCTCAGCATCGGCCTCTATTACAACGAAGATGGGGCGATCCCGCAGCTACAGGCCGTGGCCGAAGCGGAGGCTCGCCTGAATGCCCAGCCGCACGGTGCGTCGCTATATTTGCCGATGGAAGGCCTGAACACCTACCGCAGCGCCATTGCGCCCCTGCTTTTTGGCGCTGAGCATCCGGCGCTGTTGGCGGGGCGAATCGCCTCTATTCAAACTCTTGGCGGCTCCGGCGCGCTGAAAGTGGGCGCGGATTTTCTGAAAACCTGGTTCCCTGATTCACAGGTTTGGGTCAGCGATCCAACCTGGGAAAACCACGTCGCTATCTTTGCCGGGGCGGGCTTCACGGTGAATACCTATCCGTGGTTTGACGAAGAAACGAACGGCGTACGTTTTGAGGCGCTGCTCGAAAAACTCGAAACGCTTCCCGCACAAAGCGTGGTGCTGCTGCATCCGTGCTGCCATAACCCAACCGGCTCCGATCTGACGGACGCCCAGTGGGATGCGGTAATCGAAGTGCTGCAAGCGCGCAGCCTGGTTCCGTTCCTCGACATCGCCTATCAGGGCTTTGGTGCGGGCATGGAAGAAGATGCCTACGCGATTCGCGCCATTGCCAGCTCGGGCTTACCGGCCCTGGTCAGCAACTCTTTCTCCAAGATTTTCTCCCTCTACGGCGAGCGAGTCGGCGGGTTGTCTATCGTTTGTGAAGATGCCGAAACCGCAGGCCGCGTGCTGGGCCAGCTGAAGGCGACGGTCCGCCGCAACTACTCCAGCCCGCCGAACTTTGGCGCGCAGGTTGTCGCCGCCGTGCTGAACGACGCCGATCTGAAAGCCAGCTGGCTGGCTGAAGTAGAAACGATGCGCCGCCGCATTCTCGACATGCGCCAGGCGCTGGTTTCCGTGCTGAAGACCGAAGTGCCCGGGCGTAATTTCGATTATCTGCTGAAGCAGCGCGGCATGTTCAGCTATACCGGCCTCAGCGCGGAGCAGGTCGATCGCCTGCGCGATGAGTTCGGCGTGTATCTGATTTCCAGCGGCCGTATGTGCGTCGCGGGGTTGAACAGCAATAACGTCCGCCGCGTGGCGCAGGCCTTTGCCGCTGTGATGTAAGTACTCGCTAACTTAATTAAGGCGGCGGTGCCATTTTGCGATCGCCGCCTCTTTCTTTGGCCGTCCCCGAAATAAACCTTCAATTCTCATTAGCTTGTCGGTATGGTCGAATGGATTTTGACCAGATGCTCTGGTTTATAACTATAAAAGCCGATGAAAATTAAAGGGAACACGATGCGTAAAATCACGCTGGCGCTTAGCGCCGTTTGTCTGTTGCTTGGGTTAAACCAGTCCGTTTCTGCGAAAGAATCCGTCCCGGCTCCGCTTAACCCCGGCGTGACCGTGGCTCAGCTTGCGCAGCAGATACCTATTCACTGGGTTTCCGTTGCGCAGATTGAAAACAGCCTGTTGGGCCGTGCGCCGATAGCGGTAGGTTTTGATATTGATGACACGGTGCTGTTCTCAAGCCCCGGCTTCTACCGCGGGCAAAAAGAGTATTCGCCTGGCAAACAGGACTACCTGAAAAACCCTGAGTTCTGGGAAAAGATGAATAACGGCTGGGACGAATTTAGCATGCCGAAAGAGGTGGCTAAATCACTGATCTCCATGCACTTAAAGCGCGGCGACAGCATTTATTTCGTTACCGGGCGCAGCCAGACTAAAACGGAAACCGTTACGAAAACGCTGCAAAATGATTTTCTAATCCCGCAGGCTAACGTCAATCCGGTTATTTTTGCCGGGGATAAAGAAGGCCAAAATACCAAAACGCAGTGGCTGAAAGACAAGCAAATCAAAGTGTTCTACGGTGATTCCGATAACGACATCACCGCCGCGCAGGAAGCCGGGGCCCGCGGTATTCGCATTCTTCGCGCCTCAAACTCCAGCTATCAGCCTTTGCCCAAGGCCGGGGCGTTTGGCGAAGAAGTGATAGTTAACTCAGAGTATTGATCGTCTTTGGGCGATAAAAGTGGCGATGGGCGAAGGCCTGTCGCCTTTTTTTACATCTAAATTTAGCCGTCGGGTTTTACCTTTTGCCGAGTAGCTCGCACACTTAAGCGATCCCGAAAAACGATGACGACACGAGCAGGGGAATAAAATGACCAATTCGGAGCTGTTGCAGTACTGCATGAACAAGCCTGGCGCCGAGCAGAGCGTTCACAGCGACTGGAAGGCCACGCAGATTAAGGTGGCGGACGTGCTTTATGCGATGGTGCATGACGTGGAAGAACGCCCGGCGGTCTCGCTGAAAGCGAGCCCTGAGCTGGCCGATCTGCTGCGGGAAAGCCATAAAGACGTGTTCCCCAGCGCGCACCTGAACAAGGCGCACTGGAGCACGGTTTATCTCGACGGGTCGCTGCCGGACTCGCAGATTTACTACCTGGTTGACGCCTCGTATCAGCAGGCGCTTTCGCTGCTGCCCGATCAAACCAGGCAGCAGCTTTCAGACTGACTACTTCAGCAGAGGCTTGAGGAAGCGCGCGGTGTGCGACGCCTCGCAGGTGGCGACCGTTTCTGGCGTGCCGGACACGAGAATTTCACCGCCGCCGCTGCCACCTTCCGGACCGAGATCGACAATCCAGTCCGCGGTTTTAATCACGTCCAGATTATGTTCGATAACCACAATGGTATTGCCCTGATCCCTGAGCTGGTGGAGCACTTCGAGCAGCTGCTGAATATCCGCAAAGTGCAGGCCGGTTGTCGGCTCATCGAGAATATAGAGCGTCTGGCCGGTGCCGCGTTTAGACAGCTCACGCGCCAGCTTCACGCGCTGCGCCTCGCCGCCGGAAAGCGTGGTGGCAGACTGGCCGAGGCGAATGTAAGACAGGCCGACGTCGATTAACGTTTGCAGCTTACGCGCCAGCGCCGGTACGGCATCGAAGAACTCACGTGCGTCTTCGATGGTCATATCCAGCACTTCGTGGATGCTCTTGCCCTTGTACTTAATCTCCAGCGTTTCACGGTTATAGCGTTTGCCTTTGCACTGGTCACACGGCACGTAGATATCCGGCAGGAAGTGCATTTCAACCTTGATCACGCCGTCGCCCTGACAGGCTTCGCAGCGGCCGCCGCGCACGTTAAAGCTGAAACGGCCCGGCGTGTAGCCGCGCGCGCGTGATTCCGGCACGCCGGCAAACAGCTCGCGCACAGGCGTAAACACGCCGGTGTAGGTTGCCGGGTTGGAGCGCGGAGTACGGCCAATCGGGCTTTGATCGATATCGATAACCTTGTCGAAGTGCTCGAGGCCCTGAACGTCACGATAAGGTGCCGGTTCCGCGATGGTCGCGCCGTTGAGCTGGCGCTGGGCAATCGGGAACAGCGTGTCGTTAATCAGCGTGGACTTGCCGGAACCGGAAACCCCGGTAATGCAGGTAAACAGGCCAACCGGCAGCGTTAACGTCACGTCCTTCAGGTTGTTGCCCTTCGCGCCAACCAGCTTCAGCACTTTTTCCGGGTCGGCCGCAACGCGATTTTTAGGGACTTCGATCTCACGCTTGCCGCTCAGGAACTGCCCGGTGAGGGATTCAGGCACGTCCATGATGTCCTGCATGGTGCCTTCCGCCACAACCTGGCCGCCGTGAACGCCTGCGCCAGGGCCGATATCAATGATATGGTCCGCGGCGCGGATCGCATCTTCATCGTGTTCGACCACAATGACGGTGTTACCGAGGTTGCGCAGGTGAATCAGGGTTTCCAGCAGGCGTTCGTTATCGCGCTGGTGCAGGCCAATGGACGGCTCATCCAGCACGTACATGACGCCGACCAGGCCCGCGCCAATCTGGCTTGCCAGACGAATACGTTGGGCTTCGCCGCCGGATAGCGTTTCCGCGGAGCGGGACAGCGAGAGGTAGTTCAGGCCCACGTTCACCAGGAACCTCAGGCGATCGCCGATCTCTTTCAGTACTTTCTCGGCGATTTGCGCGCGCTGGCCGCTGAGCTTCATGTTCTGGAAGAAATCCATCGCATGACCGATGCTCATCTCTGAAATCGTTGGCAGCGCGGTGTTTTCGACAAACACGTGGCGCGCCTCGCGGCGCAGACGAGTCCCTTCACAGCTGGCGCAAGGCCGGCTGCTGATGAACTTCGCCAGCTCTTCGCGCACGGCGGAAGATTCCGTCTCTTTGTAGCGGCGCTCCATGTTATGCAGCACGCCTTCAAACGGATGGCGGCGCACGGAGGTATCGCCCCGGTCGTTCATGTATTTGAATTCGATGGTTTCTTTGCCGGAACCGTGCAGCACGACGTTTTTCACGCTGGCGCTCAGCTCATTCCACGGCGTATCCACGTCGAACTTATAGTGCTCGGCCAGCGACCGCAGCATGGTGAAGTAATAGAAATTCCGGCGATCCCAGCCGCGGATTGCACCGCCGGCCAGCGACAGCTCGCCGTTTTGTACTACGCGATCCGGATCGAAGTATTGCTGCACGCCCAGGCCGTCGCAGGTTGGGCATGCGCCAGCCGGGTTGTTGAAGGAGAACAGGCGCGGTTCCAGCTCGCGCATGCTGTAGCCGCAGATGGGGCAGGCGAAATTGGCGGAGAACAGCAGCTCCTCGGCCTTATCGTCGTCCATATCGGCCACCACGGCAGAACCGCCGGACAGCTCCAGCGCGGTTTCGAAAGATTCGGCCAGGCGCTGGCCAATGTCTTCACGCACCTTAAAGCGGTCTACCACCACTTCGATGGTGTGTTTCTTTTGCAGCTCAAGCTTTGGCGGATCGGACAGGTCGCACACTTCGCCGTCGATACGGGCGCGGATATAGCCCTGGCTGGCGAGGTTTTCCAGCGTCTTAGCGTGCTCGCCCTTACGGTCTTTAATGATTGGTGCGAGCAGCATCAGGCGCCTTCCTTCCGGCTGCGCCAGCACGTTATCCACCATCTGGCTAACGGTTTGCGCCGCGAGCGGAACGTCGTGATCCGGGCAGCGCGGCTCGCCCACGCGAGCATAAAGCAGACGCAGGTAGTCATGGATTTCCGTAATGGTGCCGACGGTGGAACGCGGGTTATGCGACGTGGATTTCTGTTCGATAGAAATCGCAGGCGACAGCCCTTCAATGTGGTCGACATCCGGCTTTTCCATCAGCGACAGGAACTGACGCGCATAGGCGGAGAGAGACTCAACGTAACGACGCTGCCCCTCGGCGTATAAGGTGTCGAAAGCCAGTGAGGATTTGCCAGAACCCGACAGCCCGGTGACAACAATGAGCTTGTCGCGAGGGATGACGAGGTTGATATTTTTGAGATTGTGGGTGCGGGCGCCCCGAACTTCGATCTTATCCATTCACCTTTCCCGGATTAAAAGCTTTATGCCCGGCCGCAGTGATGCCACCGGCGATCGCAAACGGCTAATTATGACACAATAAAACCTGAATGGATATCCAGTGCTTTAATGCAATAATGTATAGTACGAACAGATTCTGGAATCCATTCCGCAGCTATAAACATTGGGGGTGGCATGGTAGAATCGAGGGTTTACACTATTCATAAAACGTTTCAGGAGACACGATCATGGCCAGCAGAGGCGTAAACAAGGTGATTCTCGTCGGGAATCTGGGTCAGGACCCGGAAGTACGCTACATGCCAAATGGTGGCGCTGTCGCCAACATTACCCTGGCCACGTCAGAGTCCTGGCGCGATAAGCAGACCGGCGAAACCAAAGAGAAAACAGAATGGCACCGCGTTGTGCTGTTCGGCAAACTGGCGGAAGTCGCCGGTGAATATCTGCGTAAAGGTTCCCAGGTCTATATCGAAGGTGCGCTGCAAACGCGCAAATGGACCGACCAGGCTGGCGTTGAGAAATACACCACCGAAGTTGTGGTAAACGTAGGCGGCACCATGCAGATGCTGGGCGGTCGTGCTGGCGGCGGTGCGGGTGCACCGGCAGGCGGCAACGGCGGCGGTCAGCAGCAGGGCGGTTGGGGTCAGCCTCAGCAGCCGCAGGGCGGCAATCAGTTCAGCGGCGGCGCGCAGTCTCGTCCGCAGCAACAGCAGAGTGCGCCTGCACCGTCTAACAATGAACCACCGATGGATTTTGACGACGACATCCCGTTCTAAGGCCAGCCTTAAACGTGACGGTGAAAGCGTCATCCTTAAGCCCCGATTCGTCGGGGCTTTTTAATTTTCGGCCGCTGGGGCAAGCGTCTGCTCTGGAGCCCGTTCCTTTTGGGATTCGGCCACGGCCTTCTGTTTTTGAGCCAGCTCGTCCATGACCAGCCGGTAAGCAATGTAATACTTGTAGATGTTGCTGACGTAGGTCACGGTCTCTGCGCCAATTTGTTCGGCGGCCAGATACTCCACGTTGCCAAACCAGACGTTCGGGTCGAAACCGCGCTTTTTCGTCTCTGCCCTCAGGCGAGCGATACGCGCCGGGCCCGCATTATAAGAAGCAAAGGAGAAGAGCGCTTTGTCGAGCGGCGTCATTGGCTCCTTGCTGTAATAGCGATTGATCATCCAGCGTATGTACTTCACTCCGGCATGAATATTCGGGTCGAGGCTGCGAATATCGCCGACCTTCAGCTCCTTGCCGGTGCGGGGCATCACCTGCATCACGCCAATTGCGCCTACTTTGCTGCGGGCAGACTGATTTAACCGAGATTCCTGATAGCCCTGCGCCACCATCAAAAGCCAGTCTACATCGTAGCGATGACCGTATTTCCGGAAGGCGTTAGCCATGGCCAGCAGCCTGAGGCGGTCTTTCTCGGCCACCGCATTCATGACGTATTTTGCGTTCTTCAGATAGCGAACCAGCAGAATGTTGCCCAGCTTGCTGCCCTGGCCGTTTTCCTTCACAAAGCCATTCAGCAGGGCTAGCAGCTGTGGGTCGTCCTTGCGAACCGCCCAGGCAATATCCGCATCAGCGCGCAAAATAATATCCTCATGAATCTGAACGTTGGGGAATACCTGCTTCCAGAACACGGCCTTATGCCGGTCAACCACGATTAAGGGAATAAGCCCCGCGCTCAGCATTTCGATTAAATCTTCGTCCTCAAGCGCCTCCGGGGCTTCTTTCAGTATGACCGGAGCCAGCGATTCCTTCGCCAGGCGTTCGTTAAGGGCCAGCAGACTTTCGTAGTAGCTCGATGAAAACCGTACAAATACCGTTTTGCCGGAGAGCTGTTGCAGGCTGTCGACCTTTGGTGAAGCAGGCCCGGTGAGCAGAAGCTCTTTGACCTTAGGGTAAATAGGGTTGGTGAATGCGACCTGCTTCAGCCGAGCGGGGGTGACCGTGAGATTAGCCGCGGCGATATCTCCACGGCCTTCGTTCAGCGCCTCCAGCAGCCTGTCGCGGGCCACCGGCACGAAGATAATCCTGACCTTCAAATGGCGTTGCCTGAGTTTTTCATCCTTCGCAAGCGTCTGGTTCAGATCCTGTTCGAACGCCATGAACATATCGTGGGTGATACCGCGCTGGGTGCCTTTGGTAATGAAAAAGAAAGTCTTGCTGTAGGTGGTCAGCACCCGAATGACCCGCCGGTCGAGCATGCCTGGCAGGTCGCCTTTCCAGGGCTGTACGACATCATCCATATGAACTTTCTGGGTCGCCTGCTGCTCCTGCTCCGTTGGCTTAACGTCCATAATGATTGCTGACGCAGAACTGGCCAGCAGCAGGGCGACGAGGCTGGAAACGCAGGCGGAAAAAAATCGACGGCAGAAGAGGGCGTTCATGGAGTGACACTCCGCGAGAGGCATTTCTACAGTTTAGCTAATGGCGGATTATCTGGCGCACAAAGGCCGCTCTCAGCTGGCGAACTACCTCTTAAAATCCCTGGGCTGGCGGCCTCTAACGCTGTATATTTCTGTACATAACGTTAGAAGGAAACCACTGTGAAACTGTTCCCACGTCGCCTGCTCATTGGCGCATTACTGCTTGCTTCCCCCCTTTCAGCTTTTGCTAACCGCGTTGTGACCGACCAGCTGGGTCGCCAGGTCACGATCCCCGATCGCGTCGATCGCGTGGTGGTGTTGCAACATCAAACGCTTAACCTGCTGGTACAGATGAATGCCACCGATAAAGTGGTCGGCATCCTCGCCAACTGGAAACAGCAGCTGGGCGATAACTACGTTCGCCTTGCGCCCGAGCTGGAGCATAAAGCCATGCTCGGCGATCTTACGCATGTGGACACGGAAAGCCTCGTCGCGCTGCATCCGCAGGTGGTCTTCGTCACCAACTATGCGCCGCAGGAAATGATCGACAGCATCAGCAAGCTGGGGCTGCCGGTTATTGCTATTTCTTTACGCCATGACGAAGCGGGCCAAAAGGCCAAACTTAACCCAGCCATGGCCGATGAAGAGCAGGCCTATAGCCAGGGCCTGAAAGAAGGCATCGCCCTGATTGGTGAGGTGGTGAATAAGCCAAAGGAAGCGGAAGCGCTGATTGCCGCGACCTTCGCTAACCGCAAGCTGGTTGCCGAGCGCCTCAAAGGCATTCCGGAAAGCGAGCGCGTTCGTGCCTACATGGCTAACCCGGAAATGACCACCTACGGCTCGGGAAAATATACCGGCCTGATGATGGCGCACGCAGGCGCGCTAAACGTTGCCGCCTCCACGATTCAGGGCTTTAAGCAGGTTTCAATGGAGCAGGTTATTACCTGGAATCCAAAGGTCATATTCGTACAGGACCGCTATCCGAAAGTTGTGGCCGAAATCAACGGCAGCCCGGAATGGCAGGTCATCGACGCGGTGAAAAATCATCGGGTTTACCTGATGCCGGAATATGCCAAAGCCTGGGGCTATCCAATGCCGGAGGCGATGGGTATCGGCGAGCTGTGGATGGCGAAGAAGCTGTACCCGGAAAGATTCAAAGATATCGACATGAAGAAAGAAGCGAACAGCTGGTATCAACGCTTCTATCGCACCGATTATGAGGGTGTGGATTAACAATGTTAAAGGTGATGGCCGCGGGCAGCTTACGGCGCGTCTGGGCGCCGCTGATGACGCGATTTGAAACTGAAACAGGCATGAAGACGCAAACGCGGTTTGGTCCGGCAGGCCTGCTGCGTCAGCGAATAGAAGCGGGCGAAGAGTGCGATTTATTCGCCTCGGCAAATCTGGCTCATCCGCTTGCCCTGAAGCTGGCCGGGCTGGCACAGGAGGTGCATCCCTTCGCCGGGAACCGCCTGTGCCTGACGGTCGCGAAACAGGCACTGCACGAAGGTGAAGGCTGGCTGGATCTGCTGCGCCGGGACGAGCTGAGGCTGGCAACCTCTACGCCGGTCAGCGATCCGTCGGGAGATTACACCTGGCAGTTTTTTGAACGTATTGAGCAGCTTCATCCAGGCTCAGGAGAGCGGCTTAAAGAGCGTGCTCAACAGCTGGTTGGCGGTCCGTCGAGCCTAAAGGTTCCGGAAGGCGAGTTAGCCAGCGCGTGGCTGATTCGCCGGGGCTATGCGGATATTTTTATCGGCTATCTGAGCTATGCGCCCGCGCTGCGCGGGGAGTCGGATGTGGCGGTGGTGGACATCCCGCTCGACTACAATATCCGCTCGGTCTATGCGCTGGCGCAGTGCCAGGGGGCAGCAAAACCGCTGGCTGATTATTTGCTCAGCGACGGCACGCAGCGGTTTTTGGTTGATGCTGGTTTTGAAACTTAACGGCGGCGGGGAGCTTAGGCTTTCACGCCGTGCTAATTGAGGGACTGGCTATCAGGTCATCACCATCGGCCATTCTGGCGGCGCGTGGCTTGAAATCTCGACCATCACATCTTTGAAAGAAGTCCACATGACGGCGAAATCCGCCGCCGTCAGGCCCAGCAGGCCGGTTGCAAACCACAGCGCGGAGGCGATGCCCAGCCCGCTGCTTACCACGGCTAAAAACGCGTAGTCAGACTTGCGGAACTGAATGTTTAACGTGCTGGCAAGGAACATCAAAACCGCGCTAAACAGCGGCCAGCGCATCAGCAGTACGCCGGTGGTGATTGTAGCCATGAAAACCAATCCTCTCAGAACAACTCATTGCGCGTGACGGCTGGCGCGTCGAGACCACGCGGCAGAAAGCCTGCAACCGTCAGGGGAATAAGTTTTAGCATAAAATGTAAACAATAATTTACTTGCATAAAACATGTGAAGTTTATCACATTTGTTCTTTTATTCGCCAGAAGGGCGGTGCGTTTTTTGTGCGTTTCACACTCAGGATCTTATCGCCAACGCAAACCTGCGTCTGGAGGACTGCAACCTAACGGCAGAATATATTTATTACCGATAAGTGTGGCAATTTTGCTTAATGAATTATTCTCTGCTATTTAAATTAAAATAATGATTCGAATTTAACCGCCTGGACTAAATACGGCATCATGAATCCCTATTTTTTGGTCCGTTATTTCTTATTTTCATCTACGCTTTATCGCAGACCACAAATGCCTGTTGCTAATGCATGATTATTCATGCAACGTAATCGGCGTCTTCCAGAACTGTTCCAGTTAAACGACAGCGGGCGGAAATAGCAGGGACATGTAACTACCATGACAGAACGGATATATTTGCGCGTTTTGCGTACTTCAGGGTTAATGCTGACGGTGTGTCTGCCCGTCATGCTGGCAGTTTACTTTGCCCATCTGCGAGCCTCGAGCGAGACGCAGCAGCACCTAAGCTCCTTTGCGCAACTGGTCATCGAGAAGACCGAAGCTGTCATTCAGCACGTTGAAGCGGCCCAGGACGAAGCACAGCGCTTCAGCGGGCAGGTTTGTAGCCCGCAGCATATGCAAAAGCTATTAGACATTGCGCGCAGCCAGCTGTATGTCGAAGATCTTATTTATGCGCATGGAAATTCATTTCTGTGTTCCACAGGTTATAAACCTTCCACGCCATATGTTGCCCCCGCCGCTAATTATCAACGCAAGCCGAATATATCGATTTATTATTATCTCGACACGCCATTTTACGTCGGGCATAAAATGACCTACATGCAGCGTGGTAATTTTATTGTAGTGGTAAACCCGCGAACTTATGCCGATGTGATGTCAGACGATCTGAGCCTGGCGTATGGCGTCTACGATACGGTTAATAAACAGTTCTTCTCCCTTAGCGATAAGGTCGATAGCGAACGCCTGCATCAGTTTATCGTTAACGACGAGAAATATTTCACCGATGAAGGGCGCGTGTATACCGTCGATAAATCACCGAGCAGGCCGATTGCGGTCATCGTTTCCACCTCCGGCGATCGGTTCAACAAAGAGTGGTATCACCAGCTCACGCTGACCGTGCCGCTGGGGATGATTTGCAGCATCATTCTGCTGTTGATGTGGTCGCGCACTCGCCAGCAGCTTAATTCTCCACGGCGCATGCTGCTGCGCGCCATCGAAAAGAATCACCTGAAGCTGCACTATCAGCCGATTATCGATATTCACAGCGGCCACTGCGTTGGGGCCGAAGCGCTGCTGCGCTGGATGAATTTTAGCGGCCAGTGGATCAGCCCCAGCAGCTTTATTCCCCTTGCCGAAGCCGAGGGGCTGATCGGCAAAATTTCGAACTACGTGATCAACGCCGTCTTTGATGATTTTGGTGAATATCTGGCGGCGCATCCTGAAATTTATATCTCGATTAATCTCTCGGCCTCGGATTTCCACTGCCCAAGGTTAGTGGCGGTGCTAAAGGAGAAAATAGAAAAATACGGCGTGGGCGCGGGGCAAATAAAAATTGAAGTGACCGAGCGAGGTTTTATTGACGTGCCAAAAACGCGCCCCGTTATTCAGGCATTTCGCGAGGCAGGCTTCGAAATCGCTATCGACGACTTCGGCACCGGCTATTCAAATTTACATAACCTGCAGTTTTTGAACGTGGATATTCTCAAAATAGATAAATCATTTATCGATAATTTAACCACCGATCGGGCCTGCTATCTCATTGCCGAGCATATTATCGACATGTCCCGCAGCCTGAGCCTGAAAACCATTGCCGAGGGCGTTGAGACGGCAGAGCAGGTCGCCTGGCTTGATGAGCGAGGCGTGCAATATTGTCAGGGCTGGTACTTCTCAAAGGCGCTTGCGCCGCAGGAGTTTATCGCCTGGCTGCATCAACCAGGCAGCCGCATCGAGACGGTATTTGCCGACTAATCAGGCGTGGTGCCGGTAATCGGTCGGCGTGCGGTCAAACTCGCGGCGAAACACGCGGGAAAACGTTTGTTGCGAAACGTAGCCGTAATCCATCGCGATATCAAAAATTGGGCGCTGGGTAGCCCGCAGCTCTTTCGCCGCCAGCAGCAGGCGGCGCTGGCGAATGTATTCGCCCAGCGTTTGCCGCATCACGGTGCGGAACATTCTTTGCAGATACCATTTTGAATAACCAGACTTCTTCGCGACCACGTCAATGTTCAGCGGCTGGTCGATATGCTCATCAATCCATGCCGTTAGCGTAAAAATGATGTCCTGGTGTGCCATGGGCCATCCTCAATCAAAGTATTCGATTAGCAGATTTTGTTGCCGGGGAGTATAATTCCTCAAGTTAACTTGAGGTAAAGCGCATTTTGGAAAAGAAATCTCCCCGACTCAAATCCCTGCTGTCTCCCGGCGAAGTGGCTAAGCGAACCGGCGTGGCGGTTTCAGCCCTGCATTTTTATGAAAGCAAAGGGCTGATTAAAAGTTCGCGCAACAGCGGCAATCAGCGGCGCTACGCGCGCGATGTACTGCGAACGGTCGCGATAATCAAAATTGCCCAGCGAATTGGCATACCTTTATCCACTATTGGCGACGCGTTCGGCGTGCTGGCGGACGGGCATGCGATCAATAAAAACGACTGGAAAAAACTTTCGTCGCAGTGGCGGGAAGAGTTGGATCGGCGCATTCATACGCTGACGGCGCTGAGAAACGAGCTGGACGGCTGCATTGGCTGCGGCTGCCTGTCCGGGGCAGATTGCCCGCTGCGCAACCCTGGCGATAAGCTTGGCGAAGGCGGAACCGGCGCGCGCCTGCTGGAAGACTAAATGCCGCAAAAACTAAAGCGCCCAACATCGGCGCTTTAGTTTATTCCCGGTCTTTGTCTTTCGCTCTATCCCGCTTTTCGCAAGGAGGGTTTCCCCCGACATCAGCGTCCCTCAATCGTACTTTCTCAGGAGGTTCCGGATTGCGCTGATAAAGTAAGTGTAGATCTCCTCCTCCAGGTTTCAAGATAAAATTGACTGTTTTTTGAACAATTTTATCTCCTCAATTCTCAGGCCGTTGCCTATAGTTAAGCCATCTGAGAAAACAAAAGGTTAGCCCATGATTATTGTCCACCACCTGAATAACTCCCGCTCACAGCGCGTGCTGTGGATGCTCGAAGAGCTTGAGCTGCCGTATCAAATCGTTCGCTATCAGCGAGAACCCACGATGCTGGCACCCGAGGCGCTGAAAAAGGTGCATCCGCTGGGGAAATCTCCGGTTCTGGAAGATAACGGCAATATCATCGCCGAATCCGGCGCCATTCTTGAATACCTCCAGGAAACCTACGACGCCCAAAGCCGCCTCAAGCCGATAGCCGCGCAGGACAAGCTCGAATACCGTTTCTGGCTGCACTATGCCGAAGGTTCGCTGATGCCGCTGCTGCTGATGAAGCTGGTCTTTGGCAGCCTCGGTAAAGCGCCGGTTCCCTGGCTGTTGCGTCCGGTGGGTAGGGTGCTGGGACAAGGGGTACAAAAAGCTTATCTGAATAAACAGCTTTCAACGCATGCCAGATTTATCGAAGCACACCTTGGTAAAACGCCGTGGTTCGCCGGGCAGGCGTTCAGCGCGGCGGATATTCAGATGATCTTCCCGCTGATTGCGCTTTCAGCGCGGGGCGGCATCCAGAATTTGCCCAATATTCAGGCGTGGCTGAAAAACGCGCAAATGCGCCCGGCCTGGCAGCGGGCAATTCAGCAGGGAGGCCCGTTTGAGATCCCCGGCGCTTAGAAAACTTAAGCGCCATGCCCCGGAAAATCATTGCCAGTTTCTTGCCGTATTGTTGCGAAATTGCGCATCGACGATAACGTTTGCGCATGGCGTGACGATTATTTCATCAGCCAGCATGATTTTCCCTTAAAAGCGGCAAAGTTTGGTTGAAAATCCACGCCGGAAGGCCGGATAATCGTTTGCCTTCATTTTGACGCACAGTTTTTACGCGCGGAGTTAAACGTTTGCTTTTTTTGCGACGCCACTTTTGTCGCAATCGCAGCACAGGGATCTGACGTTTAATCGGCAGCGGGTTGTCCACCGCGTGTTTAAAACGTAATCATAAAAATCTCAGGGGATTTTTCACTATGTCTACTCCTTCACCGCGTGCAACCGGCGGTCTTGACGCCTGGTTCAAAATATCTGCGCGTGGCAGCACCGTTCGTCAGGAAGTCGTGGCGGGTTTAACCACTTTCCTCGCGATGGTCTATTCCGTCATTGTTGTGCCCGGCATGCTGGGCAAAGCGGGCTTCCCACCTGCGGCGGTATTCGTGGCAACCTGCCTTGTGGCGGGCGTTGGTTCGCTGGTCATGGGCCTGTGGGCGAATCTGCCGCTGGCTATCGGCTGCGCCATCTCGCTGACAGCCTTCACCGCGTTCAGCCTGGTTTTGGGCCAGCATATCAGCGTTCCCGTTGCGTTAGGCGCGGTGTTCCTGATGGGCGTGCTGTTTACCATTATCTCCGCCACCGGTATTCGCAGCTGGATTTTGCGCAATCTGCCGATGGGCGTGGCGCACGGAACGGGCATCGGTATCGGCCTGTTCCTGCTGCTGATTGCCGCCAACGGCGTCGGCCTGGTCATTAAGAATCCGCTGGACGGCCTGCCGGTGGCGCTCGGCCATTTCGCCAGCTTCCCGGTGATCATGTCCCTGATTGGCCTGGCGGTCATTATCGGTCTGGAAAAGCTGAAGGTGCCGGGCGGGATACTGCTGACTATCGTCGGGATTTCCGTTGTTGGCCTGATTTTCGATCCTGCGGTTCACTTCTCCGGTATTTTCGCCATGCCTTCTTTGAAGGATGAAACCGGCCACTCGCTGATTGGCAGCCTGGATATCATGGGCGCGCTGAACCCGGTCGTTCTGCCAAGCGTGCTGGCGCTGGTGATGACGGCGGTATTCGACGCCACCGGCACCATTCGTGCGGTAGCGGGCCAGGCAAATCTGCTGGATAAAGACGGACAAATCATCGACGGCGGTAAAGCGCTGACCACCGATTCCCTGAGCAGCGTGTTCTCAGGCTTTGTTGGCGCGGCTCCGGCGGCGGTTTACATCGAATCAGCGGCAGGGACTGCGGCGGGCGGCAAAACGGGCCTGACGGCGATTACCGTGGGTGTGCTGTTCCTGCTAATTCTGTTCCTTTCCCCGCTGTCTTATCTGGTACCTGCCTACGCCACGGCTCCTGCGCTGATGTACGTTGGCCTGCTGATGCTGAGCAACGTGGCGAAAATCGACTTTGCCGACTTCGTTGACGCCATGGCCGGGCTGATTACCGCCGTGTTTATCGTGCTGACCTGCAACATCGTGACCGGCATCATGATTGGCTTCGCCTCGCTGGTGATTGGCCGCATCGTTTCCGGTGAATGGCGCAAGCTGAACATCGGCACCGTGGTTATCGCCATCGCGCTTGTCGCGTTCTACGCGGGCGGCTGGGCAATTTAAGACTTTTCCTGCGCGGGCCGTCGCCTTGTGCGGCCCGCATCTTATTTCCTTCCGAATTATTTCTGGTTTCCTTTCGGTGTATAAAGTTGTTTTATGATTAGAACAACGTCCTGAAAAAGGGTTTCACAACACTCCGCGACTAAGGAAAGCATGGAAATCTTCTTTACCATTCTCATTATGACCCTGGTGGTCTCTTTATCTGGGGTAGCCACGCGCATGCTGCCGTTCCAGATCCCCCTGCCTTTAATGCAAATTGCGATAGGTGCGCTGCTGGCGTGGCCGCATTTTGGTTTGCACGTTGATTTCAACCCCGAGCTGTTCCTCGTGCTGTTCATCCCGCCGCTGCTGTTTGCGGACGGCTGGAAAACGCCGACCACAGAATTTCTCAACCACGGACGAGAGATAATCGGCCTGGCGCTGGTTCTCGTGCTGGTGACGGTGGTGGGGATCGGCTTCCTGATTTACTACCTCGTGCCGGGCATCCCGCTGATTCCTGCGTTTGCGCTGGCCGCCGTGCTGTCGCCGACGGATGCCGTGGCTTTGTCCGGCATTGTCGGTGAAGGACGGATTCCGAAGAAAATCATGGGGATTTTGCAGGGCGAAGCATTGATGAACGACGCTTCCGGCCTCGTCTCCCTGAAAATGGCCGTTGCCGTAGCGGTGGGCACGATGGTCTTCACCGTCGGCGGTGCCACGGTTGAATTCCTGAAAGTGGCGATCGGCGGCCTGCTAGCGGGTATTGCGGTGAGCTGGCTGTACGGCAAATCGCTGCGCCTGATGAGCCGCTGGAGCGGCGACGAACCCGCCACGCAAATCCTGCTGCTGCTGCTGCTGCCGTTCGCCTCGTACCTGATTGCTGAACATATCGGCGTATCGGGTATCCTCGCCGCCGTGGCCGCGGGGATGACCATTACGCGTTCCGGCGTGCTGCGCAGCGCGCCGCTGGCTATGCGCCTGCGCGCAAACAGCGTCTGGGCGATGCTGGAATTTGTCTTTAACGGCATGGTCTTCCTGCTGCTGGGTCTGCAGCTGCCGGGCATTCTTGAAACGTCTGTGGCGGCCGCCAACGCCGATCCGAACGTTGAGCTGTGGATGCTGTTCCTCGACGTTGGCATGATTTACATCGCGCTGATTGGCGTGCGCTTCCTGTGGCTGTGGTCCATGAAGCGCATCAGCCTGCGTTTCATGAAAAAGCGTCCGCTGGAGTTTGGCTCCTACACCACGCGCGAACTGGCGATTGCCTCTTTCGCCGGGGTACGCGGGGCTATCACCCTGGCCGGTGTGCTGTCCATTCCGCTGCTGCTGGGCGACGGCACGCCGTTCCCGGCCCGCTATGAGCTGATTTTCCTCTCCGCAGGCGTGATTCTGTTCTCGCTCTTTATGGGCGTTATCATGCTGCCGATTCTGCTGCGCAAAGTAGAAGTGACGGATAAATCAGCCGCCCGCAAAGAAGAGCGGCTGGCGCGCGCTGCCACGGCTGAGGTTGCGATTGTTGCGATTCAGAAAATGGAAGAGCGCCTCGCGGCAGATACCAGGGAGAATATCGACGATCAGCTGCTGACAGAGGTCAGCTCGCGGGTTATCGGTAATCTGCGCCGGCGAGCCGACGGCCGCAACGATGTGGAAAGCAGCGAGCTGGAAGAGAATCTGGAACGCCGCTTCCGTCTGGCAGCGCTGCGCTCAGAGCGGGCGGAGCTTTACCATCTGCGCGCCACGCAAAAAATCAGCAACGAGACGCTGCAAAAGCTGCTGCACGATCTCGACCTTTTAGAAGCTCTGCTGATCGAACAGCAGTGAGATTACTGGCCGGGTAACGCCGGCCAAAATTCTTTGCAGCAGGCAATCCACGCCTGCGCACTATGCGAAATATACACGCCCTCCCGCCAAATCATCCCCAGCTGCCAGGTCAGATCGCTTTGCAGCGGCAGCCACATTAGCGTGTTTTTATCCAGCTTCTGGCAGATGGGTTCCGGCAGAATGGCGATGCCAATCCCCGCCTGCACCATCGCCGCAAGGAAATCCCATTGCCCGCTGCGCACCGCAATTCGTGGGGTAAAGCCGTGCTGCTGGAACAGCTGCATGAGCTGGCGGCTGAGGGCAAAATCTTCGTTGTAAATCAGCAGCGGATGGGCGGCGAGCTCGCCCGGCTCGATGCTGGTGCGCGACATCCACGGGCCGGAGCGAGGAACCAGTACGCACAGCGGGTGACGAAACAGGGAAAGCGAGGAGAAAGCGCTTTCGTCTTCAGCGGGGAGGGCGGTGACCGCTAAATCCAGATCGCCGTTGAGCACCGCCTGCTGCACGGTCAGGCCGCCAAACTCAGAAATCTTTAGCTCAACGCCGGGATAACGCTGGCGATACAGCCCGATAGGCCCGGTCATCAGCGTGCCGACCATCGGCGGGATCCCCAGCCGCAGCACGCCTTTATTGAGGTGGTTAATATCGCCCAATTCCGCCTCCAGCTGGCGAAATTCAGCCAAAATCGTCAATCCTCGCTGAAAAACAACCTGGCCAGTATCGGTCAGCAGAAGCTTACGGCCATCGCGGATCAGCAGCGTACAGCGGAGTTCGTCCTCAAGGTTGCGCAGCATTTTGCTGATGGTCGGCTGAGTGACGAACATTTTCTCCGCTGCGCGCGTAAAGCTTTGCTGGCGGACCACCTCAACGAAATAACGCAGCGTTCTGATATCCATAAGTATTCCCGTTAACTATAGCTGTAATGATTTTAATTCATTTCTTGCCGGGTGAGCGGGTAACTATAATCGCTCTCTCTTATTATTCCGGGGATCCAGATCATGGCCACGGCGTTAGGTCGTTTTACGCCTGCAGTTGTTAGCCGCATTCAGGTGCCGGTTCAGGTTGCGCTGTATGCGGGATTGTTTATTGCCGCCGAGCGGCTGGTTGATATGTGGCATCTGCCGCTGCCTGCGAATCTGGTCGGTATGCTGATGCTGCTAGCCCTGATAGTTTGCCGCGTGGTGCCGCTGAAATGGGTGCGTGCAGGTTCGCGCTGGCTGCTGGCGGAAATGCTGCTCTTTTTCGTGCCCGCCGTTGTCGCCGTGGTGAATTACGCTCAGCTTTTAATGGTGGACGGCTGGCGGATATTCCTGGTGATTGCTATCAGCACGCTGCTTGTTCTGGGCACAACCGCGCTGGTGGTCGACAAAGTTTATCGTTTTGAACTGGCGCGCGAAGCCCGCAGGCAGGCGCGCGGTGAATAGTTTTCAAATCAGCGTTGTGTGCCTCGTCGCCACGCTCGTGCTTTATTTTGCCAACAAAAGGCTCTACCGTCGCTTTCGCAAACTTCCCCTTATGCCGCTGGTTTTTACCCCGGTACTGCTGGTGCTGTTGCTGATCTTCGGGCACATCTCCTACCAGAATTACATGGGGGAAGCGCACTGGCTGCTGTGGCTGCTCGGCCCGGCAACGATTGCCTTTGCGGTTCCGGTTTACGACAACCTCAGCGTAATCAGACGCCACTGGATGTCGCTCTCGGCGGGCGTCATCACGGCTACCCTGGTTGCCGTCACCAGCTCGGTGTGGCTGGCGCGCCTGTTTACGCTTTCGGATGAGCTTCAGCGCAGCCTTGCCGTGCGCTCGATTACCACGCCTTTTGCGCTGGCCGCAGCGAAGCCTATCGGCGGGCAGCCGGAGCTGGTTGCCCTGTTCGTGGTCGTCACGGGTGTTTTCGGAATGGCGGTGGGCGACGTGCTGTTTTTGCGGCTTGCTATCCGCGAGGGAATGGCAAAAGGCGCGGGATTTGGCGCAGCCTCGCACGGAGCGGGGACGGCCCGCTCGTATGAACTCGGTCCGCAGGAAGGCGTCGTTGCCAGTCTGGTGATGATGCTTTCGGGAATAGTGACGGTATTAGCCGCGCCGCTGGTGGGCTGGGTGATGT
Organism: Buttiauxella sp.; assembly: GCA_036489025.1. Lineage (GTDB taxonomy): Bacteria > Pseudomonadota > Gammaproteobacteria > Enterobacterales > Enterobacteriaceae > Dryocola. The sequence continues at coordinate 70,113 of DASXGN010000022.1, forward strand.
TTTGATAAAAAACTCCCGGCTCGGACGAGCCGGGAAGAGAAGAGCCTAGTGCGCGCGGCCCTGTTCGATGCCGATCCCCGTCTGGGAACGGATGAACTGGGCGCGGAATTTCTCGCGTTCCAGATTGCCTTCCGGGCTGTTATCGGTAATCGAGAACGCCCAGATCCCCACGAACGCCACCAGAATTGAGAACAGCGCCGGGTATTCGTACGGGAAGATAGCCGTGGCGTGGCCCAGAACCTGTACCCAAACCGTTGGGCCGAGGATCATCAATATCACCGCCGTCAGCAGGCCCAGCCAGCCGCCGAGCATCGCGCCGCGCGTGGTCAGCTTCGACCAGTACATCGACAGCAGGATAATCGGGAAATTACAGCTCGCCGCGATGGAGAACGCCAGGCCAACCATAAAGGCAATGTTCTGTTTTTCGAACAGAATACCCAGCCCGATGGCGACCACGCCCAGAATCAGCACGGTGATTTTAGAAACGCGAATTTCATCGCGTTCTGAAGCACCTTTACGGAAGACGTTGGCATACAAATCGTGTGAAACCGCGGAGGCGCCCGCCAGCGTTAAGCCTGCCACCACTGCCAGAATGGTGGCGAAGGCCACGGCGGAGATAAAGCCGAGGAACAGGTTGCCGCCCACGGCGTTGGCGAGGTGAACTGCCGCCATATTGTTGCCGCCGATAAGCTGGCCAGCCGCATCTTTGAACGCCGGATTAGCGCCGACGAGCATGATTGCGCCGAAGCCGATGATAAAGGTCAGAATGTAGAAGTAGCCCATAAAGCCGGTGGCGTAGAGCACGCTTTTACGCGCTTCGCGGGCGTCGCTGACCGTGAAGAAACGCATCAGAATATGCGGCAGTCCGGCGGTGCCAAACATCAGGCCAAGACCGAGGGACAGCGCGGATATTGGGTCTTTCACCAGACCGCCGGGGCTCATAATGGCCGCGCCTTTCGGGTGAACCGCCATCGCTTCGCTGAACAGATTGTTGAAGCTAAAGCCGACGTGTTTCATCACCATAAAGGCCATGAAGCTTGCGCCAAACAGCAGCAGAACCGCTTTGATAATCTGCACCCAGGTGGTGGCCAGCATGCCGCCAAACAGCACGTACATCACCATCAGTACGCCCACCAGCACGACGGCCACGTGGTAGTTCAGGCCGAACAGCAGCTCGATAAGTTTCCCGGCGCCGACCATCTGCGCGATGAGATACAGCGCCACAACCACCAGCGAACCGCAGGCGGAAAGGGTGCGAATCGGCCCCTGTTTCAGGCGGTAAGAGGCCACGTCGGCAAAGGTGTAGCGGCCGAGGTTACGCAGGCGTTCAGCAATCAGGAACAGAATGATTGGCCAGCCGACGAGGAAGCCCAGCGAGTAAATCAGACCGTCGTAGCCCGAGGTGTAAACCAGCGCCGAAATACCGAGGAACGACGCCGCCGACATAAAGTCGCCGGCAATCGCCAGCCCGTTCTGGAAGCCGGTAATGTTGCCGCCCGCGGTGTAATAATCGCTGCGCGAACGCGTTCTTTTAGAGGCCCACCAGGTGATGCCGAGCGTGAAGGCGACGAAAACCACGAACATAATAATCGCCTGCCAGTTGGTCGGCTGGCGCTGCACGTCGCCGGTAATCGCGTCGGCGGCCAGTACGGTGGCGGGCAGGCTAAGCAAAGGGGCAGCGAGCGCTGTCAGAATACGTTTCATGATGCCTTCACCTCGCGCAGCACTTCGTGGGTCAGGCGGTCAAACTCGCCGTTGGCGCGCCAGACGTAAACGGCGGTTAGCACAAAGGAAATCACGATGACGCCGATGCCGATGGGGATACCGCGAGTGACGCTGGTGCCGGCATGAAGCGGCGTTCCCAGCCAGCCGGGGGCGAAGGCGATCAGCAGAATAAAGCCGACGTAAATCACCAGCATAATAAGAGATAAAAGCATGGCAAACCGTTGCCGTTTTTCGACCAGCTCCCTGAAATGCGCACTGTCTTCTATCCGCTGATAAATGAGGTCATTCATCACAGAATCTCCGGAGGTAAAGTGAGGATGTTTTTATGTTTTTCTCTTTCCTCGAAGAACCGCTGCAGGAGGGATAAGCAAAGCGTCATCCACCTTCGAATACGGCACGGCGGCGGATGACATTGCGCTTATCCGCCCTACATCCACAGGATGAGAGGGCGAGTCAATTTAAGAAGGCATGGTGATAGCTTGCTTTTCTTCCAGCAGCTTCTCGACGACGCCCGGATCGGCAAGCGTGGAGGTATCGCCAAAGTTGCTGGTGTCTCCGGCGGCAATTTTGCGCAGAATGCGGCGCATAATCTTGCCGGAGCGGGTTTTCGGCAGCGAGTCGGTCCAGTGCAGAATATCCGGTGTGGCAAGCGGGCCAATCTCTTTTCGTACCCAGTTGCGCACGTCGGTATACAGCTCCGGCGTCGGCTCTTCACCGTGGTTTAAGGTGACGTAGGCGTAGATCGCCTGGCCTTTAATATTGTGCGGAATACCCACCACGGCGGCCTCGGCAACCTTAGGATGCGAGACCAGCGCGGATTCGATTTCCGCGGTGCCCAGACGGTGGCCGGAGACGTTCAGCACGTCGTCTACGCGGCCAGTTATCCAAAAATAGCCGTCTTCGTCGCGACGAGCGCCATCACCGCTGAAATACATGTTTTTGAAGGTGGAAAAATAGGTCTGCTCAAAGCGTTCATGATCGCCAAAAAGGGTGCGCGCCTGGCCCGGCCAGGAATCGGTAATAACCAGATTTCCCTCGGCTTCGCCCTGCTGCGGGTTGCCTTCGTTGTCTACCAGCGCGGGCTGCACGCCAAAAAATGGCCGCGAGGCCGACCCTGCTTTCAGCTCGGTTGCGCCCGGCAGCGGCGCGATCATAAAACCGCCGGTTTCGGTCTGCCACCAGGTGTCCATCACCGGGCATTTCTCATTGCCGATTTTCTTCCAGTACCATTCCCAGGCTTCCGGGTTGATTGGCTCGCCCACGGAGCCGAGGATGCGCAGGGAAGAACGATCGGTGCCTTCGATGGCTTTGTCGCCCTCGGCCATTAGCGCGCGAATGGCGGTTGGCGCGGTGTAGAGAATATTCACTTTGTGCTTATCGACCACCTGCGCCATGCGGTTTGGCGCAGGCCAGTTCGGCACGCCTTCAAACATCAGGGTGACAGCGCCGCAGGCCAGCGGGCCGTAAAGCAGATAGCTGTGACCGGTGACCCAGCCCACGTCAGCCGTACACCAGTAAACGTCGCCCGGATGGTAATCGAAAACGTATTTGAAGGTGGTTGCCGCGTAAACCAGATAGCCGCCGGTGGTATGCACCACGCCTTTAGGCTTGCCGGTTGAGCCGGAAGTGTAGAGGATAAACAGCGGATCTTCGGCGTTCACTTCTACCGGCTGGTGATGGGCGCTGGCCTTCTCGACCAGCTCGCTCCACCACAAATCGCGGCCTTCATGCCATTCCACTTTGCCGCCGGTGTGTTTGAACACCACGACGTGCTCGATGGTTTTCACATTGGGGTTTTTTAGCGCGTCATCGACATTTTTCTTCAGCGGAATAGATCGCCCGGCGCGAACACCTTCGTCGGCGGTAATCACCAGGCGAGCGCTGGAATCGATAATGCGCCCGGCTACGGCTTCCGGAGAGAAGCCGCCAAAGATAACGGAATGCACCGCGCCGATACGCGCGCAGGCGAGCATCGCTACGGCCGCTTCCGGCACCATCGGCATATAGATAGCCACCACGTCGCCTTTTTTGATGCCCAGCTCAACCAAAGTATTGGCGAAGCGGCAGACATCGCGGTGCAGCTCGCGGTAGGTAATATGCTTGCTCTGGGTGGCGTCATCGCCTTCCCAGATAATCGCCGTCTGGTCGCCGCGCTCTTTCAGGTGGCGATCCAGGCAGTTGGCCGCCAGATTCAGCGTGCCGTCTTCATACCAGCGTATAGAAATGTTTCCCGGCGCGAAGGAGGTGTTTTTCACCTTCTGGTAGGGCTTGATCCAGTCGAGGATTTTCCCCTGTTCGCCCCAGAACGCATCGGGGTCATGCACCGAATGCTGGTACATGGACTGGTATTGCTCCGGATTTATCAGGCAGTGTTCCGCAATATTTGCGGGAATGGCGTGTTTGTGTAGTTGTGTCATCGCTATTTTTCTCCTTTAGGATGTTAATAATATGTCACGCAAACGTTAATTGTAGGGGTATTGATAGCTTTGTTTACTTTTTGGGCGACAGATCACGCAATGATTAATTAGTTGAAAAATTAATCAAACGAACGGCTTAGGAGAGAAGTTTGGAAAATTCGCTATTTTTAAATAAGCATTATTCAAAATTATTTCATAACAATAAGTTATGGTAGATGATATGACTAAAGTTATGTTTAAGTATGCATTTTGAGTGAATATCCCTGAAAATACAGGCTTGCGCAGCATGCCGTACAAATGATACTCATACGTTCGCTGAAAAGCCCCTCGTAACCCCCGACGTTTGTCATACCCCTTTTTGCGTTTGTGACGTTCTCATACGGTAACAACATGGGAGCGGCGTTTTATTGAGGAATAAAATCGTTATGAAACTACCGAAGGTCAGCCTTGCCTGGCAGATACTGCTGGCGCTGGTGCTGGGTATCGCGCTGGGAAGCGTTCTGCATTATCAAAGCGACAGCCGCGAGTGGCTGGTCACCAATCTGCTCTCTCCGGCGGGTGATATCTTCATTCACCTGATTAAAATGATCGTCGTACCGATTGTTATCTCAACGCTGGTGGTCGGCATTGCCGGCGTGGGCGATGCGAAACAGCTCGGTCGTATCGGCGCGAAAACCATCCTTTATTTCGAAGTGATCACGACAGTTGCCATTATCCTGGGGATTACCCTGGCGAATGTGTTCCAGCCGGGACACGGCATTGATATGTCGCAGCTTGCCAGCGTGGATATTTCGAAATACCAGCACACCGCCGAAGACGTTCAGAGCCACGCCCACGGATTAATGGGCACCATTCTTTCCCTGGTGCCCACCAACATCGTGGCCTCGATGGCGAAAGGCGATATGCTGCCGATTATCTTCTTCTCGGTGCTGTTTGGTCTGGGCCTGTCCTCGCTGCCCGCGACGCATCGCGAGCCGCTGGTCACGGTATTCCGCTCCATCTCCGAAACCATGTTCAAAGTCACCCACATGGTGATGCGCTACGCTCCGATTGGCGTGTTTGCGCTGATCTCAGTGACGGTGGCGAACTTCGGCTTTGCTTCACTGTGGCCGCTGCTTAAGCTTGTGCTGCTGGTTTATTTTGCGATTCTGTTCTTTGCGCTGGTGGTGCTCGGTGCGGTCGCCCGCCTGTGCGGCCTGCGCGTGTGGATTTTAATCCGCATCCTGAAGGAAGAGCTGATTCTGGCCTACTCCACGGCAAGCTCGGAGAGCGTACTGCCGCGCATTATTGAGAAGATGGAAGCCTACGGCGCTCCGGAGTCTATCACCAGTTTCGTGGTGCCCACCGGCTACTCCTTTAACCTCGACGGCTCTACGCTTTACCAGAGCATTGCGGCGATCTTTATCGCGCAGCTTTACGGCATTGAGCTTTCTCTGGGCCAGGAAATCATTCTTGTTCTGACGCTGATGGTGACATCCAAAGGCATTGCGGGCGTGCCGGGCGTGTCGTTTGTTGTGCTGCTGGCAACGCTTGGCAGCGTGGGGATCCCGCTGGAGGGACTCGCGTTTATCGCGGGCGTTGACCGTATTCTCGATATGGGGCGTACCGCGCTCAACGTGGTCGGCAATGCGCTGGCGGTGCTGGTTATCGCCAAGTGGGAAAACCAGTTCGACCACAAAAAGGCGGCGGCCTACGAGCGGGAAATGCTGGGCAGCTATTCGGATAAGGCAAACTCGTAATCCCTGTTTTATTTAGCCTACAAAAAACGGCCTTAACGGCCGTTTTTTTATGCCGCAGGCTCAGGGGGTGACTGCCTGCCACTCTTCTCCGGGTGAGAAAGCATTTATGGCTTTAACTTTTTCAGCCGTCTTCTCGCCCAGGTCAGCCTGATAAACCTGGTCATTCTCGTCCACCATAAAGGTGGCAACGCCGGTTTCATCGTAGGCGACAGGCCACGCAATTAAGGCGAAGCCGCCGGTCATTTGGCCATCTTTCACAAACTGTTTTTCACCGCCCTGAGCCTTATCGCCCCGCGCCGTCAGAATTCGGAAACGGTAGCCATGGTAGCCCATTCCCGGCTGCTCGGGGCTGAAAGCCGGACCTAGCGGACTGGGCGCTTCGCCGGTTTTGGCGGGCCAGTAAAGCCCATCTTTCTTCCCGTCGCTGCTCATAAACTTCTGGGCGTAATGCTGGTTCAGCTGGAAATAATCCTGCTGCGCCTGGACGTAGGCATGGGCGGCCTCAATGGCGGCCAGCTCGTTGCGTCCGATAGTGCGGGTCAGAATCTCCTCGGCGGCACCCTGCATATCGAACTGCCAGCCATTAACGGTTTTCACCATCGGCAGCGGGAGCTGCCAGTTCTCCTGGCCAACGTTGAGATGCGCTTGGGTGCCGTGCTGTTCGACGTGATGGCTCACGCCCCAGTCCCGTAAAAAACGGGCGACGGCTGCGGGATCCGCGCCTTCCGGCGGCAGAAGATCTTGCCAGTTCTCGCCTAACAGCTCGCTAAGCGCGGCCCGATCCTGCTGCTTAACGGCTTCAAACAGCGCCGCTGAAGCTTTTTCCGGAGTGGTAAAGGTCTGCTGGGCCTGGGCGAAAAAAGGCAGCATTAGCAGGGATATCGCGCTTAACGTCAGAAACTTTTTCATGGTGATTTCCCTTATTAACGGCGATGAAATTCGCGATTTCCCGCCGCGTGTTCGCGCGCCGCGGGCCGGTTATGCGCGCTGCCTGAGCTGGCCCGCTGGCGGCTTTGCATCCCGCGCTGATTTTGCGCCTGCCAGGATGGCGATCGGCTATCGTTCCCGCTCAACGCGTTGCCGCGCAGGGCTTCAGTATGCTGCTGGCGCTGTGCGGGAGTCGAGCTGCTGGCTTTTGTTTTCAGCGAATCACGATGCTGTTGCTGCTGCGCCGTCGGATGTTTCACCTGGCTTTTAACCTTCTCGCGGTTCTGCTTCTGAGCCGCCGTAGGGTGCTTAACCTGGCTGGTGGAGTCGTAGCCGCGATAGTTGTTCCGCTGAGCAATCTGATTAAGCTGCTTCGAGGCGCTTTGTCGCTGCACGTCGCGGGTCGCGGCGGAGAGATTTTTCCCCTGCGGCTTCAGGCCCGTGCTGGTTTGCAGCTGCTGCATGGCCGCCTGACGCTGATTGTCGCGGTTGACGGGGGCGTGCTGGGTGGCGCTCAGGCCGCCCGCCACGTTGGTCTGATGATAGCGCTGGGCCACCGTGCCGTTCTGGTAAGGCACGCCGTCGCGGTAGGCCGGGTTGTGCTGCCAGGCCACGCTGCCGCCGTTGCCGTTCAAATGATCGCCGCTTATCCGGTTGTAATTATTAACGTTTACGTTGATGTTATTGCCGCTATTGTCGTTGCCGTCGTGGTGGTGATGATCGTCATCCCAGTCGATGCTGCTAAACAGCGCATAGGTTGTGGCGACGCCCAGGCTGTAGCCAAAGCCGCGCACCAGGCTATCGGTGAACTGCTGTCCCGGAGGGGGCGGCAGGTAAACCGGCGGATAGCCGGTGTTCGGCCAGGTGCCATAGACCGTTGACGGGTTGTAGTTTGGGACGTAAACCACCTGCGGATTGGTCGGCTCGATGGTAATCACCTGCGGTGCAGGCGCACTGCTAACCGTTGTCGTAGCAGGCGTAGTCGCCGTGGATTTTTGCGCGGCGGTATTGACGTTAGTCGTTTGATTGACCACGACCGGCGCGGCGGTGACCTTCTGCTCCGGGGTTGATTTTAACGCCCCGGTTTGCTGCGCCAGCGCCCGCAGTTTCTGTACCGAATCCATCACCTCTTTCGGCTGCGCCAGGAAGGCGTTGCCCAGGTCCTCCACCCACTGCGGGTTTTCACCCATCAGCGCCATGAGCTGCGGAAACGCGACGAGCGACTTCACGCTCGGATCCCAGGGCTGGTTCGCCACGGCCTGAATGGCTGCATCGCCCTGCAAAGTGGGATTATCCTGCGACCATTGCACCGCCTGAATCACGTTAGCCGGATAGGTCGAGGCCATCAGCACCTGCGACAGCAGCGCGTCGGGATAAAGCGCAATCGGTGCGGTCCACTGGTCGAGCTGCGCCGTGGTATAGGCAGGTGCTGTTATGCCTGCGGGCGCCTGGGGTGCCGCAGGGGAAACGGCTGGCTGTGCGGCAACGACCGCTGGCGTGCTCACCGTCTCGGGCGCGCGGCTTTTGACATAAAGCACGCCCGAAGCTGCGAGGATGCCGGCGCTACAAAGCAAGGTCAGAATTTGAGGCTTGAAAGGCAACTTCATTTTGTTTCTCCCGATCGCGGCAGAATTCGGTGGGCGAGCAGCGTTTTGCCTGATGGCATAAGTATGGTGGCGAGTGAGTATATGCAGCGGATTTTTTATTTTTTGACTTAAACAGGGATCGGTCAGGAGCAGGGCTGGCGGGAAGAAAAAAGCGCCCTTTATGTATAGTCACAAAGGGCGCGGGGTTAATTTAACCGGCTGCGCTTTCGCGCAGGCTGGCTTTTAGCTTGCTGTACTCGTCAATCACATACTGCTCGGCGGCTCGCTGATCGGCAATCGGCTCGACGCGCACGGCGCAGTATTTGTACTCCGGCGTTTTGGTAATCGGGCTGAGGTTTTCCGTCACCAGCTCGTTACAGGCTCCAATCCACCACTGGTAGGTCATGTAAACCGCGCCTTTATTAGGACGCTCGCTGACGTTGGCCCGCGTGATGACTTTCCCTTTACGCGAATGCACCCAGATCAGCGCTTCATCTTCGATGCCCAGGCGTTCGGCGTCCTCAATGTGGATTTGCGCATAGCCCGGTTCGTCCGCAAGCGCAGCCAGCGCGGCGCAGTTGCCGGTCATCGAACGGCAGGAGTAGTGCCCTACCTCGCGCACCGTGGAAAGCACCATCGGGTACTCGTCGGTGACGCGATCGATCGGCGGCGCCCAGTCGCAGGTGAAGAACTGGCCCAGCCCGTTAGGCCTGTCGAATCCACCGTCATAAAGGAACGATGTGCCCCGATCTTCCGGGCCTTCATCCCTACAAGGCCACTGGATGTAGCCCAGCTCGCCCATTTTCTCGTAGGTTGCGCCAAAGAAGTCCGGGCAAAGGTGACGCAGCTCATCCCAGATTTCCTGGGTGTTGTTGTAGTGCATCGGGTAGCCCATTCGGGTGGCGATTTCACTGATAATCTGCCAGTCCGTTTTCAGATCCCACTTCGGCTCAACGGCCTTAAAGAAGCGCTGGAAACCACGGTCGGCCGCGGTGAAGACGCCTTCATGTTCGCCCCAGGATGTGGACGGCAGAAGCACATCCGCAGCCGCGGCGGTTTTGGTCATGAAGATATCCTGCACAATCACCAGCTCAAGATCGGCAAACGCCTGGCGCACGGCGGAAAGCTCGGCGTCAGTCTGGAGCGGATCCTCGCCCATGATGTAGGCCGCATGCACTTCGCCGTGTGCCACCCGGTGCGGCAGCTCGCTGATGCGATAGCCCATGTGCTCCGGAATTGCGTCCACGCCCCAGGCTTTCGCAAATTTGGCTCGCGTTTCCGGGTGCCTGACGTACTGATTGCCAGGGAACATATCCGGCAGCGCGCCCATATCGCAGGCGCCCTGAACGTTATTTTGCCCGCGAACCGGGTTAACGCCCACGTTGGCTTTACCCAAATTACCGGTCATCAGCGCAAGGCTGGTCAGCGAGCGAACGGTTTCCACGCCCTGATAGAACTGGGTGACGCCCATGCCCCACAGAATGGTCGCCGTTTTTGCCTTCGCGTACATTCGCGCAGCGCTGCGAATATCCGCCGCCTTCAGCCCGGTAATTTCCTCAACGGATTCTGGCGTGTATCCCGCCACAATTTTGCGATATTCCTCGAAGCCTTCCGTACGCTCGGCTACGAAAGACTGGTCGTAGAGATTTTCTTCGACAATCACATGGCCGATGGCGTTAAGCAGCGCGATGTTCGAGCCGTTTCTCAACTGTAAATGCAGATCGGCGATGCGTGCGGTTTCAATTTTGCGCGGATCGATAACGATAATCTGCGCCCCTTTCTGCTTCGCCTTAATCACGCGGTTGGCGACGATAGGGTGTGAATCAGCCGGGTTATACCCGAATACAAAGACTAAATCGGTATCCTCAATCTCGACGATTGAGTTGCTCATAGCGCCGTTACCGACCGACTGGTGCAGACCTGCAACCGATGGGCCGTGTCAGACGCGTGCGCAGCAGTCAACGTTATTGGTTCCAATAACGGCGCGCGCAAATTTTTGCATAACATAGTTGGTTTCGTTGCCGGTACCGCGGGACGAGCCGGTAGTCATAATGGCATCGGGGCCGTGCTTGGCTTTGATTTCGCTCAGGCGGGTACTGACGTAGTTCAGCGCTTCTTCCCAGCTGACGGATTCGAGTTTGCCGCCCTTCTGGCGACGAATCATCGGTGATTTCAGGCGCGGGGTGAGGATTTTCGTATCGTTAATAAAATCCCAGCCGTAATACCCTTTCAGGCACAGATCGCCCTGGTTGGTTTTACCCTGAGCGCCCTCCGCCTTAACGATTTTGCCGCTATTGACCACGAGGTTGATTTTGCAACCCGAGGCGCAATAGGGGCAAACCGTGACGACTTTTTTCATCGTGTTGCTCCACTCAATGCTGTTATCGGTGTGTGACCCCTAAAAAGTTCGTCACCTCTCAACCCGTAATGCACGATCTATGCCATATAAAAAGAAGGGGATTAGGGCCGATTTCACGGGAATAGAAGCGATAAAAGCCTGACGAAAAGCAGGGCATCGTCAAAAGTGACGTGTCGAGTTTGTCCTCCTTTGTGACGCTGGTTGAAATTTCAGCATGGCCGCCTGTCATTTTTGCTGCACTCCTTCAACAATCGCTCACACTTACCTGAGAGCGGTTCACCGGGAGACTAAAAATGAAGCCTGCGATACTGCTGGTGGATGACGATCTGGCGATTTGCGACGTGCTGCGCGACGCGCTGAGCGAACATGTTTTTGCGGTGACCGTGAGCCACTCCGGCAATGAAGCGCTTATGACCATTGCCGAACAGCCTGCCATTGCGCTGGTGTTGCTGGACATGATGCTGCCCGATATCAATGGGCTACAGGTGTTGCAGCAGATTCAGCGGCAGCGGCCCGATTTACCCGTCATCATGCTAACCGGGTTGGGCAGCGAATCCGATGTGGTTGTCGGCCTGGAAATGGGCGCGGACGACTACATTGGCAAACCCTTTAACCCGCGGGTAGTGGTGGCGAGGGTTAAAGCGGTGCTTCGCCGCACCGGTGCGCTGGCGGTCGATATTGCCGGCGCGGCGAAAACTCGCGGCCTGCACTTCAACGGCTGGCGGCTGGACATTGACCGCTGCCGGTTGTTTAACGCCCGGCAGGAGCTGGTGGAACTAACCCAGGGAGAATACGGCCTGCTGCTGGCGCTGATGCAAAATGGCCGTAAAGTCCTGTCGCGCGAGCGCTTGCTGGAGCTGACCCACAGCGAAAGCCTGGATATTTTTGACAGAACCATTGACGTATTGATTATGCGGCTGCGCCGAAAAATAGAACCTAACCCGCACCAGCCCACGGTAATTCGCACTATTCGCGGCGTTGGATACGTATTTTCCGCGGACGTTCGTCAAACGGAAAATAATGCAGCGTAAGTAATATAAATAAGGAATGGGTGCTTAAGGCCTTTCCCGCACAACCCGGCAAGTTGGGCGGGGCGAACCCCGCCCGCTGAGCATTAGCTTATAAGTTCGCAAGCTAATTTAGCCACTACCTCCTGCGTACCCGTCTTTATTTTCACCTCGCAGAGATTACGACGCGTTAATAAAGTTATCGCTATTAATGTTATACAAACAATTAATAAGCACAGGACAACAGTTTTGATCGGCTTCATGCCTTTTACTCCTTGCCATACGGCGAGTAAGAGGCTACTCTTCGACTTGTTTGGTTGTGTGGGAGTAGCCTCGGGTTAACGTCAACGTTGCCCGGGGCTTTCTTATTCTTATGGCCATAAGAATATTCCTCCCTGCTGCTCAGAACTGAAAGCCCTAAGCACCCATCGCGTAGTTTACCCAGCTTTTAAATATATGAAATAAAAATGATAATGTAATTTGTGGCGCTAATTTCATTAATCTGTAATCAATCTCGCATAAACTCACTCATTATCTTTTTGCTAAATAGATTGACGATAAATCATTGGCGTCAGTATTAGTGAAGCGCTGAATAAGCGTTAAACGTTTTCTTTAATAAATATCTGCAATTCCGTTAATGGTTTTGCGCCATCAATCGCATTGGCGCATAAAAGATTGGCCCTGGCGCAGGCGTGCGCCAGTTTCAGACTTTCTTCCAGCGGCCACTTTTCATGGCAGCCGTATAAAATGCCCGCGCAGAAAGCGTCCCCCGCGCCTACGCTGCCGATAATCTCCTCGCGCGTCAGCCTGAACGACGGCACCCAGACGCCGTCGCCGCCGGCTTCCTGGCCCCATGCGCCTTCCGGGCAGTGAATCACAACTTTTTGCCGCACGCCCGCTTCCAGCAGCTGTTTTGCCGCCTGGGCGATATGATCAATATCCGGCGAGCCGTCGAGCAGGCGGATTTCCAGCCCGCTAAATTCCCCGGCCTCCAGCTCGTTAATCACCAGGTAATCCAGCCAACGCAGCGCCGGAAGCACCATCGGGCGATAGCGCGGATCGCCCTGGCGGGAGACTAAATCCAGCGAGGTTTCGTAGCCCATTTGCGACATCTGAGCCAGCAGCCTGGCGCTGCGCGTGCCGTACTCCGCGTCGTCCATATCCAGGCTGTCGAGCAGCAGCAAATAGCCGAGGTGGAAAATTTTAAAGGAGGCTTCAAGACGGTCGAAGGCGGGCAGGTCGAGCAGGCGGTTAGCCCCCGGCGAATGGAAAAAAGTGCGCTGCCCGCTGGGATCGGTCATCACCTGCGACATCGACGTTGGCGCAAAGGTGGTGCGATGCACGTGCTGGCGATTAACGTGATACTGGTCGAGCATCGCCATGATGTAATCGCCGTCATGATCGTCTCCGACCAGCCCCACCGCCTGTAGCGGCAGGCCAACGTGCATTTTTGCAAGCGTCAGCAGCACGTTCAGCGGCGCGCCGCCCGTGGAACGCTCGCTGTGAACGATTTCCGCCAGCCAGCCGCGCTGCGGCCACTGCACAATCTGGTGCACGTGATCGACGAGCATATTCCCGGCGGCGATAATGCCGCTGCGTTCCGTCATAGCAACCCCTTAGGCCTGGCCCGAACTGCCAAAGATCCGCATCTGCCCGGCAACAACGTCGGTTATTGCCTCCTCAATGCCCAGCAGCAGCTCGGCAAACTCGTCGTAAATCGCGTGGCGCTGGCTCATCCGCTTTTCAACGGCGCCCAGCGCCGCCTGGGACATGCCGGTATAGAAGTTAATCTTGTGAATACCGAGCGTTATCGCCCTGCGAAAATCCTCATCGCTGATGCCGGAACCGCCGTGCAGCACCAGCGGCAGGCCCGTTTGCTGGCGAATGGCGGCCAGCCTGTCAAAATCGAGTTTTGGCTCGCCTTTGTATTTGCCGTGCGCGTTGCCAATAGCGACGGCCAGCGTGTCGATGCCCGTTCTGTCGACAAAATCTCTCGCCACGGCGGGATCGGTAAACTTATCGCTATCCGCCTCCCCGTACAGCGCCCCGCCTTCATCACCGCCGACGGCTCCCAGCTCTGCCTCGACGGAAACGCCAACCGCGTGGCACATCTTCACCACTTCCCGCGTCTGGCGGACGTTCTCCTCATATTCAAGGGTAGAACCATCGAACATTACCGAGCTAAAGCCGAGGCGTAAGGCCCGCACCACAGCCTCAAAATGCAGGCCGTGATCGAGGTTGAGCACGACGGGAATATCGTGCCTGGCCGCCTCAAACTTAACGGCCTCAACCAGCGAATCCAGCGAGACATACTTAAAGTGAACCTCGGCAATATTGATGATAAACGGCGAGCTTTCCTGCCTGGCCGCGGCGAAAAGCGCGCGCAGAAAATGGCTGTCGAGCACGTTAAAAGCGCCCATCGCGTAGCCGTTCTCCCGCGCGTGGGTCAGTCCGTCTGCAAGTGATATCAAGGCCATAGCTGCATCCCCCGGTGGTGGGAAATTAAAGGTGAGAGCGATATTCGTTGCACAGCAGCAGCCGCGCAGGTTCGTCTTCGGTGATGCTGTTAAAGCGTTCGAGCGGCTTTAAGAAGCGATTGTCGCGGTCATCGTCATTCACCCTCGACACTTCCCCAACCAGCACGTCTCCGTAACCCGGCTCGCCCCAGAAACTGTGATAAACGCCCGGCACCAGGCAGATGCTTTCCCCCGGCGACAGGCGCAGCTGGCTGCCCGCCGCATGAGTCTGGCGGCAGCCGTCGAGGGTGACCGTCACGTCGCTGTCTTCTGGCTGCTCGAACTGGTCTGAATTCCACAGCTCAACGATCAGATTGCCGCCGCCGCGGTTGATAATGTCTTCCTGCTTGCGCCAGTGAAAATGCATCGGCGTGAGCTGGCCTTCCCGAACGTGCATAATTTTTTCGGCGTAGCCTTTGGAGTAGGGCTCGCCGTCTGGTGAACCATTGCGCAGGGTGAACAGAGTCAGGCCCTGGCGCATAAATTCTTCGCCACCAAACGCCGTCACGTCCCAGCCGAGCTTGAGATCGAAGACTTCCTGCCAGACCGCCTTATCCAACTGCCGCCATTTTACCGGGTCAAAGGCGGCGAAGGGAGGCAGATGGACGTCGTGCTGCATAAAGAAATGGCGGGTCTCGGACAGGATCTGATTCACCGCAGAGCGTTTCATTTCGCCTCCTTAAAACCAACCTCAGGCTGACCCGCTCCCTGAGGGGGAGAGGGCCAAGGTGAGGGGGGACGGGCGCTATTTCACCGTCCAGCCTTTGTAGGTGCCGATGTTGTTCTTATCGATCATCGTCACCGGGATCAGCACCGGTTCTTTCGGTGCGGGTTTGCCCTGTAAAATGTCGTAGCCAATCTCAACCGCTTTGGCCGCCATGACCTGCGGATCCTGCGCTGGCGTCGCTACAAATAGCGTGTTGCCGCCGCGCTTCAGCGCCTCCTCTGCGTCCGGGCTGCCGTCCACGCCGACGATAAAGAACTCGTTGCGCTGAGCCTGCTTAGCCGCCAGATCGGCTCCGATCGCCGTTGGATCGTTGATTGCAAAGACGCCGTTGATCTTAGGATTGGCCGCCAGCAGCGAGGTCATGACTTCCAGGCCGCCTTCGCGGCTGCCTTTGGCGTTCTGGTTAGAAGAAAGGATCTTAATGTCCGGATGCTTTTTAAACTCGGTCATGCAGCCCTCAACGCGGTTCTGCACGGCGGAAACCGGCGGCCCGTTGATGATCACTACGTTGCCTTTTTCTTGCAGACGATCCGAAATGTACTTACAGGCCATCTCCCCGGCCTGGGTGTTATTGGAGGTGATTGTCGCGTCTGCGCCCTCGGCGGCGACGTCAACCGCCACCACCACGATCCCGGCTTCTTTGGCTCGCTTCACGGCCGGACCGATCCCTTTCGAATCCGCGGCGTTGAGAATGATCATGTCAACCTTAGCGGCGATGAAGTTATCAATCTGCGAAACCTGCTGGCCCAGATCGTAGCCGCTGGACACCAGCGTAACCTTCACGTTATCACCGGCCAGCTTACGGGCCTCAAGCTCCGCGCCTTTGGTTATCTGCACGAAGAACGGGTTGGCTAAATCGCCCACCGTTACCCCGATGGATTTCAGTTCTTTCGCCTGAGCAAACGGCGCCCCGGCAATCATGGCTCCCGCGAGCAGCGCGGTAACAATCGGTTTCAAACGCATGTTGTCATCCTCAATCGTAGGGTAGGTTGTTGTTATTCACTTCTTTATGCACTTTGATGATGTCGGGTACGGTATTTGTCGATCAGCACCGCAATGATGATCACCGCCCCTTTGATAACCAGCTGCCAGAAATAGGACACGCCCATCAGCGTCATGCCGTTGTTCAGGGTGGCGATAATCAGCGCGCCAATCAGCGTGCCGGTGATGGTGCCAATGCCGCCGACAAAGCTCGTGCCGCCAAGAATGACCGCCGCGATGGCGTCAAGCTCGTAGCCCGTACCGAGGTTGCCGTTGGCGCTGTACAGGCGCGAGGCGCTCATAATGCCGCCCAGGCCAGAAAGCAGCCCGCTCATGCCATACACGAACAGCAGCACCAGCCAAACCTTAATGCCGGTGAGCCGCGCCGCCTGCATGTTGCCGCCCACCGCGTAGATATGAACGCCGAGCGTGGTGCGGCGCAGAATGAACCAGCACACGGCAATCACCGCCAGCGCAATCACCACCAGCCAGGGAATCGGGCCGAGATACGAATTGCCGATCCATTCGAAGTTAATATTGGAGTTAATCACCGTCGTGCCGTCGGCCAGCAGATAGGCCGCGCCGCGCAGCGCCGTGTAGGTGCCGAGGGTGACAATAAACGGCGGCAGCCCGGCCCAGGCCACCAGCATGCCGTTAAACAGCCCCAGCCCGGTGCCCATCATTAGCGCGGCGGGAATCGACAGCGCCTCCCAGCCGGGCATTAACGAAACCACCATTGCGGTGACAGCGGTTGTCCCCAGAATGGAACCCACCGAGAGGTCTATCCCGCCGGTCAAAATAATGAACGTCATCCCCGCGGCGAGCACGATGTTAATCGACGACTGGCGGGCGATATTCAGCAGGTTAGACTCGGTAAAGAAGTTGGGGGCAATAAACCCAAAAACGGCGACGATTAGCACCAAAATAGGCAAAATGCCGACGGTTTGCATCAGATCGCCAAACAGTGCTTTTTTTAGCGAAGCGGCTTTCGCCACCTGCTGTGGCGTGCCGGCCACGGGCGGCGTGTTCCTGCGGGGATCGAGTGTATTAGCCATGGTTCACCGCCTTGTTGTGGGCCTCTTCTACGCCGGTCGCCAGCGTCATAATGTTTTCCTGGGTGATGTCTTTGCCGTGCAGTTCGCCCGCTATGCTGCCTTCCCGCATCACGTAAACCCGGTCGCTCATGCCAACGACCTCGGGCAGCTCGCTGGAGATCATCAGGATCGCCACGCCCTGTTTTGCCATCTGGCTCATGATCCGGTAGATCTCGCTTTTCGCACCGACGTCCACGCCGCGAGTGGGTTCATCGAGGATCAAAATGCGCGGGCCGATCGCCACCCAGCGGGAGATCAGCAGCTTTTGCTGGTTGCCGCCGGACAGCCCGCCTGCGCGCACCTGCGCGTGCGGCACGCGAATATTCAGCAGGCTGATGGCGTCGTCAGAAATAGTCCGGGCTTTTTTGCGGTCGAGCCAGCCGAAGTGGGCGTCGCGCTCAAGCGTGGCCATGGTGATGTTGTCCTGCGCCGCCAGCTCCAGAAACAAACCCTGCTCTTTGCGATTTTCCGTCAGGAACCCGATGCCGTGGCGAATCGCCTCGCGCGGGGAATGGATGCCGACCGGGTTACCGTCAATTTCAATCGTCCCGCCGGTGGCTTTGCGCACGCCAAAAATCAGCTGCGCCAGTTCGGAGCGACCGGCCCCCACCAGGCCTGCAAGGCCGACGATTTCACCGGAGCGAACCTGCAAACTGACCGGCTGCACCTTGCCGCCGTCGGTCAGGTGATGCACGTTCAGGCGCGGATTGCCCAGCGGGATATCGCGTTCTTTATTGAATAAATCGCTCAGCGGCCGGCCCACCATCATGCGTACCAGCTCGTTGGCATTCAGGTTTTCACGCGTCAGGCTGCCGACGTACTGCCCGTCGCGCAGCACGCTGACGCGGTCGGACAGCTCATAAACTTCCGCCATGCGGTGGCTGATATAAATGATCGCCATGCCTTCGTCGCGCAGACGCATAATCAGCTCGAACAGGCGATGAGTTTCGCGCGAGGAAAGGGCGGCGGTGGGCTCATCCATCACCAGAATGCGGCTGTTGCGGTGCAGGGCGCGCGCAATCTCGACCTGCTGCTGCTCGGCGATGGTTAGCTTCATCACCAGGTCGCTGGCCATGAACTGTGCGCCGAGGCGGTTGATCACCGCCTGGGCCTGCATCAGCATCTCTTTACGCTGCACCAGTCCACTGCGTGAAAGCTCGCTGCCAAGAAAAATGTTCTCGGCGACGGTCAGATTAGGCGCGAGCTGCATTTCCTGATAAATCAGCGTAATGCCCGCATTCAGCGCGTCTTTTGGCCCTTTAATGCTGTACGGCTTACCGTCAATCAGAATCTCGCCGCTGGTCGCGGTATAGGCTCCGGCGAGGATTTTCATCAGGGTGCTTTTTCCAGCGCCGTTTTCGCCCATCAGCGCGTGAATTTCGCCGGGGAGCACCGTCAGGTCGACGCCTTTGAGCGCGTAGAATTTGCCGAAAGACTTGGCAATATTACGCATCTCGAGAATGGGAACGTGACTCATGGCGCGGCTCCTGCGGATAACTTTCTTAGAGATAAAAAGTCGAGTGCTGCCAGTCTTTCATCCGCAGGTAAACGGAGCATGTCAGCCGCCGTTCATAATTGTCATAGTGGTGAATAGTTAATGCCGATCACATTCCGGTGATGAATGCGTATGGCGCCGCCGGACGGCTGCTTAACTTAGGGGACGCCCTTGCCTCTGGCGAGGGGAAACTTAACGCCGGAGCCGACCATGCCGCTATCCCGCACGCCGTTTTTTGCCAGCGCCCGCGGTCGCCTGCTGGGCTTCAATCTGCTGGTGATGTCGGTCACGTTAATGGTTTGCTGCGTGGCGGTGCTGGGCTTTGAGCACGCCAGTCGGCTGCAGGAGCAGGTGCAGGGCCAGACGCTGAGCGATATGTCGGGCAGCATGGAGCTGGCACGGGATACCGCCAACGTGGCGACGGCTGCGGTACGGCTGACGCAGGTTGTCGGCGCGCTGGAATATCAGAGCGAAGCGGCCAGGCTGAAGCAAACGCAGCTGGCGCTGCAAAACTCGTTAAACCATCTGGCTAACGCCCCGCTTGCCGGCCACGAGCCGCAGCTGGTGAAGCGCATAACTGACCGCAGCAACGAGCTGGAAAGCAGCGTGACGCGCATGCTTGAGCTCGGCCATCGTCGCCATTTACAGCGCAACGAGCTGCTCAGCGCCCTGTACCAGAATCAAAGCTATCTGCATCATATTCAGGATATAAACGCCCGCGACGGGCTGAATATTCCCGATGCTGCCCTGCTGGCTGACATGGACAGGCTCATCCTGATTGCCATTCAAACGCCGTCCCCGAAAGCCACCGTCGTTCAGCTGACCGAGGTGATGACAAAGCTTCCCGCTCAGGCAGGTTCGCCGCTGGTGAACGGGATTTTGCAGGAGTTCACCGACCATTTACGGCTTTTACTGCCCCTTTCTCAGCGGCTTGATAACAGCGACTTAGGCATCTCCTGGTTTATGTACCACATCAAGGCGCTGGTAGCCTTCCTCAATGAGGACATCAACCTGTACGTGCAGAAGGTGGCTCAGGAGTCGCTCAACCGGACCGATCAAAGCCACAAAGACCTCCAGTCGATCATCTTCTTTATCGGCCTTTTTGCCCTGCTGGCGCTGGCGATCACCGGCTGCGCGGGCTGGTACATTTATCGTAATCTCGGCTCGAATCTCACGGCGATTTCACACGCGATGACGCGGCTGGCGAGAGGGGAACGGGACGTCAGCGTGCCTGCGCTACAGCGACGTGATGAGCTAGGCGAACTGGCGCGGGCGTTTAACGTTTTTGCCCGCAATACCGCTTCGCTCGAACATACCTCCAGGCTGCTGAAAGAGAAAAGCAAACAGCTTGAGACCACCTTTCAGGCAATGCGCGACGGCTTTGCGCTGTTCGATAACGAAGGGTTTCTGGTGGTGTGGAATCCGCAGTATCCGCTGCTGCTAGGCCTTGCTCCGGAACAGCTGCAGCGCGGGCGGCACTATCTCGGCCTGCTCAAACAGGTCACGCCTTTGCAGGCACACATCCTCGAAAACCTCTCGCGTCCGCTGCCCAAGCCGCAGGAGCTGCGCCTGGCGGATAACCGCACCATTGAACTGCGCTTTAGCCCGGTGCCGGGGCGTGGCATGGTGAACGTGGTGCTGGAACGCAGCGAACGCAAAGCGCTGGAAGAGGCGCTGGTTCATAGCCAAAAAATGAAGGCGGTCGGGCAGCTTACCGGCGGGCTGGCGCATGACTTTAATAACCTGCTGGCGGTCATTATCGGCAGCCTGGAGCTTACCGCTACGGACTCGCCGGACGCCACGCGAATCAGCCGCTCCCTGAAAGCCGCCGAGCGTGGCGCCCAGCTGACCCAGCGGCTGCTGGCCTTCTCGCGCAAGCAGCCGCTTCATCCGCAGGCCGCGCCGATGAAAAACCTGCTGGAAAACCTCGACCCGCTGATTCGCCACGCGTTACCTGCCGGACTCAGCCTTGAGATTGAGGCGCAGCAGCCCGCCTGGCCCGCCTGGATCGACGTCAACCAGCTTGAAAACGCGATTATTAATCTGGTGATGAACGCCAGGGACGCGATGGACGGACGGGCGGGCAGCATCAAAATTCGGACCTGGAACCAGCGCGTGCAGCGCTCTGGCGGGCACCGGCAGGATATGGTAGCGCTGGAGGTGATCGACGCCGGGCACGGCATGTCCGCCGAGGTAAAAGCCCAGGTGTTTGAGCCGTTCTTTACCACCAAACAAACCGGCAGCGGCAGCGGGCTGGGCCTGTCGATGGTTTACGGGTTTGTGCGCCAGTCCGGCGGGCGAGTGCAGATTGAAAGCGAGCCGGGGCAGGGTACGCTGGTGCGGCTACAGCTTCCCCGAGCGCCCGCGCAGGCCGTAAGCGAGCCGCAGCCGTTGCCGCCAGCCGTGAATGACCATCAGGATCGGCTGGTGCTGGTGCTTGAAGATGAGCACGACGTGCGGCAGACGCTTTGCGAACAGCTGCATCAGCTCAGCTATCTGACGCTGGAAACGGGGGACAGCCAGCAGGCGCTGAGGATGCTGGCAGAAGTGCCGGATATCAGCATCGTTATCAGCGATTTAATGTTGCCGGGCAGCATGAGCGGGGCGGAGGTTTTGCAGCACGCTCGCGAGCATCATCCGCACCTCACTTTACTGCTGATCAGCGGCCAGGACCTGCGGCGCAACGGGCCGAATCTTCCGGACGTTGAGCTGCTGCGTAAGCCCTTTAATCAGGCCGAGCTGGCACAGGCATTGCGTCGTGCCGGGCTGTCTCGCCTGGCCGGATAAAGACATCCGTAATCTGGGTTACAAATCCGCAAAAAGGTCAACGCAGAACAATTGACTCGGCACCCAGAACCAGACATTAATAGAAAGCCCCTTCCCGTTCACCAGGAGGAAGTGGGTGAACATTGGTCCACACCTTAAGACGCCTGATTTATTGATATGCACCTCACTAATCATCCTGTAGCAAGGACCTGGCCCCTCTGCAAAGAGGGGCTGACTTGTGCTGAGATTGGGAATCCTCCGCTGTCGCCGTGTATTGTCCTTCCCTACGCTTAGGCCAGCGCCCCTTTGAGACTGGCTTATGAACCGATACTCCGCCGCGTTACTGCTTGGCACACTGACTCTCACCTCGATTGCCCGAGCCGACGCGCTCGATGGCCTGTTCGACAACTCCGTCGTCAACTCCATTTCACAGGCGATAAACGACGCCTATAGCCCAAACGATAGCCGCAGCAATAATGATGACGACAGCCGAAGCTGGGACGATGAGGACCGACAGCAAAGCGCGGATGAACGCCGTCGCGACGAAGACCGCCATCGTCAGCTCGAAGACCGCCGTCGCCAGCTGGATGACCAGCAGCGACAGCTCGACGAACAGCGCAGGCAGCTGGAAGACGACGAGCGCCGCCTGGAGGATGATTATCGGTAGCTATTGGAGTCAATAGGTTTTCTTTTGCATTGTTGCATTCTCATTTTGCGAGACGCGTTCTAAAGCTGAAACGCGTTTATAAAACAGCTGAAATTTTCGCCTCAGGCTGTGCTATGTTTTTTCCCGCGCTGAATAACTTTTCGCTACAAGTACCCGTAATAAAAGGAGAAAGGCGAAAAATCGCGCTGGCTTTAAAGGGAAAAATAAGCATACTTGAGACAAGGATTTCACCACAGATGGCACCCAGATTGATTAGCGACGCGGAATTTAACAGAAAGCTAAACGCCCCGGATCGTAACCGGGAACATACCCAGGCCTTTCTCGACAAGGGCGTAAAACCTTTTATGCTGCCAGGCTACGTGCCCCCGGCAGGTTACCGGCTGGTTATTTCGCTGGATGGAAAACAGTACCGCTTAATCTGCGGGGACATCACTGCCTACGCCGTCAAAATTATCACCGGCAAATTCATCGTGCCGGGCAAAGCGCACTGCACGCAGGTAATGGTGTGGCGGACGTTTTTGCCAGAGCATCAGCACGCGCTTCAGGGTCTCGCGAAATTGATCTTTTCCTGGCTACTGGAAACGCATGAAATAGTTGTTTCCGATAATGAGCAGACCGGCGATGGCCGGCGTTTCTGGGAATATCGAATCGCAGAAGCGATTGCCGATCCGCGCTACGAAGTGATGATTTGGGACGGCACTAAGGAAGATGACGAGCTGACATTTATCGAAAGCACGGAGGAATTCGTCAGCAAATGGTCGCCTTACGCATGGGGCACCGACCCGGAAATCCACCAGCACCGGCTGCTGGTGATCAGTAAAATTAATCCAGCTTCAGGCAATTAGTCCACCCGGATCTCCAGCCCGTCAAACCCGGCTTCGTATCCGGCGGGCAGCGCATTTTCCATCAGCCAGCAGTCGAACTGGTGACTGATGTGCGTGAGGATCACTCTTGGGCAGCCTAGCTGCTGGTTCAGGGCGATCGCCGTGTTCAAATCACCATGGTTTTTGGGCGTGTCCGCCCTCGGTTCGTGACTGCAATCGATAACGATGATTTGCGGCCTGTTATTTGCCAGAAACTTTAGCGTTTTTTCCGGCAGCCCTGCGGTATCGCTGAGCCAGGCCACGCGGCTGTGCGGCGTTTCAAACAGATAGCCAAAGGTGAGCTTCGAGTGTTTCAGCGGCAGCGGCGTGACGCGCAGCGCCTGCAAAGTGAACCAGACGAAAGGCTCAAGCGTGTGGCTGAAATCCAGAATACCCGGATGCTTAAATAAGTCGTCGCAGCCCTGTTCATCCGGCGGGCCGTAAACGCGAATTTTCTCGCCTACCCCCCAGCGCAGTGGGAACAGCCCCTGCACGTGATCCATATGGTAATGGGTAAGCAGGAACTGCTGAAACTCTCCCGGTCGCCAGCTGTCCATCAGATCGGGAATACCCGCATCCAGCAGGGTGACCGCGTGATTGAATTTGACAACCGCGCTGCACGGTTTGCGCCGGTATTGAACATTATCACGGGCGCGCTCGCACGCGCGGCAGCCGCAGCCAAATGCCGGAACCAGCTGCGCGCCGCCGGTACCGCTAAGAGTGAGGGTCAGGCTCATGCGCTATCTCCACGGGCTTGGTAAACCGAAAATGAGTTGGCCGATAGCCTTCCCGCTCGTAGAAGCGGTGCGCATCCAGCCGCCCTCTGCTGGTGGACAGCTCCGTTAGCTCTGCGCCTGCGGTACGCGCCTGCTCTTCCGCCCAGGCCAGCAGCCTGCTGCCGACGCCGTGACCGCGCGCCTGCGGCATCACCACCAGCTCCTGAATCTCGCCAATCCAGTTCACGTGGTGCAGATGGAACTGCATATGTAAGCCGATCATGCCGACAATATCGCCGTTAATCAGCGCCAGCTGGTAGCGCAGGTTGCTATCCTGCAAATTCGCCGCAAAGCCCGCGCTAAACGCATGCCGGTCAAACTCCGCCTGCTTTAGCTCGCAAATCAGAGCGTAAACGGCCTCGCTGTCGGCGACGGTGGCGCGGCGTAATTCGACGGGATCAGACATGGCGTGGCTCCTTGGGGCGAAAATGGACGACGTTGGCGTTGCGCTGGCCGTTCACCAGGCGCAGGAACAGCTCGACTGACTGTAGCAGACTGCCGTCGTTGTTGAGTACCAGACAGTTATCCAGATCCGGGGCTGAGAATGCGGCGCGCTGCAAACGTTGCTCAATCTGCTGCTGAGTTTCGCGTCCGCGCGCTTCCAGGCGCTGACGTAAAACGTCCTGTGAAACGTGCAGGCAGATGGGCACCAGCGCGTCGCCATAGCGATCGCGGGCCTGGTTCAGATGCTGGCGCGAACCGTTCACCACCACATCAAAACCCGACTCCAGCCAGAGATCGAGCTCCACGCCCACGGCGTAGCTCTGATGATGCGCCTGCCAGCTCAGGGCAAACAGCCCCTGCTGTCGACGCTGGGCAAACTCCCTGTCGCTCAGCGAAATATGGTTCTCGCAGCCCGCGTCGTAAGGGCGGGTAATGTAGCGATGCGCTACCAGCAGCTGATGCCGATCCTGCTGGCGGATCGCGCTCAGCAGGCTGTCTTTCCCGGAGCCGGACGGTCCCATCAACCAGACCATTTTGCTCATCAGAACACCCGTATTCCCTGCCGCCAGACGTGGCCGACGTGAACGTGATCGCCGTACCGGTGCGCCAGCACCATATCGGCCAGCATCCCCTCGGCCAGCACGCCGCGGTCCTGCAAATGCAGTGCCTTGGCCGGGTTGCGCGTCACCAGCGCCACCGCCTGCGGCAGCGTGAAGCTGTTCGACTCGTCGTTAGCGACGCGGAACGCCGCGTCCAGCAGGCTTGCGGGATAATAATCCGAGGACAGAATATCCAGCAGCCCAACCTTCGCCAGCTGATGCGCCGCCACGTTCCCTGAATGCGAGCCGCCGCGCACAATATTCGGTGCGCCCATCAGTACGCTCAGCCCGTGCTGGCGTGAAGCCTGCGCGGCCTCAAGCGTCGTCGGGAACTCGGCAATCACGCTGCCCAGCTCGTAGGATTCCGTAGCGTGCGCGGCGGTGGCGTCATCGTGGCTCGCCAGCGCAATGTTACGCGAACGGCACTCGGCGGCAATGGCCAGGCGATTCGGCTGCGACCAGCGTTCGGCCAGCGCCAGCTGTTCGGCTTCGTAGCTGTCCATTTCCGCGTCGCTCATCTGGTATTTGCCCTGATAATACTCGCGGTACTTGATGAGGTTGGAAAACTGGCGCTGGCCCGGCGAGTGATCCATCAGCGAAACCAGCGAAACGCCCCCGCAGTCGATCAGCTGCTGAAGCAGCGGCAGCGTAGTGTGATGCGGTAGCTCGCAGCGCAGATGCAGGCGATGCTCGGCCCGGTTCACGCCGCGCCGCTGGCTGTGCGTCACCGCATTAATCATTTTCTCTAAGTTTTCCAGCCGGTCGCCGCCGTCGCGCACGTCTCCCAGCGCTACCGCGTCCAGCACGGTGGTAATGCCGCTCGCCACCATCAGCGCGTCATGGCTGCTCATGGCGGAATGTGCTGGCCAGTCCACCTTCGGGCGCGGGGTGAAAAACTTGTCCAGATTGTCGGTATGCAGCTCGATAAGGCCCGGCAGCAGCCAGCCGCCTTCGCCGTCCAGAGCCTGCGGAAGCTGGCTCGGGCTGTCGGCAAAGTTGCGGATCGTCCCGTCGGCCACTTCCAGCGACCCGTTAACCACTTCGTTTTCAAGAACCAGCCTGACGTTATTGATAATCATGTTGTGCCCCGACGGAAGACATAGCGTGCAGACGATCTGCGACCTGATTGCGCACGGCCTCATCGTGAAAAATCCCCACCACCGCCGCGCCCCGCGCTTTGGCTTCCAGAATCAGCGACACCACGGCGGCGCTGTTTTTGGCGTCCAGCGACGCGGTAGGTTCATCAAGCAGCAGGATGGGGTAATCGACAATAAAGCCGCGGGCGATGTTGACGCGCTGCTGTTCGCCGCCGGAAAACGTCGACGGAGCGAGACTCCACAGGCGCTCCGGCACGTTCAGTCGGGTGAGCAAAGCGGCCGCTTTGGTGGCGCAGGCCTCACGCGAAACGCCCAAATCCAGCAGCGGCTGCATAACGACTTCCAGCGAGGAGATACGTGGGATAACGCGTAAAAACTGGCTGACCCAGCCGATGGTTTGCCGGCGTACGGCCAGCACGTCGCGGGCGGGCGCCTGCACGATGTCCAGCCACGTTTCGCCGTGCTTCACCCAGATATGCCCTTCATCAGGCAGGTAGTTAGCGTACAGCGAGCGCAGCAGGGTTGATTTGCCGCTGCCGGAATGGCCGTGCAGCACCACGCATTCGCCGGATTTCACCTCCAGCGAGGCATCGGCCAGCACCGGCAGGCGAATGCCGTGCTGGTGATGTAACACAAAGGTTTTACTAATATTTTCTACCCGTAATCTGGTCATAGCGTGCACCTGGTTTAATTGCTGAGGACGGAAGAAACGAGCAGCTGGGTGTAAGGATGATGCGGATCGTCAAGCACGCGATCCGTCAGCCCGCTTTCCACCACCCGACCCTGTTTCATCACCAGCAGGCGATCCGCCAGCAGACGCGCCACGCCCAAATCGTGGGTGACAATCACCACGGCGAGGTTCAGCTCCCGTACCAGGCCGCGAAGCAGATCCAGCAGGCGAGCCTGGACGGAGACGTCTAAGCCTCCGGTCGGCTCGTCCATAAACACCAGCTTTGGGTGGGTGACCAGGTTGCGGGCGATTTGCAGGCGCTGCTGCATGCCGCCGGAGAAAGTGGTTGGCAGATCGTCAATGCGCGAGGCGGGGATTTCCACTTCTTCCAGCCAGCGCTGGGCCGTGGCGCGAATGTCGCCGTAGTGACGCGCTCCGGTGGCCATCAGGCGCTCGCCGATATTGCCTCCGGCGGAAACGTGGCGGCGCAGGCCGTCCATCGCGTGCTGGTGCACCACGCCCCATTCGGTGCGCAGCAGGCGGCGGCGCTCGCCTTCGCTCATGGCGTAAAGCGACGAGTCGAGATAGACCACTTCGCCGTTTTGCGGCGCGAGGCGGGCGGAAATAGATTTCAGCAGGGTGGTTTTGCCGGAGCCGGATTCGCCCACGATGCCCAGCACTTCGCCGGGATACAGCTCAAAGGAAACGTCGCTGAAGCCTTTGCCGGGCGCATAAAGGTGCGTCAGATTGTGGACCGAAAGGAGTGGCTGAGTCATTGGGAAGCGGCCTCGCTGTTCTGGCGGCAGAAATCGGTATCGGAGCAGACGAACATGCGGCTGCCCGCGTCGTCTAACACCACTTCATCAAGATAGCTGTGGCGCGAGCCGCAGATCGCGCAGGGTTCGTCCCACTCCTGGACGGTGAACGGATGGTCGTCAAAATCCAGGCTTTCCACGCGGGTAAACGGCGGCACCGCGTAAATGCGTTTTTCACGCCCGGCGCCAAAAAGTTGCAGCGCGGGCATCATGTCCATTTTCGGATTGTCGAATTTTGGAATCGGCGACGGGTCCATAACGTAGCGCTCGTTCACCTTCACCGGATAGGCGTAAGTGGTGGCGATATGCCCGAAGCGGGCAATGTCTTCGTAGAGCTTTACCTGCATCACGCCGTATTCTTCGAGCGCGTGCATGGTGCGGGTTTCCGTTTCTCGCGGTTCGATAAAGCGCAGCGGCTCCGGGATCGGCACCTGGTAAATCAGGATTTGGTCTTCAACCAGCGGCGTTTCCGGGATGCGGTGGCGGGTCTGAATCAGCGTGGCATCTTCCGTGCGCTCGGTGGTGTTCACTCCCGTCACGCGCTTAAAGAAGTTGCGGATCGAGACGGCGTTGGTGGTGTCGTCCGCGCCCTGATCGATAACTTTCAGCACGTCGGCCTCGCCAATCACGCTGGCGGTCAGCTGAATGCCGCCCGTTCCCCAGCCGTAGGGCATCGGCATTTCTCGTCCGCCAAACGGGACCTGATAGCCTGGAATGGCGACGGCTTTCAGTATTGCCCGGCGAAGAGTGCGTTTGGTTTGTTCATCCAGATAGGCGAAGTTAAAACCGCTCAGGTTAGCCATTTTCGCGCTCCTTTATCAGACGTTTAAGCAGCTCCAGCTCGGCCTGGAAGTCCACGTAGTGCGGCAGTTTAAGGTGCGAGACGAAGCCTGCGGCCTCGACGTTATCGGCATGCGACAGCACGAACTCTTCATCCTGTGCGGGCCCGGCCACCGTTTCGTCGTAGTCAGGGGCCTGCAAAGCGCGGTCGACCAGCGCCATCGCCATCGCCTTGCGTTCGCTCATGCCGAACGCCAGGCCGTAGCCGCGGGTGAAGTGCGGGGGCTGTTCCTCCGGGGCCACAAAGCCGTTGACCATTTCGCATTCGGTCAGCAACAGTTCGCCGACGTTCACCGCAAAACCCAGCTCTTCAGGAACAATTTCGATATCCACGTAGCCGCTGCGGATTTCCCCGGCGAACGGGTGGTTGCGGCCATAGCCGCGCTGGGTGGAGTAGGCGAGGGCCAGCAGATAACCTTCGTCACCGCGCACCAGCTGTTGCAGGCGCGAGGAGCGCGAACACGGATAAACCGGCGGATGGCGGGTGATATCGTCCGGCTGCGCACCGCTATCTTCTTCTGCCTTCGCGAGGCCCTGTTTTGCCAGCAGGCTGAAGACGTGCGGCGCGGGCTCGGCGGTTTGATCGCCGGTTTTCAGGACCGGCATCTCACCGTTTGCCAGCAGAGTGAAGTCCAGCAGGCGGTGGGTGTAATCGTAGGTTGGGCCGAGCAGCTGTCCGCCCGGCACATCCTTATAAACTGCCGATACGCGCCTTTCGAGACGCATGCTGGCGGTGTCCAGCGGCTCGCTAACCGCCAGGCGAGGCAGGGTGGTGCGGTAGGCGCGCAGCAGAAAAATGGCTTCGACGATATCGCCGCTGGCCTGTTTGACGGCGAGCGCGGCCAGCTCCCGGTCGGCAATGCCCCCTTCGGTCATCACGCGATCCACCGCCAGGCCGAGCTGCTGCTCAATTTGAGCGACGCTAAGCTCGGCGTGACTCTGGCTGCCGCGGCGGCTGTGCTCCTGCAAAACTTGGGCGGCGGCAATCGCCTTCTCGCCCCCTTTCACGGCGACGTACATCAGCACACCTCCACATGAGTGGTGCGGGGAATGGCCAGCAGACGCTCGCCGCAGGTGAGAATTAAGTCAATGCCCAGCGGAAACGGGTGAGGACGCTCGGTTAACTCGTGCATCACGCAGTCCGGCAGCTGTGGGGCAATCATGCGTTCTTCCTGGATGCCCGCGCCGGTCAGACGCAGCATGCGGCCGCCGCTGAGGCTGCTGACCTGCAAAATCAGCGTCGCGCTGGCGTCCGGGGCGACGTCGGTGCCCTGCGCCAGCGCGTTAAGCTGCACGGAGGAAATGCTGTCGTTGGCTACGGCAAACTGCGCCAGCTCGGGAGCCGGGGCCAGCGGGGAGTTAGTGTGAAAGCGCACGTTCTGCGCGGTTGCTTCGCTCGTCAGCGCTTCGCTTACCCATACCGGCGTGTCGTTATCGGCAAGGGTTAGCAGCACGCTGGTGGTGGCGATGTTCAGCGGCGCCCAGCCCTGCTGGAGCGAATGCAGGGCAACGATCGCGCCCGGCTCGCTCATCGCCTTCAGCAGGCGGCGAAAGCTTTGTTGGGCGTCCTGCACGGGCAGGGAAAAGGCGGTCATCAGGGTCATGCGTTATCTCCGCGAACCAGAGTAAAGAAGTCCACGCGGCTGCCGTTCACTTCGGCGCGTCTTTTGGCCAGACGCTGCTCCCGGTTGGCTGCCAGCGGGGCAATTAAGGTTTCTTGTAGGGTCTGAAAATACGTTTTGTCCTGCATTAGCGCGTCGATGATGGCGCAGCGCTCGGCGTGGGCTTTGTTGCGCCCGAGCAGGAAGCTGTAGCCGTAAAGACCGCAGCTAAGCTGGACGACGGCGCGGGTGAGCGTGGCGTCACCGGCAAAAAAGCGCTGTCCGGTTGCGCCCATGCGCGCCTGAATCTGCACCAGCCCCGTTTCCGGCTGGCGAATAACCTGATAAACCGGTGCTAATTCCAGCTCCGCCCAGCGGCTTTCCAGCTCCTGCGGCAGGCTATGGGCGAGCACGGCCATCCACTGGCGGCGCTGAGTTTCGTCAAAATGCTGGGCGTCCATTTAGTGCTCCATGGTGAATTCGATCATGTCGGCGCGGGTCAGGCTGACGGAGTACTCCGCCGGATTCGCCTCGCCTTCACGATGGTTTAGGGTGCGCACGCACAGCAGCGGCGCCATGTTCGGGATTTCCAGCAGGCGGCTTTCTTTGGCCTGCGCGCGGCGGGCGCTGATTCGCGTTTGGGTACGCTTGAGGCTGACGCCGAGCTGCGCCTGAATCACGTCGTGCAGCGAGCCGCTGTGGAACTGTTGCAGCGCGGGCCACCAGCTGAGATCGGCAAAATAGTGGTCAATCAGGCAAACCGCGATGCCGTTGACGCGGCGCAGCGTGCGCAGATGAATGATGTTCTCGCCTTCGGTGATGCCGAGCGCGTCGGCAACGTGGCCTGAGGCCGGACGAACCACCGCCAGCAGGCGCTCGCTGGTCGGGTGGCTGCCCTGGTCGAGCAGATTCTGGCTGAAGCGGGCCTGGGCGTTAAGCGGGTAGTCGAACGGGCGCATCAGCACCAGCACGCCGACGCCCTGGCGGCGCTGAACCCAGCCTTTTTCCACCAGCTGGTCAATGGCGCGGCGCAGGGTGTGGCGGTTAACCTCGTAGCGTGCGGCGAGCTGGCTTTCTGCCGGTAGATAATCACCGCGGCGGTAGTTTTTACGCAGCTCCTGCTCGAGCAGGGCGGCAATTTCCTGATAGCGGGTGGGGTAACTGGTCGGATGTCTGGATAAGTGCATCGTCAACAAAGCCTCGTTAGATAAAGTGTTTGCGCAGACGCTGCGACAGGAAATCCAGCAGGCTGACGGTGATGATGATGATGACCATCAGCGCGCAGGTTTGCTGGAACTGGAATCCACGAATGGCTTCCCAGAGCGTGACGCCGATACCGCCTGCGCCCACCATGCCCACCACCGTCGCCGAACGGACGTTAGATTCGAAGCGGTAGAGCGAGTAGGAGATCAGCAGCGGCATGACCTGGGGGAGTACGCCGTAGATAATTTCTTCGAGCTTGTTGGCTCCGGTGGCGCGAATGCCTTCAACCGGGCCGGGTTCAATGGCTTCTACCGCCTCGGACAGCAGTTTGGAGAGCACGCCGGTGGTGTGAATGAACAGCGCGAGCACGCCGGCAAACGGCCCAAGCCCGACGGCCACCACGAACAGCATCGCAAAGACCATTTCGTTGATGGCGCGGCAGGCGTCCATCAGGCGACGCATCGGCTGATAAATCCACCACGGGACGAGGTTGTCGGCACACATCAGGCCGCAGGGGATGGAAAGAATGATAGAAAGCGCGGTGCCCCAGACGGCGATTTGCAGCGTGACGCCCATTTCGCTGAGATAGAGCTGCCACTGGCTGAAGTCAGGCGGAAAGAAGTCAGCGGCGAAGGTCGCCATGTTGCCCGCGTCTTTGAACAGCGTCAGCGGCGCCATTTCCGCGCCCTGCCAGGAGGCGACGAGGACGGCCAGTAAAATCGCCCAGCTGACCAGCGAGAACCAGCTCCGCTTCGGGGCGGCGACCTGGATGGTTTGTTGCATTGGGTGCTCCGTTTGCGCGGTGAGTTTTAACCCTCTCCCTGGAAGGGAGAGGGGTGAGGGGCGATCAATCACTGCACCGCTTTATTCACGCTGCTCATCGCGGTTAACGCGGCGGTCAGGCGGTCAAGATCGCTGAGCTGGTTTTGCAGCGCCGTAACCCTGCTGGTTTTATCTTTTTCATCCAGACCTTTGTTGTCCTTGACGCCCTGCATTTGCTTAAACAGCGCCAGCTGGCGAATCGGCACCAGCTGTAGATCGCTGGACGGGCGGAACGGTGCCCACGTCAGACCTTTGAGCACCTGAGCTTCTTCCGGCGTTTTGCCGTAGCTCATAAAGAAGTCGTAAATTTTGTCTTTGGTGGCTTCGGAGAGATTTTTACGCCAGACGATCGGATCGCCAGGGATCAGCGGTGATTTCCAGATAACCTTCAGATCCTTGTATTTCTCCGGCGCGGTCAGCTTCAGGCGATCCATGTTTTCGGTATTGTTGGTGGCCACATCTACCTGCCTGTTGGCGACGGCCAGGGCGTTGGTTTCGTGGTTGGCGTTCACCGAACGCTTAAAGTCGCTGACCGCCACGTTGTTCTTCGCAAACACGTAGTAGCCCGGGACGAGATAGCCGGAGGTGGAATTTGGGTCGCCGTTGCCGAAGGTCAGGTCTTTACGCTTCGCCAGCATGTCGCTCAGGTTATTGATCGGGCTGTCTTTGTTAACAATCAGCACGCTCCAGTAGCCCGGAGATCCGTCTGCCGCCACGGTTTGGGCAAAGACCTGGCCGTTGGCGCGGTCGACCGCTTCCATCGCGGAAAGGTTGCCGTACCAGGCGATATCGACCTTATTAAAACGCATGCCCTGGATAATCCCGGCGTAGTCCGGCGCGAAGAAAGCGTTCACCTTCATGCCCAGCTTCTTCTCCATGTCTTTTAAGAACGGGTCCCACTGGGGCTTGAGGTTTTGCTGCGATTCGGTGGAGATAATGCCGAAATTGAGGGATTTCTCCTGCTCATCCGCATGGGCGGCGTTGAACAGGGCACTGACGCTTAACAGGCTGGTAAAGGCGAGGGCTTTAACGGCTTTGTAGCTCATGACCATTCCTTAAGGTAGATAGCAAGTGTTAGGCAGCCACCGCGTCAACGCGGGCGATGCTGCGATAAAGATTGCCCAGCCGTTCGCTGTCGAAGGCCGAGCTGTTTCCGTCGTAAAACACGTGCCCCTGACGCAGCGCGACGATGCGTTCGCAGTAGCGCAGGGCGTAGTCCACCTGATGCAGCGTCACCACCACGGTGATGCCGTCCAGGCGGTTAATGTCGTGCAGGGTTTCCATGACGATGCGGGCGGATTCCGGGTCAAGCGAGGCAATGGGTTCGTCCGCCAGGATCACTTTCGCCTGCTGCATCAGCGCGCGGGCAATCGCCACGCGCTGCTGCTGCCCACCGGACAGGGTGGAAACGCGCTGGTAGGCCATTTGCGCCATGCCGACGCGGGTCAGCGCCTGGAGCGCACGCTGCTTTTGTTCGCGGGTAAACCAGTTCAGGCAGGTGCGCCAGAACGGCGTTGAGCCCAGCGCGCCGATCAGCACGTTCTCGAGCACCGTCAGGCGGTTAACCAGGTTGAACTGCTGGAAGATGCAGCCGGTGTGGGCGCGGCTTTTGCGGATGTCGCTCGCCAGACGGCCTGCTTTCTGGACCGTGCGGCCCAGCAGTTCGACGTGGCTTTCGGCGTTTTTGTCCGAGGTTATCAGGCCGCTCAGGTGGCGTAAGAGGGTGGATTTGCCCGAGCCGGACGGTCCCAGCAGAGCGACCATCTCACCTTCGTTCACTTCGAGATCCACCGCGCTAAGCGCCCGGTGAGCGTTGAACGTTTTGCTCAGTTTGCTGACGCGAATCATCGTTTGCATCGCCTGGACTCCTTAAAAAGTTGCCTCATGGTGCCGACGAAACGTGACATTTTTGTTAAGTCTACGTTTCTAAACGATGAAGAGTGTGCCGTGCGGCCGGGTATGAGACGACGTCGCCAGGCTAATCAGCTATTTGTCGTATTGTGACGCGCTTCGTTTTTGCCTTTGCTTTAGGGATACCTCTGGGGAGGCAGACATAATGAGTAAAAATATTATCTTCTGTGCCGACGGTGACTGGTCGCCGCCGGGTATTGACGAGCCCGCAGAGCTGGCGACGGTTGTGAGCAACGTCTACCAGCTGTTTGTCGATATGAAAGGGCTGGTGGATAAAGAAAGCCTGCTGCTGGCGAACGAGCAGGAGAAAACCTGGACCGACGGCGGCGGGGAAGTGGCGCAGGTCGCAAAGTACATTCACGGCGTGGGCGATCCGCATAACGGCTTTGCGAAACTTCTTGGCGGCACCTTTGGCGCAGGCCTCATCACGCCTGTCGTGCGTGGCTATACCTTTATTAGCCGTCACTGGGAGCCGGGCGATCGTATCTACCTGGTGGGCTTCAGCCACGGGGCCTATACCGCGCGGGCGCTGGCCAGCATGATCATTGACCGGGGATTGCTGAACCGGGAGAAGCTGCATCTTGATGAGCGCCATAAAGAAGAGGCCTGGCGGATGGCGGCCTCCGTCTGGGCAATGCATCGGGCCCATACGCCCGGCATCGACAGTAGCCTGCTCGGCGGGGTGCTGAGGGATTATCCCGCCTTCTTTTGCGACAGCGTCGATCCGCTATGCATGACCTCCAGCGTGCCCGTCGAAGCCGTCGGCGTCTGGGAAACCGTCGGACATTTGGGTATCCCGAAGTATTTCAGCGACCGGCGGATAGACGTTTTTCGCTTCCGGGATAATGTGCTGCACTCGCGGGTGAAGTACGGCCTGCAGGCCATCGCCATTGACGAGCAGCGGGTCGATTTGGCGCCGGTGATTTGGGACAACCGGGACCGCATCGTGCAGGTTCTTTTCCCGGGCATCCATCACGACGTGGGCGGCGGCTACAACTGCTGCGAAGACGCGTGCGGGCTATCGAACGGGGCCTATCTGTGGATGCACGACGCCCTCGATGATTTGGGGATGAACCTGCTGCGCAGCGAAGTAGTCGCCGACGCCTGCGGGCAGCTGCACTGTGAATGGTACCCGCCGACCACCTGGCAGCGCATCACGCCTCGCCGTCTGCCCGCGCCGCTCAGTTCATCCATGATGATTCATCGTTCGGCGATAGAACGGCTCGCGGCCGGTGCGCGGCTGCCGTACCAGTCAGCGCAAAACGGTGATTGGCTGACGGGCGGCTACGCGCCTCAGGCGCTGCACGGCTTTTTCCGTACGCCCTGGGAAGTGCCGAGAGAGTGGGCCATATCGCGTTAACGGAGCCGCCGCCGGGCGATAAAAATAATAACGGCCATTTGTAACGCCTATTTTTTATCGGCGGATAGTTGGCTGGTTTTTATTCATGGTAGCAATCAAAGTGGCGTTTTTATCAGGAATATCTTTGTGATTAATCTCATTGGGTCGCTTAATTATTCTTCCGCTATCAATAAAGTAATAGCTTTCATTTGAAATGTTTTAAGGACGATGAATGAAATGAAAAAAATTCGCAGGGAAATAAAAAATAAAATTTGTGCGTAATATATTGTATATCTCAGCGGCTTCGGTTGGAAAACAGGAGGGGCTTCAGTGAAAAACCTTGATAAATGAGCGGTGATTTATTTGGTTGTTTTTTGAATGAAAGGCATTTGCCGTTAAATAAAAACAGTGACGCCGATCTAATTTTCATTAAATAAAATAAGGCATAAAAGGTTTTAATCGCCAAAGGCACGGGGTTAATAAGGTTAATTACAAAAGAGAATATCATTATATATTGAATTTTAAGGCTATTTTGTTGAAGTCACGCTTAAGGCTCATTGTAGTGAGCCTTAATTGCTGGCGGCTTAAAATCCTACATGGGCTTTTCAACATTGACCATCCAGGGGATACCAAATTTGTCGGTCAGCATACCGAATCCTTTAGCCCAGAACGTTTCTCCCCACGGCATGGTGACGTCGCCGCCAGCGGCAAGATTATCAAACCAGCGCTGCCCTTCGGCGAGATCTTTACTGCTCAGGCTCAGGGAATAACCGACATGTTTGGTATTTTCGGCGCACATATTGCCGTCGCTCATCATCACTTCATTTCCGCTGATGCGCACGTTGGCATGCATAATCTTATCGTCAGGCCAGTTAAATCCGCTGTCGCAGCCTTCTGATGATTCCCCGTCTTTTGGCATCTCGCCAAAGGTCATTTTAAAAAGAAGTTCGGCGCCAATCGCCTGCTGATAAAAAGCGATGGCCTCCTCGCAGGTGCCGTCAAAAAATATGTAGGGTCCGACAGACATAGCTCATTCCTCTTTTATGCACAGGAAGCGAGCTTAAAGTGTAGCCGTGGGAAAGGGGGCAAGCCAGGCGGGAAGAGGAAGGATTATGCCCTCTCCGGGAAGAGAGGGCGGGGACTGATGCGGGCAAAAATCTTAGTTTTTCTTAACGAACTCGGATTTCAGCTTCATCGGGCCAAAACCATCAATCTTACAGTCGATGTTATGGTCGCCTTCGACCAGGCGGATGCCTTTTACCTTAGTACCGATCTTCAGCATGGAAGAGCTGCCCTTCACCTTCAAATCTTTTACTACCGTCACGTTGTCGCCGTCTGCCAGCAGGTTGCCGTTGGCGTCTTTGACGATCAGCTGATCCACGTCCTGCGCGGGCTCGGCGTTATTCCATTCGTGCGCGCATTCCGGACAGATAAACATACCGTTGTCTTCGTAGGTGTATTCAGAATGGCATTGTGGACAATGAGGGAGTTGCATAATGGGTACCTCGACAGGGTGTCAAATTTAGAAATGACTGAAAAACAGGGATTTCAGTGCAAATGGCAGTGAACGGCCAAAAAGTACCAAGATTATACACCAAATCCTTACTTTTGTAGGGATTATCCCGCAGGCGTTGCTCAGCGCGGTCGGACACCGGTGCGCGGTTAAAAGCAGAACTTTCTTTTTAAATGGCGGAAAGTGAAATTTAGCTTAAAGACCTGGCTGCGCCTGCCGTTAATGACAGTATTAATTTAACTTAGTTTACCGTCACTCGGGAGAGCCTGGTCAAATGATCCAGGCTGCGATAGCTGATTGAAAAAACAAAAAAAGCTTATTGCGCTGACACCTCCTGTCACTTGCCAGGGGTATGGTTGGGCCGATGGATGCATTGCTACAGAGGCAAGAACCGATGAGAATGAAAGGCGCAAAAGTAAAAGTTGCAGACCGACTGGCCGAAATCGTCTTAAGTCTTTATCAGGGAGAAACCTTTTCCGCTGATATTATTCGCCAGCGTTTTGATGTAGATATGCGAACCGCATATCGTGATTTAAACAGGCTCGGTGCTATTCTGGAGGATATCGGCGAGGGGAAAAAACGCCTCTCATCGCATTTAAAAGGTCCGTTTAATGTAAATGACCTGCTGCGTCTGACAAAACGCGCAGGACTTGCTGCAGTTTATCCGTGGAACGATATAAAGACCTACAGTCAGCTTATTCATTTGAGATCAATTCCTGATTTATTGGTGTTGGGCTATGAATATGAAAATCATCCACAGATAAATAGCCATTTTTATGAATTAAATAATCTGATAAATTCCCGGCGCTATTGCCGATTTGTCTACAAAAATGCGCTACGCTGTGTGGCACCTTACCGTCTGGCGACTCGTCAGGGCATTTGGTACCTGTTAGGTACTGAGGATAGTCACGCCGGTATCTGGATGCTAAGCCAAATCAATTCACTGGAATCATTAACTGAGACCTTTACGCCTGACTCAGCGGTGTTAACCCGGTTTGATGATGAAGAAGGTATGGATGATGATCGGTTAAAAACAGAAGTGCTGTTGCAGGTCTCAGCCCAGGCGGCGGTCTACTTTAAGCGTCGGAAATTACTGCCTTTTCAGAAGGTCGTGCAAGAGCTTGATAACGGGTGCCTTATTCTTTCCAGCCATATTGTTTCGCCGGAGCAGCTATTTCCGCTCGTGCAATACTGGATACCCCACGTCACGATTATTTCGCCGCTTAACTGGCAGCATGATTTAAAAGCCAGGATTGCGGCCTGGTGCGATATTGAACAATAAATTATTTTCCTCACGTAATTATAAATTCCGGTACTTCATGAGTACATAACAATAATCGTCATATAAAAGCCGGATAATTTGAGTTAAGGAAACATTTTTTATGCACACACAAACAGTTTTTGAATTAAGTCAGGAGGCCGAGCGATTATTACAGCTCGCCCTGCAAAATCTTAATGCGTTAAAAACGGTTCCGCTGGCCACGCAAAACGATCGACATTTAAATAGCTCGCCTGCCGTCGCGCCGGTGGTGCCTTTGCAATTTAGCGCGCGCGGAATTATTGCCCAGCAGGCGATGCTGCAAAACGAGCTGCGCAAAATTACCCAGCATGAAATGGTGCTGGCGATTGTCGGTACCATGAAGGCAGGAAAATCGACGACGATTAACGCCATTATTGGCACCGAAGTGCTGCCGAATCGCAACCGGCCGATGACGGCGCTGCCGACCCTGATTCGCCATACGCCGGGTCAGCGCGAACCGGTGCTGCATTTTCCTCACGTGCAGCCTATTGAAGCGCTGATGGGCGAGCTTAAACAGAAGTTAAAAGAGACCGATCGCGAGCTGCTGGCGCAGAGCCTGGAAATCGACCGTGACATGGACGAGCTGCTCGGGCGTATCGCCAGCGGAGGGACCTTCGAAAAACATTACCTCGGCGCGCAGCCCATCTTTCACTGCCTGAAAAGCCTCAACGATCTGGTGCGGCTGTCTACCGTACTGGAAGTGCCCTTCCCGTTTAAGGCCTATGCGGCGATCGAGCATGTGCCGGTTATCGAGGTGGAATTTATTCATCTCGCGGGGATGGAAAAAGGCAGCGGGCAGCTGACGCTGCTGGACACGCCGGGGCCAAATGAGGCGGGGCAGCCGCATTTGCAGAAGATGCTGCAGGAACAGCTTTCGCAGGCATCGGCGGTGCTGGCGGTGATGGATTACACCCAGTTGAAATCTATCTCCGATGAGGACGTGCGCCGGGCGATTTTAGGCGCCGGGAAATCCGTTCCGCTTTATGCGCTGGTGAATAAGTTCGATCAAAAAGATCGCAACAGCGACGACGAAGGGCAGGTAAAAGCGCTGATCTCCGGCACCTTAATGAAGGGCACGCTCGAAACGGATCGCGTTTTCCCGGTTTCCTCAATGTGGGGCTATCTGGCTAACAGGGCGCGTTTCGAACTTGCGGAGCACGGCAGGCTGCCCGACCCGGAGCAGCAGCGCTGGGTGCAGGATTTTGCCGAAGCCGCTTTGGGCCGCCGCTGGCGCAGCGCAGACCTGGCGGATATCGACCATATTCGCACTGCCGCCGAGCTGCTGTGGGAGGATTCGATGTTCGCCTTACCGATGAAAACGATTCTGCGTGCCGCCCACGCCAACGCTTCGATGTACGCGCTGCGGGCCGCGACGCAAAAACTGCTCAACTACGCGCAGGGCGCGGAGGAATACCTGAGCTTCCGCTGCCAGGGATTGCAGGTGGCGAACGAAAAATTGCAGAGCAATATTCGCCTGCTGGAAGATGATATGGGGGTGTTGCAGTCCAGCCAGCAGGACGTCAGCCGTATTATTCGCACGGACGTCGAAAAGGCCGTTGGGTCAATTGCAGATTTTATTCAACGCTATGAAAAGCGTATCACCGCCGATATCAACGACTACTTCCGGCAGGGCAAAGTGCATGAAGATGTGCTGCGACATTCGTTCAAGATGTCCGCCGTGCGCAACCGCGATTTTGAGGCGGGCTGTGAATCGATCGCCGTGGCCGATGAGCAGGCGGCGCGGCTGCTGCTCAATACAATTCGCGCCTCCAGCGAAACCATCCTGCTGGCGGCCCAGGAAGCGATGACCGAAGAGCTGGCTCTGCTGCTCAACGGCCTTGAACTGTCGCTGATGAATACCCTGCGCGAAACGCTTAAGCCGATTGAAACGCGAGTGACGGACGGCCTGGCGCTGTCGGGCTTCAGGGCGCACATCAGCCTGCCGGCTTTCCATGCCAGCCAGCTTAACTTCAACGCGCAGCACGCCTTTAGCGACGTTATCGACCATCAGCAAATCCCCGTTTCGCAGCTTCGCCGCCAGAGCGGAATGCGCGGCACGCTGGCACGCTGGCTGAACAGCGACGACTGGGGCTGGGAAGGGTACACCGATACGCAAAGCCGCTATGTCATCGCGCTGCCGGAGCTGCAAAGCAGATTGCACCGGCACGTTGCTTCGTTCCTGGCGCAGCTGAATAAAGCGGTGGTGGCGCAGGTGGATATCTCCGTGATGGCGGGGATGGCTACTTTCTTTGCCGATTTTACCCAGGCGCTTGAAGCGATAAAAACCAATCTCCAGCAGAGCCTGGCGGCGCGCCTGCAAAACGAAGAGGCGCAGCAAAATTTGCAGCGTCAGCTTGAGCAGTGCGTGAGGACGACCCGGTATATTCATGAGGATACCCGCCTGTTAAGGGATGATATCCAGACGCTTTTTGCGGCGGAGCACCAATGAGCAGTTTATTACTTGAGGGGCCGGTCAGGACCCTGGAATGCATTAGCGAGAAGTTTGTCGTCGATTTTGCCAGCGGCATTGACGTCGCGCGCGATCCCTGGCGCAGCCAGCAGAGCAAAGCTTTTTACCAGCGGCTCAAAGAGGAGCTTTCCTGGCAGCATCCCCTGCGCCAGTGGATGCAGACCGGCGCGTTGCAGGAGAGCCTGGAGGTTTCCCTTGCCTGGCTGGGGCATTTGACCGGCACGCTCGCCAAAAGCCACCTCGCCGCCTCGCTAATTTACGATCGCATCAGCCAGATGGAGGGGGCATCGTCCCGCGTGGCCTATTACAGCGCGGAAGGCCGCGAGCAGCTTCATCAGCTCATGCAACAGCTTGCACAGCGGGTGCATAAAGTCGAAACACAGCTTGAGGGGATTGATTTATCCCGCCAGGGTACGGTGCACTGTGAACAGGTATTTTCCCGCTGGCGGGCGGGGCATTACTTTGCTTTCTCTCCTGCCGGTCGCGCTTATGTTGCACTACAGGAACTCCGTTGGGGGGCGTTTGGCGATGCTTTACGCCTTTGCCGCGCGGAGCAGGCGGCACAGCTGCTGGAATTTGCCCGCGAGCTGACAATAAGAAGCCTCGCGGAAGAGGTAAATGCTTCACCGCGCACGCGCCATTACTATCATGAGTGGCTGACCACGCCGTCCGTACCGGGATTGATGGAACACAAAGACGCGCTGGTGTGGCTGGGCAACGGCAGCGACAGCGATCGCGAGCCGGTGAGCTATTCCGTCACCCAAAGCTGGCAGGGTATTGCGTTGGGCATGCCGCGCATTTGCTCGGCCATGCGGCTGGGCAGCGCGCTGGTAGATGAGGTGCTACGCTAGGTGACGTGTCCGTTTCTGGCAGACCCGCTTAGCCTGCCAGCGACGCGCTATTGTCACGCATCCAGTCGGCCAAAGAGTCCAGCGTTGGGCGCAGGGATTTGCCCAGCGGGGTTATTTGGTATTCCACCCTCGGCGGCACTTCGGCAAACACCTGGCGCGTGACCAGCCCCCGAGCTTCAAACTGGCGAAGCTGCCGCGTGAGCTCCTTCTGCGTGATGGGGTACACGGCGCGCTGCAAATCGCTGAACCGCACCGGCTTATCAATCACTATCATCCGGTAAAGAATGGGGATCGCCCACTTGCCGGAAATTAGATTCACAAAGCTGACCATCGGGCAGGCGCTGCCCGCTTCCGGCAGCTCGTCTGACGAACCTGAAAATTTTTTTATCACGGCTTTCCCCTGCGGCGATTCATTGCATCCCATTCGGTGCTTTAGTATCCAAATGGTGCCTACTATCCAAAGGATACTATAGCGGAAATAATGCCCTGACCACTTAAAGTTGAGGAGCAGAAAATGGGCAGGCTGGAAGGTAAATACGCGTTAATCACCGGTGGCACGAGCGGTATCGGGCTGGAAACGGCGCGGCAGTTTATTGCTGAAGGTGCGACGGTGGCGATCGCCGGTAGAAACCAGCGCGGGCTGGAGGAGGCTAAAAGCGAGCTGGGCAATGTGTATGTTTTTCAAAGTGAAGCGGGCGATATCGCTAAGCAGCGCGACTTAGGCAACAGGCTGGCGCAGCTGTGGCCGCGGCTGGATGTGCTGTACGTCAACGCGGGCGATGTCACGCATCATTCTGTGCAAGAGTGGGACGAAAGCAGCTACGACCGGGTGATGAATACCAATCTGAAAGGGCCGTTCTTTTTGATTCAGGCGCTGCTGCCGCTGCTGGCTAACCCTTCGTCGGTGATTGTCTGCGGTTCAGTCAGTGCGCACATCGGGCTGCCGCAGAGCAACGTTTATGCGGCCAGCAAAGCCGCCATTCTTTCCCTTGCGCGCACGCTTTCCGGCGAGCTGCATACGCAGGGCATTCGGGTTAACGGCCTGAGCCCTGGCCCAACCGAAACGCCAGCGCTGGGAAAACTGGGCAACGGGGCGAACGAAGCCGCGCTGCGGGAGGAAATTCGCCGCCTGGTGCCGATTGGCCGCCTCGGTACGGCGCTTGAGCTGGCGAAAGCGGCGGTATTTCTGGCCTCTGATGAATCACGCTTTATGGTCGGCAGCGAATTGCTCATCGACGGCGGCGTGGGCAATTTATAATGGCTGAATATAACGGGCAGGGAACGCCCTTATTTCGCCTTTAAGTAACAGCGCTATCCCTTTGTTTATTCTACTTAAAAAGTTGATATATCATTAAGCCCCGCAAAAGTACCAGCCCTTAAAACCATTTCTGTGCAGCCCCTCTCTTGCCGCTTTTTCCCGCACTCCCCAGTATATATTTTGCCGCGTGTTGCGGATAACCACGCTGAAAAACACCAGGGGAAAGAATGAAAAAGATCTTTTTATGCTGCGCTGCGGGCATGTCGACCAGCATGCTAGTGGAAAGAATGAAACAGTCCGCCGCCAGCCGCGATATTGCCGTAGAAATCGCGGCGGTGCCGGTTTCTGATTTTGACCAGATTATTAGCGAAGCCGACGTGGTTTTACTGGGCCCGCAGGTGAAGTTTCAGCTGCAAAGTTTGTCCTCCGCTGCCGCGCCGCACGGCGTGCCCGTGGCGGCCATCGACATGATGCAGTACGGATCGATGCAGGGCGATAAAGTCCTCGATCACGCCCTCTCTTTATTAGCTAACTCACAGTAAGGACGGGCCATGAAATACCGTTTTCCTGATAATTTCTGGTGGGGTACCGCGACCAGCGCGACACAATCCGAAGGACATACGCCCGGCGACGGCAAAGGTGAAAATATCTGGGACTATGCCTCGCATCGGTTTAACGAACGTTTTTTTGCGGGCGTCACCTCCGACG
This sequence comes from Buttiauxella sp., assembly GCA_036489025.1. Taxonomy (GTDB): domain Bacteria; phylum Pseudomonadota; class Gammaproteobacteria; order Enterobacterales; family Enterobacteriaceae; genus Dryocola. The sequence continues at coordinate 113,199 of DASXGN010000022.1, forward strand.
ACACCTCGACGTTTTACCAGCATTATCGGGAAGACATTCAGCGTGCTAAAGATATTGGCCTGAACTCATTTCGCACCTCTCTTTCCTGGTCGCGATTAATCCCGGACGGTGACGGAGAAGTAAACCCGCAGGCGGTCGCGTTTTACAACGCGGTGATTGATGAACTAAACGCGCAGGGCATTGAACCCTTTATTAATCTTTATCACTTCGACATGCCGATGGTGCTGCAGGAAAAAGGCGGCTTTGAAAATCGTGAAGTGGTGGACGCCTTTGCCCGTTACGCGCGCATTTGCTACGAGCTGTTTGGCGATCGCGTGCGCTACTGGTTCACCTTTAACGAGCCGTTGATTCCCGCGGAGGCGGGCTATTTGCATCCTCGCCATTATCCTTACGTTACCGATTTCAGGCGTGCGGCGCAGGTGGTACACCACATCGTGCTGGCGCATTGCAAAGCCGTGGCGGCGTGGCGCGAGATGAAGCTTGCCGGGCAGATTGGCATCATCATGGACGTGATTCCCGTCTATCCGCGTAGCGATACGCCGGAAGACCTTCACGCTGCGGCGATGGCCGATCTCTTCTACACCCGCAGCATTAACGAACCGATGCTGCTGGGCCGCTATCCCGACGAGCTGATTGCCCTGCTTAAGGAGCACGACCAGCTGCCGAAAAGCCTGCCGGGCGACTGCGAGCTGATTGCCAGCACGCGCATCGATCTGCTGGGCATCAATTACTACCGGCCGCGCCGGGTGAAAGCCCGCGAAACGCTTCTGGAAGAGCCGCACGGCTTTGTGCCGGAGCGCTTTTTCGAGGAATACGTCATGCCGGGGCGCAGGATGAATACCTCGCGCGGCATCGAGATCTACCCGGCGGCGCTCTACGACATCGCGATGGTGGTGAAAGAGCGCTACGGCAACCTGCCGTGGTTTGTCTCTGAGAACGGCATTGGCATTCAGAACGAAGAGCAGTTTATGGTCGACGGCCAGGTGCAGGACGATTACCGCATTGCGTTTTTAAGCGAGCACCTGGGCTATCTGCATCAGGCCATGGCGGACGGCAGCAACTGCCTGGGCTACCACATGTGGACGTTTATCGACTGCTGGTCGTGGCAGAACGCCTATAAAAATCGCTATGGGTTCTATCGCCTGGATTTAGCTACCCAGCAGCGCTCGCTGAAAAAGTCAGGGGTATGGTTCCGCTCGGTGATTGAAAACAACGGCTTCGGGGAGCGATAGCATGTCTTTTTTTGAAAAGCTGGCTGAAAAAATGCTGCCGGTGGCCAACGCCATCGGCAACCAGCGGCATATGCAGGCGATCCGCAACGGGCTGATTTCGATCCTGCCGCTAACTATCGTCGGATCGTTCTTCGTGATCCTGCTAAATATCCCGATTAAGGGCTATATGGATTTTATCGCCCCGTGGCGCGATATGCTGGACGTGCCGTTTCGCTTTACCGTTGGGCTGATGTCGCTGTACGCCGCCTTCACCATTGGCTCATTTCTTGGCAAAAGCTACAGGCTGAACGACATTACCAGCGGGCTGCTGGCCATGCTGGCGACCCTGCTGATGATTGTGCCGGTCAATATTAAACAGGGGATCACCGTTGCCGGAGAGGCGGTTTCCGGGCGCTATATTCCCATTACCTCGCTCAGTTCGCAGGGGCTGTTTGGGGCGATTATTTCTTCGCTGATTGCGATTGAAATCTACCGCTTTATTAAAGTCCGCAACATCGAAATCAAAATGCCTGCGGGCGTACCGCCGGTGGTGGCAAGCTCGTTCTCCGCGCTGTTCCCGACGCTCGCGGTGGTGCTGATCTTCTGGATCCCGCGCCATTTCCTCAACGTCGATATCAACGCCATCATCAGCTTTATCATCATGCCGCTCAAAGGCTTTATGACCGGTACGAACCTGTTCGGCGGCATCGTCACGCAGTTCTTTATCGATCTGTTCTGGGTGTTTGGCATCCACGGCCACGCGGTAATGGGCCCGCTGATCCGTCCGCTGTGGGACCAGGCTATCGTACAGAACATGGAGATGTTCCAGGCCGGCACCAGCGCCTACGATTTACCGAATATCTTTACCGAACAGTTCTTCCAGTGGTACGCGCAGATGGGCGGTACCGGCTCAACGCTTGCGCTGGTGGTGCTGTTTATCCGCTCGAAGGCGACCTATCTGAAGTCGCTCGGCAAGCTGTCGTTTATCCCCGGCCTGTTTAACATCAACGAGCCGATGATCTTCGGCGCGCCTATTGTGATGAACCCGATTCTGGCGGTGCCTTTTATCCTCGCGCCGATGGTTAATACCGTGGTGGTGTATCTCTTTACCATCACCGGGCTGATTCCGCGCATGATGGTCAAGCCGCCGTTTACCATTCCGGCCCCGCTGGGGGCGCTGATCACCACCAACTGGAACCTGATTGCCTGCGGGCTGGTGTTCATCTGCTTCTTTATTTCGCTGGCGATCTACTATCCGTTCTTTAAGGTCTACGAGAAGAAGATGCTGGAAACCGAACAGCAGCAGCAGGAAGAAGAGAAGGCGAAGCAGCTGGCGGACGCCTGAAAACTGCCCTTGTCCAGCCACCCTCTTCCCGAAAGGGAGAGGGGTTAAGGCGTCAATCGTGGTATGAGGGTGAGGACGGTCCTGCACTCAACCCTTACGCACCTCGTCCAGCATCCAGTCGTGAAACGCCTTCACCTCCGGGCGTTTAAGCGATGACGCCGAGCTCACCAGATAGTAAGACCAGGTAATGGGCCAGCGGTGCTCCGGATAAAGCTGCACCAGGCGGCCAATCTCCAAATCCTGCTGGACCAGCGCCTTGCGCACCAGGGCAACGCCTCGGCCGCTTAATACCGCCTGAATCACCGTGGCGGTGGAGTTGATATGCTGATAGCCGTGGCGCACGCTCGCCAGGCCCAGCTTGTGGAGTACGCTTTCCCAGGCCGGGAAGTTTGCGCCGGGATGCGGCGTCTCGTCTTTGATCAGCTTTTGCTCGTTCAGCCATGCCGGGCTGGTATGACCGTCGGCGGGCAGCGCGGACGGGCTGCAAACCACCACCGCCTCTTCGTCCATCATCCAGTCGGCTACCAGCCCCGGCCAGTTGCCCGGCCCGCAGCGTATGCCGATGTCCGCCTCGCCGTGGCTGAGATCAATCAGCCGGTCGGCAACGTCCAGGCGCACGTCGATAGCTTCGTTACGCTCGGAAAAACGATACAGGCGCGGCATCAGCCAGTTCATCACCAAAACCTGCGAGGCGGTGACGACCAGCACCGAGCGCGCCTTGCGCCCGCGAAGTTTTTTGAGGCCGCTTTCCAGCTTGTCCAGGCCGAGAGTGATGTCCTCCAGCGCGTCATGGGCTTCGTTGATCAGCGTTAAGCGCTCGTTCCCGGAGCGGCTGCGGGTCAGCAAGGGATGCCCGACCCACTCCTCCAGAGAGCGAACCAGCTGCCCGACCGCCGCGGGCGTCACGCCCAGTTCGCTGGCTGCACCGGTAAAACTGCCGTGGCGTGCCGTGGCTTCAAAAGCCTGAAGCCATTTCAGCCGGTTTAAAATTCGCATCTGTTGGTTCCCCGTGGCGTAAGGTTTTTCACCGGGCTCATCTTAACATTATGAGATAGTTTTTCTTTCTCGGTAGTGAAGTTCTTATGGTTCGTTAAGCGTCGTTCTGGCTGGCATTATTCTCCCATCAGCCGGACAGACGGGTCCTCCGGCAACCACAGACAAAGAAAATATTTGGAGATCGCTATGAGCAACGTATTCGCAGGCAAAAAACTTCTCGTGGTAGGCGGCACCAGCGGTATGGGCCTGGAAAGCGCGCGTCTGATTTTAGAGCAGGGCGGCAGCGTAGTGCTGGTGGGCAACCGCGAAGCAAAAGCTGAGGAAGCACGTGCGGCGCTGGCTCCGCTGGGTAAAGTGTCCGTTATCGTGGCAAACCTGATGACCACAGAAGGCATGAAGCAGGTGAGGGAAGCGGTGAACGCCGAGCATCGCGATATCGACCTGCTGGTGAACGCCGCCGGGGTCTTCTTCCCGAAACCGTTCACCGAGCACGAGGAAGGCGACTACGACATGTACATGAACATCAACCGTGCGACCTTCTTCATCACCCGCGACGTGGTGAAAAACATGCTTGCCGCGGGCATTAAAGGCTCCATCGTGAATATCGGTTCCATGTGGGCACAGCAGGCCATTGGCGCCACGCCTTCTTCCGCTTACTCCATGGCGAAAGCCGGCCTGCACGCGCTGACCAAAAACATGGCGATTGAGCTGGGCGGCAACGGCATTCGCGTCAACGCGGTTTCTCCGGCGGTCGTGCAGACGCCGATTTACGAAGGCTTCATTCCGAAAGAAGAGGTTCACGGCGTGATGGACAGCTTCAACAGCTTCCACCCGATTAACCGCGTAGGAACTCCGCGCGACGTGGCGGAAGCGGTTGGCTTCCTGCTGTCCGACAAGGCGGGCTGGGTGACCGGTGCGGTCTGGGACGTGGACGGCGGCGTGATGGCCGGTCGTAACTAAGGGGCAGAATGAGGTGGATGGCGGAGCGCCATCCACTTTTTTAGATCAAAACGCCGTTTCCAGCACTTCCAGCACGTTGTACTGCTCGTCCACCAGCATCAGCGCTTTCCACTTGTCGAAGGTCAAGCACGGGTGCGAGGTGCTGAACACCAGAATATCCCCCACCTGTACGTCCGTCCCCGGCCTGAGCTTCAGCATCGCGTGCTGATCCATAATGCCGGTGGTGGCGATGGTTTCTCCCGGCTGAGGCAGCGCTTTACCCTGGCGGTAATGGGCGACAGGCTGCGGCAGGCCCGCATCAAAGGCGCTATCTCGCTTACCGAAGTTCACGATGGCCCGGTCGCTTTCCGGCACGGACTGTACCATGGCGACCAGCTCCAGCGCGGACGCTAAATTCCCGCCCAGATCGCAGGCCACTTTGTCGCGGGCCATCAGATCGTTTTGCGCTTCCTGATAGATGCCTTCGTCGTGGGTGATATAGCAGCCGGGGCGAATTACCACGCGGCATTCCGTCGGTTTCTTCTCCGCCAGCCACACGTTGCACACCACGTCATACCAGACGGATCCCGCCCCGGTGAGGATAAATTCCCCTTTGACATAACGTTCAAGCTGGCAGGCCAGCGCGGCGGCTTCACGCAGCAGCGCCTCAACCTTCGGCTGCGGATTTTCGCCATGCAGCACGCCCTCGTACAGCTCCAGCCCGCGCAGACGCAGGCCCGGCAGGCTGGAAATGTCTTCCGCCAGCTTCAGCGCCTGCTCCGCGGTGCGGCAGCCGCAGCGTCCGCCCGGCACGCCCAGCTCGATCAGAATATCCAGCGTCTGATTTTGCGCGCTGAAGAAGGCCGAGAGCGCTTTCGCATTGGCGGCGCTGTCCACGCAGCACAGGTAATCCACGTCCTGGTATTCGTTTTTCAGCTTTGCCACCAGCGCCATATTCGCTTTGCCAACGAGCTGATTCACCATCAGAACCCGTTTTACGCCGCTGACCATCGCGATACTGGCCTGCCAGGCGCTGCCCACGCCGACAGCCCAGGCCCCGGCTTTTTGCTGCTGCTGGAAGATCCACGGCGTCATGGTGGTTTTACCGTGAGGGGCGAGTGATACGCCGCGCGTATCGGCATAGCGCTGCATCCACGCAATGTTGTTTTCAAGCGCGGCTTTTTTGATGACGGCGGCCGGCAGGCAAACGTCCTCATTAACAATGTTGGCAGGGGTAAACATTGGGGCAGATTTGTGCGGAACAAGGTTACTTTCTTGGTATTTCATAACATAATTCCTTTGCAGTTATCTTTTCTTTCAGACTGGGTATCGTTTTTAATTCAATGAAAAATAATAAATTTATGTTTATTGAATTGTGTCTATGAATAAAAGTATCAGAAAATCATATGCGCTTTGCGTAGTTTTTCACTGTTTTCCACGCTTGTAAATGGTTAACTTTAGCCCAGAACACAACGGGGGTTAGGCACACATGAAGTTCGACTATCTGTTCAGGAATGTCACGGTTATCGACGGCAGCGGCGGCCCGGAATACCGCGCCGATGTCGCCGTGCAGGGCGATCGCATTGCCGAAATAGCGCCAAAAATTGATGGCGAAGCGCGGCAGGAAATCGACGGCACAGGCCGCGTGCTGGCGCCGGGTTTTATCGACGTTCACACCCACGATGACATCAACGTTATCCGCATACCCGAATACCTGCCAAAAATCAGCCAGGGCATCACTACGGCGATCGTTGGCAACTGCGGTATTAGCGCCGCGGGCGCCACCATGAAGGGCAGCGTGCCGGACCCGATGAATTTGCTCGGCGAGGCGGAACACTTTATTTATCCGACCGTTGCGGCCTATGCGCAGGCGGTTGAGCAGGCTAACCCGGCGATTAACGTCGGCACGCTAATCGGCCACACGGCGCTGCGTAATAACCATATGGATGACCTGTTCCGCACCGCCACGGCGGAAGAAATCAGCGGCATGCGCGAACAGCTTCGCCTGGCTTTGCAGCAGGGCGCTTTAGGGATGAGCACCGGGCTTGCCTACGCCAGCGCGTTTCATTCATCCACCGAAGAGGTGATGGCGCTGGCGGAAGAGCTGGCGGCGGAAAAGGGCATTTATACCACCCATCTGCGCTCCGAGTTTGAGCCGATTCTGGAGGCGCTCGACGAGGCGTTTCGCATTGGCCGCCACGGTAAAGTGCCGGTTGTCGTGTCGCATCACAAATGCGCGGGCGCGAAAAACTGGGGCCGCACCGTTGAAACGCTGGAGCTGTTCGACAAAGTGCGCGAGCAGCAGGACGTTTCCTGCGACTGCTATCCGTATTCCGCCAGCTCCTCAACGCTGGATATGAAACAAATTACCGACGAGTTCGACATCATCATTACCTGGTCCGAGCCGCATCCGGAAGTGGCCGGGCAGTCTTTGCAGCAAATTGCAGACGGCTGGTCGATGTCACTTCACGAAGCCGGGAAATTGCTGATGCCAGCGGGGGCGATTTACTACAACATGGACGAGCGGGACGTGCGGCGGGTGCTGAGCTACCCGGTGACGATGGTCGGCTCAGACGGTTTGCCGAACGATCCGATGCCGCATCCGCGCCTGTGGGGCGCTTTCCCACGCGTGCTGGGACACTATAGCCGGGATGAAAAACTGTTCCCGCTGACGGTGGCGGTCCACAAGATGACCGGCATGTCGGCGGCGCGTTTCCAACTGCCGCAGCGCGGGCTGGTGAAATGCGGCTATTATGCCGACCTGGTGATGTTTGACCCGGAAACGGTGCGCGACGTCGCGAGCTTCAGCAATCCGCAGCAGCCCGCGGCGGGGATTGAAGCCGTGATGGTGAACGGCGTGATGAGCTATGGCCGTGACAAACAGGTTATCGGGCGCGCCGGGCGGTTTTTGCGTCGTTAGGTTTTACATTACCTCTCCCCCCGACACCCTTCCCAAAGGGCCGAGGGGGGAAGGCACAAGATTCCGGCCTTAACCCTCTCCGTTTCAGGGAGAGAGTTAGGGTGAGGGTAAAACATGAGAAGGAGCAACAATGAGCATTAAACGTTACGGAGTAGGCGGCAGTACGGGCACCGGCGGGCAGCATCTGCCGTTTGCCAAAGCGGTGGAGGCGGGCGGCTGGCTGTACGTTTCCGGCCAGACGCCGATGAAAGACGGCGAAGTGGTGGAAGGCGGCATTATCGAGCAGTCTCGCCTGGCGATTCAGAACTGCGTGGACATCATGCAGGACGCGGGCTACACGCTGGCCGACGTGGTACACGTTAAGGTTTACCTGACCGACGCGCGCTACTTCCAGTCGTTCAACAAAGTCTTCCGTGAATTCTTTGCCGACCATCCGCCAGCCCGCGTGTGCTGCGTGGCCGACCTGGTCGTAGAGTGTAAAGTGGAAGTGGATTTGACCTGTTATAACGCCGAACGCATCTGATTAATACCGGGTGGGGGCAACCCCACCTGCATCACATTAAATAATAATTCAGGCACATCTTAGCGGGTGCGCCAGCGGGTTTCCTGTATGTTTTTTTCAGGCGGCTAATTTCATCTTATTAATCTGGAAGTGAGCCATGAATAATATGTCCTTTCTTATTTGGTTTGCGATTTATGCCTGCGCGATGATTACGCTCGGCTGGTATGTTTCGCGCCATCAGAAAAACGGCGACGACTTTTTGCTGGGCGGGCGCTCTTTGCCGATGATTCTCACCCTTGGTTCGACGGTCGGGACGATGGTGGGCACGGGGTCAAGCGTTGGTGCAGTTGGCTTCGGCTACACTAACGGCTGGGCAGGGATGCTTTATGGTCTCGGCGGTGCGGTAGGGATTTTGCTGGTGGCCTGGCTGTTTGCGCCGGTGCGTAAAATGCGCTTTATGACCATGAGTGAAGAGATCTCTTATTACACCGGCGGCAGCAAAATAATTAAAAATGTGGTGGCGATATTAATCTTTATTGCCTCCATTGGCTGGCTGGGGGCGCATATTTTAGGCGGTGGTTTATATCTCGCCTGGGCAAGCGGTATTGATATTAATACGGCAAAAATTATTATTGCCGCCGCCTTCGTGGTTTATGTCGGCATTGGCGGTTATTCCGCCGTGGTATGGATTGATACTATTCAGTCGCTGATATTGTTCATCGGTTTTATTCTGATGGCTGCCCTGGCCGTGCATCACGTTGGCGGCTGGAGCCACATTCAGCAGGCCGTCGATCCGGCGGCGCAAAGCCTGTTTGCCGTTGACAAGCTTGGCGCGCTGCCTGCTTTCTCCCTGGCCATGGTGATTGGCGTTGGCGTACTGGCTACCCCTTCCTATCGCCAGCGTATTTATTCCGCTAAAACGGTCGGCACGGTGCGGAAATCCTTCGTGATTACCGGCCTGCTTTACCTGGGCTTCTCCTTTCTGCCCGCCATCATCGGCATGGCGGCGTACACCATGAACCCGGCGCTGGAAAACAGCGGCTTTGCCTTCCTGTTTGCGACTCAGGTTCTGCCGCCGGTTCTGGCGATGGCGGTGCTGATTGCCGGGATGTCGGCGAATATGTCCTCCGGCAGCTCAGACGCCATTGCCGCGGTATCCATCATGCTGCGCGACCTTTACACGCTGATTACCGGCCATATGCCGCCGCCGGACAAGGCAATCCGCCTGTCGCGTATTTTCCTCGTGCTGGTGATTGGCCTGGCGCTACTGTTCGCGCTGACCTCCAACGACATCATTAGCTACATCACCAAAATGATCTCGATGATTATGTCGGGGATGTTTATCTGCTCAATGCTGGGCCGCTTCTGGACGCGCTTTAACTGGCAGGGCGCGCTGGCTGCGCTTATCGGCGGGGCCGGAACCTCAATGGTGATTCTCTCAAACGACGGCTGGATGAGCTTCTGGGGTAACCCGGTAGTGCCGTCCGTGCTGGCGAGCCTTGGCTTTGCGGTGGCGATCGCGCTGGTGACGCCGGCCAGCAAAATGAGCCGTGAAGAAGCGCTGGAGATGATTACCCGCGAGCGTGAGAACCAGCCGGAGGCGACGCCGGTTCCGCTGGGCAAACGCGCCACGGGGAGCGCCCGATGAGCGGGAGCTATATCGCAATCGACTGGGGATCTACACACCTGCGGGCCTGGCTTTACGCCGACGGGCAGTGCATCGACAGCCTGCAACTCCCCTACGGCGTGAGCCGCCTGGTGGAGCACACCGCGCGTGAGGTGTTCGACAAGTACATCGAGCCGTGGCGCAAACGGCAGGCGACGCCGGTGGTCATGGCCGGCATGATTGGCAGCGAGGCGGGCTGGCAGCCCGTCCCGTATTTGCCCTGTCCGGTGTCGCTGCATGAACTTAGCGCCCGCCTTTTTGAGGTCGCGGAAAACGTCTGGATTGTGCCGGGTCTGAAGGTGGAGGGCGACGGGCGGTTCAACGTGATGCGTGGGGAAGAAACGCAGCTTCTCGGCGCGATGCAGCTGGCTTCTGCCGCCAGCTTCGTGCTGCCCGGCACGCACAGCAAATGGGTCCGGGTGGCAAACGGGACGGTGAGCGAATTTGCCACCGCGATGACCGGCGAACTGCACCATCTGCTGATGAACAGCTCGCTGATTGGCAAAGGGCTGCCCGGGCAGCGGGAGGACGGCGCGGCGTTCGACGCGGGGTTGGAAAGCGGCCTGCAAACGCCGTCGTTGGTGAGCAGGCTGTTTGAGGCCAGAGCCGCCCGCGTACTGGGTGCGCTGCCGCCAGAATCCGTTGGCGAATGGCTTTCCGGCCTGCTGATTGGGGCTGAGGTAGCCGCGCTGCGTGGAAAAGAAACTCAGGTCACGCTGGTGGGCAGCCAGTCGCTGTGCGGCCGCTACCGGCAGGCGCTCGCTTTGGCCGGTATTCAGGCCAGCGAACTGGCGGGCGACGCCGCATTCCAGCAGGGCATAAGGAGCATTCTCGATGCAAGACGTTAAACCTTTGGTCGCCATTTTGCGCGGTATCCGGCCCCATGAAGCGGGTGGGCACGTTGAGGCGCTGATTGACGAGGGATTCGGCCTTATCGAAATCCCGCTTAATTCTCCGGACTGGCAGCAAAGTATTCCCGATATGGTGGCGAAATATGGCGAAAAATCGCTGATTGGCGGGGGCACGGTGCTGAACGTTGAACAGGTGAATTTCCTGGCCGAGGCCGGGGCAACGCTTGTGGTGACGCCAAATACCAACCCGGCGGTGATCCGCAGGGCGGTTGCAGCGGGCATGCTGGTCTGCGCCGGGTGTGCCACCGCGACGGAGGCGTTTACCGCCCTGGAAGCCGGGGCGCAGTGGCTGAAGATCTTCCCTTCGGCTGCGTTTGGCCCGGCGTATATTGCCGCGCTAAAAGCGGTGCTGCCGCCAGAAGTACCGGTGCTGGCGGTTGGCGGCGTTACGCCTGAAAATCTGGGAGAATATTTGCGCGCAGGCTGCGCGGGGGCGGGTCTTGGCAGCGATTTGTATCGTGCCGGGCAGAGCGTTGCGACGACTCGGGCTCAGGGACGGCGTTTTATGGCCGCGATGTAAAACCCCCCTCGCCCCGGCCCTCTTCTGGGGGCCAGGTTGAGAGCCCGTTCTAATCCCCCAGCGGCTGCCGGTCAACGCCGCCACGGTGGCTGTCCAGCGCCAGCTTGATGCGCCGCAGCCTGTCCTTCGCCTGGCTCTTATTCGCCATCGCCAGCTCCGTCGCCAGCACGTCCACCATCGCCAGCATCGCGTAGCGCGAAGTGCTGGGCTTAAAGATGTAGTCGTTTTCCCGCACGATCAGCGGCAGCACGATGTCCGCGTTGGCGGCCAGCGGCGAATCCTGCGGCGTGATGGCGATAACCTTTGCACCATACTGTCTGGCCATCGCCGCGCTTTCGATAATTTCCGGCGTGTAGCCGCCGAGCGAGAGCGCCAGCACCACGTCGCTGGGTGTGACCGCGGAGCACATCATGCGCACCAGCAGACCGTCGCTCTGGCTGACGACCGGCAGGCCGAGGCGAAACAGGCGGAACTGGACTTCCTGAGCGCAGATTGTCGAACCGCCGCCCATGCCGATCGCGAGGATTTGCCGCGCGTCGCTCAGCCATTCCACCGCTTTTTTCAACGATTCCGGGTCGAGCGCCCGGCGGTTGATGTCCAGTACGTTGATGATCGTTTCGTAGATCCCCTGCACGCCTTCGAGATCCGGCACGTCGAGGATAAAGCGCTGGCCCACCGCCAGCGACTGGGCGAGCTTCACCTTCAGCTCCCGCACGTCTTTGCAGCCGATGGCGCGGGCAAAGCGGGTAATCGACGCCTGGCTTGTTTCGGTCAGCCGCGCCATCTCGGCAATCGGCAGCGTTGCGGCGGAATGCACGTCGTCGAGAATAAACTGCGCGATGCGTTTTTCCGTGGCGGTTAGCTCCACAAATCGGTCGGTGATGCAGGAAATAATGTCGATGGAAAAGGCCATGGCGCGTCCTGAAAGTGAAGAAAAATGACTGGTACTTTGTATCATAAATATTCGCGACGCGCTGGGCATGTCCGGCAAAATCAGGATGCTTTATTTCTTTAATTGCGCATAATGCCTGATTCTGAAACGACAGTTTATTTTTGTAAGGTGCCGATCGTGGAAAGCAACGCGTCGCTGTTTACCCGGAAGAAATTTGCCTGGCTGTGTGCCGCTTTTTGCTGCCTGCTGTGGGGGAGCGCTTACCCGGCGATCAAAAACGGCTATGAGATCTTTGCGATCGCGGCCGACGATCTGCCCGGAAAGATTGTTTTCGCAGGCTACCGCTTTGTTATCGCCGGGCTTTTGCTTCTGGCCTTCGCTCTTTTGCAGGGTAAGCCGATTGCCCGCCTGTCCCACAGGCAGTTTTCCCAGCTTGCCGTTCTCGGCGTGACGCAAACCGCCGTGCAGTACATCTTCTTCTATATCGGACTGGCTTTTACCACCGGCGTGAAAGGTTCGATCATGAACGCGACCGGCACCTTCTTCAGCGTGCTGCTCGCCCACTTTATCTACCAGAACGATCGCCTGAGCGTGAATAAAATTGTGGGCTGCGTGCTGGGCTTTGCGGGTGTGATGGTGGTGAACTTTAACAGCAGGCTGATGGACTTCAGCTTTAGCTGGATGGGCGACGGCTTCGTGGTGCTGGCGGCGTTTATTCTTTCTGCCGCTTCGCTGTACGGCAAACGCATTTCGCAGACCGTTGATCCGACGATTATGACCGGCTGGCAGCTGGCGATGGGCGGCGTGGTGCTGACCGTTGGCGGCTATCTGGCCGGAGGGCGGCTGACGTTTCACGGCTGGGAATCGGTGGCGATCTTAAGCTATCTGGCGCTGCTGTCCTCCGTGGCCTTCGCGCTGTGGAGCCTGCTGCTGAAATACAATCGCGTGGGGATGATTGCCCCGTTCAACTTCCTGATCCCGGTTTCCGGCGCGGTGCTGTCGGCGATTTTCCTCCAGGAAAGCATTATGGAGTGGCGCTATGCCCTCGCGCTGGTGCTGGTCTGCTTCGGTATCTGGCGCGTCAACGTGACGCGGCGGCAGGGTTAGAAATCGGGACAGGTCTTCACCAGCACCGTCTCGCCAAGGGCGATACCGTTCTTGCCGGTGTGCTTGATCAGGTACATGGATTCGTCGGCGCGGATCACCGCGTCGCCAAAGTTGTCGCTGGCCCAGGAATCGCTGATGCCGATGGATGCGCCGACGGTGGCCGCGCCGTTCCCCAGCTCAAACGGCGTGATGGCGGCGTCGAGGCAGCGTTTGGCGACGGCGCTGATTTCCGCCTCATCAATCGTCCACGGCAGCAGCAAAATAAACTCGTCGCCGCCAATTCGCCCGATGGTAACCTCCGGCGGACAGGCCTCGTGCAGGCGCTGGCTGAGCTGCATCAGCACTTCATCCCCGCTGCGGTGTCCGAAGGTGTCATTCACGTTTTTAAAGTTGTCGAGATCGATAAAGGCGACGGACAGCGGGCCGAGCTTTTTTAGCCGATCGAAGCGGGCTTGCAGCGCGTGACGATTGGCAAGACCGGTTAGAGGATCGTGGTTGGCAAGCCTCGCCAGCTGCTGTTCGTACTGTTTCTCTTTGGTCATGTCGATGTGGGTGCCGGTGACTTTTAGCGGCCTGCCGCCGTCGTCCCGTTCGCTGACCCGGCCTCTATCCAGCACCCAGGTCACGGTGCCGTTTTTCGCCTGCATGCGGTGCAGCGCTTCGTAAAACGGGGCTTTGCCTTCGAGATGATTGTAAAAAGCGGCCAGCACCATTTCTCTGTCGTCCGGATGCAGGTGCTCCCGCCACACGTCGAAGTGAGCGCTAAGTTCTTTGGGCTGATAGCCCAGCATCGAACCCCAGCGGCGGTTGTATATCACCAGCTTGCCGCTTGGCACGTCGAGCTGCCAAAGACACAGGCCGGTGCCGTCCAACGCCGCGCTGAGCTTGCTGCGCGCGTCGTGAGCGATGCGTTTCAGCCGGGCATTGTGCTTTTTGAGGTTCTGAATCTGCTGCCTGAGAGCGTCTTCGGACATTGACCATAGTTATGTTCAAATAATACTCATTCTTAACAGTTATTAATAAGTTGTAAATATGGCCGGCGAAAAAGTTATGTTGCCAGCCGCCCCGCCTCCATTTTTGCCTGCCTGCGCGAGGAATAAATAAAGGCGACGATAAAGACGATAGCCGAGAGCACCACGATGGTGGGAGCCGGAGCGCTGTCGATGAAGAAGGAAAGGTAAACGCCGAGAAAGGACACCGAGAGAGCGACGCCCAGCGCGGTCAGCATCATAGCTAAAAAGGTGCGGGTCAGCAGCGAGGCAATCGCGCCGGGAGCAATTAGCAGGGAGATCGCCAGAATAATCCCCACGGCTTTGAGCGCGGCGACAATGGTCAGCGAAACCAGGCACAGCAGGCCGTAATGCAGCAGCTTAACGTTCAGCCCGCTGGCCTGCGCCTGAGTGGGGTCGAAGGCGTGCAGCAGAAAGTCTTTCCACTTTAGCGCCACGATCCCCGCCGTTAGCAGCGCGATAAGGCCGGTTTGCAGGATGTCCGTTTGGCCTACGCCAAGCATGTCGCCGAACAGGATGTGGTCGAGGTGAATGTCCGGCTTAACGGCGACGTACAGCACCAGACCCGCGCCGAACATGCCGGAGAAGACGATGCCCATTACCGTGTCGCGCTTGATGCGGCTATTGTCCTGTAAGAAACCCGTGGCCAGCGCGCAGAATAATCCCGCCGCAAACGCGCCGATACCGAGCGGCAGGCCGACCATCCAGGCGACGACCACGCCGGGGAAAACGGCGTGGCTCATGGCGTCGCCCATCAGCGCCCAGCCTTTGAGGACCAGGAAGCAGGAGAGCAGGGCGCAGGGAACAGCCACCAGCGCGGTCATCGCCAGGGCGTTAATCATAAAGCCAAACTGGAAGGGAGAAAGCAGCGTGTCGATGAGGCTCATGGGGCGACTCCGGCGGCAAGGCGCGCGCGCTTACGGCTGGCGAGCAGGCCGTGTTTGGGGGCGAAAACGAAGGTCATCAGGAAGACGATAGTTTGCAGCACCACGATGATGCCGCCCGTGGCCCCGTCCAGAAAATAGCTGGCGTAGGTGCCGACGGCGCAGGTAAGGGTGCCGAGTGCGACCGAAATCATCAGCAGTTTTGGGAAGCGGTCGCTCAGCAGGTACGCCGTTGCGCCGGGCGTGACCACCATGCAAATCACCAGGAACGCGCCGACGGTTTGCAGGGCGGCGACGGTCGTCACCGACAGCAGCGTGAAAAACAGAGCCTTAAGCAGCGTGGGATTCAGGCCAATCGATCGGGCGTGATTTTCATCGAAAAATGTCACCATCAGATCCTTCCATTTGACCAGCAGGATCGCCAGGGAAACGAAGCCGATAATGGCGAGCTGGAGAATATCCGCCGGGGCAATCGCCAGAATGTTGCCGAGCACGATGGTCTGAATATTCACCGACATCGGGTTCAGCGACACCATAAACAGCCCGAGGCCAAAGAAGGATGAGAAGATCAGCCCGATGATGGTGTCCTCGCGCAGCCGCGTGCGCTGGTTCAAAAACAGCATGGCGGCCGCCGCCATGCCGCCGGAGAAAAACGCGCCGAGGGAGAACGGCAGGCCAAGCATCCACGCCCCCGCCACGCCCGGCACGATGGAATGCGAAAGGGCATCGCCAATCAGCGACCAGCCTTTCAGCATCAGGTAGCAGGAGAGAAACGCGCACACGCCGCCGACCAGCGCCGACACCCAGATAGCGTTAATCATGTAGCCGTAGGCGAACGGCTCGAGCAGGATACTCATCGTTTAGTCTCCCTTCGCCTGCCCGACGGCGCGGATAAACGGGCGTTCGTCGTCCGTCACCACGCTGGTTTCCCGGCCGGTGAGCGTGACGTGCCGCAGCACGCCGCTGAAGGCGATTTCGAGATTTTCCTGGGTGAAGGTTTCCCGCGTAGGCCCGTAGGCGAGCACGGTGCCTTTCACTAATACGGTCTGGTCGCAGTAGTCCGTCACCGCGCCGAGGTTGTGCGTGGCGACCAGCATGGTGCGGCCTTCGTCGCGCAGTTCGCGCAGGAGGCTGATGATTTGCTCTTCGGTTTTCACATCCACGCCGGTGAACGGTTCATCGAGCAGGATCACCTGGCCGTCCTGGGCGATGGCGCGGGCTAAGAACACGCGCTTTTTCTGTCCGCCTGAAAGCTCGCCGATCTGGCGATGGCGAAATTCGCTCATGCCGACCCGAGCCAGAGCGAGTTCCACCGCCTCTTTATCTTTTTTACCCGCAATACGCAGCATGCCCATGTGGCCGTAGCGGCCCATCATCACCACGTCTTCTACCAGCACCGGAAAGGACCAGTCCACGTCCTCGGACTGGGGAACGTAGGAAACGATGTTCTGGCGCAGCGCCTTTTTGGTCGGCATACCGAGAATCGCGATGCTGCCCTGAGCCAGATGCACGAAGCCCATGATCGCCTTGAACAGCGTGGATTTGCCTGAGCCGTTTACCCCGACCAGTGCCGCAATAGTGCCGGTCGGGATCTGAAACGTGGCGTCGCGCAGGGCGGTATGTCCGTTGCGGTAGGTTACGCTGGCATTCACTACGGCGATGCCCGGTATGCCCGTCATTTTGCCGCCCCTTCGCTGATACCTTTGACGATTGTGCTGGTGGTGACGCGCAGCAGGTCAAGATAGGTAGGAACCGGGCCGTCCGCCGCGCTAAGAGAATCCACGTAAAGCACGCCGCCGTAATGGGATCCGGATTCACGTGCTACCTGGCGGGCGGGCTTGTCGGAGATGGTACTTTCGCTGAATATCGCCGGAATGTTGTTTTTGCGGATCGTGTCGATCACTTTACGAACCTGCTGCGGCGTGCCCTGTTGATCGGCGTTGATCGGCCACAGATAAAGCTCTTTGAGCTGGTAGTCGTTAGCCAGATAGGAGAATGCGCCTTCGCTGGTGACCAGCCAGCGCTTATCCTGGGGGATTTTGTCCAGCTCGCTGCGCAGCGGTGCCAGCGTACTGTGGATTTTTTGCTTGTAGGCTTCGGCATTTTTGGCGTAAATCGCCGCGTTTTGCGGATCGTATTGGCTGAACGCATCGCGGATATTATCCACGTAGATCAGCGCATTCTGCGGCGACATCCACGCGTGAGGATTCGGTTTGCCGTTGTACGGGCCTTCGGTAATGCCGGTTGGCGTGATGCCCGTTGAGACGACCACTTCCGGCACGCCGGAGAGATGCTGATAAAACTTCGCGAACCACAGTTCTAGGTTCAGCCCGTTGGCGAGGATGAGCTGTGCGCCCTGTGCCCGGCGGATATCGCCCGGAGTCGGCTGATATTCGTGGATCTCCGCGCCTGGCTTAGTGATGGATTCAACGTCCGCCGCATCGCCCGCCACGTTTTTCGCCATATCCGCGATGATGGTAAAAGTGGTTATCGCCTTAAATTTCTCTTTTGCCCACGACTGGGCCGAAGCCAGCATCAGCGTCATCATGACGCCGGTCAGTATGAGCTTCGTTTTCACCGCTTTCCCGAGCATGTCATCCCCTTTGATTCGATTAATAAGCAAACAGATATAGCAAGTGCTATAAAACATAGCCGTAGCTATATTTAAATGCAAATAATTATCATTTAATTAGGGTGCGTACGAATTTGGGCATAGAAAACCCGGCGTGCAGCCGGGTCACAGGGGGCAGGAGAAGCTACAGGTTAAATGAGTCGAAGTCGGACGCATCGTGGCGCTCTGGCAGCTGTTCATCGCCCCAGGTACGGTTGACGATGCGCCCGCGTTTGACCGCGGGACGGCTGGCGACTTCGTCTGCCCAGCGGTTAAAGTTTTTGTAGGAGGCGATGTCCAGGAATTCGGCAGAGTCGTACAGGCCGCCTTTGGCCAGCGCGCCGTACCACGGCCAAATCGCGATATCGGCAATGGAATATTCATCCCCGGCGATAAATCGGTGGTCGGCAAGCTGCCGGTCCAGCACGTCGAGCTGACGTTTGGTTTCCATCGCGAAGCGGTTAATGGCGTATTCAATTTTCATCGGCGCATAGTGGTAGAAGTGCCCAAATCCGCCGCCCAGATAAGGCGCTGAGCCCTGTAGCCAGAACAGCCAGTTCAGCGTTTCGGTGCGCGCGGCGATATCTTTCGGCAGGAAATGACCGAACTTTTCTGCCAGGTACAGCAGGATAGAGCCGGACTCAAACACGCGGATGGATGGGTTAGCTGAATTATCGAGCAGCGCGGGGATTTTGGAGTTGGGATTGACGTCGACGAACCCGCCGGAGAACTGATCGCCTTCACCGATGCGGATCAGATGGGCGTCGTACTCTGCACCGCTCACGCCCAGCGCCAGCAGTTCTTCGAGAAGAATAGTGACCTTCTGGCCATTCGGCGTGCCCAGAGAATAAAGCTGGAGAGGATGCCGGCCAACGGGCAAGGTTTTTTCATGGGTTGGCCCGGCAACAGGGCGGTTAATGTTGGAAAACTGCCCGGCTTCGGACTTGTTCCAGGTCCACACTTTTGGCGGTTGATAGTTGTTTTCGGACATGCTGTTGGCCTGCCTTCTGATGAGCAATTGGGGAGGAGATAATGACTCTGAAGTGTAGCAGGAAGGAAGAGGGGAATGGCGGAAAGGGCCAGAAAAGCGAAAGCGCAGCAATGGAAGGTTCGATGAAGAGTCCGTACCCCAGAAAGCAAAAAACCAGCCCGCAGGCTGGTTCTTCTAAATAGTGGTGCCCGGACTCGGACAAAAACGTCGGGAACGTTTTTGAACAGCGCTTGCGCTGGCCCCCTGGGGGTGAGTCTCATGGATGAGACGAATAATCGGTTTTTATTCAGTGAACAGGTTCGATGAAGAGTCCGTACCCCAGAAAGCAAAAAACCAGCCCGCAGGCTGGTTCTTCTAAATAGTGGTGCCCGGACTCGGAATCGAACCAAGGACACGGGGATTTTCAATCCCCTGCTCTACCGACTGAGCTATCCGGGCAACGGGGCGCATTAAACCGTAAAGGCCGTTAGGCGTCAATCATATTTCAGGAAAAACTGTTCAAGTGATTAACTTTGCGTCAATCTGGCTCGTTCTATGCCCTGTAGCGGCGTGAGTGCACAAATCTTCCAGACATTCGCCGGGCGAGTATGAATGCTGTGGGACTGGATTCAGGAGGCGATATGGCGGAAGACTGGCTGGAGTTACACCAACATGGCGAAACGGGCATTGAGACGATTCGCGCCCATTTTGAGGGGCACGCGTACGATCCTCACTGGCACGACAGCTACCTGGTGGGCATTACGCTTGCGGGGACGCAGCAGTTTCACTGCCGCCGTGAACGCCATCACAGCACGCCGGGCGACGTTTTCCTGCTCGAGCCGGGGGAAATCCACGACGGCGACGCGCCGGTTGCCGGAGGCTTTACCTATCTGACGTTTTATCTTGAGGAGCAGTGGCTGACCCGCACGCTTCAGGGCCTGTTCGAAACGGTTCCCTCCAGCTATTCTCTGCATTTTTCCCGCACCATTGCGCGTGAGCCGCAGCTTGCCCACGCCATTGCCGGAACTTTCCACGCTCTGCACAGCGAGGAAATGCGCATTGTGCAGCAAAATACGATGGATCATCTTTTGGGCCAGCTGACGCAACACTGCCGGTGGCGCAGGGGCCTGTCGACGGGGGGGCAAAGCGCGGCTATCGCTCATCGGGCGAGGGATTATCTGCATGAGCATATAGGCGAAAATATCGGTTTGTCGGATCTGGCGCGCGAAACGCAGACCGACAGATTTACGCTGACCCGCTGCTTTAAACGGGAGTTTCATCTGGCGCCCCACGCCTGGCTCATCCAGCTGCGCCTTGCCCGGGCGAGGGCGCTGCTGGCGAAAGGAGAGCAGCCGGTCAACGTTGCCGCAGCGCTCGGGTTTGCCGATCAAAGCCATTTGGGGCGCTGGTTCCAGCGGGCCTATCGGTTGACGCCCGCTCATTACCGCCGGCTGTGCACAAACCTTCCAGACTTGTCGTAGGAAAAAGTGAAAAGTCAGGGTTCCGATTGCCAGCTGAGTTGATAACCGTGAACCCCTTTTATGCATCCGCGCCGTTTTTACTGTTTGCCTTTGTCGCCTCGATAACGCCGGGGCCGACTAATATCCTGATTATGTCCAGCAGTCAGCGCTTCGGCGTCAAAGCCACTTTACCGGCGGTGCTGGGCGCTTGTTTCGCAGCGAGTTTTATCGTTTTTGTCTCAGGAACAGGCGCGGGGGAATTGCTGCGCCTGTATCCTCTGCTGCGGGAGATGATGAGCTGGGCTGGCGCGCTCTGGTTAAGCTGGCTGAGCTGGCGGCTTTTTACGGCTCCGGCGACCCATCTTTCTGGTGAGGCGTCGCGGCCATTTAGCTTTCGGGCGGCGGCGGGTTTGCAGTTTATCAATCCTAAAACGTGGGTGATGGCGCTGGCGGTTGTCAGCCTGTTCGCCCCTCAGGGTCAACACCCGGCGGTGGGCGTAACGCTGCTTTCCCTTTGGTTTTTAATTATTTCACTGTTTTGCCTGAGCGGCTGGGCCTGTCTCGGCAAAGCCGTCGCCAGGCTATTTCGCACAACGACATCACTGCTCTGGTTTCAGCGCGTGATGGCGTTGTGCCTGCTGGCGTCAGCCTGGGCCGGATTGATAAGGTAGGATCAGGTCAAAGCCCCGCCCTTGCGGCACTGGGCGAAGCGCAGAATGTCTTCCGCCAGGCGGCGTGCGGTGTCGATGTCGGCCTGGCTGCGTTTCACCAACAGTTTGCTCAGGCAGCCTTCCAGCACCAGCTCCATCTGATGGGCCACCATCGCCGGATCGTCCACTTCCAGCTGGGTAAGCAGCTCGTGGGTATATTCCCAGGCGGCTTTTTTCTGCCGGTCGGCAAGCTGGTGAATCGGATGCGAGGCGTCCGGGTAAAAGGTGCAGGCGGCGATAAACAGGCAGCCGGGATAGCGCTGATTGCTGACGCATTCGGTCAGCGCCTGATAGCGTTTGAGCAGCTTTTGTTCGAGCGTCAGCTCTTCGTCAAGCATTAGCTGGCGACGCCAGACGTCAACCTGCTGGCTCAGATAGCGCAGCGCATCATAAAGCAGGGCCTCGCCGTCCGGCCAAAACTGATTAATTTCCTGAAGCGGCCGGTCCGCCTCACGGGCGACCATCTCAAGGGTGGTGCTGGCAAGTCCTTCACGTTCAAGGACGTGCAGGGCGTGCTCAAGTACGTCTTCGCGTTGCACGGTATTCTCCTCCGTCGTTCAACGGTTTGTCCCACATTAGTGTTGTTTATTGCGCGTGATTGCGCAAATGCGTGCCAAACGTCTCGGCGTTCATAAAGCCTGTTACGCGTGCGGCGGGCTGCTCGCGACCTTCCGCATCAAAGAACAGAATCGTCGGCAGGCCTAAAACTTTCAGATGCTTAAGCAGCGTCGCGTCCTCCGCGCCGTTGGCCGTTACGTCCGCCTGCAGCAGAACCGTGTTGGCTAGCTGGCGCTGCACGCCCGCATCGCTGAAGGTGTATTTCTCAAACTCTTTGCAGGCTACGCACCAGTCGGCATAAAGGTCGAGCATCACCGGTTTGCCTTTAGCGCTGGCTAAAGCCTGCTCCAGCTGTTCGACGTTAGCGATGCGCGTGAAATTAAGATGCTGCTGGCTGGCGGCAACGGTTGTGCCGAAGGCCCAATCCTGTAGCGGTTTGGCGCTAACCAGCGCCGCGCCGAGCAGCATCACCTGCACGATTCGCATCCACGGTCTGCTCGCTGGCAAACTGGTGATAAAGGCCCAGCCAAAGAACGCTATGCCGAGCAGCGCCCACAGGCGGATGCCCCAGACGTCGCCGAGAATGCGTTCAAGCAGGAAGACCGGCAGGGCAAGAATCACGAAGCCAAACGCCGTTTTGACCGTTTCCATCCACGGGCCGCTTTTTGGCAGCAGGCGGTTGCCGAAGACGGTGATCAGCATCAGCGGCAGGCCCATGCCGAGCGCGTACAGGTACAGCGTGCCGCCGCCGAGCCACATATTGCCGCTCTGCGCGATATACAGCAGGATGGCGCTCAGCGGCGCGGTGGTACACGGCGAGCAGATAAGCCCGGCCAGCGCGCCCATCGCGAAAACGCCGCCCGCCGATCCGCCCTGCTGACGATTGCTCATCAGCGTGAGGCGCGTTTGCAGCGAGGAAGGAAGTTGCAGAGTAAACAGCCCAAACATTGAGGCGGCCAGCAGCACAAAGAGCGCCGACAGGCCGATCAGCACGTAAGGATGCTGCAATGCCGCCTGGAACTGTAGCCCCGCCGCGGCGACGACCAGGCCAAGCGCGGTGTAGGTCAGCGCCATCCCCTGAACGTAAATAAAGGTGAGCAGCAGCGCTCGGGCGGTGGATAAGCGCTGTTTACCGCCCAGCACGATGCCTGAAATCAGCGGATACATCGGCAGCACGCACGGAGTGAAGGCGATGCCGATGCCGATCAGGAATGCCCAAAACGCCGAGAAGGGCAGCTGGGCGGGTTCTGCGTGGTCCGATCCCGTCACCCCGGCGCTCTCCGCGGGAATCGGGCCAGGACGTCCTTCTGTTGCCGCAGCGCCTGCCACCTCGCTCAACGGCACGACTCGGGTTTCCGGCGGATAGCAGAACCCCGCCTCGGCGCAGCCCTGGTAGGTCACGCTGAGCGTCGCGCCTTTGCTGGCGGAGTTTAGGATGACCGGCAGGTTCAGCCGCTCGGTATAAATTTCTGTTTTGCCGTAAAACTCATCCTCGTGCCAGGTGCCTTTTGGCAGCGCAAGCGTGGCCAGTTCGGCCTGAGCCGGGTTGAGTTTTATCTGCTGGCGGTACAGGTAGTAGCCCGGTTTAATCTGCCAGTTCAGATTGAGCTGGCCGCCGGACTGCTGAAAATCAAAGGCGAAGGCCCGATCGACGGGGACAAACTGGGTTTTTCCCTGGCTGTCGAATAATCCGGCGAAGGCGGGTGAGCTTAAAAGCGCGAAGATCAGCGCAAAGATGCGTAGAGCCATGAGAGGTATTCACTATCTCCGTGGGTAACCGGCAGAACCAGTAATTCAGGGGTTTGATAAGGATGGTGCGCTTTCAGGCAGGCCAGCAGCGCCTCCTGATGCTCGACGTCGCTTTTCAGCAGCATCTGCACCTCATACTCCTGTTCCATTTTGCCTTCCCAGTAGTAGAGCGACGTAGCGCCCGGCAGCAGGGTTGCGCAGGCGGCGAGCTTTTCTGCCAGCACAAGGGACGCGAGCTCCTGAGCGGTGGCCTCGTCCGGGGCGGTGCAAAGTATGACAACGGCCTGAGTGGTCGACATAGCTTACCTCGTCTTGGGGGAAAACAGCGGATGACTATAGCACGGAGGAAGAGGGGGAGGTGTTAAACGGGCCGCTAAGCGGCCCGCTGGGGGCAAAATTTACAGAATGAGACCGCCGACAATAAAGCCGAGGATCACGCACAGCGTAATGGCAATCACGCCCGGGATCAGAAACGCGTGGTTAAACACATACTTGCCGATACGCGTTGAGCCGGTGTCGTCCATTTCTACCGCCGCCAGCAGCGTAGGGTAGGTTGGCAGCACAAACAGAGCAGAAACGGCGGCAAAGGAAGCCACGGCGGTCAGCGGGCTGACGCCCAGCATCAGCGCGGCTGGCATCAGCGCTTTGGTGGTTGCGGCCTGGGAATAAAGCAGGGTCGCGGCGAAGAACAGCACCACCGCCAGCAGCCACGGATAGCTTTGCAGCAGGTCGCCCGCGATAGCCTGGATATCCTGAATGTGGTGCTTCACGAAGGTATCGCCCAGCCACGCCACGCCCAGCACGCAGATACAGGCGCTCATGCCCGATTTAAAGGTGCTGGCGTTTAAAATCTCGCCGGTATCAATTTTACAGGTGATGCAGATAAGCGTGGCAATGGTCAGCATGAACACCACGATGGCTTCGTTACGCGGCAGCACAGGGTTCTGGATCAGGCCCACGGTGTCGCTGATGGCGGTGGCGTAGAACATTACCGCGACGATACCGATCAGGAACAGCAGCACCGAGCGTTTGGCGTGGGGCTTCAGCTTGAAGACCTGGCTGCCGCGCAGCTGCACTTCGCCTTTAGCAAGACGTTCCTGATAAACCGGGTCGTCTTTCAGCTCGCAGCCGAGGAAGTTACAGACGATGGCGGTCAGCATCACGGCAACCAGCGTGACCGGAATACACACTGCCAGCAGCGAAAGGTAGCTGACGCCCATCGGCTCAAGGATGCCCGCAAAGAACACTACGGCGGCGGAAATTGGCGAGGCGGTAATCGCGATTTGCGAGGCCACCACGGCAATCGACAGCGGACGAGACGGGCGAATGCCCTGCTCCTTCGCCACTTCGGTGATCACCGGCAGCGTGGAGAAGGCGGTATGGCCGGTGCCCGCCAGAATAGTCATAAACCATGTGACCAGCGGGGCGAGGAAGGTGATGTATTTGGGGTGACGACGCAGCAGCTTTTCCGCGAGGCTCACCAGGTAATCCATTCCGCCCGCCACCTGCATGGCGGCGATGGCGGCGATAACCGCCATGATGATTTCGATAACGTCGAAGGGAATGGCCCCCGGCTTTATCTGGAATATCAGCGTCAACACCAGTACGCCCAGACCGCCGGCAAAGCCAATGCCTATGCCGCCCAGCCTGGCCCCGAGATAAATCGCTAACAGCACGATAACGAGTTCAGCTCCAAACATGATGTGCTTCCTTGAGATTGATGAAATGAAAACAAGTTGTTGTGTTTATGTAAGCCTGAAACGAAAAAGGCACGTCGCGATGGACGTGCCTTTTGGCTAACTAAGTACCCGAAGCATTATTGTTCGCTTTCATCGGTGTACCGTTTGGCTTTATAGACCGGGTGCATCAGGTTATGAACTGAGAATATATCGTCCAGTTCGGTTTCTGTCAGCAGCCCGCGTTCCAGCACCACTTCGCGCACGCTCTTACCGGTTTCGGCACAAATCTTCCCGACGATGTCGCCGTTATGGTGGCCAATGAACGGGTTCAGGTAGGTGACGATGCCAATAGAGTTATAAACGTAGCTTTCGCACACTTCTTTATTGGCGGTAATGCCGTTGACGCATTTTTCCAGCAGGTTATAGCAGGCGTTGGTCAGGATGTGGATGGATTCGAACATCGCCTGGCCAATCACCGGCTCCATCACGTTCAGCTGTAGCTGACCGGCTTCGGAGGCCATGGTGACGGTTGTGTCGTTGCCGATAACCTTGAAGCAAACCTGGTTGACGACTTCCGGCACCACCGGATTTACCTTGGCTGGCATGATGGAAGAACCGGCCTGCAGCTCAGGCAGGTTGATTTCGTTCAGGCCTGCGCGCGGGCCGGAGGAAAGCAGGCGAAGGTCGTTACAAATCTTCGACATTTTTACCGCCAGGCGCTTCAGGGAGCTGTGTACCATCACGTAGGCGCCGCAGTCGGAGGTAGCCTCAATCAGATCTTCCGCTGGCACACAGGCCAGGTTGCTGACTTCCGCCAGTTTCTGCACCGCCAGCTGCTGATAGCCGTCCGGCGTGTTCAGACGTGTGCCGATTGCCGTTGCGCCGAGGTTAACCTCCAGCAGCAGCTCTGCGGTACGCAGCAGGTTTTTGGTTTCTTCGTTCAGCAGGACGTTGAAGGCGTGGAATTCCTGGCCGAGGCTCATCGGCACCGCATCCTGCAGCTGGGTACGGCCCATTTTCAGAATGTTTTCAAACTCAACGGCTTTGCGCTGGAAGCCTTCGCCCAGCTGATTGATAGCGTCGATGAGTTTGGTAATCGAGGTATAAACCGCGATGCGGAACCCGGTTGGATAGGCATCGTTGGTGGACTGGCATTTGTTGACGTGATCGTTCGGGTTCAGGTACTGGTACTCACCTTTCTGGTGACCCATCAGCTCCAGCCCAATGTTGGCGAGCACTTCGTTGGTATTCATGTTGACGGAGGTGCCTGCGCCGCCCTGGTAAACGTCTACCGGGAACTGATCCATGCACTTGCCGTTGTTCAGCACTTCGTCACAGGCCTGGATAATGGTGTTGGCGATGCTTTTCGGGATGGTTTGTAGCTCCTTGTTGGCCATCGCCGCCGCTTTCTTCACCATGACCATTCCGCGCACAAATTCAGGAATGTCGCTGATTTTGCTGTTACTGATGTAGAAGTTTTCAATCGCTCTCAGAGTGTGAATACCGTAATAGGCATCCGCTGGCACTTCCCTGGTACCCAACAAATCTTCTTCGATACGAATGTTATTTAACATGTGAACCTTCTTTTTCAAGCTGCCAATAAATGCACCGTTTTCACGCACACGATGTGTGGTCGTGAGATGAATAGACCGACGATTATGTCCATATTCGGTCTCCATGCCGTGATGATATGCTGATCATAGCGAAAAGCAGTAATCTGGATCACTTATTAAAACCCCCATCACATAACTATTATTAATATGTGATATCGATCAACGGTTGAAAATTTCCAGAAAAATAAGCTGGTGCTTAGATTGATCTTTGGCTAGAGCGTCACCATCTGTAAGCCATGCGTTTTCGCTCATTCATTTTCACAGGTGCCGGAAGGGGCCTGTTGTTCAACTACAGGAGAGTACGGTGCGCTGGATACCGTTTATTGCCATTTTTCTCTATGTCTACATTGAGATTTCGCTGTTTATTCAGGTGGCGCACGTGCTGGGCGTCTTCCTGACGCTGATGCTGGTGATCTTCACCTCGGTGATTGGGATGTCGCTGGTGCGTAACCAGGGCTTTAAGACCTTCATGCAGATGCAGCAGAAGATGGCGGCGGGTGAAAGTCCTGCGGCCGAAATGATTAAAAGCGTTTCACTGGTGCTGGCAGGCTTCCTGCTGCTGCTGCCGGGCTTCTTTACCGATTTCCTTGGCCTGCTGCTGTTGCTGCCGCCGGTGCAAAAGCATCTGACGATGAAGCTGATGCCGCATCTGCGCTTTTCTCGCACCCCGGGCGGCGGTTTTAGCGCGGGTGCCGACGGCGGGCAGACGTTCGACGGCGAATACCAGCGCAAGGACGATGCGCCAAAGCAGCTAGGCGATAGCGATCGTGACAACAGGCACGATCGTTAAAATTTCGAAATTTTTTTGTTTTCCCCCTTGAAGGGGGGAAGGCCCATCCCCATCTCTCAGGTCACCAGCCGATAACCCATTTTGGGCCGGCGTTACCTAAACAATTGATAATGACTTTCTCAAAGGAGAGCTATCACATGAGCATTCGTCCATTACATGACCGCGTTATCGTCAAACGTAAAGAA
>DASXGN010000034.1:0-34443 GCA_036489025.1 Buttiauxella sp.
CCGCTCGACTTGCATGTGTTAGGCCTGCCGCCAGCGTTCAATCTGAGCCATGATCAAACTCTTCAATTAAAAGCTTGATTTGCTTCAACTCGTGAAGCGGTGCTCAAAAATTAACTTTCGTAATAATTCAACTAAATGAATCACTGCTTGGTCACTCTTCAAGACTTGATATTTTTTTGATACCCGAAGGTATCTGAGATATCAATCCTGCGAGTGCCCACACAGATTGTCTGATAAATTGTTAAAGAGCAGTGCCACATTCTTCAGTGGCGCGGGCTGTGCATATTACGCTTTCCCGCTACGTAGTCAAGCTTTTCTTTCTCGCTTCACTCCGCCTGACGGGCCGGTTTGTAAGCCGTTGTGCCGTGTCAGTGGAGGCGCAGTATAGGGATTTTTCGGAACGTGACAAGCGTTTATTGCAAATAAATTACTGACCGCATTTTTTTTCTACAAACCGTTTAAATTGAACACTATTTGGTGGTTAAGCGCGCTATTTCATGAGCAAAACGCGTGACCTGCTGCCAATCGGTATAAACCACCTCTTTACGGGTGTCCGTTTCCCCGCCCGTCATTTTCATAATCAAGCGAATCATAAAGCGATCCAGCCAGCCATAGCGCGGATAACGCAGCGCGCCGGCAAAGACCATACACAGATCGGGCTTCCAGGGGGTATTCAACAAAAACTTACGCGTATAAGAGTTGGTTTGCGGGGAACGCTTTTCTGGTTTGCGCGCAACAAGGTTCACAGAAAAGAAAGCGCTTGGGATGGCGCCTAAAGCAGCCTGATGCTTTTTCACGAAAGCATCCACCGAAGAATGGAAGTGTCCATAACGAATAGACGCGCCAATAACGACGCGGTTATAGCTGCCCCACTCAACGTCACCGTTACGATGCAGGTTAATCACATCGCTCTCTACCCCCAGCTCTTTTAATTCAGATGCTATAGAAGAAGCAATTTCTCGGGTCTGGCCATCGCGGGTCGAAAAGAGAATCAAAGTTTTCAATACGGGCTCCGGTTACTCTCGCCAGAATGTTGGCGTAAACAAGACTAATAACGTAAACACTTCCAGGCGACCAAACAGCATGTTGCAGATAAGGATCCATTTCGCCACTGGGTTCATGCTGGCAAAGTTGTCTGCCACCACGCCCAGCCCCGGACCGAGGTTGTTTAGCGTTGCCGCAACAGAGGCAAAAGCGGAGAAGTCATCCACGCCCGTCGCGATAATCGCCAGCATGCTCAGGATGAACACCAGCGCATAGGCAGAGAAGAATCCCCACACCGCTTCGAGAATACGTTCCGGCAGCGCGCGATTACCGAGCTTAATGCTATAAACCGCATTCGGGTGCACCAAACGTTTTAGCTCACGGTTCCCCTGCTTAAACAGCAGAAGGATACGAATCACCTTCAGGCCCCCGCCCGTTGACCCGGCGCAGCCACCGATAAACGCGGAACAAAGCAACAGCACCGGCAGGAAGAGCGGCCAGCGGGCAATGCTGTCGGTCGTGAAACCGGCGGTCGTCGCCATAGAAACGACCTGGAAGAAAGCCTGATTGAGCGTTTGCAGCGCCGAACCGTATGTGTTGTGCATCCACAGCACGAGGGTGCAAATGATCACCAGCGTGAACTGCACGCCAATAAACATGCGGAATTCCGGGTCGCGCCAGTACACCTTGAGATTACGACCGCTAATCAAAGAGAAGTGCAGACCATAGTTACAGCCGGAAATCAGCAGGAAGATAGCAATGATGGAGTTGATAGTTGGGTTATTGAAATACCCGACGCTCGCATCATGGGTAGAGAACCCGCCGATGGAGATAGTTGCAAAGCTATGGCCGATGGCGTCAAAGACTGGCATCCCCGCGGACCACAAAGCCACCGCGCAGGCGATAGTCAGCAATACATAAATGAGCCACAGCGTTTTCGCGGTATCGGCGATGCGCGGACGCATTTTATTGTCTTTAAGCGGCCCCGGCATTTCTGCCCGATAGAGCTGCATCCCACCGACGCCCAGGATGGGCAGAATCGCCACGGCCAGCACGATGATCCCCATCCCGCCGAACCACTGCAGCATTTGTCGATAGAACAAAATAGCGTGAGGAAGCGTGTCCAGCCCCACCAGCGTAGTTGCACCCGTGGTGGTTAAACCAGAAAAGGATTCAAAGAAAGCATCGGTGACGGTCAGATTGGGCCGTTCGGAGAAGATAAAAGGCAGGGCCCCCACGCTTCCCAGCACGGTCCAGAACAGCACCACAATGAGGAAGCCTTCGCGCGGCTTTAGCTCGCTTTTCTCACGGCGATTCGGCCACCAGAGCAAGGACCCAATCACCAGCGCGACGAAGAACGTCTGTGTAAAGGCGCGGCCAGCACCATCGCGGTAAATTAAGGCAACCAGCCCGGGGATAATCATGGTCCCGGAAAACAGGATAACCAGCAGACCAACGATTCGGGTTATGGCACGAAAATGCATTTCAGCCGCTTCCTTAAATATCAATAAAAAACGAGGGGGGAATTATTCTTCAATCGGCAGCAAATGCAATGAACCACGGCTAAAATCCGTCAGCCTGAGCGAAAAATCAGCACGCAGCATTTCGGGCAGCGCCACTTTTAAAAGCACCGAGGCCTTAAAGTCACTTTGCACGATGACCCCATCAAACTGCTTAAGCAGCGCTTCCACCCCGGCAAGCTGGGCATAATCGCACTGCAAAGTATATTCGGTTAACGGCACTTTGAGCACGGTAGCCAGCTGATTTAAAGCCAGCTGGGCACCGCCGCCGTAAGCTTTGACCAGGCCGCCGGTACCCAGCTTCACGCCGCCGTAGTAGCGCACCACAACGGCGGTAATCTCGCCTATCCCACGCCCCATGAGCTGCGCGAGGATAGGTTTACCGGCCGTTCCTGCGGGCTCTCCGTCATCGGAAAACCCAAGCTGCTGCGAATCGTTCGGCGCGCCGGCCACCCATGCCCAGCAGTGATGCCGGGCGTCGGGATGCTGAGCCCGGATGTGTTCCACAAAAGCTTTCGCCGCTGACACCCCATCAGTATGGGCGATGTAGGTGATAAAGCGGCTTTTCTTGATTTCCTCGCTGACCGTTACAGGCTCAGCGGGGACCGGCCAGCTGTCCATCAGGCCAGCTTCAGATCGCGCGTCATGTTTTCGACGTTATTCTCGTGGATAACGACGTTATCTTCGATGCGGATCCCGCCGAATGGCTTCAGCGCTGCAATGCGCTGCCAGTCAAAGTGCTTGCTGTACTGCCCTTCGCGCCAGGGAGCGAGCAGAGATTCAATAAAGTAAATCCCCGGCTCGATGGTCAACACCATGCGCGGCTCAAGAACGCGCGTGCAGCGCAGGTAGGGATACTGCGACGGCGCAGCGAGATGCGTGCCGGTATCATCCTGCATAAAGCCTGCGACATCATGAACCTGCAAGCCAAGCGGGTGGCCGATGCCGTGCGGCATGAATGGCCCGGTAATGCCGGTTTCAACCATCGCCTCTTCGCTGATGTCGTTCACCAACTGATGGCGGCGCAGCAGCTTAGCAATGCGCTGATGGAATTGAATATGGTAATCGGTGTAGCGCACACCCGCTTTCATGGTGTCGATCAGCGCCAGCTGCTCGGCATTCACATCTTTAATCAGCTGAGCATAGTCGTTATCGGCGTTAGCGGCCCAGGTACGCGTCAGATCGGCAGCATAACCGTTGTATTCCGCCCCGGCGTCCAGCAGGAAGCTGCGCATTTCCGCAGGCGCCTGGTGATCCAGTTTGGTGTAGTGCAGCACGGAGGCATGCTCGTTTAGCGCAACGATATTGCCGTAGGGCACGTCGATATCGCGGTGTCCGGTTGCGGTCAGGTAAGCCTGATTGATATCGAACTCGCTCATCCCGGAGAGGAATGCTTCGTGCGCCGCCTGATGGCCAACAACCGCCGTTTTCTGCGCCTGACGCATGCACGACAGCTCGTAATCCGTTTTGTACGCGCGGTAATAATGCAGGTAGTCGATAACCCCTTTCGGGTTGATGTTTGCCGCCTGAATCTCGAGCTGCAGCGCGCGTTCCGGCACCGGGCCAATATAGCCAATGTTGCCGCGAGCGGCGGGCAGCTGGCTGCCAATACCGTCGGCTTTCGGCAGCGCAATCACATCAATTTCGTCGGTCCAGAAGGATTCCGGCAGCGGCTCAACGTTGTGCCAGTAATCCACCGGCAAATAGAACCACAGCTTCGGTTTGTTCACGCCGTCCACCAGCAGCCAGCAGTTAGGCACCTGCGTAACCGGCACCCAGGCTTTAAACTGCGGGTTAACTTTGAAAGGATAGGCATGGTCATCCAGGAAGACATTAAGCAGCTCCCCGGAGTGAATCAGCAGTGCATCGAGATTGTAACGCGCCAGAACATTGCGAGTGCGTTCCTGCAAGGTTGCCACATGATCTTTATACAGCGAAGCCAGTGAATCCATTAATTTACCCTTCTGTTTTATACCTGTTCGCCACGCATCTTAGCACACCGTAAACAGGCCCGACTTATTTCCAGGGGCTGTGATCATCTTTGCAAATATTTAATGAGTCATTTGCATTTCATTAACATCAATTCCACACTCCTTCCCATCTGGTACGACCAGATCCACTGCTGGATTCAGGAGACTGACATGCTCTACCAAGGCGAAACCCTACATCTCGACTGGCTGGAAGACGGCATTGCCGAACTCACGTTCGATGCGCCCGGCTCGGTTAATAAACTCGACACCGCGACCGTCGCCAGCCTCGGCCACGCGCTGGATGTCCTGGAAAAGCAGCCCAACCTGCAAGGCCTGCTGCTCAGCTCTAATAAAGCGGCG
This sequence comes from Buttiauxella sp., assembly GCA_036489025.1. Taxonomy (GTDB): domain Bacteria; phylum Pseudomonadota; class Gammaproteobacteria; order Enterobacterales; family Enterobacteriaceae; genus Dryocola. Next base: position 4,835 of record DASXGN010000034.1, read on the forward strand.
TTTATCGTCGGGGCTGATATCACCGAATTCCTGTCGCTGTTCCTGGTCCCCGCAGAACAGCTGACCCACTGGCTGCAGTTTGCTAACGGCGTTTTTAACCGTCTGGAAGATTTGCCGGTGCCGACTATCGCCGCCGTAAACGGCTACGCGCTGGGCGGCGGCTGCGAGTGCGTGCTGGCGACCGATTATCGCTTAGCTTCGCCTGATGCCCGCATCGGCCTGCCGGAAACCAAACTGGGGATTATGCCGGGCTTCGGCGGCTCCGTTCGTCTGCCTCGCCTGCTCGGCGCGGACAGCGCGCTGGAAATCATCACCGCAGCCAAAGACGTCAGCGCGACGGACGCGCTGAAGCTCGGTCTGGTCGACGGTGTAGTGAAAACCGAAAAGCTGCGCGAAGGTGCGCTGGCGGTGCTTCGTCAGGCAATCAGCGGCGATCTGGACTGGAAAGCGAAGCGCGCGCCGAAGCTTGCGCCGCTGAAGCTAAGCAAAATTGAAGCGACCATGAGCTTTACCATCGCCAAAGGCATGGTGATGCAGATTGCGGGCAAGCACTATCCGGCCCCGATGACGGCAGTTAAAACCATCGAAGCCGCCGCCGGACTTGGCCGCGACGAAGCCTTAGCGCTGGAAACACAAAGTTTCGTGCCGCTGGCGCGATCCAACGAAGCCCGTGCGCTGGTCGGGATTTTCCTCAACGACCAGTTCGTGAAGGCTCAGGCGAAGAAACAAACCAAAAATACCGAAACCCCGAAACAGGCGGCCGTGCTGGGCGCAGGAATTATGGGCGGCGGCATTGCTTATCAGTCGGCCTGGAAAGGCGTGCCGGTATTAATGAAGGATATTAATGAGAAGTCGCTGGCGCTCGGGATCTCCGAAGCCAGCAAGCTGCTCAACAAACAGCTTGAACGCGGCAAAATCGACGGCATGAAGCTGGCGGGCGTGATTGCCACCATTCATCCAACGCTGGATTACGCCGGATTCGAACGCGTCGACGTCGTTGTCGAGGCCGTTGTCGAAAATCCGAAGGTGAAAAAAGCCGTGCTGGCGGAAGTCGAAGACAAAGTCCGCCCGGATGCGGTTCTGGCCTCCAACACGTCCACTATTCCCATTAGCGAACTGGCCCACAGCCTGAAGCGCCCGGAAAACTTCTGCGGCATGCATTTCTTCAACCCGGTGCACCGCATGCCTCTGGTGGAAGTCATTCGCGGCGAGAAAACCTCCGAGCAGACGATCGCCAAAGTTGTCGCCTGGGCCAGCAAAATGGGCAAAACCCCGATCGTGGTGAACGACTGTCCCGGGTTCTTCGTCAACCGCGTGCTGTTCCCATACTTTGCAGGCTTCAGCCAGCTAATGCGCGACGGCGCGGATTTCCGCCAGATTGATAAAGTGATGGAAAAGCAGTTCGGCTGGCCAATGGGCCCGGCGTACCTGCTCGACGTGGTGGGTATTGATACCGCTCATCACGCTCAGGCGGTCATGGCAGCGGGGTTCCCGCAGCGCATGCAGAAAGATTATCGCGACGCGATCGACGCGATGTTTGACGCCGGCCGCTACGGGCAGAAAACCCAGCAGGGCTTCTATCGTTATCAAGAAGACAGCAAAGGCAAACCGCGCAAAGAGCAGGATGAAACCGCCGACGGCCTGCTGGCAGAAGTCAGCCAGCCGAAGCACAGCTTCAGCGACGCTGAAATTATCGCCCGCATGATGGTCCCAATGGTGAACGAAGTCGTTCGCTGTCTGGAAGAGGGCATTATCGCCAGCCCGGCTGAAGCGGATATGGCGCTGGTTTACGGCCTGGGCTTCCCTCCGTTCCACGGCGGCGCTTTCCGCTGGTTAGACACCATCGGCAGCGGCGAATATCTCCGCCTCGCGCAGCAGTATGAACATCTCGGCCCGCTTTATCAGGTGCCGGACGGCCTGCGTGATAAGGCCTCCCGTAATGAACCGTACTATCCACCGGTTGAGCCAGCGCGCCCGGCCAGCGATCTGAAAACCGCCTGAGGAGTGATTATGGAAAAGGTTGTAATTGTTGATGCCATCCGCACCCCGATGGGCCGCTCAAAAGGTGGCGCGTATCGCAACGTGCGTGCCGAAGATCTTTCCGCTCATCTGATGCGCAGCATTCTGTCCCGTAACCCGGCGCTGGAAGCCGCAAGCCTGGACGATATTTACTGGGGCTGCGTGCAGCAAACCCTGGAGCAGGGCTTTAACATTGGCCGTAACGCCGCGCTGCTGGCGGAAATCCCACACTCGGTCCCGGCCGTGACGGTGAACCGCCTGTGCGGATCTTCCATGCAGGCGCTGCACGACGCGGCCCGTATGATTCAAACGGGTGATGCTCATGCCTGCCTGATTGGCGGCGTGGAGCATATGGGCCACGTGCCAATGAGCCACGGGGTCGATTTCCATCCCGGCCTGAGCCGCAGCGTGGCGAAAGCCGCAGGCATGATGGGGCTCACCGCAGAAATGCTGGCGCGTATGCACGGTATCAGCCGTGAGATGCAGGATCGGTTCGCCGCTCGCTCGCACCAGCGGGCCTGGGCCGCCACGGAAGCCGGTCATTTCAAAAATGAAATCGTCGCCACCAGCGGCCATGACGCAGACGGCGTGCTGAAGCGCTTCGATTACGATGAGGTGATTCGCCCGGAAACGACCGTCGAAGGTTTGGCCTCCCTGAAGCCAGCGTTCGATCCGGTCAACGGCACCGTTACCGCGGGCACCTCTTCGGCGCTGTCCGACGGGGCCGCAGCCATGCTGCTGATGAGTGAATCTCGCGCCAGAGAGCTTGGTCTGAACATCCGGGCGCGCATCCGCTCCATGGCCGTGGTCGGCTGCGATCCGTCAATTATGGGCTACGGCCCGGTTCCGGCATCAAAAATGGCGCTGAAGAAAGCGGGTCTGACCGCCAACGACATCGACCTGTTCGAGATGAACGAAGCCTTCGCCGCGCAGATCCTGCCGTGCATTAAGGATCTTGGCCTGATGGATAAGATCGACGAAAAGATTAACCTCAACGGCGGCGCCATTGCGCTGGGCCATCCGCTCGGCTGCTCCGGGGCGCGTATCAGCACCACGCTGTTAAATCTGATGGAACGTCGCGATGCGCAGTTTGGCCTCGCCACCATGTGCATCGGATTAGGCCAGGGGATCGCCACGGTTATAGAAAGAGTGTAAATCGCTATCGGGCGGATAGCGCTTGCTGTCCGCCTGACGCAAACAGGAAGTAGCCGCTTCGCAGAGTTTAGTTGCCGTTCTTCCCGCCTGTCAGGGGCGGGTTTTTTATCTGGCTGAACTACCGCGCACCACCAGCTTCACCGGCAGCAATAAATTGTCGCTTTGCTTTTCTTCAAGGAGGATCCGCAAGGCCTCACGCCCCAAATGCTGTTTATCTACGGCAATTGTCGTCAGCGGCGGCGATGACCAGGCGGCGGCATCAATATCATCAAATCCCACCAGCGCAATATCCTCAGGAACCCGTAAGCCCCTTTGGGCGCACACGCGGAGCACAACCATTGCGGCTGCGTCGTTATAGGCAAAAACCGCATCCGGTGGTTCAGGCAAATTGAGGAGTTCATTAACCGCCTCAATCAAAGATTGCTCGGTATCCAGCAGCGGCGGCGCGATGGCTTCATATTCCGGCGGCATTAATAAACGAGCGTCATACAGCGCCTGCCGATAGCCTTTTTCACGCTGGCGAATACTGTAGTGGGAAAGCGTACTGGCGAGGAATGCAATGCGTTTGCGCCCCTGCTCAATCAAATGCTGAGTGGCAAGATAGCCGCCCTGCATATTGTCCGGGTTCACGCATGGCAGGCCTGGAGCCCATAGATCAACCAGCACCAGCGGCAGTTTCATTTGCTGGAGCAGCGCCAGCAGTTCGGGTTCAAAAAATCCGGCGCAAATGAGCGCGTCCGGCTGATGCAGCATGACCTGTTCACTCACCGTATCGCCCGGCCCAACGGACAGAAAACTCAATGCGATGCCGCGATCGCGGCAGACATCCTCAATACCCAGCAGAAGCTGCGAATAAAACGGCAGCGCCCGGCTAATATTGTGCTGACGATGCAGTAAAAAAAGCACGCGCTTGAGCTTATCGGAGCGTAAGCGGGAAAAATCATACCCCTGCTGTTCTGCGGCAGAAATAATGCGCAGCCGCGTCTCTTCACGCAGGCCCGGCTGCCCTTTTAGCGCCCGGGAAACCGCCCCCACCGATACGCCACAGGCTTCGGCTATATCTCTGATTCGTACAGGTTTGGTCATTGAGCTCTCATTATTATGGGTGTGATGACGAAAATAGAAGCGAGGCGCTATTACGCTCCCAGCCAGGCTGCGCCGCGGACGCCGCTGCTGTCGCCATGCACAGCCTGGACGACCGGGGTATGGCACTGCTGGCCAAATACATACTGTGCTATACGCGTTTGCAGGTCTGAATAGAGCAAGTTTATATTCGATACGCCTCCGCCAAGCACGATAACATCTGGATCGAGCGTATTCACCACCCCCGCAAGCGATCGTGCCAGCTGATCGCAATAGCGCTCCCAAATCAAACGGGCACCGGCCTCGCCGGATTCTACCCTTTTGATAATTTCCGGAACACCAGCATGATGCTTCATATGGTTGAAATACTGCCGCTCAAGACCGCTTCCCGAAACAAAACTCTCAATGCAGTTAAGCTGCCCGCAGTAGCAAGGAACCGTTTCGCCATCCCGCAGCTCATGATAGCGCGGCAGCGCGTTATGCCCCCACTCGCCCGCGCAGGAGTTAGGGCCAGAAATTAGTCGATTATCAATCGACAGTCCGCCTCCGCAGCCGGTGCCGAGAATAACGCCGAACACCACGCTGTAGCCCTTTCCGCCGCCGTCCATTGCTTCGGACAGCGTAAAACAGTTGGCATCATTGGTGACAGCGACCGGCGTACCCAGCGCCTGCTCCAGCTCGTGAGCGAAGGGTTGCTGATTCAGCACCAGAATATTCGAGTTTTTTATTAGCCCGTCGCGGTCTACGGTGCCAGGAATCCCCAGGCCAACCGACAGCGGTTGGCCGAGCGTTTCTCTCGCCTTCTGAATAGCTTCAGTGACGGACTGGAAGAACGCGCGATAGCTCTGTTTCGCAGTAGCGCACCGCTCGCGATAAACCACTTCTCCAGCTTCACTTAGCACAACCGCTTCGATTTTAGTCCCGCCAATATCCAGCCCAAGCCTCATCTTCTGTCTCCGTTGCATCACGCAAATTAACTGTTTACCAGACTGGCCTATTTGTTTACTAAACACAATAGAATGTATCACAAAACGATAAGTTTACCCGCCACATAAGCTTTAATGGCAATTACCCACGCGAGATCACAAAAGAATATCAATGTTTAATAAAAATATAGATAGCGTTCACATACGGGCTGATTGTCGCTATACAGCTGCGCAAACTGTCACCAGGATGCACCAAACACATCTTGTTTACTAAAAGGAATAATGATGGAACAGTTTGATGTTGTGATTGTGGGCGGCGGCTTTTCAGGCAGTATCGCCGCCATTGCGGCGGCAAGAAGCGGGGCTGATACGGCTATCGTCGAAGCCAGCGCCTGTCTGGGCGGGTCGCTGACAACCAACGGCGTGAACCCGATGATGACCTTCCACGCGGGTGAAAAACAGGTGATACGCGGTATCACGGATGAGCTTATCGAACGGCTCAAAGCGCTGAATAAATCACCGGGACACGTACGCGACCCTGGACATTTCACCACAACCTATACGCCGTTTGACGCAGAGGCGATGAAGCATGAACTCGAGCTGATGCTGCTGGAGGCCGGCGGAACGGTGCTCTATCACGCGGTGCTCGCCGACGTCACCCTTAATGGCAGCTTCATCGACAGTATTACCGTCTGCACCCGTTCAGGGTTGATGAACCTTAGCGCCAAACTCTTTATTGATGCCAGCGGTGATGCCATGCTGGCGGCTAAAGCCGGTATACCGCTTATCAAAGGCCGGGAGTCCGACGGTAAATCCCAGCCTATGACGCTGACCATGAAAATGGGCAATATCGATCGTGAAAAGCTGCGCGCCTGGATGCTCGACCATATTTCTGAGCTCAATAACCATTATCGGGCAGAAGACGTCAGAAGCGCCGAGCGGCTAGCCTGCCACGGCTTTGTGAAGGAGCTGGCGGCAGCAAAAGCGGCGGGCGAAATTACCATTCCACGGGAAGATATCCTGTTCTTCGAAACCAATAACCCCGGCGAATTTATTTTCAACACCAGCCGTATTCTCGATCACGACGCGACCGACCCGTGGAGCCTTAGCCACGCCGAATTTGTCGGCCGCCAGCAGTGCCGCGAGCTCGAAGCCTTTGTCAAACGCGTCGTCCCCGGTTTTGAACACGCGATCGTGGTCTCGACCGGCCCTTCCGTCGGCGTACGCAGCTCCTGTCAAATCAAAGGCTGTTACCAGCTGACCGCAGAAGACCTGCTCAGCCAAACCCGCTTCGAAGATACCGTCGCTATTTCCGGCTATCCCATTGATATTCACAGCCCGGACGGCGAAGGAACCGAACACGGTACGCTGCCATTTGGCGGCATGTACGGTATTCCCTGGCGGACGCTGATTGCTGCACAATCCGATAATTTGATTGTCGTGGGCCGCTGTATTTCTGCCACTTTTGAAGCCCAGGCGGCAATAAGAACAACACCGACCGTGGGCGCGATTGGCCAGGCGGGCGGCATCGCAGCAGCGCTGGCTGCCAGCCAAAACATCAGCGTGCATCAGGTATCCGTCAGCGAATTGCAGGATGCCATCCGTCAGCAACAGGGTTATCTCGACTTCTGAGGAATTCACATGGACATGCTACATATCACCAGGATCTGCGCGATCCTGGCTATCTTCCTGCTCTTTTCAGGTCTGATGATGACGCGGAAAATGCCCGCGATTCTGGCGCTGCCGGTGATGGCTATCCTGATGCCTCTGGTCGCAGGAGTCCCCATTTTTAGCGAAGACAAATCCACATTTACCCTCGCTAATAACGTACTGACGCAGGGTTCGCTACGCCTTGGCGCCACGATAGTCGCGCTGATTTTTGGCGCCTGGTTTGGCGAAGTGCTAAAAAAAGTCGGCGTGACCGAAGCGCTGGTCCGCAAAGCCGCAGAGCTTTCCGGCGACAAGCCGCTAACGATGGCCATCGTCTTTTTCGTGATGGGCACGGTGATTTTTTCTTCCAGCGACGGGCTAGGAATGGTCATCCTGGTCGGCAGCATTATTATCCCTATTCTGCTCACCGCCGGGCTGTCTCCGCTGACCAGCTGCATCGTCCTGCTGGCCTGTCACGCGCTCGGCAGCCTGTTTTCCGTCAGCGGCTGGGCGCTGATGCATGATTTATATGGCATCTCAATTGCGGACATGGCCCGCTACGCCACCATCTTTGCCGTGCCGGCCGCCGTTGTTTATCTCGCGATGGTCGTGTGGATGGTGAAGCGCGACGTCGTGGTGCGCAAAGCGTGGTCAATGCCGGTGGCCGACAAGCTCAGCAAGCGCAAACAGATTAATCCGCTGGCGCTAATCTCCCCGCTGGTGCCGGTGGTGATCATTTTTGCCTTTAAAATTGAAGTGGTGCCCGCCATTGTTCTGAGCCTGATTATCTGCCTGCTGCTGGCTAAGCCGAAGCGCCCGACGCACGTGCTGGTCAGCAGCCTCGTCGAAGGTATTCAAAACGTTGCAGGCGCGATTGGCCTGATGGTCGGCATCGGCATTCTGCTCAACGCGGTAACCGCTCCCCAGGTCACTCTGGTGCTAAAACCGCTGATTGAGTCGATTATTCCCGGCTCGCCGCTGACCTACATCCTGTTCTTCTCGCTGCTCAGCCCGCTGGCTCTTTATCGCGGCCCGCTCAACAGTTTCGGGCTGGGAAGCGGTCTTGGCGTCTTGCTGCTCGGCGGCGGCCTTTCTCCGCTCGCCACTATGCTGGCATTACGATCGGCTACGGTGCTGCAAGGGCTTTCCGATCCGACGAATACCCACAACGTCTGGTCGTCAGATTTTGCCAAGGTCGACGTCAACGACATTCTGCGTAAAACCTTACCGTGGGCAATGGTTGCCGTGCTGATTTCTATGTTAATGGCAGCCTGGATCGTCTTTTAAGGCAAGGAGTGGTTATGACAGGCAAAACCTACCGGATTGGTATCGACGTTGGCGGCACTTTTACCGACGCTGCGATCATTGATAACGACACTTTCGAACTTATTGCGAAGAAAAAAATTCCCACCACGCACCATCATGAGAACGGCGTGGCGCACGGCATCATTACTATTATCCATCAGATACTCGAGGAAAACGGCATCTCGCCGCAGGAAGTCAGCTTTATTGCGCACGGCACCACGCAGGCCACAAATGCCCTGCTGGAAGGAGACGTCGCGAAAGTCGGCATTGTGGCAATGGGCAGCGGGTTCGAGGGTAAAAGCGCGCGTAAAGAGGCGCACATTAACGATATCCCGCTGGCCGACGGCAAGTTTCTGCACACGTTTAACACGTTTCTCGATACGCGCCGTCTGAATGACGATGCCATTCGCCACGCCATCAACGATCTGCGCCAGCAGGGGGCAGAAGTTATCGTGGCGTCCGAAGCCTACAGCGTAGACGATCCGACCAACGAACTGCACGTGATGAGCATCGCTGATGAAATGGGGCTGAGCGCGACGGGCGGCCACGAAATTACTCAGCTGTACGGGCTGAAAACCCGAACCCGCACGGCGGTGGTCAACGCCAGCTTAATCCCGCGCATGCTGGAAACCGCCAACATGACCGAACAGGCGATTAAAGAGGCGGGCATTGCGTCACAGCTGATGATCATGCGCTGCGACGGCGGAGTGATGAGCATTGATGAAGTGCGAAAACGTCCGATTCTGACCATGCTTTCCGGGCTGGCGGCGGGCGTTGCCGGCGCGCTGATGTACGAAAAAGTCTCCGACGGTATTTTCTTTGAGGTAGGTGGCACCAGCGTCGATATCTCCGTTATCAAAAACGGCAAGGTCATGATTCAAAACGCCCAGGTCGGCGGGCATCGTACGTACCTGCGGTCGCTGGACGTGCGTACCCTGGCCGTCGCCGGCGGCAGCATGATGCTGGTCGAGGATGGAAAAATCACCATGACCGGCCCGCGAAGCGCGCACATTGCGGGCTGCGAATATGAGTGCTTTATTCCGGAATCCGCCTTTGGCGAACAGCCCGAACTTACCTTTATCAGCCCGCGCCCCGGCGATCCGCAAAGCTATGCGGTTATTAAGGGAGCAGCAGGCAAACGCTATGCGCTCACCGTAGCGGGTGCCGCTAATCTGCTGGGCTATGTGCCAGAGGGAGATTACGCGGCGGGCAATGTAAACAGCGCCCGCCTGGCCTGGCAACTGCTGGGTGACCACCTGGGTTGCAGCGCGGAAGAGGCTGCTCGCCAGGCGCTGGACATCGCCATTGATAAAGTCATGGTGGTCGTCAATGAAATGATCGCCGAATACAAGCTGGAGCGGCATTTCATCACGCTGGTTGGCGGGGGCGGCAGCGGCTGTGTTCTGGTGCCGGCAATGGCAGAGAAAGCCGGGATGAAATACAAAAACGCGAATAATGCCCCGTTCATTTCGACCATCGGCGTAGGCATGGCGATGGTGCGGGAAATGATTGAAAAAAGCGTGGTGAACCCCGGCGAGGCAGAGATCAAAATGATCCGCGCCGAAATCATGGAGCGCATAGTCAAATCGGGGGCTAACGAAGCCACGGTGGACATCAATATCGAAATCGACAAGCAAAAAAACGTGCTGCGCGCTATCGCCACCGGCGCAACAGAACTGCGGCAGAAAGAAACCCTCAACGAAACGCTGCCGCTGGCACAGCTGCAGCAAATTGCCGCCGAGTCGGTCAATCTTTCGCAGCAGATCACTCTGCCCGCCTGTCAAACCGGCCGCTGGCATCTTTTTGAAGGCCTCAGCGAGCAAAAACGTTTCTTCGGCCTGTTCAAAAAACAGCAGCGCCGTCTGAGTATGCTGGATCGCGAAGGCGTGGTACGGCTTAAAAAAGAAAATGCCAGCTGGCTTTTATGCACGCGCCAGGAGATATCTTCACGCTTTACAGAGTTTCTTGACGACAACACTCGCTACTCGGAGGCTAACGCCACCATTCCAAAAACGTTCCTGTTCTGGAAGGAGAAAATGCTCGACCTGACCGGGACGCAAACCAAAGAGCAAATGCTGTCGATTATTGAGATGGAGCTGGACGTGGTGGATCTGGAGCAGGACGTCATCGCGATTGCCTGGCAGTAAGGAGAAGAGATGGGATGCGACGAATTAAACCGGGTACTGGCCTGGCTGGACCTGCGTAACGATGCGGTATTTAACAAAATCCCGGCGGAGAAATACGGCTATTACCTGAACAATGCGCTGGCGGCTGGTGCAGAGGCCGCACAGGAATTTGCCGGGCAGTCTGTCCGTGATTTATATCAGCAGCACCATATTGATATTCAATATGAAAAAGGGGACGGCCTGTTTTTTACCGTGCAGTTCCGCGCGCAGTTCGAGTTTAGCGAGCAGAAAAATATTCGTCGCGTCACGCTGTATCAACCGTCGCTGGAAAGTCTGCAAAGGAGCAGCGGGCTAGCCCTGGACAAAATAATTGATATCCATCTGGCCCATGAATTTTTCCATTTTCTGGAATACAGCCGCCGTAAGCCCGTCGGCGAATCGCTGGATAAAGTATGTAACGTTGCAATTGGCCCGCTACGATGCTACTCCACCGTTGCCGCGACGTCTGAAATCGCCGCACACCGCTTTTGCCAGCTGCTGAACGAGCTGGATTATTATCCCACCTACTATGATTTTCTCTGGCTGGTCGAAAGCGGCAGGCAAACGGCGCAGGAACGCAACGAACTGTTCACCAGTTCACTGCGTGAGCTTCAGCGAGTAGCCTGATGGAAAGAGACAAATCAGCAGGCTTAAGGAACATTGCGCCGGACTATCGATTCCGGCGCTGCCGCATTAGATAAACGCGAAGGCGTCACCGAACATGCGATCGACGTTGGCGCCGCGTTCGTTGCAGAACAGCTCTCGGGCAATCTTCGCCATCTCAAAGCGCCCGGCAATGTAGATATCGTGCTTAGCCAGCGTGCCATAATCCTGCATAACCGCCGTTAACACGGTACCGTTGCGTCCACGCCAACCGGCTTCCGGCTGCTCGACGACGGCCTCAACGCGCAGATTCTCATGCTTCACCGACAGCGTCTCCAGCTCGGCCAAATCGTAGAGGTGTTTCTCCTCGCGGCCACCCCAGTAAATGGCTATTTCACGGTTCGGGTTGCGGGCCAGCGCGGTGAGCAATATTGAGCGCACGTAGGAGAAACCTGTCCCACCGGCAATCAGGATCAGCGGACGATCTTCATCGTCGCGCAGCCACGCGTCGCCGTGCGGAATATCTACCAGGATTTCCTGCTCTTTCAGGATGCGATCCATGACGGCCATGGCATACAGGTTGAGCTCCGAGGCGCCAATATGCAGCTCGATAAACTCATGCTCGCTCGGCGTGGATGCCATGGAGAACGGGCGCTTGTCGCGTTCGTCCATCACCACCATCAAATACTGCCCAGCCTGAAAGGAAAACTCCGCTTCCGGCAGCAATCGAACGCGATATACCGTATCGGTTATCGCTTCTACCGAGGTCACTTTACAGCTTAAGGTTGTCATGCTTCCCCTCTGTCGGGTCAATAAGGCAAAACTAAAGGCAGCCCCTCAGGCACCTTTACTGTCTTTGAAAATAGCCAGTTCATCCCAGATTGAGTCTATGCGCGCGCAGACTTCCTCATCTTTTTTGATGGGGCGTCCCCACTCGCGCTGGGTTTCCCCAGGCCATTTGTTGGTGGCATCCAGGCCCATTTTTGAACCCAGACCGGAAACCGGCGAGGCAAAATCCAGGTAATCAATCGGCGTGTTTTCTACCAGTACGGTATCACGCGCCGGATCCATACGCGTGGTGATAGCCCAAATAACATCGTTCCAGTCACGCGCATTCACATCGTCATCGCATACGATAACAAACTTGGTGTACATAAACTGTCGCAGGAAGGACCAGACGCCCATCATCACGCGCTTGGCGTGACCGGCATACTGTTTCTTAATGGTGACCACCGCGAGGCGGTACGAACACCCTTCCGGCGGCAGATAGAAATCGACAATTTCCGGGAACTGCTTTTGCAAAATTGGCACGAAGACTTCATTGAGCGCCACGCCCAGCACCGCAGGCTCATCCGGCGGGCGGCCCGTGTAGGTAGAGTGGTAAATGGCATCTGCACGTTGGGTAATATGCGTGACGGTAAACACCGGGAAGTCGTCTACTTCATTGTAGTATCCCGTATGGTCGCCATACGGGCCTTCCGGCGCCATTTCACCCTGCTCGATATAGCCTTCCAGCACGATTTCTGCGCTGGCGGGCACCTCCAGATCGTTGGAAATGCACTTCACCACTTCGGTTTTAGTGCCGCGCAGCAGACCGGCGAAAGCGTATTCAGAAAGCGTGTCAGGAACGGGTGTCACCGCCCCGAGAATGGTTGCCGGGTCCGCGCCAAGAGCGACAGAAACCGGGAAGCGTTCGCCGGGATGAACCGCGCACCACTCCTGGAAATCCAGCGCGCCGCCGCGATGCGACAGCCAGCGCATGATCAGCTTGTTTTTGCCGATAAGCTGCTGACGATAAATGCCGAGGTTTTGACGTTCTTTGTGCGGCCCGCGCGTAACGGTCAGGCCCCAGGTAATGAGCGGCGCGGCGTCTTCAGGCCAGCACTGCATAATGGGAATGCGGTTTAAATCAACTTCATCCCCTTCCCAGATTTGCTCCTGACAGGGCGCGCCGCGCAGGCGTTTGGTCGGCATATTCAGGACTTGCTTAAACTGAGGAAGTTTGTCGAACAGATCGCGGAACCCTTTCGGCGGCTCAGGCTCTTTTAAAAAGGCCAGCAGCTTGCCTACTTCACGCAGGGCGGAAACGTCTTCCTGCCCCATGCCCATCGCCACGCGCTTCGGCGTGCCAAAAAGATTACACAACACCGGCATGCTGTAACCTTTGGGGTTTTCAAACAGCAGCGCCGGGCCATTTGCCCGCAGGGTACGATCGGCAATTTCGGTCATTTCCAGGTGCGGGTCGATAGGCATTGCGATACGTTTTAGCTCACCGCGCTGCTCAAGCAGCGTCATAAAGTCGCGCAGGTCGTGATATTTCATGCAATTGATCCGGGCCCAAAGAATGGCAGCCATTATACGGACTTCACCCGTGCCATGCTGTATTTTTGTTAAAAACTGGTAACTTGCCGGGCAATAAAGCGAGGCTAAATTGGTTATACTTTTGCTGGCTATCTCTGAGTTCGACCTTTTGTTATTCTTGCGCGCTCAATGAGGTGAGATGAGAAATTATGGAATCCTGGTATCTTCTGTACTGCAAACGAGGTCAGCTAATCCGGGCGCAAGAGCATCTTGAGCGCCAGGCGGTTAACTGCCTTACTCCGATGATCACGCTGGAAAAAATAGTGCGTGGCAAGCGAACCGCAGTCAGTGAGCCCCTGTTCCCAAACTATATGTTCGTGAAGTTCGATCCTGAAAATATTCACACCACGACGATTAACTCTACGCGCGGCGTGAGCCACTTTGTCCGCTTTGGCACCCAGCCTGCCAACGTGCCGGACGATGTCATTGACAGCCTGATCAATTATCACCCTGAAGACGTCACCGACCCGGAAACACCTTATCCCGGCGATAGCGTGGTGATCGTCGAAGGGGCCTTCGAGGGGCTGGAGGCGATTTTTAGCGAGCCGGACGGCGAAGCCCGTTCGATGCTGCTGCTGAATCTGCTCAACAAGCAGGTCAGGCAGAGCGTCAAGAATACGGATTTCAAAAAGATTTAAAGTGAAAGGCCAGCGAAAGCTGGCCTTTTGGTTTCTCTAGCGCTGCATCTGTTCGTCATGCAGCCACTGCGCCACGCGTTTTGAGAAGTACGTCAGCACTCCGTCAGCGCCCGCGCGTTTGAAGCACAGCAGCGATTCCATGATGGCCGGTTTTTCTGCCAGCCAGCCGTTCTGAATCGCCGCCATGTGCATGGCATATTCACCGGAAACCTGGTAGGCAAACGTCGGCACCCCGAAGGTGTCCTTCACGCGACGCACCACGTCCAGATAAGGCATGCCCGGCTTCACCATCACCATGTCCGCGCCTTCCTGCAAATCCTGCGCGACTTCCTGCAAAGCTTCGTCGCCGTTGGCCGGGTCCATCTGATAGGTTTTCTTGTTGCCACCTTTCAGATTGCTGGAGGAGCCAATCGCATCGCGGAACGGGCCGTAGTAGCAGGATGCGTATTTCGCGGCGTAGGACATGATCTGCGTATTCACGAAGCCGTCGGCTTCCAGCTGGTCGCGGATAGCACCGATACGTCCATCCATCATATCGCTGGGAGCAATGATTTCCGCCCCCGCTTCCGCATGGGATAGCGCCTGACGCACCAGAATTTCGCGTGTAATGTCGTTGATAACGTAACCGTCTTCGTCGATCACGCCATCCTGGCCGTGCGTGGTGTAAGGATCGAGCGCAACGTCGGTCAGCAGGCCTAACTCCGGCACCGCATCCTTCAACGCACGCACCGCGCGCTGAACCAGACCGTTCGGGTTCCAGGCTTCTTCGGCATGCAGAGATTTACCTGCGCTTTCAATCACCGGGAACAAAGAGAGGACGGGCACGCCCAGTTTCGCCACGGCTTCAGCTTCTTTGAGCAGCAGATCGACAGTCATGCGGTAAACACCAGGCATCGACGCCACTTCTTCCTGACGGTTCTGGCCTTCCATCACAAATACGGGATAGATCAGATCGTTAACCGTAAGCTGATTTTCGGCCACCAGACGGCGGCTAAAATCGTGGCGGCGGACGCGGCGCATACGGCGACCGGGAAAAGTACCGGGAAATGCATAGCTCATTTAATTTCTCCTGATTTAAGCCAGCCGGAAAAGACGGCGGGCATTGTCATCTGTTACTTGCGCAAGCCAGGCGGGATCTTCTCCGCGCCACTGGGCAACCTGATTCAGGATGTGAGGCAAGTAGCAGGGTTCGTTCCGCCGGGAAGCAGGTTTTGGTTTAAGATCCCGCGGCAACAAATAGGGGGCGTCGGTTTCCAGCAAAAGCTGCTGGGCCGGGATCGCCGGCAGCAGCTCGCGCAATTCCAGGCCCCGGCGCTCATCGCACACCCAGCCGGTAATGCCGATGAACAAGCCACGAGCTAAGCACTCAAGCGCCTCATTCTGCGTGCCGGTAAAACAATGCAGCACCACGCCGGGCAGCCTGTCGAGCCACGGATCAAGCAGCGTAATAAAACGCTCGTGAGCTTCCCGACAGTGAAGGAATACCGGCATGACTAAATCGGCAGCCAGCGCCAGCTGGGCGGTAAACGCGCGCTCCTGTTCAGCGGGCGTTGAGAAGTTACGGTTGAAGTCCAGACCACATTCGCCGATAGCCACCACTTCCGGAGCACCGGCAAGCTGAATAATGGCTTCTGCGGTGGCATCTTCCCACTGGCTGGCATCATGAGGATGCACGCCCGCGGTGGACCAGCAGCCTTTATAACGCTGGGCCATGGCGAGCGCCTGCTGGCTCTCATGCAGGTTGGTACCGGTGAGCAGCATGCCGCTGATGCCAGCCTGCTGCGCGCGCAACACAACTTCCTCATGATCTTTAGAAAACTGAGAGCTGGTTAAATTAACGCCGATATCAAACATAGTCTGTTCCAAACGACGACCGCCCTGGCGGGCGGTCTGGTATCACGACTCTTTTTCAGAGTGCTGTTCATCTTCTTCTTCAGGGTTATCCATGTCTCTGCGACCCTTGCCGACATAGTACCGGGAGAAGAACACGCCGACTTCAAACAGGCAGTACATGGGTATCGCCAGCAGCGTTTGCGAGAAGACATCCGGCGGCGTAAGCAGCATCCCCACGACGAAAGCCCCAACAAAGATATAGGGACGCTTTTTCTTCAACGCTTCCGGCGTGGTCACGCCCATCCAGCACAGCAGGATAATGGCAACCGGCACTTCAAACGCAACCCCGAATGCCATAAACAGCGTCATGACAAAGTCGAGGTACTTGCTGATGTCGGTAGACATTACCACGCCTACCGGCGCCGTTTTTGTCAGAAAACCAAATGCCAGCGGGAAAACGACAAAATAGGCAAATGCGATGCCGATATAGAACAGCAGCGAACTGGAAACCAGCAGCGGAGTAACCAGCTTGCGTTCATGCTTGTACAAAGCCGGAGCGATAAACGCCCAGATTTGATAAAGAATGACCGGCGCCGAGAGGAAGACCGACACGTAAATAGTCAGCTTGATTGGCGTAAAGAAAGGTGACGCCACGTCGGTGGCAATCATCGTAGATCCTACCGGCATCTGGCTAATCAGCGGTGCAGATACAATCTGGTAAATATCGTTAGCGAAATAAACCAGCGCCAGAAAAATCACCAGCACAGCGATAATGCTGTTTAACAGTCGCTTGCGCAGCTCAATCAGATGGGTAATGAGCGGTTGGGTATCTTCAACGGCCATGTTTACTGTTTATCACTCGAAGGTTGGGATGAGACAGACGAAGGAGCGGCCTGTGCGACAGGCTTAACGGGCATATTCAGGGTTTCTTTTACCTGCTCGACAGATTCGGTCGCTTCAACTTCCGGGGCGCTGTCGGGAGAGCTTGCCTGATGAGCAGCCGTAGCCGGAGTAACCCCGTCGTGGCTGTCCTGCGCATCTTTCACCAAAGGATTATGAATGGTGTGCGCTTCGTCGCTTGATTTTTCAGGGTCCTGCGTATAGGAGCGCTTCATGGATTCCGCCGCTTGACGCAGTTCGTCCATGGAGGCTTTCAGCTCGGGAGTCAGGTTGTCCATGCTCGCTTTTTCAACCTTTTTCAGGCTGTCCTGCAGCTCCTGGATTTTCAGCTCCTGGGCCAGTTCGTTTTGCACGGTTGCCGCAAGGGAGCGCAGTGCACGAATCCAGCCCACCACCGTTTTGACTGCCACAGGAAGACGCTGTGGCCCCAGTACAACGAGGCCAATGACGAAGACCAGAAGCAGTTCGCTAAAACCAATATCGAACACGGTTTACACCTGCTCTTTATCGTTGCTCTTTGCTTCGTCTTTTTTCACGTCGCCCGGCTGCTTATCGTCCAGGCTTTTCGCCGTAAAGTCAGCGTCCTGAACAGAAGAGTCTTTGTTTTTCGCTTCGTCATCGTTCATGGCTTTCTTAAAGCCTTTGATGGATGCGCCAAGATCGGAACCGATAGAACCCAGTTTCTTGGTGCCGAACAGCAGAACAACGATGACGGCAATGATCACCAACTGCCAAATACCGATACTACCCATAATGTTGCCTCAACTCACTTAGATGGTTGCGTAACGCCCGATATTATACGGCACGTCACCTGTTAATGACGATTAAATTTCAGGCAGACCGCCGCCAGCCGATAAGCCAGGCCACGATGCCTCCAGCCATCAACCAGGCGGGCATAAACTCCCACTCCGGTTTATTTATCAGCAGCAAAGTCCCGCTCAGAATGAGCGTGGCCCCGATGCCGAACAGATAGCGCGACTGTCCCTGCCGCACATGATGTTGATGCAGGTCGCGTTGGATTTTATCAATGCTGTGCTGTAAATGCTTGCCCTGGCGCAAACTGTCGTACACCAATTCGGGAAGTTCAGGCATTTTTTCGATCCAGAAGGGTGCTTTTTCCTTAAATGCTTTGAACAGGGCAGGAATACCAACCTGATCCTTAATCCAGCTTTCAAGGAATGGCTTGGCGGTTTTCCACAGATCGAGCTGGGGATAAAGCTGCCTTCCGACGCCTTCAACATATAAAAGCGTTTTTTGTAGTAAAACCAGCTGCGGCTGCACTTCCATATTAAAGCGGCGGGCCGTATTGAAGAGATTAAGCAGCACGTGGCCAAAAGAGATTTCGGACAGCGGCTTTTCAAAGATAGGTTCGCACACGGTACGAATAGCAAACTCAAACTCTTCCACGTTGGTATCCGGTGGCACCCAGCCTGAATCAACGTGCAGCTCGGCAACCTTACGGTAGTCGCGGTTGAAGAAGGCAATAAAGTTTTCCGCCAGATAACGCTTATCTTCTTTATTCAGCGAGCCAACAATCCCACAGTCGATGCCAATGTACTGCGGGTCCTCCGGGTGGTCATAGCTGACAAAAATATTGCCCGGGTGCATGTCCGCGTGGAAGAAGCTGTCGCGAAATACCTGGGTGAAGAAAACCTGCACGCCGCGTTCGGCCAGCAGCTTCATGTTGGTGCCCTGGCTTTCGAGGGTCGTGATATCGGATACCGGGATGCCGTAGATCCGCTCCATCACCATCATGTCGTGATTACAATAGTCCGAGAAGACTTCAGGCACGTACAGCATCGGGCTGTTTTCGAAATTGCGTCGAAGCTGGATGGCGTTCGCCGATTCGCGCAGTAGGTTCAGCTCGTCCAACAGCGTTTTTTCATACTCCCGCACCACTTCCATCGGGCGTAAACGACGCCCGTCGGGCAGCAGGCGAGGCACCCACCGCGCGAGGCGATAGATAAGCTTCATATCCGCTTTGATAACGGGAATGATGTCCGGGCGAATGACTTTGATCACCACTTCCCGTCCGTTTTCTTTCAGACGTGCAGTATGAACCTGCGCAATTGAAGCAGAGGCCAGAGGCTTAATATCAAACTCGTCAAACCAGGCTTCTATTGGGCGGCCCATCGCCTGCTCAATCTGCTTCTTCGCCAGCGCGCCGTCGAAAGGCGCAACTCTGTCTTGCAGCATCGCCAGCTGATCGGCGATCTGTGGCGGGAAGAGATCGCGACGAGTGGAAAGCATCTGGCCAAATTTGATCCACACCGGCCCAAGCTCCTGCAAGGCCAGCCGTAAACGCTCCCCGAGCGGCTTATCCTTATGGCGGTTGGTCATCCAGAACAGCATGCGCCGACCAAAACGTAGCGGCAGCGTGATTCGAATCCTGGGGATCAGTTCATCAAGGCCATAGTTCAGGAAGGTACGAATAATAAAATAGAGACGACGAACTTCTCCTGGCGTCATTTGCCCTCCAGCTTGTCCAGCCGCGCGCTCAGTGCGTCGACCGCGCGTTCAACGGCTGCCGTTTCTTCGGCAAACCATGCCACTTCCAGCGGCCCCGGCGCCATTCGCCACTCTTCGGTAATGGCTTCAGCAAGATACTGCTGATTGCGATTAAAACCTTTCTTCAGAAGCTTGCCGCCGCCACGTATAACCTTGCTGATACCTTCCGCTGCGATATCGCCAATATAGGGTGCGAGCAACTCTGCCGGATCAAACTCAGCAAGATCCATCAGGGCAACCCAGTTTTGCACCACCTGTAAATCACCCTGCACTTCGAGCTCGCCGCTGCGAATCAAGGCCGTCAGCTGTTGGCGGTCGCGTAATTTTGGCAGCACCGCAAGACGGGTGATCACTCGGCAGTCCGCCTCGCCTTCCCATTCACCCAGCACATCCAGCTGTTGTTCGCTAAAGACCAGCACCAGCGGAGCGGTAAACTCTTTCAGCTCAACGCGCAGGACTTTACCCAGCAGGCGCTGGCGTGCGGCTTTTAGCCCCCGGTCACGCCACAAAAAAGTATTCAGGACGCTTTCCAGACCGGCGGTAACTAGCGGTGTAAACGGCATCGGCAACCCCCTGTCAGAATTTGTAGCCGCGGTGAAGGGCAACAATCCCGGCGGTCAGGTTGTAGTAGGTGGTGTTTTCAAAACCGGCGTCTTCCATCATCGCTTTCAGGGTATCCTGATCGGGATGCATGCGGATAGATTCTGCCAGATAGCGATAGCTTTCCGCGTCCTGAGCCACCATTTCACCGATGCGCGGCAGAATATGGAAGGAATAGGCATCGTAAGCCTTGCTTAAAGGTTCGATGATAGGTTTGGAGAATTCCAGCACCAGCAGGCGGCCACCCGGTTTCAGCACGCGATACATGGAGCGCAGCGCCTTTTCTTTATCGGTCACGTTACGCAGGCCGAATGAGATGGTGATGCAGTCGAAGAAGTTATCCGGGAACGGCAGCGCTTCGGCATTAGCCTGAACATAGTTCACATTGCCGACAACGCCGATATTGCGCAGTTTCTCGCGCCCCATTTTCAGCATTGAGTCGTTGATATCGGCCAGCACAACTTCACCCGTTTCACCGACCAGGCGAGAAAACCTGGCCGTCAGATCGCCAGTGCCCCCGGCAAGATCAAGCACTCGCTGTCCGCGACGCACGCCGCTACAGTCGATAGTGAAACGCTTCCAGATACGGTGAATGCCAAACGACATCAGGTCATTCATAACGTCGTATTTTGCGGCCACAGAGTGGAACACATGAGCCACCATATCGGCTTTTTGCTCTTTTGCTACGGTGCGGAAGCCAAAGTGTGTTGTTTCCTGGGATTCGTCAACCATCTCAATGCCTGCTTATCAAAAAATGTTCGTGAAGTGTAACAGAATGGGCGCTAAAGCCCTATGGTTCAAGCCTGACGACCTAACCTTTGCTTAACGTTCGCCGACGATTCTGCGGTTCTCTAATTCGCTATTTTGACGCGTTTCCGCATCGCTCTGCTCGGCCGATGGCAAAGACTGTTCTTCATCTTTCAGCCTTGCCTGCTCGACCAAATCAGGATTAATTTCGCGTTTCACTTCAACACCCAGACCGCGAAACGCATCGGCCTGCACAAGAAGATTTCCACGTCCGGAAGCCAGTTTTTTCATGGCCTGCCGGTAATTGTCCTGAGCTTTATCGAGGCTCTGCCCAATGGCAGACATATCGTCGACAAACAGGCGCATTTTGTCATACAGACGGCCCGCTCGTTCGGCAATTTGCTGCGCATTGCGGCTTTGGTGCTCATAACGCCACAAATTGGTAATCGTGCGCAGCGCCACCAGCAGCGTCGTCGGGCTGACCAACATAATATTGTTTTTCAGCGCTTCGCCGATCAGCTCCGGCTGGCGATCGATAGCCAACAGAAACGCTGGCTCAACGGGAATGAACATCAGGACATAATCGAGAGAGCGCAGGCCCGGCAGTTGCTGATAGTCTTTACGGCTCAGCATGCGGATGTGATTACGTACCGCGGAGATATGTTCGTTCAGCGCGCTTTCACGGGTCAGATCGTCGTCGCCGTTGTAATAGCGCTCATAGGCTACCAGCGTCATTTTCGCGTCGATCACCACATCTTTGCCCTGCGGCAAACGAACGATAACGTCCGGCTGCATTCGGCTATTGTTTTCGAGCTGAATATTTACCTGCGTCTGGTATTCGTGCCCTTCTCTTAAACCGGAGGCCTCCAGCACGCGGGCCAACACCACTTCACCCCAGTTACCCTGCGTTTTGTTATCGCCTTTTAGCGCTTTGGTGAGGTTGAGCGCCTCCTGCGCCATTTGCGCATTAAGCTGCTGAAGATTACGAATTTCATGCGTGAGGGTGTGCCGTTCGCGCGCTTCCTGTCCGAAGCTGTCCTGCACCTGGCGACGGAAGCCGTCAAGCTGTTCACGCAGCGGCGTAAGCAGACCGTTAAGGCTCTGGCGGTTTTGCTCTTCGACCTTGCGGCCACTTTGCTCGAAAATACGGTTGGCGAGGTTTTCAAACTGCTCGCTCAGGCGCTGTTCGCTGTTGAGCATCTGACGATGTTTGTCGTCAGCATGCAGGCGGGTCTGTTCCAGGAGCGTGGTGAGCTCGCGGAGATCGGCTTCCTGAGCGCTGTTTATCTCAAGCTGATTGCGGAGTTCGCGATTAAGCTGCTCGCACTCTTCCTTCCAGTGCTGCTGTTGCAGCAGCTCCTGCCTGGCGGCGGTAAGCTCACCGTACACTTCCCGCTGCTCTTCATGCAGCGCAGATTGCCGCTGCGCAGCCCGCAAACTCGCCAGCAGCCAGCCGGTTAACACGCCGACCAGAGCCATCCCCAGCCCGAATAATATTGAGATATCCACTTCGCCTCCTGCAGCCCACGCCAAACACCAGCAAGGTAAAATTCTGCTGTATAAATGTCCAGATGAAAAGGGAATTCCTGCGAGGCATTACGCAAAGCGCAAAAAGAAGCCGGCGCAAGCCGGCTTCGAAGGACTAAATCAGGCGACGAGCGGCCTCAACAACAATTTTCACCGCGTGACTTTCCGTCTGCTTCATCGTTTCGGCGTTAGGGATTTCCTGCTGGGTGCGGTTCACAATTACGCCAGCAACCATACCGGCGCGCAGACCCTGGCTTGCGCACATGGTCAGCAGGGTGGCGGATTCCATTTCATAATTCATCACGCCCATCTGCTGCCACTCTTCCATCGAGCCTTTAAAGCGGCTAACCACGCGGCCAGAGAAGGTGTCATATCGCTCCTGGCCCGGGTAGAAGGTATCGGAAGAGGCGGTCACACCAATATGCGTGGTGGCACCGATGGATTTCGCCGCTTCAACCAGCGCCGTGGTACAAGCGAAGTCGGCCACCGCCGGGAATTCCATCGGTGCGAAGTGCAGGCTGGCACCGTCAAGGCGTACGGAAGCGGTTGTCACCAGCACATCGCCAACGTTGATATGCGGTTGAATTGCACCGGTCGTCCCAATACGCAGGAAGGTACGAATCCCCAGCTGCGCCAGCTCTTCCACGGCAATAGAAGTGGACGGGCCACCAATGCCGGTGGAGCAAACAATCACAGCCTTGCCGTCTAACTCAGCGCGCCAGGTAGTGAATTCACGGTGGGCAGCCAGCTTGACCGGCTTGTCCATTAGCGCGGCGATTTTTTCAACTCGCTCAGGATCGCCCGGGACGATGGCAAGCGTTGCCCCTTGCAGGTCGCTTTTGGTGAGGCCGAGATGAAAAACATCAGACTTGGACATAACAGACTCCTCTGTTGAGTAGAGTGGCTTGAGTTGCAAAGCGGTACTTTACAGAACCCCTGCCGATAATTTCGTGACGCATTTCACTTTGAATGAAACAACTTACATTAATTTCACCAACAAAAGTGATGGTAGTCACATATTAAAGGTGCATAGCGCGTTAAGCAGGCCGGAACGCATTTTTTTCAAACCAGAGATGTTAGCTATAGTTATCCCACTGCGCTAATGCTGGTACGGAGAATGCCAATGAAAGAAGAGCCAACCCCACATAACACGCCGGGCGGACAGTTTGCACCGGCGGCTGAACCACTTTCCTCAACGATTGTTCATACCCCGGAAGACGCTATTCAGTCAGGCGAAACAACGATTCCTTCTCAGGGTGATGATATGCCTGCCTATCACGCGCGGCCTAAGGAGGTCAGCGGGCCGCTGCCGGTAGTGATTGTGGTTCAGGAAATTTTCGGCGTCCATGAGCACATTCGCGATATATGCCGCCGCCTGGCGCTGGAGGGCTACCTGGCGATTGCGCCAGAGCTTTATTTCCGTCAGGGCGATCCCAGTGATTACGCCGATATTCAAACGCTATTCAGCGGACTGGTCACAAAAGTGCCGGACGCGCAGGTGCTGGCCGACCTCGATCACGTCGCCAACTGGGCAACGCACCATGGCGGAGACGCTCACCGATTGACTATCACCGGATTTTGCTGGGGCGGACGCATCGCCTGGCTTTATGCCGCACATAATCCGCAGCTTAAAGCGGCTGTGGCCTGGTACGGCAAATTAATCGGCGACAAAACGCTGAACTCTCCTCGCCATCCCGTTGATATTGCCACCGATCTCAACGCACCGGTTTTAGGCCTGTACGGCGGCCAGGATACGGGAATTTCACAGGAAAGCGTGGAAACGATGAGGCAGGCGCTGCGCGCGGCAAACGCCACTGCCGAAATCATCGTTTATCCGGAAGCGGGCCACGCGTTTAACGCGGACTATCGTCCGAGCTATCACGAAGAGTCTGCCAAAGATGGCTGGCAAAGAATGCTGAAATGGTTTGCGCGCTACGGCGTGAAGAAATAATCTTTGGCAACGGAAGAATATGGCCTTCTTCCGTTGCCGCACAGCCTTTAGACTCGTGGAAATAAATTAGAAATCATAATTGTTGATTGCATCCAGAAGAGCGCTATCCGCATGATATTTCTTTTTTAAAGTATTTTGCTCAGCCTTTGCTTTTCCGCAAACGACGTTAACCTGCCTTTCAATGTCCTTCTGCCGATCTTTTGAGATATCAGCATCCCATTCGCCCGCTAAATGCTGACAGCTTCCGGCGTTTTCAATGAAAGCACTGACATCTTTTGGGTAATTTTCCGCAGCCTGAGCGCAGGAAAACAAAAAGCACAGCGAACAGAAAAGCACCATTTTATTCATTTTATCGATCATCCTTTGACCACCGAGGTTTATCGTTTGTACCACCGTGGTACTTTATCACGGCACAATTTCTTCCTACCTCCAGGACTTGAGCATTCATTCCGTCACGTGGGGAAGTGCGAATTAAAAGCTCTTCTTCTCCGTTTGCTGGCTTATCCATTTTTCACCGCTCAGTTATTTCATCAATATCCTTTTATTTTTTGAGTATATCCAGACAGCGGGATTACTCTCTCAGGTGTAAATCGGCCATAACACTACAATTATCGGAATTCATATATTTTAAGAAGCTAGCTGAGGCAATTTTCTGAAGGTGGCGGGAGATATAATTAATTCGCGGGGGAATATCTGAGGGATGATAAAGAACGGAGGCTTTCGCCTCCGCCTTTTTATTAAACGCTACGCAGATTCTGCGCCGCTTTAACCATGTTCGCCAGGGCCTGGCGGGTTTCCGGCCAGCCGCGGGTTTTCAGACCGCAGTCCGGGTTGACCCACAAACGCTCGGCCGGGACTGATTCCGCCGCTTTCTTCAGCAGGGCTTCAATCCATTCCACGCTCGGCACGTTCGGCGAGTGAATATCGTAGACGCCCGGCCCGATTTCATTCGGGTATTCGAACTCTTTGAACGACTCCAGCAGATCCATGTCAGAGCGGGAGGTTTCAATGGTGATCACATCCGCGTCCAGCGCCGCGATAGAGTCCATGATGTCGTTGAACTCACAGTAACACATGTGAGTGTGGATCTGCGTGTCGTCTCGCACCACGGCGGCGTTCAGGCGGAAGGCCTCTACGCCCCATTCCAGGTACGCCTGCCAGTCGGACTGGCGCAGCGGTAAACCTTCACGCAGCGCTGGCTCATCAATCTGAATGATACCGATGCCCGCCGCTTCCAAATCCGCCACTTCGTCGCGCAGCGCCAGGGCAATTTGCTTCGCGATGGTTTCGCGGCTCACGTCTTCACGCGGGAACGACCAGCAGAGAATCGTGACCGGGCCGGTGAGCATGCCTTTTACCGGCTTGTCGGTCAGGGACTGCGCGTACTTCGCCCATTCGACGGTAATCGGAGCCGGGCGGCTGATGTCGCCAATCACCACCGGTGGCTTCACGCAGCGGGAGCCGTAGCTCTGCACCCAGCCGTTTTGCGTAAAGACGAAGCCGTCGAGGTTCTCACCAAAGTATTCAACCATGTCATTACGTTCGGCTTCGCCGTGGACCAGAACGTCCAGACCGAGGCGTTCTTGCTCCACAATCGCCTGCTTGATGTGTTCTGCGATACCGGTGTGATAATTCCCCGCATCCAGATTGCCTTTTTTAAAGTCCAGACGCAGGCCGCGAATTTCAGTGGTTTGCGGGAACGAGCCGATTGTCGTGGTCGGCCAGGCAGGCAGATTAAAGCGCTGGCGCTGAGCCGCTGCACGCGCGGCATAGCCGCTTTGGCGCTGGCTATCCTGCGCGGTAATTGCCGCAAGGCGCTTCTCAACTGCCGCATTGTGAACACGCTGAGAATGACGGCGGGCCTGAATAGGGGCGCTCCACTCAATCAGTTTTTCAGCGTTGCCGCTGTTCAGCGCTTCGGTCAGCAGAGACAGCTCGGCGCATTTTTGCAGGGCAAAGGCAAACCAGCTCTTCACTTCCTCATCCAGACGCGTTTCAACGCTCAAATCAATCGGGCTGTGCAACAGGGAGCAGGAGGATGCCACCCACAGATCGCGCTTGCCAACCAGGCCTTTGAGCTGAGCATATTTCTCGGTCAGATCGGCACGCCAGACGTTGCGACCATTAATCACACCGGCGGACAACAGCCAGTCGGCGGGCAATTGCTGATGCAGCGCGTTGACGTCGTCTTTCCCGTGAACGAAGTCCACGTGCAGGCCCTGCACCGGCAGTGCGGTGATGGTTTTCAGATTCGGCGTCACGCCTTCAAAATAGGTGGTCAGCAGCAGCTTTACGCTGCCGGTCAGCGCGTCGTAGGCCAGCTGGAAGGCGTCCAGCCAGGCCTGCGGCAGCTCCAGCACCAGCGCTGGCTCGTCGATCTGCACCCATTCAACGCCGCGCTTAGCCAGCTCGGCCAGAACCTGCTGGTAAACCGGCAGGATGTCTTTAAGCAGGCTCAGACGGTCAAACTGCTCGCCTTTTACTTTGCCCAGCCACAGATAAGTAACCGGGCCAAGCAGGACAGGTTTCACCGTATGGCCCAGCGCCAGCGCCTCGTCGACTTCATCCAGCAGCTGGGTCCAGGTCAGTTTAAACCGCTGGCCCTTAACAAATTCCGGCACCATATAGTGATAGTTGGTGTTAAACCATTTGGTCATTTCAGCGGCGGCGGCCGGTTCACCCGTTGGCGCACGACCGCGTCCAAGGCGGAATAAAGTATCAAGATCCACGCTGCCGTCCGCATTCTGATGACGAGCCGGCACGTTGCCAAGCAGCAGGCTGGTGGTCAGAACGTGGTCGTACCATGCGAAGTCGCCTACTGGCAGCAGCTCTACCCCGGCCTGCTTCTGCTGGTCCCAGTGGCGAGCGCGCAGCTCGCGGCCGACCGCCAGTAATTCTTCCTGAGTGGAGTTGCCCGCCCAGTAGCTTTCCTGAGCTTTTTTCAGTTCGCGACGCAGGCCGACACGAGGAAAACCGAGGGTGTGATTTTTGATCGTCATTTTTCTTTCCTCTAATAATTTATCAACATGCAAATCCTATGAATTTCGAGCCGCAGGCAGGCCGCCAGAAAACGACAAACCTGCTCAGGCAGTTTTGAACGCTGCGCTCAGCGCTCGGTAGCTCGAAAGACACTGGATTTGGACGTCCAGATGTTTACACCGCTATAATCCGCAGGTACTGTATATTCCTCAAGCGCAATTTGCTCATGGCGAAGTGAAGGACTTTCATGATCGAGATTAAACACCTGCGGACGCTCCAGGCGTTACGAAACTGTGGCTCTTTGGCCGCCGCCGCCGCCGCGTTACACCAGACCCAGTCGGCCCTCTCCCATCAGTTCAGCGATCTGGAGCAGCGGCTCGGGTTCCGCCTGTTTGTCCGTAAAAGTCAGCCGCTGCGCTTTACTCCACAGGGTGAAATCCTGTTGCAGCTTGCCGAGCAGGTGCTGCCGCAGATTAGCCGTGCGCTTCAGGCCTGCAACGAACCGCACCAGAGCACGCTGCGCATCGCCATCGAATGCCACAGCTGTATTCAGTGGCTGACCCCGGCGCTGGAGAATTTCCACCGCCAGTGGCCGCAGGTGGAGATGGATTTCAAATCCGGCGTGACCTTTGACCCGCAGCCCGCTTTGCAGCAGAGCGAGCTGGACATCGTCTTAACCTCTGACATCCTGCCGCGCAGCGGTCTGCACTATTCGCCAATGTTTGATTTTGAAGTTCGCCTGGTGCTGGCAACGGATCACCCGCTGGCAGGCAAGGCGCGTATTGAGCCGGAAGATTTGAGCAGCGAAACCCTGTTGATTTACCCGGTGCAGCGCCAGCGGCTGGATATCTGGCGGCATTTCCTGCAGCCGGCGGGCGTTAGCCCTTCTTTGAAAAGCGTTGATAACACGCTGCTGCTGATTCAGATGGTGTCGGCGCGTATGGGCATCGCCGCGCTGCCGCATTGGGTAGTAGAGAGTTTTGAGCGTCAGGGCCTGGTGGTGACCAAAACGCTTGGAGAAGGTCTGTGGAGCCGGTTGTACGCCGCAGTACGCGACGGCGAGCAGCGTCAACCGGTTAACGAGGCGTTTATTCGCTCGACGCGTTCACACGCCTGCGAGCATCTTCCGTTTGTGCGGAACGCGGAGCGACCCAATGGCGATGCACCCACAGCGAGGCCATTATCACCGTTCCACCAATAATAAAGCTCGGCCAGTGGGGCTGCTCCTGCCAAATGGCGAGGTTAACCAGCAGCCCTGCGGGCACGTGAACGTTATTCATGATGCCCAGCGTGCCGGCATCGACCTGCGTCGCCCCGTAATTCCACATGAAGTAGCCCAGGCCGGAAGCCACCACCCCAAGCCAAATCAAAATGCCCCACTGAAGATTCGTAGCGGGCAGTTTTTGCGGATTGCCCATCACGAACCAGGCGACAACCGCAACAACGGCCGCCCCAAGATAGAACCAGGAAAACGCGCAGCGCTGCGGCATTGGCCGCGTTTCCATCAGGCGCTTGTAGCCCACCATGCCAATCGCGAAGCAGATATTTGCCGCCTGCACCAGCAGCAGGCCGGTCCAGAAGTGATCGCTAACTTTGTCGTAGCGAATAACCGCCGCCCCGATAACCGCCAGCCCCGCGCTTAAGGCGTAGCTCCAGCGCAGCGGCCTGCGGCTAATCAAATCGTAAATCAGCGTGATATAGAGCGGCGTCAGCACCGTGAACAGCAGGAATTCTGAAACGGTGAGGTAGAGGTAGGCCTGGAAGCTGAACAGGTACATCACCCCGAGCTGCAGCGCACCCACCAGCATATACAGCAGCAGCGTTTTCACGCTGTAGCCTTTGACGCGCAGGAACGGCAGGAACACCAGCGCCGCCAGCCCCACGCGCATCAGCACGGAGAAATAGCTGTCGACATGACCAGCAAGATAAACGCCTATCAGGCTAAAAGAGAAGGCCCACAGAATAGTGGTGATAATCAGTAACGGCACGATGAGAGACTCTGCACAGGCAATTTATTCGCCATTGTAGCGAAGCTTGTGCGCGGAGGGGGAAGTATTTGGTTGACGAGTGAGTGAATTTTCACCTACGAGATAATCCTAATAATTGCTTTTTATCGGCTCAGGCCACCCGCTTAGATTTGGTCGCTGTCGTACCCCTTCAACTATTGACCAACGGGGTCAGAAAGATAAGATAACCACAATAAAATCAAATAAATATATTAAATATCAATTAATTAAACACAAATCATAACGGATGTGAATATATGAGCGGAACGGTTCACCCCTACTTCAGCCACAGCCACCATCTGCTGGCGGTGAAGGGCTGCGATGCCGGCCTCGACGTGCTGGCGTTTGAAGGCCAGGAAGCGCTGAGCCAGCCGTTCAGCTACCGCGTGGAGTTCACCAGTTCTGACCATGCCATCAGCCGGGAAATGATGCTGATGAAGCACGCCTCGCTGACGTTACAGGCGCCGGTGGTGCAGGCCTGGGGCCTTAAGGTCCAGCAGCCGGTGCGGGTAATGCAGGGGGTGGTCAGCGGGTTTGAACGCCTGGGCACCTCGAAGGATGAAACGCACTACGCGCTGACCCTCCAGCCGCGTCTGGCGCTGCTCGACCGCTCGCACCAGAACGCCATCTATCAGGACATGTCGGTGCCGCAG
>DASXGN010000029.1:0-42394 GCA_036489025.1 Buttiauxella sp.
CAGCTGAACCTCGGGCATCTGGTGGACAGCGAGAAGCAGCCGCGCGGGGAAGGCTTTGAGCTCAGAACCGACAGCTGGGGTGCCATCCGGGCGCAGAAAGGGATATTCATCAGCGCTGACGGCCAGGCGAAGGCGCAGGGTGAGGTGCTGGATATGGGGGCGGCGGTCAGCAATCTGGGTGATGCCCGGGAGCAGATGACGTCGATTTCGGACGATGCCCTGACGGCGACGGCAAACCCGGCGGACCTGCAGGCGCAAATCAAACTGCTGGAGCAGCAGCTGACGGACCTGAAAAAGTCGGTGCTGCTGATGAGTGCGCCGGACGGCATGGCGCTGACCAGCGGGGAGCATCTGCAGATGTCGGCCGGTCAGAACCTGATTGCCACAGCCGGTAAAAATGCCGACGTCAGCGTGGTGAAGAACCTGTTTATCGGGGTGGGTCATACCCTGAGCGTGTTTGTGAGAAAGCTGGGCATTAAGCTGATAGCCAACCAGGGGCCGGTGCAGATGCAGGCGCAGAATGACCTGATGGCTCTGCTGGCCCGTAAAGAAATCAGCATTGTCAGCACGGAAGATGAAATCAAAATCATCGCGAAGAAGAGAATCACGCTGAACGGCGGGGGAAGTTATATCACACTAGACGGCAGCAGGATTGAACTGGCGACGACCGGTGACTATAACACCCGTGCGGGTCGTTATTGCCGTAAGGATGCCGCTTGTGATGTAAAAACCATTGCAACGCCACCTGGCAAGGTGAGCGACCTATTTAATGAACAGTTCCGTATCACTGAGGCAGATAAAGTCACACCGCGCTCTGGCGTTCCCTATACCATCAGCAGTGTGTCTGGGCAGGTCTGGGAAGGAATAACGGACAAAGACGGCATGACGGAGCGAGTAGTTACCCGTACGGCTGAAAAACTTTCACTGAAGTTTTAAGGAGCAAGGAGCTACAAAATGGATAACGCACAGAACGCGGGAACCACTAATACCACCCCGGACAGCCTCGTCCAGGTAGTTGCTACCGAGCATAATACGACCTGGGTTACGCCGGCGGACAATGCGGAATTTACTTTAAATGCTGACGCAACGATTCCGGAGATTGTTCTTGAATTCAGTACGGAAGCTACTGGCCCTTATCAATGGTCCTGGGCGATTAGCTGGAATGCCAAAAAAAGTGGCCTTAGGGAAAGAGCTCGGGGAAATACCGTATTACGAACGTATTCGGATGCCGGTGAGTTTTCTTCGGCTGATAAAAAATGGACGGTAAATTTTGGTGAAGGAAAAGTTTTGGGGGGTGATTTGGTTGTTTCGGTTAAAATTGGTGAGTTGACCATTGAGCGTAATATTAAAATAAAAGGCCAGAACCCGGTTGTTGCAGATCTGCTCGCTTTTATTGATACCCTTGAAAACTCATCCGGGCTTGAAAAACTGCTGGCTCATGAAAGCGACAATAAGCAATTTATTAATCGTGATGGTGAGCCTATTGTGTCATTTGACCAGGGCTATGGTATGGCTCAAATGACGAATCCGGCTCCGGACTACACCACAACCTGGAGCTGGAAGGAAAATGTTAAAGCCGGGCGCGACCTATTCCAGACTAAGCGTGAGCAGGCGATACGTCATCTCAACCAGCACGGAACCTATACGGACGAAATGGTAGAGCGGGAAGCAATCTCATTGTGGAACGGAGGGTACTATTACAAATGGGATGTCACGACAAGCGCCTGGGTACGTAAATACAACCACCTGTGTGACAGTACCACCGGAAATATTGGTTGGAATATGAATAACCCTGTGAATGCTGCTCAGACTGAAGAACAGCTACACAACCGCGATCAGCCAACCTACGCTTCTGGCTCTGCAGGGCAGTCTGCGGAACATGCATGGGTTTATTCAGGATTATGTTATGCCGACAAAGTTTATGGACAATAAATAAATGAAAAACATTTCACTTCTTATATTTTTTCTTGGCGCAGCATTGAGTGCCTCAGCTTCTGAAATTAAAGAGATATTTAACCGCCAGCAACCGTTAACGATTGAAGGTGTGACGATTACACCTCAAAAAGAGCTGGTATCTCTATACAGTGATGGGAAGCTGCATACCGTAGGTAACAGACGATATTTCCTTTTAATTAATGGTTTCCCTTCACGTCCGGGGAACCCCACCGCCCAGTGCGGGGCCGGGCAGGAAATGTATGCCGACATTTACCAGGTTGAAGATAAAAAAACGACTAGGGTACAACGTATAATGGTTGTCAGCTGCTGGCGTTCACTGGAATTAAATAGCTGGCAAAAGCAGGAAGATTTCTCATCGATTACATGGAATAAGGACGGAGTGACGTTTGAATGGATTGTGCCGCCTAAATTTACCAACCTCCGCGCACAACTGAATCTTAATACTATTTCACCTGAACTGGTCTTTATACCCTGATTATGCCGGTAAATCTTAAAATTATTCCCCCCGCTGCCTGGCGCCCGGCCCACATCCGTTTCGGCTACTGGTTTTCGGCTCTGGGGGCGCTGGCTGTTGCGGCTGCAATAGCGGGTCTGGCGTTTGATCGGCAGGGAGAGGGTACAAAATTTTGTATACTCTTTCCTGCGGCCATTATGCTGGCCTGGTTACTGGTGTTTGTTCTGCGATTGCTGTTCTGGCTGTTTCAGCACAATCATGCTGATGGTTGGGACAGAAGGCGTGAAGAAACATTATTGCGGGAAATCCGGCGGGGCCGACGGGCGCTCCAGATCCTGCATATAAGCGTGGATATTCCCTTACCAGAGGAGCCGGGACAGACTCCGGTGACATTGTTAATGGAAGGACCCTCGATACTTAAAAGCCAGCCCTGTCGCGGCCGGGAAGACATTTGTTTACATACATTTCTCCCAACCCCGCCGGTGGTGCAAGAAGGTGATGATTCGCTGGAGCCAGAACAACAGGATCTGATGGTGTTTCAGGCCCGGATTCAGAAGCTGCTGGCTGATGTTGCAATCGCACTCGCACCCTTTTCCCCAAATCAAACGCTCACAGTGCTGTTTGAGGCCGACACCTCTATTCTGCCAGGACGTTTCATCCCGGCCTGGCACGACAGCCTGAAAGAGTCCGGCATTGCACAGCCGATTGAATATGTTGATGGCCACGGTGCGCAGTTTATTGATGAGTGGCTTGATAACCGCATCAAGGACAAATCACTACTGCTCGTTGTTTCTGCTCAGGTCGCACCTGAAACGCGTCCGGGAAGTGCGGAGGCAATGGTCGCATTGCTGCTGGGCAATAGGCTCACACAGAACACGGTACCGCCGCTGGGGTGGTTACACCGCCCGGAACGGACCGAACCACCATTGCTCGACGAAGGTATAGCGCAGGCAGCTGACTGGGTACCCCTGGAAGCTGGACAGGCTAAACACCTCTGGCTCAGTGGGCTGACGGTAGAGGAGGCTTCGGCCGTAATCCCAGCGATGGAGTTACCGCTTCTTTCCGGTGTACCGTCACCGGCAGGCCGTCATAATACTGACCTTATCATAGGACATGCCGGTTGCGTGTCCCCGTGGCTGGTTGCAGCTGTGGCGACACTTGCCGCGCAGCAGACCGGCTTCGCACAGCTGGCTATCAGCGCCGATCGTAGCACCGGGACACTCTGGATACAGGCCATTACCCCGCGTGAGCCCGGAGTTAAACAGGGAGCGTAAATCGTGAAATGTATTTTTCGCCTGCTTTGCAGCAGATTATTCCTTTGGAGTTTCATCACTGGCAGACAGGGCTGCTTATGGTCTCCAGACTGATGATTCCACTCACCGTGCTCGTGTTCCTGCAAACTCGCTTTGGCGGATTCAATGATTTTGACCAGCATTTTGCCCATGTATCCACCGATGAAGAAAAGAAGTGGAACTGCACGCACAGGCTGAATGGGGCCACTTGCAGCGGAAACGGCGTTGCGCGCAGTTAACAGACGAAGTGCAGAAACGCATGAAAGGAAAAAAGTAAGGATAACGCAATGGCGGTTGGACATTTTTTGTTTCAGAACGACAAGACAAGCTGCGGTGGGGTGATTACAGAAGGAATGCCTGATCACATGCATTTCGGACGATTGCAGGCCTGCGAGGAGCACAGCGTAACCTGCGGTAAGCATCCTGGTCTTTTTAAAATCATGGGGGGCTTACCTGACGATTTTATTCATGGCCATCGTATTGCCGGTACGCTGCACAGCAGGAGTACCTGCCCGTGCCGGGCTGAGTTTATTCCGTCTATATACACCGATACCTATGAATTTATCTCCTAACAGAGCAAAAGCGGCAATAAATCAGCATCTTGTCAATATCGGACCCTCGGTATTCGCAAAGTCCTGCCTGAGGTCTGTGGCTATACGGACGCCGGTACGCAGGAAGCACCGTAGGGGAACGTGGGTGCCGCACAATCTATAAAACAACAGCCGGAGTCTCATTTACTGGTCTGGCGTGAACACGAAAATGGAAAGGTCTGGAATATGGTTGTATCCCCTGTGACTTCTGTTAAGGAAGGCGAAGCATGAGGCAATTTTTCTCACTGTTTAAAAAGCCGGAAGTCACATTCTGGCTTGTTGTGTTAATTGTGCTGGTCGGCAGTATTGCCATTACGGGCCTTGTTTACTGGCATCCCGAAAAATTACAGCTCATCAGGGATACTTCTGCCTGGTATGCCTGGCTGAGCGGTTCTGTTGCGGCTGGTATTGCTCTGGTCGTCATTGGAACATTTATGTTCTTTGGTGCGCACGCTGAAGGTAAGCGTAGTTTCAGCAAAGAGCGACAAAATGCGCAGGGTGATGATGTAAAGGAGTCACCAAAGGAAGAGATGACTCACGTATCTGCTGTCGTGGCGATCAGCCAACAGATTCGTACCCACCTTCGCCGTCGCTACGGCCTCTTCTGGCGCCAAAAAGTCCGCCTGCTGTTAATTACCGGCGACGAAGCCGCTATTAACGAACTGGTACCCAATCTACAAGGCAGCCAGTGGCTGGAAGGCGAGCGCACGGTGCTGATTTACGGCGGCAGCCTGAGCGCCGAAATTGATGCTGAAAAGTATTCCGCTCTGCGCAGGCTGCGTCGTGGCTGCCCGCTGGACGGTATCGTTCGCGTCATCGGGAAGGAACAAAAGCTGACGCGCCAGGTGAGCGACAGCGATCTGCGCGGGCTGGAAAAAATCGGCGAAGCGCTGCGCTACCAGCCGCCCGTATGGTTATGGCAGCTGTGCGACAGCGCCTGGCCGCAGCAGGGCAGAAAACCCCAGCCGGTGGGCGTGGCTTTACCGGTGAAGGCCATGCCGGAAGAGGTGGTGGCACAGCTGGATAAACTGCTGCCGCAGCTGCGCGAGCAGGGGCTGTCGCAAATCGCAGAAAACCCTTCGTACGATTTCCTTTTACGCCTGGCGCAAAACCTTGCCCAGGGTGGGAGCGAAAGCTGGAAAGAGCGCCTCCGCCCCTGGCTGTATTCATCCCAGCAGCGCGTACCGCTGCGCGGGCTGATGTTCAGCCTGGAAACACGCTCGGAGCCTGCCGGTGCAGATTTTGGAAATACCGTTCCGGCCACGCATAACCATGCCCTGACCGTTCCCGCGGCCTGGCAGGGCGTCATTAACGACTGCGCTCACGTGCGCGGTCGCCGGGTGGGGATGGCCTGGGAACAGACGCTTGCCTGGGCCGCGATGGCGATAATTGGCGTGTGGGGTGCCGGTTTACTGCTCTCTTTCGCCCTTAACTACCATCAGATTTCGTCGGTGGCGAAAAAAGCTCACGACCTGGTCGAACATCCTTCGGTCTCTGATTACCAGCTGACGGCGCTGCACGACCTGCGCAACGATGCGGGCCGTCTGCAGCACCATATCAGCCACGGTTCGCCCTGGTATCAGCGCTTTGGCCTCGACCACAGCGCGCAGCTGCTGAGCGCGATGCTGCCGTGGTACGGCGTGGCGAACAATCGCCTGATCCGCGATCCGGCTGACGCGGCTTTAACGCAGAAGCTCAGTGCCCTGACCAGTTCGCCGCCTGGCAGCGATCTTCGCGCCGCGCTGGCTAAACCGGGCTATGACCAGCTGAAAGCCTGGCTGATGATGGCCCGTCCGGATAAAGCCGATGGCGCATTCTATGCTCAGACCATGAAGGGCGTGCAGCCCACCCGCCTGGGGATTTCCACCGGGCTGTGGCAAAGCCTTTCCCCGGATTTATGGGCGTTTTATCTCTCTGAGCTTCCTCAGCAGCCGCAGTGGAAAATCAGCCCGGACGGCGCGCTGGTCGGCCAGAGCCGGCAGGTGCTGTTGCAGCAGATTGGCCGTCGCAACGCGGAAAGCACGCTGTACGAAAACATGCTCAAATCGGTGCGCCGTAATTTTGCCGATGTCTCGCTGGAAGATATGACCAGCGGCACCGACGCCCGCCGTTTGTTCACCACCGATGAGGTGGTGCCGGGGATGTTCACGCGGCAGGCCTGGGAAGGCGGGATTCAGCAGGCTATCGACAAAGCGGCCAGTTCCCGTCGCGATGAGATTGACTGGGTGCTGAGCGACAGCCGCAAAGCGGTTTCTGCCGACCTCTCGCCGGAGGCGCTGAAAGCCCGCCTGACCCGGCGCTACTTCACCGACTTTGCCGGCAGCTGGTTAAACTTCCTGAACAGCCTGCGGCTGAACCCGGCGCAAAACATTGCGGACGTGACGGATCAGCTCACTCTGATGAGCGATGTGCGCCAGTCGCCGACGATCGCGCTGATGAATACGCTGGTCTGGCAGGGGCAGAGCGGGCAGCAAAGCGAAGGGCTGTCTGATTCGATCATCAAATCGGCCAAAGACCTCATCGGGAACAAAGATAAGCCGGCTATCGATCAGAGCGCTGTCGGTCCGCAGGGGCCGCTGGATGAAACCTTCGGGCCGCTGCTGACGCTAATGGGTAAAAACAAGGCCGGAAACGTGATGTCCGCGGACAACACGCTCAGCCTGCAAACCTACCTGACCCGCATTACGCGGGTGCGCCTGCGGCTACAGCAGGTCGCCAGCGCCTCCGATCCGCAGGAGATGATGCAGACGCTGGCGCAAACCGTGTTCCAAGGGAAAAGCGTTGATTTAACCGATACCCAGCAGTACGGCAGCCTGGTGGCGGCCAGCCTCGGGGAAGAGTGGAGCGGCTTTGGCAACACCATCTTCGTGCAGCCGCTGACCCAGGCATGGGAAACCGTGCTGCAACCGTCCGCCGCCAGCCTCAACGATCGCTGGAGCCGTTCGGTGGTGGCCAACTGGCATACTGCTTTTGACGGACGCTTCCCGTTTGCCGCTGGCAAAAGCGATGCCTCGCTGCCCATGCTGGCGGAGTTTATCCGCAAAGACAGCGGGCGCATCGACCGCTTCCTGACTACGGAGCTCAGCGGCGTGCTGCATAAAGAGGGGAGCCAGTGGGTGCCGGACAGCGCCCACAGTCAGGGGCTGACCTTTAACCCGGCGTTCCTGAAAGCGGTGAATCAGCTCAGCCAGCTTGCCGATATTCTGTTCACCGACGGCAGCCAGGGGATAAGCTTTGAGCTCCAGGCGCGCCCGGCGGCTCAGGTGGTGGAAACGCAGCTGACCATTGACGGGCAGAAGCTTCATTACTTTAACCAGATGGCGGACTGGCAGAGCTTCCGCTGGCCGGGTGACACCTGGAAGCCCGGCACCATGCTGACCTGGACTTCAACCAGCGCGGGCGCGCGCCTGTTCGGCGACTACGGCGGCACCTGGGGCTTTATCCGCTGGCTGGATCAGGGCAAGCGGCAGCAGCTGGATCGCAGCCAGTGGATGATGAGCTTCACGACTTCCGATGGCCGAACGCTGCAGTGGGTGCTGCGTTCGCAGCTCGGCAGCGGCCCGCTGGCCCTGCTGGCCCTTAGAGGATTTACTCTGCCAGAGCAGATTTTCAGCGTTGACGCTAACGCCGCCGCCCAGGCCTTCACCAGCAGCAGCGACTTATACACGGACGGAGCCGAAGAATGACCACCCTGCAGAATTTACTTCACGCCTGCGCGGCGGATGAAAGCGCGCTACTGGAAAAAGCCCGCTCGCATATCGCGAACTGGGACCGCTGGCTGGCACCGCTGAGCGGCAGCGAGCCGACCGGCGAGGATCCGGGCTACGACGACGACTTCCAGCGGATCCGGGAAGAGGTCAATAAGCTCTCCGGCATTGATACCGGACTGATTTGTAGCCTGGCCGAAAAGCTGCTGACCGGGGTCTGTAAAGATCTTCGCGTCGTGACTTTTTACGTCTGGGCGCGCCTTCATCAGGATGGCGAAGCGGGCCTGGCTGAAGGCCTTGAACTGCTGGCGGGCATGCTCGAGCGGTTTGGCACTCGGCTGCATCCCCTGCGCGAACGCAGCCGTAAATCCTCGCTGGAATGGCTGGGCAGCAGCCGGGTGATCGACAGCCTGTCGCTTTATCCCGAAGTTGACGTAACGGTCATGCAGCGCATTGCCGGTGCGCTGCTGCTCACCGAACAAACCTGCCAGATATTTGATGAGGACATGCGGCCGCAGCTCGCGCCTCTTTATCGGGCGCTGGAAAACCGGCTGGCGCAAAGCGGCGGGGCGACCAGCCTCGTTCCGCAGACAAGCCGTGAAGAAAACGTCGCGGCTGCGCCAGCATCCTCCCCGGCTCCGGTAATGAATGCCGTTTCCTCCGGACGCGACCTGCTCGATCAGGCGAAAGTGCTGGCCAAATATCTGCGGGATCGGTCGGGAGGCTGGCTGGCGGGCCATCATCTGATGAAGAGCGTGCGCTGGGACACGCTGACTGAGCTGCCGCCGCTGGATGCCAGCGGGCGTACCCGCCTGGTGCCGCCCAAGCCCGATCACCGCGCTCATCTCAAGCGGCTGTATTTGCAGCAGAGCTGGTCCGAACTGCTGGAGCAGAGCGACAGCCTGCTGGCGCAGGGCGTAAATCATCTGTGGCTGGACGTGCAGTGGTATACCTGGCAGGCGCTGGTCAAGCTCGACTCGGATACCGTCCGCGCAGATATCATCTGCAACGACCTGAAAGGGCTGCTGCTGCGTTTACCGGGGCTGGAGGCGCTGGCCTTTAACGACGGGACGCCTTTCGCGGATGAAGTGACGCTGAGCTGGATCGGCGAAAAAGTGCAGGACGATATGGGAAGCTGGAAGGGGGAAACCGTAGCGGCAGCGGCGTCATCCGGCGACGACGTGCTGACCCTGGAGCCCGAAGTGCTGGCGCTGGCCGATAGCGAAGGCATTGAGGCCGCGCTCAACTGGCTACAGGCGCGTCCGGGCTTTACCTCCTCCCGGAACCAGTGGCTGATGCGCCTGCTGATGGCGCGAGTGGCGGAGCAGTACGGCAAAAACGAAATGGCGCTGCATCTGCTGGGCGGCCTGGAGGCCGGAGCCAGCGTTCTCACGCTGGAGCAGTGGACCCCGGAGCTGATCTTCGAGGTAAAAGCCCGCCGTCTGAAGCTGCTGCGCGGCAAAGCGGGCCGCAGCGAAGCCGACAAAACGCGTTTGCAGCCGGAGATGGATGCGCTGCTCGCGGGGCTGATTACCCTCGATCCTGCGCGGGCGGCCGTATTGTGCGGCTGAATTAACCCTTCGCAGAAATCGGCACTGGAAGACAGCCACTCCAGCTAGCGATACCGCAATGAATACAGGTTGCACGCTGGTTTAGCGTGCTGTATCCCAACAACATTCAGGTTCTTATGGACGACTTAACCCTGCGTTATTACGACGCTGAAATGCGCTACCTGCTCGAAGCGGGTGAAGAATTCGCTCGCGCCCACCCGGACCGCGCGGCAATGCTCAATCTCGACAAGGCCGGG
This sequence comes from Buttiauxella sp., assembly GCA_036489025.1. Taxonomy (GTDB): domain Bacteria; phylum Pseudomonadota; class Gammaproteobacteria; order Enterobacterales; family Enterobacteriaceae; genus Dryocola. The sequence continues at coordinate 9,807 of DASXGN010000029.1, forward strand.
GCGCGCGATCCTTACGTGGAACGCCTGTTTGAAGGCTTTGCTTTTTTGATGGGGCGCCTGCGCGAAAAGCTTGATGACGACCTGCCGGAGCTGACGGAAGGCCTGGTCAGCCTGCTGTGGCCGCACTATCTGCGCACGATCCCCTCGATGTCGGTGGTGGAGTTCACCCCCGACTGGCGTGAAATGAAAGAGAAGATGCGCATCGCCAAAGGCTTTGAGGTGCTTTCCCGGCCTATCGGCGAGAAGGGCACACGCTGCCGTTACACCACCACTCAGGAAATCAATCTTCAGCCGCTGGCGCTGGAAAAGGCGAACCTGACCACCGATCCTGACGGCCGTTCGGTGGTGAATCTGCGCTTTAGCTGCAGCGCGCTTGCCGACTGGAGCCGAATCGACCTCAGCACTCTTCCGCTGTATTTCAACGCCGATGCGCCGCTGGCCTGCGCCATGCACGAAGCTTTTACGATGAATACGGCAAGGATGTGGCTGCGCCTGCCGGGGGACATCGACAGACGCCCGCTCGACGGGCATTTTACCGCGCTGGGATTTGGCGATAACGACGGGCTGTGGCCGAAGGGCAGCAGCAGCTTCAGCGGCTATCAGCTGCTGCTGGAGTACTTCACCTTCCGCGAAAAGTTCATGTTCACCGGCCTGTGCGGCCTGCAAACCGTTGAGCTTCCGGCAACGCTGCCGTGGTTTGAAATCGACGTGGTGCTCAACGAACGCTGGGAACACGACTTCAGCTTTACCGAGAAGCATCTGCGCCTGAACTGCGTGCCGGTGATCAACCTCTTCCCGCTGGAGTCCGACCCGCTGACGCTCAATTCTTTGCAGACGGAATACATGCTGCGGCCGATGCGCGTGCAGGATGGGCATACGGAAATTTACGCCGTTGATTCGGTGCTGTCAGCCAGCCAGCATGCCTACGTGCCGTTCTCCAGCTTCCGCCACAAGGGCGGCATGATGCGCCACCAGGCGCCTGAGTACTATTACCATACCCGCGTGCGCCGCGGCCCGTCCGGGCTGCATAACACCTGGCTGGTGCTCGGCGGTGAGGCTTTCGATAACAATACCGTGCCGCAGGATGAAAGCCTGTCGCTGACGCTAACCGGGACTAACGGACAGCTGCCGCGCCGGGCGTTGCAGAGCACGGTGCTGGATACGGTGATGAAAACCACGTCGGCAAGCATCGCGGTACGTAACCTTTGCGCCCCCACGCTGCCGTGCTATCCGCCGGACCAGGATCGTTTTCACTGGCGCGTGCTGAGCCATCTCGGCAGCGGATTCCTTTCGATGATGGATAACGCCGAAGTGCTGCGCGGCACGCTCGCGCTGTATGAGTGGACCGACAGCGAAATGAACCGCCGTCGGCTGGAGGCCATTATTGACGTTCGGCACGCTGAAACCGAACGCTTTGAGCAGGGCTATCTAGTGCGCGGCGTGCAGATTGAAGTCACCCTCGATAGCAATGGCTTTGCCGGGAAAGGCGATATCTGCCTGTTCGGCGAAATGCTCAGCCGCTTCTTTGCGCTGTACACCGATATCTATCTGTTCAACCGTCTGATTATTATCCTGCAACCAACCGGAGAGCGCCTGGAATGGGAAGAGAAGCACAATCGCCGTATTCCCGGCTGACCCCGAGGCTGGAAGCCGATCTCAACAGAATTAATTTTTACCGCTTTTGCCAGCTGCTTGAAAAACGTCGGCCGGGCGCGCCGCTGCTGGGCAGCACCAGCCACCCCAGCGACGATCCGGTTCGTTTTTGCCCGCATCCGGGAATGGGCTTTCCGGTCAGCGAGCTGAAGGCCGTTGAGTATGACGAAGAAGATGCGAGCAGGCCGCCGGTGGTGCGAACCACTTTTATGGGGATGTACGGGGTGGATTCGCCGCTGCCGACGGCCTATATCGACGACATTACCCAGCGCCGGGAAGGGCATGAGGCGCTGCAGGGGTTTCTCGATATCTTTAGCCACCGCATTCTGACGCAGTTTTACCGTATCTGGCGCAAGTATTCCTGGCCGGCGACCTTTGAACCGGGCGGCAGCGACGCCATTTCACAGTCGCTGCTCGGGCTGGTGGGGCTGGGGATCCCCGGCACGGCAAACCACATTGCCACGCCGGTATCACGCTTTCTTGCGCTGCTCGGCGTGCTGCGTCAGCCGGGGAAAACGCAGGAGGGCATGCAGGCGCTGGTTAGCCTGCTGGCCCCTGAAACCACGGTAAAAGTTAGCCCGTACTGTCTGCGTCCGGTGGAAATCACTCGTCCGCTGGGCTTTTACGGCGATGAGGACTTTCTGCTGGACGGCAACTCGCCGCTTGGCGATGAGGCGATGGATGCCAACAGCCAGCTGCTGATCGCGCTGTCAACCGACGATGAGCAGGAAGCTCAGGGCTGGAAGCCGGATGGGCTGCTGTATCAGGATTTTCTGGTCATGCTGCGGGTTTATCTGGGCTGGCGGTTTAAAGCAAAAATTCGTCTGACGGTTAGCACCCGCCTGCTGTCGGTGCCGCCGCTGGGCGAGGGGCCTTTCTGGCTGGGAATGAACGGCGTGCTTGGCGCGGAAGGCGGCGAGCTGCCGGAGGATATTCCACCTAAGTTTACGACGGATCTTGGCTATTACAGCGGCCTGCAGCTGGCAACACAACCACAAGGAAATCGACGTGTTACGTACAAGTTTGACTAAACCCGCGCTCTGGCTGCTGCCGCTACTGGCCCTGAGCCTTACCGGCTGCGGCCTGACGCAAAGCGTGGCCGACGGCACTAAATCAGCCTATAACGCCGTTTTTTATAAAAAGATTAAAACCCTGCATCTCGACTTCACCGCGCGAGAGGCGCTCAATACCGATGCCCGAGAGAATAATTCACTCTCCGAATCCGTGGTGATCCGCGTCTACCAGCTTAAAGATCGCAAGACTTTTGATAAGACGGTATATCAGCAGCTGCTGAAGGACAGCGATGCGCTACTCCAGGCCGATCTGCTGACCAGCCGCGACCTGGTACTCAAGCCCGGCGGCGACGTCACGCTTGATATGCCGATGGAAGCCGAGGCGAAGTTTGTAGCCGTGGCGGGGCTGTATCGCCATCCGGATATGGATAAAGAAACCTGGAAAGTGGTGCTGGACCGTGAAGAGCTGGATCCCGACAAACCGCGCGTTATTGAAGCCGGGAATAATAGCCTCCGGCTGCTTCCGGTTAAGGATGACTAATGCCCCAGGGACATAACGCGCCGTCGCTGTATGAAATGCTGGCGGGGAATTTTACCGGCGGTCTGGAGCTGCATCAGGTTAGCGAAAAGGATCAGGTGATTCTTTCGGTGCTCGACAATATGCAGCGCATTCTCAACTGCCGCGCCGGGACCCTGGCGCACCTGCCGGACTACGGCCTGCCGGACATGACCAAAATTTTGCAGGGGCTTCCCGGCACCGCGCATCAGCTGATGGGCACGCTGTCAGAGGTGCTGCTGAAATACGAGCCGCGGCTAAAAAGCATTACCGTGGTGATGCTCGAACAAACGCTGCCCGGCGAATTACGCTACGCCATCGATGCCGAACTCAAAGGTCTTGGCCTGGTACGCTACGGCACGGCGTTTATGCCGGAAGGGCGGGTGCTGATGCGCCATCTGAAACAGCAAAACTACCTTAATCCGGGCGATGCCTGTTAGCGCCCCTTCAGGGAAGACTAATTTATGACCCAACATACTGACCGCACGCTGAAAACGGGCGGCGACCCGCGGGCGCTGGCGGATTATGCGGCGCTGCGCGAAGAGCTCAGCAAACTGTCCCATCCTGCCCGGCCGGACGTGGACTGGCAGCGCGTTGAGCAGCTTAGCCTGTCGCTGTTTCGCCAGAACGGCGTGGAGCTGCAAACCGCGGCCTGGTACACGCTGGCGCGCACGCATCAGGCCGGGATGTATGGCCTGAACGAAGGCCTGGCCATTCTGGATGCCCTGCTTACGCACCAGTGGGGCGCGCTGTGGCCGCAGCCGGTACATGCAAGGATCGAGATCCTCGCCAGCCTTTGTCAGCGCTTACAGGCTATACTTCGCACGCTGAGCCTGAGCTACGCGGATTTGCCACTGGTCTATCAGGCGGAGGAACATCTGAACGGCCTGCGCGACGTGCTGCAACGTCTCGAGCTGAAAAACGCCAGCCAGATCGGCGAGCTGTGTTCGTTCATGCACAACGCCGCCGTAAGGCTGGAAAATGCCGATGCCGGTAAAGACGAAAGCGCGGCGGTGGTGTTGCCCGCTGCGGCAGGGCAAACGGCCAGCCCTGAAGCCACGCTGTCTGCGGAGCCGCTGGTTTATGTGGCTCGCCAGGAACCGGTTGCCCCGCGCATTGTGACCGAGTACCCCAAACCTCAGCGTCGCTGGCAGGGATTTGCCGCAGGCGTGCTGGTCACTTTGCTGCTTGGCGGCGGCGGGCTGTGGGGCTGGCAGAAAATGTATCCTGCGGCCGTTCCGCCGCTGCCGGTTGTGGCTAACGAAACCACGTTAAAAACGCTGGAACAGCAGTCGCCGCTGTGGCTGGTGGACTATGGCTTCGATCTTGCCGCCAGAGCCGAACCGCAGAACACGGCGCAGCTCAGGGCGCAGTGGCAGCAGCATCTCACCGCCAGCGCGCTGCCGGAGCAAAACCTGGTCGGCTGGCATCAGGGCATGGAGCAGCTGGCCCAGCTCGCCGCCAGGCTGAACGAGCTGGATGAAAAGCGTGGGAAGTACATCACCGTCAGCGAGCTAAAATCCTTCGTGTTCTCCACGACGCAGTCCTTCTCGCAGGCGATACCGCTTGAGGAGCAGCTCAGGCGTTTGTCGCAGGAACAAACTCCGCAGCCCGCGCTGCGCACCCAGATAGATACGCATTTGCAGCAGGTTATTGCCCGTTACGGGCTGATAGCCGCCTCGCAAAGGCAATAGGCAATAAAATGCCCGCTCATTCAGCGGGCTTTTTTTTGTCCTGAAAACAGAGAGGAAAGGCTATTTGTTATAGCGCGGAGCGGGTATGCCGGTACGGGAAGCGCTGAAAACGGCCAGACGTGCGGCTTCATATGTCTCCCACAGCGGTAAATCGTGCAGCGGTGGAATCGTCACCAGTTCGCCACGATCCAGCCCGGTCAGCGCGGCGTCGACCATATTCTCGGTGGTCATCACCTCATCGGCGGGCAGGGAATCCATCGCTACGCCGGATATTTCCCAGATTTCTGTGGCCGTAGCCGCGGGCAGCACCGCCTGAATCCTCACGCCGCTGCCTGCGGTTTCTTCCTGCAGACTGCGGGTGAAGTTAAGCACGTAGGCTTTGGTCCCGCTGTAGACCGCGCTGCCAGCCCGGGCGTGCAGCGCAAGAACGGAGGCGATATTAATCAGCGTGCCGCTGTTGCTGGCCTGGAAGCGGGCGAGGGCGGCGAGGCTAAGGCGAGTCAGCGAAGTGATATTCAGGGCGATATCAGCCTGATGCTGCTGAGCGCTGCCTGCGGTGAACGGCGCCAGGTGTGCGGTTCCCGCATTATTCACCAGCACGCCGATGCGCTCATTGCTGTGCAAAACCTCTTCCACCGAGCGAATACCCGCTTCGTCGGCAAGGTCGGCCCGCAGCGTATTAACGGTTATCCCGTGGCGGGCCTCTAAATTTTTGGCCAGATCCTGAAGGCGATCTTCGCGGCGGGCAACCAGCAGCAGATCGTAACCGCGTGCGGCGAAGCGGTCGGCGTAAACGGCACCGATACCTGAGGAAGCGCCGGTGATCAGAGCAACTGAGCGGGATATGGACATGGGAACGTACCTCTTCGCTAAACAACTGTTGGTTTAATAATGAAACTAAATTAACGATAGGCTGGTTGGTTTTATTATGCAACCATTTGTGCGAGGGTTTTTTAGCTTTGCCGGTGAGGGCGGAATTGAAAATGAAAAAAGCGCTTGAGAATCAGATGCTTTTGTGAAGAAGGCTGGCGTTATTTTTCTACTGTTGGCTGCGAACCGGCACGATTTCTTCCGGCTCTAGCTTTCTCCCGTCCTGGGACTGCGGGACCAGCCTGCGCAGGGGCTGACGGTTTTGCGTATCAACCAGCACGGAACACTGCTCTTTGCAGCCGGGCAGATGCTCGCCGCCCCACTGGGAAAGCGCAACCAGCACCGTTTGCAGCTCGCGTCCTTTATCCGTCAGCACATATTCATTCCACGCGCTGCCGTCCGCCGCCGGGCGGTTCTCAAGAATTCCCTGGTCCACCAGCTGCTTTAGCCGCTGGGTCAGCATATTTTTAGCGATGCCGAGGTTTTTCTGAAATTCCCCGAAGCGCGTCAGGCCGTTCAGCGCGTCGCGTACAATCAGCAGCGACCACCAGTCGCCGATCACGTCCAGCGTGCGGGCGACGGAGCAGACGCTGCCCTGCATACTTTTACGTTTCATAAGGCCTCGCGGAATAGATTGATGGTTTAATTATAAAACTTATCCCCGCAGGCCGCCAGCCGGCAATCCGTCGTTTTGCGATCCCGTTACCGGGTAGCGCGCGATTTTTCTGCCAAACTGTACCCGGCACTTTTGCTGCAATAACCTCTTGAGGAATAAGGAATGAATAAAAAAATTGTCGCCTCATTGCTGGCCGCCGCCTGTTTTGCCCCCGGGCTTGCGATGGCGCAGGACGCGCCGGAAGGCTATCAGCTTCAGCAGGTTTTACTGATGAGCCGCCATAATCTGCGCGCGCCGCTGGCGAATAACGGCAGCGTGCTGGAGCAATCCACGGCGCAGTCGTGGCCGGAGTGGGACGTGCCCGGCGGCCAGCTGACCACCAAAGGCGGCGTGCTGGAAATCTACATGGGGCACTACCTGCGCGAATGGCTGGCGGAGCAGGGGCTGGTTAAGAGCGGCGAATGTCCGACGCCGCAAAGCGTATACGCCTACGCTAACAGTCTGCAACGCACGGTGGCCACGGCGCAGTTCTTCATCACCGGCGCGTTCCCCGGCTGCGACGTGCCCGTTTATCATCAGGAAAAAATGGGCACCATGGACCCCACGTTTAACCCGGTGATTACCAACGACTCGCCCGAGTTTAAAGAAGCGGCGGTGAAGGCGATGGAGGCCCAGCGTGAGCACTACAAGCTCGACGACAGCTATAGGCTGCTCGAACAGGTCACCGCTTTTAGCCACTCTCCAGCCTGCAAGGAAAAGCAGCAGTGCGACCTGACCGCGTCACAGGATAAGTTCAGCGCCAACGCCACGGAAGAACCCGGCGTGAGCGGGCCGCTTAAGGTGGGCAACTCTTTGGTCGATGCGTTTACGCTGCAGTATTACGAAGGTTTTCCGCAGGACCAGGTGGCCTGGGGGCAAATTAAAACCGATCAGCAGTGGCGCGTGCTGTCCCGGCTGAAAAACGGCTATCAGGATACGCTGTTCACCTCGCCGGAGGTGGCCCGCAACGTGGCCGCGCCGCTGGTGAAATATATCCAGAGGGCGCTGGACGGAGGCGAAGCTAAAGGGCCGAAAATCACCGTGCTGGTGGGGCATGACTCCAACATCGCTTCGTTGCTGACCGCGCTGGACTTCAAAGAGTACCAGCTGCCGAAGCAGAACGAGCGCACGCCAATCGGCGGGAAAATCATGTTCCAGCGCTGGCACGACAGCAAGGCTAACCGCGAACTGATGAAGGTGGAATACGTCTATCAGAGCAGCGAGCAGCTGCGCAACGGCGAACCGCTGAGCCTGCAACAGCCGCCGCAGCGCGTCACGCTTCAGCTTAACGGCTGCCCGACTGATAGCAACGGTTTTTGTCCGTGGGATAAATTTACCGAGGTGTTAAAGAAGGCGGTGAAATAGCAAAGATCCCCCGCCGGGCGGCGGGGGATGGCCTTCAGACGTTTTTTCGCTCGATGGTTTGCTCTCCCCAAAACAGCGAATCTTTATCGGTTTTCTCAAAGGCTTTCAGCAGCACCTCGTCGCTGCCTTCCTCCCAGATTTTCTCCGCCAGCTTTTCATCGTATTTGGCGACTTCAAAAATAGCTTCCGCTATCTCCGGAGAAGTGTTGCGCAGGCTGGCCCATTCACCGACGTGATGCGCCTTGGATTCTTGAGTTGGCATAGAGGCTCCTCCAGAAATTAACCGTTAAGTTTGACCGCCAGACCGGCCACGTATTCGCCCTGATAGCGGGCAATCGACAACTCTTCCTGACTGGGCTGGCGTGAGCCATCGGCGCCGGCGATGGTTGTGGCACCGTAAGGCGTTCCCCCGCGAACCTGCGAAATATCAAACAGCTCCTGTGCCGCGTAGCCAATGGGCACGATGACCATTCCGTGGTGAGCAAGCGTCGTCCATGTCGAAGAAATCGTGTGTTCCTGGCCGCCGCCGGTGCCGGTGGAGCTGAACACGCTGGCAAGCTTGCCGTAAAGTCCGCCCGAGGCCCACAGGCCGCCGGTTTGGTCGAGGAAGGTGCGCATCTGCCCCGCCATATTCCCGAAGCGGGTTGGGGTCCCAAAGATGATGGCGTCGTACTCTGCCAGCTCCTGCGGCGTGGCCTGCGGGGCGTTCTGCGTTTTGCCGCCCGCTTTTAAGAAGGCTTCTCCGGTCATGGTTTCCGGGACGCGTTTCACCGTGACTTCCGCACCCTTCACCTTTTGCGCGCCTTCCGCCACGGCCTGAGCCATCGTTTCGATATGTCCATACATTGAATAATAGAGCACCAGTACTTTAGCCATCTTGCTTCACTCCTGGGTTAAACCGCAGCGTTCGCTGCCCTCCCTTAAAGATATGCCCTGTGTCTGAGAGTGCAAACCGGAGTGACGTTTCCTTGATGCATCACAATCTGCGGCGAAAATCTTAAAACGTAGCATTACGTCACAGTTTCTTAGGGGGATTATTTCATTAAACATAATAATATCTTATGAGATGCGGCCGGGGAAAATCACCCGTTTCGGCGATTACATGTTGCAAAATATTACCATTAGCTGGTCAATTGCGCCCGCTGCACTAAGCTTAGTCCCACGCGGTAACGATGACGGCGCAAGCCAAAAGCCGCGCGGTGAAAGAAATTCTCTTTTGCTGAATGCACAATGATGACTTATCGATTTCACCAATCTGGAGGTTAGAAATGGCAAACCATCGTGGTGGTTCAGGTAATTTCGCTGAAGACCGTGAAAGAGCATCAGAAGCAGGTCGTAAAGGTGGCCAGCACAGCGGCGGGAACTTTAAAAATGACCCGCAGCGTGCCTCTGAAGCAGGCCAGAAAGGGGGCAAAAACAGCCACGGCAGCAGTAGCGGTAACAGCAAAAGTAAATAGCCGTAGCCCATAGCGATTAGCTTCATTGCCTGAATATTCAGTGCTGATCGCCTGTCCTGACCGCCGGTTCCGCCGGCGGTTTTTATTTTCTCCCGCCCATTGCGCCCTGCTGCGCCGAATCGCACTATAGATCCCTTCCTTATTTATCCTCTGAATTTCTCGGGTTCTGACATGTCAGCCTTGTTGCCGCGCTATAAATTTTCCGTAAAGCCTCAGGAAGCCATTTTAATTCTGATCACCATGTTCTGGGGCGGCACTTTCCTGGCGGTGCAGTACGCCATGACCATGAGCGGGCCTTTTTTCTTCGTCGGCCTGCGCTTTGCCACGGCGGCGCTGGCCGTCGGGCTGCTGTCGATAAAATCCCTGCGCGGCTTAACCTGGCTTGAGGTGAAGGCGGGCGTGGCGATCGGCGTTTCCATCGCCATCGGCTACAGCATGCAAACCTGGGGCCTGCAGACCATTCCCAGCAGTAAATCGGCGTTTATCACCGCTATGTACGTGCCGCTGGTGCCGCTTTTACAGTGGATTTGCCTGAGGAAAATGCCGGGGCTGATGTCCTGGGTGGGCGTGGCGCTGGCGTTTATCGGGCTGATTTTTCTTGCCGGGCCGGCAGGAACCTCCCTGACTCTGGGCGCAGGAGAAATCATCACGCTGATAAGCGCCCTGGCGATTGCCGCCGAGATCATTATGATTTCGGCCTGGGCCGGTAAGGTTGATATCAAACGCTTGACCATTGTGCAGCTCGCTACGGCCTCGATGGTTGCCTTTGCCACCATGGTTCCCGCGGGGGAAAGCGTGCCGCCCTTTAGCAGCGGGCTGCTGGTGATTGCGCTGGGCTTGGGTATTTTTAGCGCCATTATTCAGGTGACGATGAACTGGGCGCAGCGCAGCGTGTCGCCAACTCGCGCCACGGTGATTTACACCGGTGAGCCGGTTTGGGCCGGTATTTTTGGCCGCATCGCCGGGGAGCGTTTGCCGCTGCTCGCGCTGTTAGGCGGAGCGCTGATTGTGCTGGGCGTGCTGGTTAGCGAACTCAAGCTCAGGCGCAAAAAATCAGCGGTCGTACAGACGGATAGCGCAAACGAGTCGTTGTAAATCCACGGCTTTGCTATGCTTACGCAAAGCAAATTCTGGAGAGCACGCATGGCTGAAGGCCTGGTAGACAGTAAACAAACCGGACGGCGTTCAATAGCGGTGGCGGCTAAAAAGCAGGCCATTCTGGCCGCGGGGCTGGCGTACTTTTCCCAGTACGGCATCCACGGCACCAGCATTGAGAAGGTTGCCGAGCGTGCCGCCGTATCCAAAACTAATCTCCTCTATTATTACCCTTCTAAAGAAGCGCTCTACGTGGCCGTGCTAAAGCAGATCCTTGATATCTGGCTGGCACCGCTGCGCGCGTTTCGGGCGGATCTTGAGCCGCTGGTCGCCATCGGCGAATACATCCGCCTGAAGCTGGAAGTGTCGCGGGATTACCCGGAGGCTTCGCGGCTGTTTTGCCTGGAGATGCTACAGGGCGCACCGCTGCTTAAAGATGAGCTGACCGGGGATCTGAAAACGCTGGTCGAGGATAAATCGGCCATCATCGCCGGATGGGTTGCCGCCGGGAAACTTGCCGCCGTCGACCCGCATCATCTGATTTTTATGCTGTGGGCCACCACCCAGCACTACGCGGATTTCGCCAGCCAGGTTGAGGCGGTCACGGGCAGTAATTTAAGCGATGAGGACTTTTTCCGCCGCACGGTGGAAAACGTACAGCGGATGATTATCGAAGGAATTCGCGTGCGCTAGTGGGCCTGCGGAGGAAGAGGGCAGCTCAGGTCGCCTTCTTCACACTGCATTAAGGATTCCAGGAACGCGGTGCGCTCTTTGGTGCGGTCGGACAGGCACTGGCTGTAAATCATCGGTCCTACGGTGCCGCCCTCGCTGCCGGAGCTGACAAACTTACAGTCCGCGTCACGCACTTTAATCCAGGCGAGCTGGGCCTGCTTGAGCAGATCTTTCTGTTCAGCGGTGGCGATGGAAAGCACTTTTTTATAGGTTTGATTTAAAGCCAGATCGTCTTTCTTATACTGCGCGGCATAGCATTCGTTGACATCGATCTGCGTCTGGGCCTTTTCGCAGTCGTTAGCCTGGGCTGCGGTGGCCAGCAGCAGGCCGGAAAGCGCCAGCAAATAACGTTTCATCGTATTAGACTCTCTTGTCGTAGCGCGGGCAAGCAGGGGGTTACCCGCCGGGATAAGTTAACGAGGCGGACAAGCTAAATGCTTATCCGCCCGCAAGTTAACTACGATAGCGAAGCCTTAGCCAATTGTCATCAGGCTGGCGTTGCCCCCGGCCGCGGCGGTATTCACGCTCAGGGATCGCTCCACGTACAGACGTTCCAGCAGCAGGTTACTTTCCTCGCGGGCAAAGCCCTGCACCGTCACAATCGCCCCTTCGCGGGCGGCCACTTTCTCACACAGCTCGCGCAGCTGATCTGAATCACCGTGATAAATCACCGCGTCAAACGGCTGGCCGAGCAGCGCGTCAGGCTGGGCAAAATCAATCTGCTGCACCACCAGCGCAGGCAGCTGTTTTGCCAGTTCGCGATGCAGCTTATCGTCTGCCCACAGCGCGCGACTGCCAACGCTGGTTACCGCCGCCAGCTGAACCAGCGCGTCCCGCTCGCTGTCCGCCACGCAGAGTACGCGTTCGCGCGGCATCAGCGCGTAGGTGTTGCGCTCGCCCGTTGGGCCTGGCAGCTGGCGAAGCGTGCCGCTCTGCGTCAGTTTTGCGAAGCGCGTGCAGATGGCCGCCAGTTCGCCGCGGTCGGTCGCCCATTCGCTCAGCGCCTGATGAGCCTGCTGGAGGCCGGCCTTCAGCGTGGCATCCACCGGCAGCTCGGCATCCTGACGATCGAACGTTTTTTGTAAGGCCGCCTCCGGGCGGTTTGCCAGCAGGCGATACAGATACAGCGGGCCGCCTGCTTTCGGACCGGTGCCGGACAGGCCTTCGCCGCCAAACGGCTGCACGCCGACGACGGCGCCAACCATGTTGCGGTTGACGTACATATTGCCGACGTGGGCGGAACCGGTCACCTGGGCAATAGTTTCGTCGATACGGGTATGCACGCCCAGCGTCAGGCCATATCCGGCGGCATTAATCTGCTCGATAAGCGTCGCGAGGTTATTGCGGTTATAGCGCACCACGTGCAGCACCGGCCCGAACACCTCTTTTTTCATTTCGTCGAAGCTTTCCAGCTCGATAAGCGTCGGGGCCACAAAGGTGCCGCTCTGCCACTCTTTCATATCCAGGCCGTTTTCACGCGCGGCCTGGAAGATTTTGCGGCCTTTGGCGCGCATGTTCTGGATGTGCTGGTCGATATTTTCTTTCGCTTCGGCGTCAATGACCGGGCCGATGTCGGTGGACAGACGGCCAGGATTCCCCATGCGGCATTCCGCCATCGCCCCGCGCAGCATTTGCAGCGTATGCTCGGCGACATCTTCCTGAATGCACAGCACGCGCAGGGCGGAGCAGCGCTGGCCCGCGCTGTCGAAAGCGGAGGCCACCACGTCCACCACGACCTGCTCCGTCAGTGCGGAAGAGTCGACGATCATCGCGTTCAGGCCGCCGGTTTCGGCAATCAGCGGCGTCGGGCGGCCCTGAGGATCGAGGCGATCGGCGATATTGCGCTGCAATAACGTGGCGACTTCAGTGGAGCCGGTAAACATCACGCCGCGCACGCGGGCGTCGCCGGTTAGCCGTGCGCCAACGGTATCGCCGCGTCCCGGCAGAAGCTGGAGGACGCCGACCGGAACGCCAGCCTCCAGCAGAATTGCGACGCCCTGGGCGGCAATCAGCGGGGTTTGTTCAGCCGGTTTTGCCAGCACGGTGTTGCCCGCCGCAAGGGCTGCGGCAATCTGGCCGGTAAAAATAGCCAGCGGGAAGTTCCACGGGCTGATGCACACCACCGGGCCGAGCGGGCGATGCGTCTCGTTATCGAAATCGTCGCGGACCTGGCCTGCGTAGTAGTGCAGGAAATCAACGGCCTCGCGCACTTCGGCGATGGCGTTGCTGAAGGTTTTACCGGCTTCACGAACCAGGGTGCCAATCAGCTGCTGCATCTGGCCTTCCATCAGCACGGCGGCGCGTTCCAGAATGGCGGCACGTTCCTGCGGCGGAGTGGCAAACCAGATTGGCGCGTTGTTCACCGCGCTATCCAGCGCCCGGGAAACTTCTTCGGCGGTCGCTTCACGGGTGAAACCGACAATATCGCCCGGCTCGGCCGGGTTTTTTACCGCCGTCAGAGAGCCCGGCTTAACGGCTTCTTCCAGCATCGGCAGCGCCTGCCATTTTTGCGCCGCGCTGTTTAACAGGGCGGACGACAGCGAGGCCAGGCGATGTTCGTTGGCTAAATCCAGCCCGCTGGAGTTGCTGCGGCCCGCGCCGTACAGCTCTTTCGGCAGGGCAATTTTCGGATGCGGCAGGCCAAGCTGGCCCTCTTTCGCGGCGATGGCTTCCGTCGCGGTGACCGGATCGGCCACCAGATCGTCCAGCGACAGCGTATTATCGGCAATGCGGTTCACGAAGGAGGTGTTGGCTCCGTTTTCCAGCAGGCGGCGGACAAGATAGGCAAGCAGCGTTTCATGAGTCCCCACCGGCGCGTAGATGCGGCACGGGCGGTTCAGTTTGCCCTCGGCAATTTTGCCGACCACCCGATCGTAGAGCGGCTCGCCCATGCCGTGCAGGCACTGGAACTCGTACTGGCCCGGATAGTAGTTCTGCCCGGCGAGATGATAAATGGCCGCCAGCGTATGGGCGTTGTGGGTAGCGAACTGCGGATAAATCAGATTCGGCACCGTCAGCAGCTTTTTCGCGCAGGCGAGGTAGGAAATGTCGGTGTACACCTTGCGGGTGTAGACCGGGTAGCCTTCCAGGCCGTCCATCTGGGCGCGTTTAATTTCGCTGTCCCAGTACGCGCCTTTGACCAGGCGAATCATCAGGCGACGGTGGCTGCGGGTGGCCAGATCGATCAGGTAATCAATGACGAACGGGCAGCGCTTCTGGTAGGCCTGAATGACAAAGCCAATACCGTTCCAGCCCGCCAGCTCCGGCTCGAAACACAGCTTCTCCAGCAGATCGAGGGAGATTTCCAGGCGGTCGGCTTCCTCGGCGTCAATGTTGATGCCCACGTCGTACTGGCGGGCCAGCAGCGTCAGGGACTTCAGACGCGGGTAAAGCTCTTCCATGACCCGGTCGTACTGGGCGCGGCTGTAGCGCGGATGTAAGGCGGAAAGCTTAATGGAGATCCCCGGCCCTTCATAAATGCCGCGTCCGTTCGATGCTTTGCCAATAGCGTGGATTGCCTGCTGGTAGGAAACCATGTAGGCCTGCGCGTCGGCTTCGGTCAGCGCCGCTTCACCGAGCATATCGTAGGAGTAGCGGAAGCCTTTCTCTTCCAGCTTGCGGGCGTTAGCCAGCGCTTCGGAGATAGTTTCGCCGGTAACAAACTGCTCGCCCATCAGGCGCATCGCCATATCCACGCCTTTGCGGATCAGCGGCTCGCCGCTCTTGCTGATAATGCGATTCAGGGAGTGGGAGAGGCTGGCTTCGTTGTGCGTGGAGACCAGACGGCCGGTAAACAGCAGGCCCCAGGTAGCGGCGTTCACAAACAGCGATGGGCTGCGGCCAATGTGTGAATGCCAGTTGCCGCTGCTGATTTTGTCGCGGATCAGCGCGTCCCGGGTGGCTTTATCGGGGATGCGCAGCAGCGCTTCCGCAAGGCACATCAGCGCCACGCCTTCCTGCGAGGAAAGTGAGAATTCCTGCAGCAAACCTTGTACCATGCCCGCCCGGCCGGAGGCGCTCTTCTGGTTGCGCAGCTTTTCAGCCAGCTGCCAGGCGAGCCTGTGGGTTTGTTCAGCGACAGGCTGCGGCAGGCGAGCCTGTTCCAGAATCATCGGCACCGCGTCGGTCTCAGGACGACGCCAGGCGGCGGTAATCGCCGCGCGGGTCACGGACTGCGGCAGAATTTGTTCGGCGAAATCGAGGAACGGCTGGTGCGTTTCTTCTGCACCGGGCGCGAATTCTTCACTTTCGTTGGCTGCACCGGCCAGCAGAGCGGGCAGTTCCGGCAGCTCGTCATTATTTTCCAGGCGTTCAAGATAGTTGAAGATGGCCTGTTTAATCAGCCAGTGGGGCGTGCGGTCAATGCGGGATGCCGCGTGCTTAATACGTTCGCGAGTTGCTTCGTCGAGTTTTACACCCATGGTGGTGGTGCCCATGCCAGTTACTCCTGTCCCTGTTTTCTCCCGCTGGCAGGTAGCCTGCCGGCCAAAAGCGCCAGGTGATTCGTTGTTTAAGGGTTGCGATTAAAGTTACCCGGCAATATCCACCATGTTGCAACTTTGTGCAACCGTGTTAAATGTGACCCAGTTAGCAAGCCGAATAATCAGTGATTTGTTAAATCTTAAATAAGAAAAGGATCTGGCTAATTATTTGCAGAGAGGGTCATTTAGCGGACATAGTTAACACTTTATGAAGGTGCAACCGTGAAAAGCGTGAGCGAGTGCAACCTGCGAAGAAAAGGTATTTTTTGTGGGGTGAAATTCTTGTGAATGCAGTGTTAAATCGGTTGTGAATTAAAAAGGCATCCGTCAGGATACGCCCGCGAACAGACATTCCAATAACAAGCCGCGCTGCGTTCCGGCGGGGTAAAACCGACTCGCTCTTTATAAAAAGAGGGGCGGTACATTAACGGAGAACTTGCATGACCATGAGTACACCCATGCTGGTGACTTTCCTTATCTATATCTTTGGCATGATATTGATAGGGTTTATCGCCTGGCGCTCAACCAAAAACTTTGACGATTACATTCTCGGCGGGCGAAGCCTTGGCAGCCTGGTGACCGCGCTGTCCGCCGGCGCCTCAGATATGAGCGGCTGGTTATTAATGGGCCTGCCGGGAGCGATATTCCTCTCCGGTATTTCCGAGAGCTGGATTGCCATCGGCTTAACCGTCGGGGCTTATATCAACTGGAAATTAGTGGCAGGCCGCCTGCGGGTGCATACCGAGGTGAATAATAACGCGCTAACGCTGCCGGATTATTTTACCGGCCGCTTTGAGGATAAAAGCCGGCTGCTGCGCATTATCTCCGCGCTGGTTATTTTGCTGTTCTTCACCATTTACTGCGCTTCGGGCATCGTTGCCGGGGCGCGCCTGTTCGAAAGCACCTTCGGCATGAGCTATGAAACGGCTCTGTGGGCGGGGGCTGCGGCCACCATCCTGTATACCTTCGTGGGCGGCTTCCTGGCGGTCAGCTGGACCGACACCGTGCAGGCGAGCCTGATGATCTTCGCGCTGATCCTCACGCCGGTGATGGTGATCATGGCCGTCGGTGGCCTGGATGATTCCCTGCTGGTCATCAAGCAAAAAAGTATCGAAAACGTCGATATGCTCAAAGGGCTGAACTTTGTGGCGATCGTCTCGCTGATGGGCTGGGGCCTGGGCTACTTTGGCCAGCCGCACATTCTGGCGCGCTTTATGGCGGCGGATTCCCATCACACCATCGTTAACGCCCGCCGCATCAGCATGACGTGGATGATTCTGTGTCTGGCAGGCGCGTGCGCCGTGGGCTTCTTCGGTATTGCCTACTTCACTAATAATCCGGGCCAGGCCGGGGCCGTCAGCCAGAACGGCGAGCGCGTATTTATCGAGCTTGCGCAGCTGCTGTTTAACCCGTGGATTGCCGGTATTCTGCTCTCCGCCATTCTGGCGGCGGTCATGTCGACCCTGAGCTGCCAGCTGCTGGTTTGCTCGAGCGCCATTACCGAAGATCTGTACAAAGCCTTCTTCCGCAAAGGGGCAGGGCAGAAAGAGCTGGTCTGGGTGGGGCGCTTTATGGTGCTGGTCGTGGCGCTGGTGGCGATTGCCCTTGCCGCGAATCCGGAAAACCGCGTGCTGGGTCTGGTGAGCTATGCCTGGGCGGGCTTCGGCGCCGCCTTTGGTCCGGTGGTGCTGTTCTCCGTCCTGTGGTCACGCATGACCCGCAACGGTGCGCTGGCCGGGATGGTTATCGGCGCTGTAACCGTCATCGTCTGGAAGCAGTTTGCCTGGCTGGGCCTCTACGAAATCATCCCGGGCTTCGTGTTCGCAAGCCTTGGCATCGTGGTGGTTAGCCTGCTCGGCAAGGCGCCTTCCGCCGCGATGCAGCAACGCTTTGCCGATGCGGATGAGGTTTACCATTCCGCGCCGCCGTCGCGCTTACAGGAAGGCTAACGCTCTTCGCCGTATGACCTAACGCAAAAGGGCCTGAATTTCATTTAAAAATTCTGGCCCTTTTTGTTTATATTAATTCCTGCATTTCCAGCGGCTTAAATGAATTATCTTTGGGTTGATATTTAAAATCACCTGCCCGGCGGTAAAATAGTTTAATGACTATATATTTCATTCACTCTTTTCTTTAAGGTGCTGCCCCATTGTTAACGGACTAAATAGAGGCTTAAGACTGCTCGGGGATATGGCTGTGCCTGCTAATTTTAATAAAAAAGGAAAGAGCCTGCCCTGGTTAATTTTTTCCGGCGGCGGCTTTGGAGGCGGCTCCGCAAATTAATGAATCCAGCCATATTGAGCAGGATAAAGAATGCTCGCGGGTGCTGAAACCTGTCTCGCAGAGCGTGGATTCTGCCTTTAGCCTGGCTCAGGAGGTCCGGCTGATTTTTCCTTCCGGGCAGCCCTGTCAGCTGAAACAGGTGGCCGTAAACGTCGAGAATAGCGCTTTTCGGCCTGCGTTCCTCAGCCGGCTGAAGGACAATGTCTCGGTGCGCTGGGCATTCAATATCTGGGTAAACGCCTGCAAAAGGAAATTATTAATCAAGGTTATTTGACCAGCTTTATTACGATCCCCGGCCAGGACCTGCGCCATGGAAAACTTATTTATGAAATTAAATCAGGGCGCATGGGAAATATATTTCTATCGCCGGCAAGCGATGGCTATTTAACCCTGTCTGGCACGCTGACTAACTTTGACGCAATTCTCGCTGGCAATGCAATTTCGCTAGCGATTAGCAAGTTAGAAAACTTCGCGACTGTAGCTGGCTTTTGATTCCGCTCACGCCCGGTCATTCAGCTCCCTACACAAAGCTCAATCCTGCTGGCTTCCCGCTCCGCCCGGAGCGTTAAGCAGATGTTTAGATCCCGTAACGATTATTTCCTACATTTCACTTGTGTTTCTTTTTGCGGTAATGATAATCACAATCGTTCTGGTTTACTTTTCTTTACGTCATTTGACCTGATTTCACAATTGAGGTGTCAGGAATGTTTGTTCCGTTTCTCATCATGTTACGCGAAGGTCTGGAAGCGGCGCTGATCGTCAGCCTGATTGCCAGCTATCTCAAGCGCACCCAGCGCGGCCAGTGGATTGGCGTAATGTGGATTGGCGTATTCGCCGCCGCCGCTTTATGCCTGGCTCTGGGGATTTTCATCAACGAAACCACCGGCGAATTTCCGCAGAAAGAGCAGGAGCTGTTTGAGGGCATCGTTGCGGTCGTTGCCGTCGTCATTCTGACCTGGATGGTGTTCTGGATGCGCAAAGTTTCGCGCAACGTCAAAGTTCAGCTGGAGCAGGCGGTGGACAACGCCCTGCACGGCAAAGGCAGCCACGGCTGGGCGCTAATCCTGATGGTGTTTTTCGCCGTGGCGCGAGAAGGCCTGGAGTCCGTGTTCTTCCTTTTGGCGGCCTTCCAGCAGGACGTGGGGATGATGCCGCCGCTGGGCGCGATGCTCGGGCTGGGAACCGCCGTCGTACTGGGCTTTATGATTTACTGGGGCGGCGTTCGTCTGAACCTCGGCGCTTTCTTTAAGTGGACGAGCCTCTTTATTCTGCTGGTTGCCGCGGGGCTTGCCGCCGGGGCAATTCGAGCCTTCCACGAAGCGGGTCTGTGGAACCACTTCCAGGATATCGCTTTCGATCTTAGCAGCGTGCTTTCCACGCACTCCCTGACCGGAACGCTGCTTGAGGGCGTGTTTGGCTATCAGGAAACGCCGACCGTCAGCGAAGTGGCGGTGTACTTTATCTATCTGATTCCGGCCCTGGTGCTGTTTGCCCTGCCGCCGCGCCTGAATAATCAGGCGACAAATAGCGTTCGATAATCTGATTGCGGCGGATTTCGCCGCTTAGTTACAACATACTAATCTTTAAAAGGGATTGGCCATGATTCATCATTTTCGTGTTAAGGCGCTGCACGCCGCGCTGTTTGCTTTTGCTTCCACAGCTTTTGCGGCGCAGGCCGCAGATGTCCCGCAGGTCAAAGTCACCGTTACCGACAAACAGTGCGAGCCGATGAACATCACGGTCAACGCCGGTAAAACGCAGTTCATTATTCAAAACAACAGCCAGAAGGCGCTGGAGTGGGAAATTCTGAAGGGCGTGATGGTCGTTGAAGAGCGCGAAAACATTGCGCCGGGCTTCTCCCAAAAAATGACGGCTAACCTGCAGGCGGGCGAGTATGACATGACCTGCGGCCTGCTCAGCAACCCGAAAGGCAAGCTGGTGGTAAAAGCCGTGGGCGATCGGACCGCACCTAAAAATGATGTCATGGCCCTGAGCGGCCCGATTACCGAATATAAAGCCTACGTTACGGCTGAAGTGGCTGAACTGGTTAAAGGCACCAGGGCCTTCACCGACGCGGTGAAAGCCGGTGACATCGAAAAAGCTAAAGCGCTGTATGCCCCGACCCGTCAGCACTACGAGCGTATCGAACCGATTGCCGAACTGTTCTCCGACCTTGACGGCAGCATTGACGCGCGCGAAGACGATTATGAGCAGAAGGCTAACGATCCGAAATTCACCGGCTTCCACCGCCTGGAGAAGGCGCTGTTCGGCGATAGCTCAACCAAAGGCATGGAAAAATACGCCGAGCAGCTGAACGCCGACGTGCTGGATCTGCAAACGCGTATCTCCGAGCTGGCGTTCCCGCCGAGCAAGGTGGTGGGCGGCGCAGCGGGCCTGATTGAAGAGGTCGCGGCGAGCAAAATCAGCGGCGAAGAAGATCGCTACAGCCATACCGACCTGTGGGACTTCCAGGCGAACGTAGACGGCGCGCAGAAGATTGTTAATCTGCTTCGTCCGCTGTTGAGCAAAGAGAACGCGCCGCTGCTGGCTAAAGTCGACGCCAACTTCAAAAAAGTGGACGCCATCCTGGCGAAATACCGCACCAAAGACGGCTACGAAACCTACGACAAGCTGACCGACGCCGATCGCAACGCGCTGAAAGGCCCGGTAACGGCCCTGGCGGAAGATTTGTCTCAGCTGCGCGGTGTGCTGGGTCTGGACTAAGTCAGATGGAAGAGAAAATTAAATCAGGCGCGCATCAGCCCGCGCGCCGTCAATTATTGAAAACGCTTGGCGCCCTGGGAGGCGCCTTTGCCGTTACCGGCGGCTGCCCCGTGGCGCATGCCGCAAAATCCGAAACCTCTCCTGGAACGCTTCCTCCCGACGCGCGCATGGAAAAGCAGCCGTATTACGGCGTACACCAGGCCGGGATTCTTACCCCGCAGCAGGCTTCCATGATGCTGGTGGCGTTCGACGTGCTGGCCGCGGATAAAGCCGATCTGGAACGATTGCTGCGCCTGCTCTCCGCGCGCTTTGACTTCCTGACGACCGGCGGGCCTGCGCCTGATACGCCGAACCCACGCATGCCGCCGATGGACTCCGGCATTCTGGGCGCGGAAATCTTCCCGGATAACCTGACCATCACGCTCTCTGCCGGAATCTCGCTGTTCGACGAACGTTTTGGCCTGCAGGCGCAGAAGCCGAAGAAGCTGCAAAAGATGACGCGTTTTCGTAACGATGCCCTCGACGCCAGCCTCTGCCACGGCGATCTGCTGCTGCAAATTTGCGCCAACACCGCCGATACCGTGATCCACGCGCTGCGGGACATTATCAAACACACGCCGGATTTGCTGAGCGTGCGCTGGAAGCGGGAAGGATTTATCTCCAACCACGCGGCCCGCAGCCGCGGCAAAGAAACGCCGATCAACCTGCTGGGTTTCAAAGACGGCACCGCTAATCCGGACAGCAGCAACCGGCCGCTGATGGACGATGTCGTGTGGGTAACGAAAGAGCAGGACGAGCCCGCGTGGAGCGTCGGCGGCAGCTATCAGGCCATTCGCATCATTCAGTTTCACGTTGAGTCCTGGGATCGCACGCCGCTTAAAGAGCAGCAGACGATTTTTGGCCGCGAGAAGCATAGCGGAGCGCCGCTGGGTATGATAAACGAGCACGATGAGCCGGACTATGCCGCCGATCCGGATGGCAATGTCATTGCGCTCGACGCGCATATTCGCCTGGCAAATCCGCGTACCAAAGAGACGCAGGCGAACCTGATGATGCGTCGCGGCTACAGCTATTCGCTCGGCGTGTCCAAATCAGGCCAGCTGGATATGGGCCTGCTTTTTGTCTGCTATCAGCACGATCTGGAACAGGGCTTTCTGGCGGTGCAAAATCGCCTGAACGGCGAAGCGCTGGAAGAGTATGTGAAGCCCATCGGCGGCGGATATTTCTTTGCGCTGCCGGGCGCGGTGGATAAGGCGCACTATCTTGGGCAGGGCCTGATAGAGGCTTAGCGGCCGGTTTCCCGCTCATCTTCACCTTCGCTCTTAAAGGAGAGGGGGTGAAAAGAAGAATGCGACTCCGTGTGTTTTGCATTCTTCTCTCTTTGCGGGGCAGGGCGTGCAGGCTCTCGCTTTCCCTGCTAATTTTTCATTTGCTAACAATTCAATCTAAAATCATCCGTTAGGATGACCTGTGGGCATCTCGTTGATATAAAACTGTAATATAACTGTGACATAACAGGGCTAGCCGCACAGCGGATCGCTTATGTTGATTTAAAGTAAAAATGATGTTGCATTTTAGATAATTTTTGATGTACTTAAAGGCATGAGCGGTAGTTCCCGGCTGTGAAGTTCACTCACAATGGAGATCGCGAATGGTAGGGTCCTGTACTGGACGGCTCAAAAAACATCTTACCCGCACAAACCAGCGCGGAGGCTTCTCCTCCGGCTTCGCTATCTTCACCGCTAAATTTCCTGATTCCACCACTACTCAACGTGTTAACGATGCGCAAAGCGGCGTCCGTCGTCAAACTGGTGCATCCTCTCAACCGGCAGTCTATGGCTTACAAGGAAGCCAAACCTCATCCGTTAGTCAGCATAATCGCGTTCATTCAGATGACGCGGGAAATGAAACCAACTGTAAGGTGCCATCCATGGGAAGACAGAAAGCAGTGATCAAAGCTCGTCGTGAAGCAAAACGTGTGCTGAGACGGGATTCGCGGAGCCACAAGCAGCGCGAAGAGGAATCGGTCACCACGCTTGTGCAGATGAGCGGCGTAGAATCTATTGGCATGGCGCGGGATTGCCGTGATAACTCACCAATAGCTGCGCGAAACGAGGCTCAGGAGCACTATCTTAACGCCATCGAGAAAAAGCAGCTGATATTCGCCACCGGGGAAGCGGGGTGTGGGAAAACGTATATCAGCGCGGCGAAAGCCGCTGAGGCCCTGATACATAAGGATGTCGACAGGATAATTGTTACCCGACCCGTCCTGCAGGCCGATGAAGATCTCGGCTTCTTGCCCGGGGATATTTCGGAAAAATTCGCGCCATACTTCCGCCCGGTGTACGACATTCTGGTGCGGCGTCTGGGCTCGTCTTTCATGCAGTACTGCCTGCGTCCCGAAATCGGTAAGGTAGAAATTGCGCCGTTCGCCTATATGCGCGGACGTACATTTGAAAATGCGGTGGTCATTCTTGATGAGGCGCAGAACGTCACCGCAGCGCAGATGAAGATGTTCCTCACGCGCCTTGGTGAAAACGTCACGGTCATCGTCAACGGCGACATTACCCAGTGTGATTTACCGCGGGGTGTGCAGTCGGGATTAAGCGATGCGCTGGCGCGTTTTGAAGAAGATGAGATGGTGGGTGTCGTTCGTTTTGGCAAACAGGATTGCGTGCGCTCGGCCCTTTGCCAGCGCACCCTGAACGCCTACGACTGATAGCTGGTGTGAATGAATCGAAAAGCCCAAACTCTGTTTGGGCTTTTTTATTTGCGCGAATTATTTCCCAAAATGTGAGGGGAGTCATAAGGATTGGTCAAGGAGAGACAATTTTTGATTAAGCAGAATTATCCCAGGCCAAAGCGATGCCGTATACTCGACTCAAGCAAAGGCAATAAGTACTTTTAATTTTTTTGGCTATTGGCCCGTCAACACGGTGATAAAGAAGGACCTTTGTCTGACCTGTAACCTATCTGGAATACGAGGATTTCATCATGGAAAAGAAAGTTATCTATCTGTTTTGTTCAGCGGGAATGTCCACTTCGCTTCTGGTTTCTAAAATGAAGGCGCAGGCGGATAAGTATGAAGTTCCGGTCATTATTGAAGCTTACCCGGAAACCCTGGCGGGTGAAAAAGGCGGCAACGCGGATCTTATTCTGCTCGGTCCACAAATCGCCTATATGCTGCCAGAGATTCAAAAAGTATTACCTGGCAAAACGGTTGAGGTCATTGACTCGGCTATGTACGGCAAAATTGATGGGCTTGGCGTGCTGAAAGCAGCCGTCGCGTCGATCAAAAAAGCAGCAAACAATTAATATTACCTTTTGATTTATTTTTCCGTCAAAGAACGACCTTACACACCCTGGCCGCCGATTCGGCGGCATTAAAGGAAAATACAAATGAGTAAAGTCATTGATTCACTTGAGAAGGTCCTCCTTCCTTTTGCTGTAAAAATAGGAAAGCAACCCCACGTTAACGCAATTAAAAATGGTTTTATTAAGTTAATGCCGTTAACGCTGGCGGGGGCAATGTTTGTTCTCATCAACAACGTATTTTTAAGTTTTGGCGCAGGTTCCTTCTTCTATTCTTTAGGCATTCGTTTAGATCCCTCAACCATTGAAACCCTGAATGGGTTAAAAGCTATCGGCGGCAACGTTTATAACGGCACATTAGGTATTATGTCGCTGATGGCTCCTTTTTTCATTGGTATGGCGTTAGCTGAAGAAAGAAAAGTCGATCCGCTTGCCGCCGGTTTATTATCCGTCGCCGCATTCATGACCGTCACACCTTATAGCGTGGGTGAAGCCTATGCCGTAGGCGCTAACTGGTTAGGCGGGCAGAATATTATTTCCGGTATTGTTATTGGTTTAGTTGTCGCAGAATTATTCACCTTCGTTATTCGCCGTAACTGGGTCATCACGTTGCCTGACAGCGTGCCGACTTCGGTATCACGCTCGTTCTCCGCGTTAATTCCAGGCTTCCTGATTCTGTCTATCTTCGGGATTATTTCCTGGCTGCTGGCCAACCACGGCAGCAACTTCCACCAGATCATCATGGACTCCATCTCCACGCCGCTGGCGTCGATGGGGGCGGTAGTGGGCTGGGCCTACGTTATCTTCAACTCCCTGCTGTGGTTCTTCGGCGTGCACGGTTCGCTGGCGCTGACCGCGCTGGATAACGGCATCATGACCCCGTGGGCGCTGGAAAATATCGCGATTTACAACGAGTACGGCTCGGTTCAGGCCGCCATCGAAGCGGGTAAAACCTTCCACTTCTGGGCGAAACCTATGCTCGACTCCTACATCCTGCTGGGTGGTTCCGGGGCGACGCTGGGTCTGATCATCGCTATCTTCTGCGTATCTCGCCGCGCTGACCATCGTCAGGTGGCTAAGCTGGCGCTGCCGTCAGGCATCTTCCAGATTAACGAACCAATCCTGTTCGGCCTGCCGATCATCATGAACCCGGTCATGTTCATCCCGTTCGTGCTGGTGCAGCCGATTCTGGCCGCCATTACGCTTGCGGCCTACTCGATGGGGATTATTCCACCGGTCACCAACCTGGCTCCGTGGACCATGCCTACCGGCCTCGGCGCATTCTTCAACTCAAACGGCAGCATCGCCGCGCTGATTGTCGCGCTGTTCAACCTCGGCGTCGCCACGCTGGTTTACATCCCGTTCGTCATCCTGTCGAACAAGGCGCAGGCGGTTATTGAGGAAGAGGAAAGCGAAGAAGATATCGCGAACGCACTGAAATTCTAATCACCCGACGCCGGGGAGGTGGCCAACGCCTTCCCGGTGCCAACCGACTTAAAGCAGAGAGAAGACGATGTTTGATTTAGACACCATTGTAGATACCGAAGATGAAGTGCAGGACCTGGAAGAAGTGGTGATGGGCTTAATCATTAACTCTGGACAGGCCCGCAGCCTGGCTTACGCCGCGCTGAAACAGGCGAAAGCCGGCGACTTCGAACAGGCGCACGAGCTGATGTCCAAATCACGTTTAGCGCTAAACGAAGCGCACCTGGTGCAGACCAGGCTGATTGAAGGCGACCAGGGCGAAGGCAAAACCAAAGTTAGCCTGGTGCTGGTTCACGCGCAGGACCACCTGATGACCTCTATGCTGGCCAGAGAACTGGTAACAGAACTCATTGAGCTGCACGAAAAAATAAAATAACGTAGGGAGTTATCATGCAGCCACCGGTACTCAGTATGGAAATTAATACAGCACGCGAGAATCAACTCTTCGACGGTCAAAATTTCCACGTATTTATCTACAACAAAGTAGAAAGTATCTCCGGGCTGCATGAGCACGACTATTACGAATTCACCGTAGTGCTTACCGGGCGTTATTATCAGGACATTAATGGTAAGCGAGTGTTATTAGAAAGAGGCGATTTTGTCTTCATCCCACTCGGCTCGAACCACCAGAGCTTCTACGAGTTTGGCGCAACCAGAATATTAAATGTGGGCATCAGCAAGTCGTTTTTTGAACAGCATTATTTACCGCTGCTGCCGCAGAGATTTGTCGCTTCACAGGTTTATCAGATTAAGAACGAGTTCCTGGCCTATATCGAGTCGGTGATTGCCTCGCTGCATTTCAGAAACGGCGAGTTTAACGAGTTCCTTGAAGTGGTTACGTTTTATGTCGTTAACCGACTGCGCCACCATCGGGAATCAGAAGTGATTACCGACGTGCCGGTTTGGTTAAAAGTGACCGTCGAGAAGATGCATGATAAATCCCGCTTCGGAGATAAAGCTTTGGCTAATATGGTTGAGCTCTCGGGTAAATCGCAGGAATATTTAACGCGTGCAACCCAGCGGCATTATGGCAAGACGCCGATGCAGATTATTAATGAAATTCGTATTGACTTTGCCAAGAAGCAGCTGGAAATAACTAACTACTCGGTGACCGATATTGCCTTTGAATCCGGTTATAGCAGCCCGAGCATGTTTATTAAAAACTTTAAAAAGCTTACCACTTTTACGCCGAAGCATTACAGGAAGCAGCTTTGCAGTATTAATTAGCCTGTATGTGAATGAATGTAGGTTCTGCTATTAACCTGCACTCCTTCATTTATATCGCTATCTTTTTATTTGCAGTGCAATAAAATTGTACGGGAGTTCCTATGAGTAAAAAACTGAAAGTCGTCACCATCGGTGGCGGAAGTAGCTATACCCCGGAATTACTTGAAGGCTTTATTAAACGCTACAATGAATTGCCGATTACCGAATTATGGCTGGTGGACGTTGAAGCCGGTAAAGAGAAGCAGGATATTATTTTCGATCTCTGCCTGCGCATGGTTGAGCACGCGGGCGTGCCGATTGCCATCTATAAAACCCTCGATCGCCGTGAAGCTTTGGTTGACGCAGATTTCGTCACCACTCAGCTGCGTGTCGGGCAGTTAAAAGCGCGCGAGCTGGACGAGCGTATTCCGCTGAGCCACGGCTACCTGGGCCAGGAAACCAACGGTGCGGGCGGGCTGTTTAAAGGTTTGCGCACCATTCCGGTGATTTTTGACATCATCAAAGACGTGGAAGAAATCTGCCCGAACGCGTGGGTGATTAACTTCACCAACCCGGCCGGGATGGTCACCGAGGCGGTATTCCGCCACACCAAATTCAAGAAATTTATCGGCGTGTGCAACATTCCCGTGGGCATGAAAATGTTCATTCAGGACGTGCTGAAAGTGAAGCCGGAAGATGACCTGGGCATCGACCTGTTTGGTCTGAACCACATGGTGTTTATCCGCGACGTGCTGGTCAACGGCGAATCACGTTTTGCCGAGCTGCTCGACGGCGTGGCCTCCGGCACCCTGAAGGCCAGCGGCGTGAAAAACATCTTCGATCTGCCGTTCAGCGAAGGGCTGCTCCGCTCCCTGAATCTGCTGCCTTGCTCTTACCTGCTGTACTACTTCAAGCCGAAAGAGATGCTGGCCATCGAAATGGGCGAGTATTACAAAGGCGGCGCTCGCGCCACGGTGGTGCAGAAAGTCGAGAAGCAGCTTTTCGAGCTGTACAAAAATCCGCAGCTCGACGTGAAGCCGAAAGAGCTTGAGCTGCGCGGCGGGGCCTATTATTCCGACGCGGCCTGTGAAGCGATCAGCGCAATCTACAATGACAAGCAGACCGAGCATTACGTAAACTTCCCGCATAAAGGCCACATTGATAATATCCCGGCCGACTGGGCTATCGAAATGACCTGCACGATTGGCCGCGACGGCGCAACGCCGACGCCCCGCATTAAGCACTTTGACGAGAAGGTTCTCGGCCTGATTTACACCATCAAAGGCTTTGAGATTGCTGCCAGCGAGGCCGCGCTGAGCGGTAAGTTTGATGACGTTCTGCTGGCGCTGAACCTGAGCCCGCTGATTGGCTCCGACAAAGATGCGGAGATTGTGGCCCGCGAGCTGCTGCTGGCTCATGAAGCCCTGCTGCCTAATTTCGCCCAGGCGATTGCCAAACTGAAATAACCCTCAGCATTCCCTTCCCCTCGCAGGGAAGGGAAGTTAAAGGAAGCGCTTATGGATAAGTTATTGATTGTAAATGCGGACGACTTCGGGCTCTGCAAGGCGCAAAACTACGGCATTATCGAGGCGTTCACCAACGGCGTGGTGACGTCGACCACCGCGATGGTCAACATGGCGGGGATTGAACATGCCGCGACGCTGAGCGCTGCGAACCCGAAGCTGGGCGTGGGCATGCACTTTGTGCTGACGCTTGGCCGCCCGCTGACCGCGATGCCGGGCCTGGTGCGCAACGGCGAGCTGGGCAAATGGATTTGGGACCAGGCCAGCGACGGCCGGCTGCCTCTCGAGGAGATTCGCCAAGAGCTGGAATGCCAGTACGCGCGCTTCATCGAACTGTTTGGCCGCGAGCCGACGCATATTGACAGCCATCATCACGTGCACATGATCCCGCAGATTTACCCGATCGTTGAGGCTTTTGCTCATGAGAAGGGCGTGCCGATGCGCATCGATCGCGACGTGGTCAGGCTCAATGAGATGGAGCTGAACAATCCGCGCAGCAGCGAAGGTTTTGACAGCGGTTTTTATGGTGAGGAAATCACCGAAAAGCTGTTCCTCGACGCGCTGGATCGCGGCATGGAACGCGAAGAACGCTCGCTGGAAATTATGTGTCATCCGTCGTTTGTGGACAGCACGCTGATGGCGAGCAAATATTGCTATCCTCGGCTGGCCGAGCTGGACGTTTTGACCTCGGCATCGCTGAAATACGCCATTGCTGAGCGAGGCTACCGTCTCGGCTCGTTTAAGGATTTGTAGTCCTTAGGCTGCATCCGGCTGTACAAGGCGGGTAAGATTCCTTTTACCCGCTTAACTCCTTCATCTGTAAACAGTCTGCGTAAAAAAAATGCAGCAGTCCGCCTCTCAAATCATACTTTTATTCTGCCGCCATCAGCTACGCTTTGCTTAATAGCAAACAATTACTTAAGGCGTGCCCATGCCTGGTCAACTTTCCACCCTGACGAAACGTCATCCCTTACATTTGCAGATAGCCCTGCTGTTTACCCTGCTTATTGTCGCCATTGGCAGTGTGATCATCATTTTTAGCCACCGCCAGCTGACGCAGCTCAGTGAACTCAGCGCCAACCGACAGTATCAAAAAACCGCTGAAGCGGTGGCGGCGGAGCTAAACGGCGTCACGCGAACCATGAAAATGTCGGTCAATATGCTAACCGGCATGTCGGTGGTGGACGCCAAAGATACCGACGGCAGGCTGGCTTCCGTTGGGAAGCTTATCGAAATACTCAGGCAGAATGATTACGCCAGCTCGGTGTATATCGGCTATACCAACGGGGATTTCTTTATGCTGCGCCGGATAACCGGGGCGAACAGAGCATTTTTTGGCGTGCCGGAAAACGTCAGCTGGCTGGTACAGAGCAGCCAGCTCCAGGGCGTCCGGCCTGAGAAACGTTTTATCGAGCTGAACGATGCGGCCCAAATTGTGGCGGACAAGCCGGTGGCTAATGACAGCTTCGATCCGCGCACGCGCACCTGGTTTGTCGAGGCTAAAAACGACGCCGCGCCGATCGCCTCGCCGATTTATACCTTTAAGGGTACCGGTGAGAAGGGCCTGACCTTCAGCCGCAGGAGTGAAACGGGCAATGCGGTGATAGGCCTGGACGTCTCCCTGGCCTCGCTGTCCGAATTTTTAACGCGTCAGGCTTTACCACCCGGCAGCCGGGCTATCGTCACTAATGCCGCCCGTGAAATTATCGCCAGCCTTCCTCAATCTGATGCTAAAAACGAGGCGGGTCATGCCGTTTTGACGACGCTTTTAACGCGGCATAAAACCGGGCAAACGACCAACACCATTTTTAAAGCAGACGGGCAGGAATGGCACGGTTCGGTGCTGGACATCGATCATAATGGCAATAGTTTTCAGCTGGCTATTGCCACGCCGTCCGTATTTTTGACCGCCGCCGCCGATTCTTTACGTAACGCCTCCACGCTGATTGCCTGCCTGCTTTTGCTCCTCAGCCTGCCCGTGGTGTGGTTTTTCTCGCTGAAAATCTCCAGGCCGCTGGAGCACCTGCGCCGCGATGCGGAGGCCATCAGCAATCTGATCTTTGAGGAAGGGGAAAGCCGGCCGTCGGTGATTGCCGAGGTGGACGATCTGCGCCAGGCAATGGCTAAAATGAAACGTACGCTGAACCAGTTCATCTCTATCGGCAGCACGCTGTCAGCCAAAGATAATATGCCGCAGCAGATGCAGGCGCTGCTTAACGAGACCACCGATATCGCCGGGATGGATGGCGGCATGATTTTTCTTGCCGACAAAAACAAAGCAACGTTTTCGCCGACCGCCATCCTTCTTGCCGATAAAAATATCTCGTCTTCTGAGCTGGGTGCGCTTGAATACCGGCCAGATGAATGCGCTGATTTCTGGCAGATACGCGACGGGCAACCAGTGGCAGGAGAGTACCGGAGCGGCTGTTTGCCCGGGGAGCTGAGCGCGTTTTTCGGCTCTGCCGCCCCGCGATTTTACTTTGCCGTGCCGATGCAAACCTATGACGGACAGCTGCTGGGCTTCCAGCTTCTCTTCAGCTTCCGCGAGATGAGCGCCGGGCGTCAGCAGGCAAAACTCCAGCTGGCTAATTCGCTGGTCGGCAGCCTGTCCGTCGCCATCGAAATGCAGTATTTGCTTCAGGAGCAGAAAAATCTGCTGAACGCCTTTATCGAGCTTATCGCCGGGGCAATCGATGCGAAAAGCGCCTATACCGGTGGACACTGCCAGCGCGTGCCGGAAATCACCAAAATGCTCGCGAAGGCGGCCGTCGAGGCGAAAGAGGGGCCTTTCTCCTCCTTTACGCTCTCCGCCAACGAATGGGAGGAGCTGCACACCGCCTGTTGGCTGCACGACTGCGGCAAGATAACGACGCCCGAGTTCGTGGTGGACAAAGCCACCAAGCTGGAACAGATCTATGACCGGATCCATGAAGTGCGCATGCGTTTTGAAACGCTGAAAAGGGAAAAAGAAATAGGCTACCTGCGCGATATGCTGCCGCACATGCCTGCAGAGCTGGAGGCGAACCTGGCGCAGGAACTGCGGCAGCTGGATGACGATTTCTACTTTATTGCACAGTGCAATATCGGCAATGAGTTTATGTCCGACGAAGCCCTTGCCCGCATCAAGACGATTGCAGAATACCGCTGGACCCGAACGCTGGACGATACGGCGGGCGTGTCGAGTGCGGAAAATGCCAGAAAATCGCGCCGCGCATCGCCAGAATTACCCGTACAGGAATGTATTCTGGCCGATAAGGACGAGCACATTATTCCGCGAGAGAGCACCAACCACCTGCCGGAAAGCTATCATTTCAAGCTCAGCGAGCCGACGCACCTTTATAACTACGGCGAGATTTATAACCTGTCGATTCGCCGCGGCACGCTCAACGATGAAGAGCGTTATAAAATTAACGAGCACATTATGCAGACCATTATCATGCTGCGAAAACTGCCTTTCCCGAGGACGATGGCCAACGTGCCGACGCTTGCCGGCGGGCATCACGAGCGGATGGACGGCAAAGGTTATCCCTATCAGCTGCGTGACGAACAGATGAGTATTCCGGTAAAAATGATGGCCATCGCCGACGTTTTTGAAGCGCTGACCGCGGGTGACAGGCCCTATAAATCAGCTAAGCGGCTTTCGGAAGCGTTGAATATCATGGCCGCGATGGTCAACGAGCGACACCTGAACCGCGATCTGTTTGTGCTTTTTCTTGAGTCGGGCGTTTGGCACGACTACGCCGCCGCGTATTTGCAGCCGGATAAAATTGATGCGGTCGATGTTTCAGGCTTAATGCTCAGGCTGGTGGCATAGCGCTTTTACTCGTCGCGCCGATAAGGTGTATTATAAATGCATTAATTGGGCTGACTGCGGCCCAAAATTTGTATGTTGCCAGGTATCGCTATGTCAGATGCTCGAATCGAGAGAGAAAAGAAAACCATTCATCAGATGCTCAGGCTGTATGAGCGAAAGAACCCGCGGGCGGAAAAATCGCCGGAACACTATGTAGAGCTGTTTGGCTACGCGTCGAAAAGGCTCGACCGTTGCGCCTTCGGGGAAGATAAACCGGCCTGCAAGCAGTGCCCGATCCACTGTTATCAGCCGGCCCGACGGGAAGAGATGAAGCAGATCATGCGCTGGGCGGGGCCGAGAATGCTGTTCCGCCATCCGATACTCACCGTCCTGCATTTAATCGACGACAGGCGACCGGTGCCCCCGCTGCCTGAAAAGTACCGGCGCAGGAAGTAGACGGGGAAAGCCCGCATGCCGATGCGGGCAGAGTATTTTTGCTCAGCTAACATAAGACAAAAAAAAGCCCGCATTTGCATGCGAGCTCTTCTTCAAATGTGGCGGTGAGAGAGGGGCTGATTCGCTGCGCTCACCCTGCGGGCGTCATGGTCACAGGTGCCCCTGACGTCCAAAAGGCTAAAGCCTTTTGTCGAACCCTGTCGAGGATTCTCCCCCCTCTCAGCGGGGCAATATG
>DASXGN010000049.1:0-4687 GCA_036489025.1 Buttiauxella sp.
GGTTTATAAAGCTGGTAGTTGAGCATGGGGATTGAACCCATCATCCAGTTTACGTTTCCGGGAACGCTTGTATCCCAAAAACGATAAAGCAGGTGAACGCTGCCTTCAGCTCCCCAGTTCTCCTTCACAATCAACAGCGCCCCGTTAAATGTCGAATGTTCGTATGATGCTGAAAGGCAGGTAACACTCCATGCAGCGCTACTCTTCTTCGCAAGGAGTTCCAGAGGGTCATTCTTCGAACTTTTATTAATGGCATACGATTTACCGGCCTCAAACGCCATTGTCGACCAGTCGATGGATAAAGCATCACTTTCGCCACGCGCCAGGGTCTTTCGTGCTCCCAGCGGCGTATATTCAGGGACGACTGTTGTGTAGGTGTAATGTCCTTCCGAATCTGGAGCAAGGGGAACAGCCTTGAAATCGAGAGGATCAAGTTCTGGTTTGTTAAGCGCCGATTGTGTGCCTTCATTAACACCAAGTGCTTCCCAGATTTCTTTTGCGGGCGGCAGTCCCGTTTCGGCGCGGTTGGCCGCTGCTTCAGCCCTGTCGGCGTCTTCATTGGCCTTTTCTGCTGAATCTGATGCGCTCTGCTCACTGGATACCGCCTGTTCTGCGCTGGCCTGTGCCGAAATGGCGGCATCTGACGCGCCCTGCTCACTTACCGACGCTTTCTCGGCGCTTTCAGCTGCCTGTCTGGCACTCTCTGCTGCGGCGTTCTTATCTTCACTGACCTGAGCGGCATCGGTTCTTACCTGTTCGCCAATTTGGGCGGTCACCTCCAGATCGGCATTTTCAGCTATCTCTGCGATTTTCGGCCAGCTTGGCCCCGTGAACTCTGAGCCGTTCGCATTTTTAATCGTTACATCACCGTTTACCGTAAGTAACTGATTCCAGTTTCGTTCGCTACTTAAATGATGCCTCGATATTTCGGCCATTTGCTCAATCGTTTTCGCATAAATCATATTCTGACTTTTACGCGGAATATGTACCCAGGCAATATCTTCAACTGTGGGACCAGTGTATTTTCGTAACGTTGTTAATTCAGTGTCACTTTCAATGGAATCGACGGGAAGTGTATACCCGACACCTCCCGCCTCAATAAAAATAAAATCCCCTGCGGACACTTCACTGGTAAATGAAGTTTCTTTTCCGATAATTACATTGGAATTATTTTTTAAACTCAAAAATCCATTAGACATGGTTAATCCTTATCATTTAAAAACGCGTGATTTAAATTAATTTACGAAATGACAATCCCTGCGCCGCGACGATAAACGGCTACATTCGAAACAGCATCACTGAAGTTACAATCAACAATATGCTGCCGTCCTTCAGTTACTCTGACCTTAATGTAGTTGTACCCATCACGACCGGCAGCGGGAAGTGGGACGGCTTTAAGCGCATAAGAACGGGCACCGCCATTATTACCGCTGTCATAATAATATACCTGCTGTTCGACGCCGTTTGATGCACCGGATATGATGGTAAAATACTGCCGCCACGGCGTACTCAGATTGACCGTTAAGTTTGAGTCTAATGAACGGTCAAAATCTTCCCCTTTGACTTTAATAATTATGTGGTCCATTGCAGCCGAGCCGGTGTAATAATACGGCTGATACGTTCCTGACTCGGCACTGTAAACATCACCAACAATGCGGCTGGCATACACCGTGCCTGAAAACTCGCCATCAGTCGCGTAAACCGTTCCGCGTACAATGACATTATTAAATTCTGCATAGCCGTCTTTGTTTACGTACCACCCCATCAACCCTCTGATGTAATTTCTTGAATATATTTCATTGCCAATTTTTACATTTTCAAGTGAACCATCCTTTATAAATACATCACGAAGATACGCCTGACCATTTTCAATACTAAAAACAAGTTCTGAATTATTTGGCGTACTCCCTGAGTAAACGCCAAATCTGTCTGCTGCAAATATAACGCTGGATTCATAGCTGCCGTTCTTGGGTTCAATACCAAAAGCCATACCACAGTTATAACTTACACCGTCCCGCTCAATTCCCAGCGCTAAGGTATAAAACGCTGCTGCGGTCCCGTCTGCTTTCACATAAGCTTCAAACTTCTGGTTAATGGCTGCGTAGGTGTTTTGGAACTGAGCCTGTACATAAGTGTCCAGCGTTGATATC
This sequence comes from Buttiauxella sp., assembly GCA_036489025.1. GTDB lineage: Bacteria > Pseudomonadota > Gammaproteobacteria > Enterobacterales > Enterobacteriaceae > Dryocola. The sequence continues at coordinate 2,151 of DASXGN010000049.1, forward strand.
GCTTTCTCTGCATTTGCTACCGTTTCCCGCACTTCCAAAATAGTCGATTCAAATCCTTCAAATTGCGCACGGACTAATAAAACTAGCTGCGCCAACGCCTCATCAACTGTCGCTATAGTGGTTGTTACCACCATAATTTCTGCGGTGATTTCGCCGTATTGCTTCCACTGATGAAATGCCACATCACCCACCGCCTGAGCGTTGCTAATGATGCCTTCAAGAGCCGTATTAATACCGTTTTGAAGATTTCCATAAGTATCAGAATCGCGGAAATTCTGGTCAATAATATCCATTAATTCGCCGGTTTCCGGCTGGCAAAGTGCCGGAACCTCAACAAAACCGGAAGCACCAAAAGCATTAATGGACCGAACATACCAGTAATAGGTGTGATCGTTCTTGAGGCCATGACTTGCCCAGTAGCTACCCAGACCGGCCCGCGTGGCGTAGTGTTCAACCGTGGCAGTATCGGAGTTTTCAAGCTGCTGTTCGCCTGCGGTCCAGAAGTCGAACTGGGTAGAAACGTTCGTTAATTGCGACATCTGCGGATATAACGACACGGAAAAATAGCCCTGATCTACCCGCACGTTAGACGGGCGGTCAGGTGCCTGAATAACAAACTCGGTCCAGGCTTCCGGAGAACGGGCACCCGTAAATCCTATGGCCGTCACATGCGCCGTGTAAGTCCCACGGATTAATCCGGACAGGCGTGTGATATTGCCAGGGGCCTGAACAGACATGATCACGTCACCGTTCTGCCGGATGTTCACCTGGTTGTAAGCAACAGAACCGATGTTTTGCCAGGACAGGATCCCCTGAACAATTTCCCCGATTTCCTCGACGGTATAGGCCAGCGCCTGCGGCTGAGCGACGCCTCCGGACGGGAGTTCTGTCATCGGAGGACGCGTGATAGGTTGCCCGATGGCGTCATTCCAAACGGCGGCGGACTCCTGTTTAAGCGTAATCTGTGCACCTTTATCGAGACTGAATGACCAATCCGTTACGCGCATCTCCACGCCGTTAATGCCCAGCGTGGGAAGATTCACCATGACATACATACCAGGGCGATAACGAAAGCCGCTGAGATTAAGTTGTAAGTTCAGCGTTCGCGCGGTTCGTGTACGCTTGAGCTTAATATCGGCCAATCGCTGCGCCTGGTACTCACTGGTGACAAAACGCAACTTCATATCCTGCGCAATTTCACCATCATCTTCAGCCACCCACTCCGCGACGGCCACGCGGGGGAAATCAACCTCCGCAAATCCCTGAAGAGGGTCGATAAATGTCCCTGTGATGGTATTTACGCGCTCACGCTGTGAGACTTCCGGCATGATTTCAATGTCACCGGCCAGCTGGCTTTCGTTGATTTCATCCAGCGCCGGTCCGTAGTACGCACCGACAAGAAGACCGTGTTTACCGCCGATATAGGTGGGTTCACCGGCACAAGATGCATGAAAAGCATCGAGCACGGCAGACTTGTTCTCATTGAGATCAAACTCGCCGTTAATCGTGTAACGAGGCTCTGTTGTGCCATCGGCACAGGACACCCGCTCGTCGCAAATATTGGCCGCTTCGATGAACTGGTCCCATAGAATTTCACTATCGGGTACGGACAGGTAATGCCGGTAAAAGTGAAGGATGACCAGGGCGGCGTTATTGCTATATTTTGTATCACCGCTGCGCGGGTCATAAAGCGCCCAGCCCCGTTTCTGTACTTTGATATTCGGGATACCTGCGGGGAATTTTTCAGCGTCAAATTTCAGCGTTACGCGCAGCCAGGCAATCCCGCGGCCTATCATGTCCTCTTTCCATGACGGCGCATTTTCCAGCATATAGGGGTCAACCGTGGTCCGGTTGTTGTGAAACTCATACTCAGCGTTTGCGCCGTAGGCAGAAATGAGTTCATCAGAAAGATAAATATCGCTGATTGAACTAAGGGGATGGCCAGCCAAAGTGATGGCCATAAACAACCGTTCCCCCTTAGTCTGATTACCTGGTTCTTCTTCGGTAAAAAACAGCGTGCCGGCTGATTGCGTTTCACCGTAAATAACTGTTTTCGGGCTGGCGGCGGCGCGTAAAACTTGCTTGCGTTCTGAGGGATCCCGATAGCTACCGGCGCTCGGTTTTTTTGTTAGCGCCATTGATGCCACGACGCTGGCAATAGTGATTACTGCGGCAACGGCATACATACCTGCCGCCGCTGCCGAACCAGCCGCCACGGCGGCGACAATTGGAATTGCAGCTGGCATCAGCGGATCCTCCAGGCGCTTAACGGGCGCTCGCGCATCAGAACAAGTCCTGATTCACCCGCGGCATAAACTCCACCGGTCCACACGATACCGGCGCAACGCCTGCCGCCGTTTTCAATGATTGCAACGTCGCCGCGCTGGGCCAGGTTTACCGGCACCTCGTCAAGACAGGATTTCAGCGCTTTCTCCAACGAGCCGTGATTACGCAACAGCGCCTTTTTAGCACCGATTTCCGTGCTGTAGGTTCCCCGATAAGCTGAGGCAAAATCTTCACCACACATGGCCTTCACG
>DASXGN010000019.1:0-3662 GCA_036489025.1 Buttiauxella sp.
CCCATAGCGGAAAGTAGCTCTGTCGAGCCGCTGGTAAAGTCACTGTAAATACTGAGCATGGCCTGAGTACTGGCAAACTGAATCTTTTGCTGCCGGTCTGCTAACTGCTCGCTGATCTCCGCAACTCTGTCAGCGTGTTCCTGCTCCATCCCTTCTTTGTCGGCGTAAAACTCTTCAAGCATTTCCAGCTGACGTTCATGCCACGCCTGCAGATCCTGTTCTGCCTCTGCAATTTTGAACAGCTCACCGGCTGCGCCACCTATTGATGCATCAATACCGCCAAACTTTGGTGCATCGGTCATCATATCTTGCGAGATACGCTCAAGAATTCGCCCGTGCTCCTCAGCGGTAACATTGGCATCTTCCAGAATTTTCAGACGTTCTTTTGCAACGTCCAGAGACTTTTGTTCCGGCGTTTTCAGCTCGTCCACAAGCGACGTATAACGCGCTTTAGCGGCCAGCGTATCCAGTTCGGTAGCATTACGCGTAAGGGCTGCTTTCTGCGCCTCTGACAGCCCTTGCAGCTCACCGTGCGTAAGGTCATATAAAAGGCGGGCTTTTTCCGTCGTATCACCGTACAACGCCAACTGACGCTGCTGGTTTTTCAGCAGATCGCCGTAGGGGTCTGCGGTTTTTTTTACTGTCTGTTTTAACTCGCTTTGCAGCTCTGTCGCTTTAACCGTGTCATCAATCAGACGCTGACGGGCCTGCGCGTTCTCAGGACCCGTAAGTCCCAAATCATCGGCAGAGAATTCAGCCTGGCGGCGTGCTCTGTCGCTCCCCTTCAGGCCTGCCAGCTCCCGATTTCGTCCGGCCATATCCAGCGCTTTCTGCTGCGCGTCGGTCAAATCGTTTTGCGGGAGGATCATCGGTGCGCGGATATTTTGCCGCTCAATCAGCAAGCCGTTACCGGCTGACAGAACGGCATTAAAATCAGCAAACGCGCCGTTCATCATCAACTGAGACTGATAACGCTTATTATCTTCTGCGGCCTGCTGACGCAAAATAGAATCACGCTGATGCTCAAGGTTCGATAAAACTTGCTGGATTTCCTGAGATTTACCCTGCAAATCATTAAGGCGGGCTTGCTCTGCGGCAAGTTTGGCCGTCGCTTTTTGAATGCCATCGATAAACTCGGACCGGTCCATATTCTGATAAACAGGATCGGAAAGTGCAGCATTGAGCACATCAACATCATTTTGCAGGTTTTTAACTAACCGGCTTTGTTCCTCCACAATCCGGTTTTGCTCATTCAATGCCTGGCGGGATTTGCCTTCGCTATCCCACGTCTCCGGGAGCTTCATGGTTTTGATTTTTTCAGCAACCTGGCCGATCGTTTCACCGTATTCCCGCGCGGACTGTCTGGCGTTTTCCTGCTGCTGATACAAGCCATACATTGCAGCGCCGCCAAGTGCGATCACACCAGGCAAACCACCCATCACACCGAGTAACGCAGAACCAGAACGCGACACAATGCTGCTGACGCTGTTAAGACGCGTCTGCGCAACGGTGACGGCATTAATTGCTGCGGCTTCCTTCTGCCGTGCCTGTATCAGTGCCAGCGTAGCCAGCCGCTGTGTGCTGGCCGTTGCAGCGGATTCAGCGGCTGCGGCGGCAAGACGGCGCTCCATCGTCGCTTTATGCTGTGCAACCTGCGCGGCAGCAAGCTGTGATTGCGACAATGCGATCATGTTGGCACGTGTAGTCAGAAACTCTTTGCCCGCGTTCTTTGCAGACGCGGCCATCGACATGAAATATTTTGATACCGCCCCCACGGCCAGGGCTTCACCGATAACAACAAGCGTGTCCAGATTATCGGCAAGATAACCAATCCCAGCCGCTGCAGTAGCTGTCGCGCCGTTAGCGGCGTTTGCCTCCCCGATATAGGCTTTCCAATGGTTCGATAATTTGGTGATCGCATCACCAACGGTATTAGGGACCTCATCAGCCAGGCGGTTGTTTTCTTCACGTGCGGCAATTACCGCCTCCGAAAACTCATGAAAAGACAACTTACCTTCAGCGGCCAGTTGCTTAACCGCCGTTTCGGTCACACCAAGATGTTTAGCGATATCCTGCGCAACGGATGGCACCGCATTCATGATCGTCTGCCAGTTTTGCCCGCTGACCTTTCCCGCGACCGTGGCTTTTGAGATGGCATTAATTGCGCTTTCTGCCCTCTGTGCGCTCGTCGCATTATGCGAGAACGAGCTGGACATGGAGTCGATAAAATCCAACGTTTCTGACGTGTTATAACCAAGTTCACGCATCGCGCTTGAACTGCGGATAAACAGCTCGGTTTGTTCTTCAATCGGCTTAAAAGAACGGTCGCTAATCTCCATTAGCCGCTGTTGTGCTTCTGCCAGTTCATCGGCCGAACCAGCTGCATGAGTGAGGCGGGCCGTTACCTGTCCCCATTCATCAGCCGTGCCGATGACAGAACCAATAGACAACGCACCCGCAAAAACCCCGGTAAGCCCCAGCGCGGAGCGCTTCATAGTGTCGAGATAATCCGTTGCCGTTTCGGCATCCTTACCAAAACCACCAAGCTGGCTGCGTGCTGCGGCCATCTGGTTACTAAAACGAACGCTATCAACGTCAAGGCTGACAATCAGATCGCCTACATTATTCTGGGCCAAATCGCATCCCTCCCGACAAACCTTCGCTGGCTGTCATGATTTGCTCGTCGGTCATATCATCATTTGAAGCGGCCACGGCTGGCCGCTTCAGCAAGCTGAAATTCTCGACAGATAGTTTATGTTTAGGGCAATGCATGGATAAAACGAGGTGTTCAAGTGATGAGAAGTGCGCATCTATCTGTGAATAGAAAAAGAAGTTTTCACCAAAGAATTCAGCCCAGTCTTTTAATTCTGTCGATGACAGTTCGGAGAGCATGACGCGCCAATCTGGGCGGGAGAATTCGCGCGCTAATTTCATAGCAAAACGGCGCTCACCGATTAAGGCTTTTCCGCTGAAAGAGGCTCGTTATCGGCGGGTTCAGTCACACGATCATCAGTTTCTGATTCAGGGACCGGTGGCAACATGCCGGACAACTTGCGGATTTGCAGCGCGTTAGCCGCAATCCCTTCATAAGACCATTGCATCAGAACGCGGCGCTGAATCACGCCAACGGCTGCATGGATGGCATGATCATCAAGTAAATCAACTTCGCCGCTTTCACGCTGAAATAGCGATAAAGCAACAAGACGGGCGCTAAGGCGAAAATTCATCGACATAACAGCGGCCAACGCTGGTTCTTCCCCATCTGGCACAGCAAGGCGCTTCTCTTCTTCAGCAATGTATTCAAGATAATGAATACGCTGCAAACCGCTTAATTCTGTGAGTTGAATATCAGGATAAAACACGGATTGTTCGGACTTTAAATAAGGCATGATTATTACCCATAAAAAACGGGGCCGAAGCCCCGTTGGTTATTCAGATTTTGTTGATGTACTTTTCACAGACGCTCGTAACTTTTCAACTTCCGGCGCAGGTTCAGGGTCAGCGAGTTCTTCAGCCAAAGCAGGCGGGCGACCGCTGTTTGTGATCTTGACCGTGCGGGTCATGATATCTTTAGCCGCTACGGTTTTACCCAGGCCGCTGATCCAGCCACGGAACAGATCAATAGCGCCGTTCGGATAGACAATTTTATAAAAAATAAGGGT
>DASXGN010000030.1:0-28461 GCA_036489025.1 Buttiauxella sp.
TTGTAGCAGTAAAAGCAGTATTTCGGCGAGTAGCGCAGCTTGGTAGCGCAACTGGTTTGGGACCAGTGGGTCGGAGGTTCGAATCCTCTCTCGCCGACCACATTCAGAAAAGGCCAGCTCTTGCAGCTGGCCTTTTTGCATTTAAAGTTTATACGCGATTTTCTCACCCAGACGCATTCCGAAAATATCTTACAAATTCAATTGCTTCCATTGCTTGTCTGCTGCTGTCGCCGTTTCGCGACAAAAGCGTTTTTAATGTCGCCAAAGAGAGACTCCTAACTCATTGAAATTTAAGCGTTAACGTGATGAGTCTTTAAAGTGTCTCCAGGCAGAGACAGACGGAACGGAATAATTCTGTGCTGAATGGACGAGCGGCAGGCTGCCGGTCATATCAATAACTACCTGAAATTGTAGGTATTGCTGTAATAGCTGAAATCCAGATGCAACCCTGGCACGCTTCGTGCAATAATATACCCGTAGATGCTCATTCCACTTCTTATGCTTGCTTCGGCTTCATAAACCCAGGAATGACGCAGAGCCAATTACGGTGCTTATCGTCCACCGACAGATGTCGCCTCAGGCCTCATCCGACACCATGGACATAACGTTGAGTGAAGCACCACTTAGTTGTCATACAGACCTGTTTTAACACCTGCCTTTTGGCAGGTGTTTTTTTTTGCATTGGGGAAAGCAGGGCGGTAGGACTCCGCCCTGTAGGCTTACGGATTAGGATTGTTTTGCAGAGTTAACAGCAGGCCATCACGACGCATCAGCGCGGCTTCTTCTGGCTGATGCAGTCTGTCCAGCGAGTCGGCAAGCCACGCGTAATCAAACGCATCCGGACGCTGTTTGATTGCCTCGCGGAACGCCTCGCTCGCCTGCTGCCATTCGCCGTGCTTCATCAATAACTGCCCCAGGGTGCTGTAAAGCAATGGGCGATCGCCCTGAGTTTTGATCTGCTGACGCAGCGCTTTTTCCAGCTGTTCAGGATTGCCCGACTTCAGGCGTGGCATCAGCAGAATCAAACGCTCGTCGAACTGGCGCTTCAGGCCGTCGAGTATGATTTCCTGCGCGGCGTCGTGATCGTCACACTCGATCAGATGCTCTGCCATCGCCACCTGCAGCGTGGTTTCATGGCGGGTTTTACGGCTCTGGTTTTTCCACCAGCTTTTCAACCCGTCATTGCCCTGGTCCGCCATCGCCTGATCCATCAGCCCAATCCATGCCTGCTCTTGCAGAGCGGCCCGGTGTGCTTCGTCGGCGACCTGAACTTTATCCATTGCGGGCAGGATATCGAGGATTGAGCTCCAGGCTCCGGTTCTCACGTAGGCCTGCTCTGCCAGACGCAGAACTTCCGGATGGCGCGGCGCAATCTCCAACAGCTTATCAACGCCATGGCGCGCGGCATGATTTTCGTTACGGGCCAGCTGCAGGCGAACGCGGGTAATTTCTACCGGCAGCTGATCGTTATCCGCCAGCTCAGCCGCACGCTCCAGATGCTGGTTGGCGCGAATTTCATCGCCGCGCTGCTGAGCGGCTTCGGCGGCAAGCAGGTAGTTAACCACCGGCTGCTCGGCGTGATCGGCGTTTTTCGCCATCAGCTTCTCAACCTGTTGATAATCACCTTCCGCCAGCTTCAGCAGTGCGGCCTTGGTCTGTTTACGCGCGCGGCTGCTTTTGCGGCCGACAAACCACCCGCGAGTTCTTGCGCCGGTGTGGAAGATGCGGCGCAGCACCCATTCGATAGCAAACAGCACAACCACGGAGAGGATGAAAATAATCGCCAGTCCGGTCACGCTGGTCTCAACGTTGTAGTTATCGGTCTGGATCAGCACATAGCCCTGATGGCCCGCCAGCATTGGCCCGAGCACGATCCCGGCGATCAGCAGGAGGAAAAGCAATAAGACTTTGATCATGCTTATTCTCCCTGAACGGTGGCAGGTGCCTGAGCAGGCGCGGCTGTTTCAACTGGTGCGCTGCTCGCGGCGGCTGGCTGAGCGAGTAAATTTCGCACGCGAGTTTGCATGAGTTTTTCAAGCAGCGGCTGGCTTTGCAGCGTTTGCGGAATGTCCATGTTAATGCTCTGCTGGCTCAGACCTTCTAGCTCGTCGAGGAACCCTTTGGTGGTCGCATCGCTGGTGTCGTAATAGGCGCGAACCCACGTTGAAACGTTATCCAGCGACTGCTTGTAAGTTTCGTCCTGGTGACGCGGGACGGCCTGGGCGGCAACCAGCAGGCGTGCGCGAATGTTTTCACGCAGATAAATGTCCTGATTAGGGGCCAGCAGCGGTACGGCCGTTTCATCGCGACGGCGAATGGTAATGAAGCTGTCCATAAAGTTGTGCCAGCTCTTCACCAGATTTTGACGCCACTCGGTGACGGTGGTGGAAAGTTCGCTGCCGTCTGAGTCCATCGGCGCATCGTCGCTGTCATTATCCGCCAGGCGCAGGTTATCAACCTGGTTGGCAAGCTGGTTGAGCTTAAGGATGATACCGTCGTAATCGACCTGGGAGACGGCGGAAAGCGAGCTGATATCGTCCGTTAAGGCGCGACGGGCGGTAATAAGGCTCGGATCGTTCATGTCGGCCAGGCTCGCATCGGCGCTTTTCAGCAGCGCGGCGGCGGTAGTGACATCCTGATCGCTCCACAGCTTGCGTCCGGCCAGTTTGACGAGGAAATCAGCCTGCGCGAGCAGCCAGGTTTTTGCATCGCTGCCGGAAATGGTGGCGACTTTCTGCTGCACTTCATCCAGCTGGCGAGCCAGGTTTGCCTGATGGCGGTTAGCTTCATCCAGCGCGTTAGCCTGCTGTCCGATCGTCTTTTCCAGCTCGGCCTTTTGCCGATCCTGCTGCTTTTGCAACGCGGTGAGTTCGGTGGTTATGGCATCGTTGGTGGCCGTCTGCGTGGAGGCCTGGTGCTTACCATAGCTGTAAAGCCCCGCGCCTAAAGCCAGCGCAATAGCAATGGCGATGGCACCAAGAGCAATTCCCGCCACGCCGCTACGGTTTTTCCGTGGAGGCTGCGCGGGTGGCGATGTGCTTTCCACCGCGGGTTTGGTCTCTTCAACCATGGCGGAGGAAGTATTTTGTTCCGTCATTGTGGCTTCCCATATTGTTAGGTTTATCGTAACGCGCGGAGCAGCGCGTCATTATCGGCGTTATCGGCGATCCGAATATCCTGCCAGCCCAAATCCCGGGCAAGGATCGCCAAACGCTCACTGACAACAACCAGTTGGCAGTGGAGTAACCAGTCATTGCGGTACCACTCCGGAACCAGCGTATAAAGCTGCTGTAGCATTTCGCCGCTGGTCACCACAAGGGTAGTAATCCCACGCTCACGCCAGCGGAAAGCTTCTTCTGTCCCGTCATATATTCTGGCATTACGTTGATAGCATTCGCAAAATTCAACTTTAGCGCCGCGTGCTTCCAGAGTTTCCCCTAGTATTGCCCGGCCGCCGTTGCCACGCAGAATCAGCGCGCGCTTACCGGCAACGTTCTGTAATTCAGGTAATTGTAGCAAGACTTCGCTGGTTTCCCGATCCAACGGGTAGCGAATCGGCAAATGGCTCACCGTGTGGAAAGCCAGCGCCGTTGTCCGCCCTATAGCAAACCAGCTTAGTTTCTTCGGCCAGCCGGCACCGCTTCTGGTCAGATGCGGATTTGCATACTGGACGACGTGCTGAGAGAGAATAAAAACCAGATCGTCAGTATGCAGCCTGGCGAGCAGGCCAGGCAGCTGCGGGAGCTGCCTGCCGGGAGAAAACTCAATGAGGGGAAAACTGTACGCCACCTGCCCGAGCGCGCGCAGACGGCTCACTAACTCTTCCCCAGCGGGGGAGGGGCGGGTGACAAGAATCGTCATGCGGGCGCATCCCCGTCATAAACGGCGGCCAGCACTTCGCGAGCGCCATTATTTAGCAGCTCTTCCGCCAGCGAAATGCCCATGGTTTCTGCCTCTGCTGGTGCACCACGGCGTTCGCCGCGAACCATAAAGGAACCGTCAGGCGCACCGACGAGGGCGCGAAGCCACAGTTCGCCGTCTTTGAGTTCGGCGTAGCTGCCAATGGGCACCTGACAGCCGCCTTCAAGGCGCATATTCATCGCTCTTTCAGCGGCAACGCGGATGGCGGTTTCATCATGATTGAGCGGGGCAAGAAGGTGACGAGTGCGTTCATCGTCCATTCTGCACTCGATGCCCACCGCACCCTGGCCGACGGCCGGGAGAGAGATTTCAGCGGGAAGCGCGCAGCGGATGCGAGACTGCAAACCAAGACGGTTCAGCCCGGCTACGGCAAGAATGATGGCATCGTATTCGCCGTTGTCGAGCTTGCCCAAACGCGTGCCCACGTTACCACGCAGCGAACGGATGACTAAATCCGGGCGGCGTTCCGCCAGCTGACACTGGCGACGAAGGCTGGAGGTACCCACCACGCTGCCGTGGGGTAAATCGTCCAGGCTTGCGAAATTGTTAGAGACGAAAGCATCGCGCGGATCGTCGCGTTCGCAGATGGTCACCAGCCCTAAACCTTCAGGGAAATCAACCGGGACATCTTTCATCGAATGCACGGCGATGTCCGCCCGGCCTTCAAGCAAAGCCAGCTCCAGCTCTTTGACAAACAGACCCTTCCCGCCCACTTTTGCCAGCGGAGTGTCAAGGATCACATCGCCGCGCGTGACCATCGGCACCAGCTCAACGGTGAGCTGCGGATGGTTTGCCTCCAGGCGTTGTTTGACATATTGTGCTTGCCAAAGGGCTAATGGACTTTGGCGAGTGGCAATTCTTAATACATTGTCTAACATGCTTGTTACCGTAATTGTCGTCCTGCTGCCATCCTACCACTCTTCGCGGAAGGCTGTCAGTTTCAACGGTTTTTGCGGAAAAGAGGGACGTGACTCGTATTATGGAATATAAAACGGCTTACCGGTGACCCGGCTTGCGCATAGCGCAACTTTCTTTACGGTCAACCAGCAAGGTGTTAAATTGATCACGTTTCCAGCAATTGTTTGCCCGCTCGTTTATAATCAAAGAGGCAACAATCAGGAAACGGGTTTTTTCGAAATACTGAAACCATCAGGCGATATGTCTTGTACCTCTATATTGAGACGCTTAAACAGAGACTGGATGCCATCAACCAACTGCGTGTAGATCGCGCGCTTGCTGCCATGGGGCCTGCTTTCCAACAGGTCTACAGTCTTCTGCCAACATTGTTACATTATCATCACCCGCTGATGCCGGGTTACCTTGACGGTAACGTTCCACATGGCATCTGCATCTACACGCCTGATGAAACCCAACGCCACTATTTAAACGAGCTGGAACTGATGCGCGGCATGCCGCCGCAGGAAACCGCCGCTGGCGAGTTGCCTATCACCGGCTTGTATTCCATGGGCAGTACCTCCTCCGTCGGCCAAAGCTGTTCTTCAGACCTCGATATCTGGGTTTGCCTCCAGTCATGGCTTGATAACGACGAGCGCCAGCTACTCCAGCGCAAATGCAGCCTGCTGGAAAGCTGGGCCGCATCGCTGGGCGTGGAAGTCAGTTTCTTCCTGATCGACGAGAACCGTTTCCGCCATAACGAAAGCGGCAGCCTCGGCGGCGAAGACTGCGGTTCCACCCAGCACATCCTGCTGCTGGACGAATTTTACCGTACCGCCGTGCGCCTGGCGGGCAAACGTATTCTGTGGAATATGGTGCCGGGCGATGAAGAAGAGCATTACGACGACTATGTTATGTCGCTTTATGCGCAGGGCGTACTGACGCCAAACGAATGGCTCGACCTCGGCGGATTGAGCTCGCTCTCCGCGGAAGAGTATTTCGGTGCCAGCCTTTGGCAGCTTTATAAAAGCATCGATTCCCCCTACAAAGCCGTGTTGAAAACGCTGCTGCTGGAAGCCTATTCCTGGGAATATCCGAATGCACGCCTGCTGGCGAAAGATATCAAACAGCGGCTGCACGACGGCGAGATTGTCTCTTTTGGTCTCGATCCTTACTGCATGATGCTGGAACGCGTCACCCATTATCTGACGCAAATTGAAGATAACGCCCGCCTGGATCTGGTGCGCCGCTGCTTCTATCTGAAAGTGTGCGAAAAGCTCTCCCGCGAGCGCGCCTGCGTCGGCTGGCGGCGTGAGGTTCTAAGCCAGCTGGTTAAAGAGTGGGGCTGGGATGAAGAACGGCTGGCGATGCTGGATAACCGCGCCAACTGGAAAATTGACCAGGTCCGCGACGCGCACAATGAGCTGCTTGATGCGATGATGCAAAGCTATCGCAACCTGATTCGCTTTGCCCGGCGCAACAACCTCAGCGTTTCCGCTAGCCCGCAGGATATCGGCGTTTTGACCCGCAAACTGTACGCGGCATTTGAAGCGCTGCCGGGGAAAGTCACGCTGGTAAACCCGCAGATTTCACCGGATCTTTCTGAGTCGAACCTTACCTTTATCCACGTGCCGCCGGGCCGCGCCAACCGTTCCGGTTGGTATCTGTATAACCGTGCGCCAAACATGGATTCCATCGTCAGCCATCAGCCGCTGGAATATAACCGTTATCTTAATAAGCTGGTGGCCTGGGCCTACTTCAACGGCCTGCTGACCTCCCGCACCCGCCTGTTTATTAAGGGCAACGGCGTCTGTGATTTACCGAAGCTGCAGGAAATGGTGGCGGACGTGTCCCATCACTTCCCGCTGCGCCTGCCTGCTCCAACGCCGAAAGCGTTGTATAGCCCGTGCGAAATCCGCCATCTGGCAATTATCGTCAACCTGGAATATGACCCGACGGCGGCCTTCCGCAACCAGGTTGTCCATTTTGACTTCCGCAAGCTGGATGTCTTCAGCTTCGGGCAGCAGCAGCAATGCCTGATTGGCAGCGTCGATCTGCTGTACCGCAACTCGTGGAACGAAGTGCGTACTCTGCACTTCAACGGCGAGCAGGCGATGATCGAAGCGCTGAAAACCATCCTCGGTAAAATGCACCAGGATGCCGCGCCGCCGGACAGCGTAGAAGTATTCTGCTACAGCCAGCACCTGCGCGGCCTGATCCGCACCCGCGTGCAGCAACTGGTTTCCGAATGTATTGAATTCCGCTTGTCCAGCACCCGCCAGGAGCCCGGCCGTTTCAAAGCGCTGCGCGTTTCCGGCCAGACCTGGGGCCTGTTCTTCGAACGCCTGAGCGTGTCGGTGCAGAAGCTGGAGAACGCCGTCGAATTTTATGGCGCAATCTCGCATAACAAACTGCACGGCCTGTCGGTGCAGGTTGAAACTAACCAGGTGCAGCTGCCGCCGGTGGTGGACGGGTTCGCGAGCGAGGGCATCATTCAGTTCTTCTTCGAGGAAATCAGCGAGGAACAGGGCTTTAACATCTATATTCTGGATGAGAGCAACCGGGCGGAGGTATATCACCACTGCGAAGGAAGCAAAGAGGAGCTGGTGCGCGACGTTAGCCGCTTCTATTCGTCATCCCACGACCGTTTTACCTACGGTTCAAGTTTTATCAACTTTAACCTGCCGCAGTTCTATCAGATTGTGAAGGTTGATGGCCGCGTGCAGGTGATTCCGTTCCGCAACCAGAGCCTCACAGCAGCGACGCCCGCCAATCATGACGATAGCGCAACGCCGCTGATGCAGCAGTATCAGCAGTAATTAACTGAAGCTGACCGGCTCTCCGGCCTGCTGGGTGCAGGCTGTTTCAAGCAGTGCCCAGAACTCTTCCCCGTTGCGATCGCCAATCCACTGTTCACCTTTCAGGTCAAAATGATAGCCGCCGCTTTTGGTCGCCAGCCAGACCTGATGCAGCGGTTCCTGACGGTTGATGATGATTTTGCTGCCGTTTTCAAAACTTAGGGTCAGCACGCCGCCGTTGATCTCACAATCGATATCCGTATCGCCGTCCCAGTCATCCAGACGCTCTTCGATAGTCATCCATAGGCCATCGCATATACGATGAAATTCGCTGTCGTTCATCTCTTCTTCCCGGTTGTTCGTCTTCCCGGCAGTATAAAAGCAACCTTCAGGAATAGAAAAGAGTATTGCTTTTCGGGGTTCACCTGCGATGATAGACGACAGAATATTGAATCACAGGCACCTCAATAATGAAGAAAATTTTCTGCCCGCTGGCGATAGCCCTTGCGCTGTTCAGCCTGACAGGCTGCGGCCTGAAAGGCCCTTTATATTTTCCTCCCGCTGACGGGAAAACCAAGCCGGCGACTCAGAGCACCGCGCCTGCGCCACAGACGCAGTCATCCACGCCGGATCGTAACGATCGCGGCACGGATGATGCGCCGACTCAGGTCATCTACTAGCCAATAAGAGATAAGTAACCGCGGAAATGGAGCAGAAAATGCAGTTCTCAAAAATGCATGGCCTCGGTAATGACTTTATGGTCGTCGACGCGGTGACACAGAATGTTTATTTCTCCCCGGAGCTTATCCGCCGTTTGTCGGACAGGCATCTTGGCGTAGGTTTCGATCAGCTGCTGGTAGTTGAGCCTCCTTACGATCCGGACCTCGATTTTCACTACCGTATCTTCAACGCCGACGGCAGCGAAGTCTCGCAGTGTGGAAACGGCGCGCGCTGTTTTGCCCGCTTTGTTCGCCTGAAAGGGCTGACCAACAAACGCGATATTCGCGTCAGTACGGCAAACGGCCGTATGGTTCTGAGCGTGACCGACGATGAGCTGGTACGCGTCAATATGGGTGAACCGAACTTCGAACCTTCCGAAGTGCCGTTCCGCGCAAACAAAGCGGAAAAGACCTATATTATGCGGGCAGCTGAACAAACCATTATGTGCGGCGTGGTGTCGATGGGCAATCCGCACTGCGTCATCCAGGTTGACGATGTCACCACCGCTGCGGTGGAAACCTTAGGCCCGGTAATGGAAAGCCACGAGCGTTTCCCGGAGCGGGCCAATATTGGCTTCATGCAGGTAGTCAGCCGGGAACATATTCGCCTGCGCGTGTTTGAACGCGGCGCGGGTGAAACACAAGCTTGCGGAAGCGGCGCCTGTGGCGCAGTGGCCGTAGGCATTCAGCAAGGTTTGCTGGCCGAGCAGGTGCGGGTTGAACTGCCCGGCGGCCGCCTTGATATCGCCTGGAAAGGGCCGGGAAATCCGCTGTTTATGACCGGTCCCGCGGCCCATGTCTATGACGGATTCATACACCTATGAAGAACGCCGAGGAACAGCCAGACGCCGTACTGGAGCTTGATGATGACGCCGTGGCGGAGTATCTGCTGCGCCATCCTGACTTCTTCATTCGCAACGCTCATCAGGTTGAGCAGATGCAGGTCCCGCACCCGGTGCGCGGTACGGTATCGCTGGTGGAATGGCATATGGCCCGCAGTCGCCACCACATCAATTTCCTTGAAGAAAACATGACCCTGCTGATGGAGCAGGCGAGCGCCAACGAAGGCCTGTTCCACCGCCTGCTGAAGCTGCAGGGCCGTCTTGCCTCGGCGACCAGCCTGCAGGATATGCTCAACCGCCTGCACCGCTGGGCGCGAGAAATGGGGCTGGCCGGGGCGAACGTTCGCCTGTTCGCCGACCGCTGGCGTATCGGTGCGCCTTCCGACTTCACGCATCTGGCCCTCAATCGTCAGGCTTTCGAGCCGCTGCGCATTCAGCGTCTGGGCGACAAGCAGCACTATCTTGGGCCGCTAAACGGACCGGAGCTGCTGGTTGTGCTGCCGCAGGCTAAAGCCATTGGTTCGGTAGCGCTCTCGCTGTTGGGCAGCGATGCCGATCTTGGCGTGCTGCTTTTCAGCAGCCGCGACGTGCAGCATTATCAGCAAGGCCAGGGCACGCAGCTGCTTCACGAGCTGGCGCTCATGCTGCCAGATCTGCTGGAGCGCTGGATTGAAAGAGTATGACCGCCGCGCCCCTGCAAACCTCAATTGACGGCTTTCTACGCTATCTGAAGGTTGAGCGCCAGCTCAGCTCGCTTACCCTGCTTAACTATGGCCGCCAGCTGGCAGCCCTTCTCCATCTGCTCGAAGAGATGGGCCTGAAATCCTGGCAGCAGTGCGATGCCGCAGGCGTGCGATCCCTTGCGGTTCGCAGTCGTAAAGCCGGTTTGGGGCCGTCCAGCCTCGCTCTGCGCCTTTCCGCCCTGCGCAGTTTCTTCGACTGGATGATTAGCCAGGGCGAGCTCAAAGCTAACCCGGCCAGAGGGATTTCCGCGCCTAAAGCTGGCCGCCATCTGCCGAAAAATATCGACGTCGACGACGTTAACCGCCTGCTGGACATCGATCTTAACGATCCGCTCGCCGTTCGCGATCGCGCCATGCTTGAAGTGATGTATGGCGCGGGCCTGCGTCTTTCCGAGCTGGTGAACATGGACTGCGGGCATCTGGATTTATCCACGGGCGAAGCCTGGGTTATCGGCAAAGGCAGTAAAGAACGTCGCGTGCCGGTGGGTAAATCTGCCGTAGCCTGGGTGGAACACTGGCTCGATTTGCGCGAGCTTTTTGGCCCGGACGACGACGCGCTGTTTCTTTCAAAGCAGGGGAAGCGAATCTCCGCGCGCAACGTACAAAAACGCTTTAGCGAGTGGGGCATCAAGCAGGGGCTGAACAGCCACGTCCACCCGCACAAACTTCGCCACTCTTTTGCCACGCACATGCTGGAATCGAGCGGCGATTTGCGCGGCGTGCAGGAGCTGCTGGGCCACGCCAACCTGTCCACCACGCAGATCTATACCCACTTAGACTTTCAACATTTAGCCTCGGTGTATGATGCCGCGCATCCACGCGCCAAACGGGGGAAATCGTAATGCATTTTTACCGCCCACTTGGGCCGATTGCCGCGCTCACTTTCGATCTCGACGACACGCTGTACGACAACCGCCCGGTGATTGAACGCACCGAGCTGGAAGCGCTGAGCTTCGTGCAGAACTACCATCCAAACCTTAGCGCGCTTCGAAAACCGGACTTCATGCGCCTGCGCCAGGCCATTCGCCTTGCGGAACCAGACATCTATCACGACGTGACCGAATGGCGTCGTCGGGCCGTCGAACAGGCCATGCTGGATGCTGGCCTGAGCGCAGAAGAAGCCGCAGAAGGTGCCACGGCTTCGATGGCTAACTTTGCCCAGTGGCGCAGCCGGATTGACGTGCCGCAGGAAACTCACGACACGCTGGCCGAGCTTGCCAAAAAGTGGCCGCTGGTGGCGATTACTAACGGCAACGCCGAGCCGCATCTGTTTGGCCTGGATAAATACTTTAAGTTTGTTTTGCGGGCTGGCCCGCACGGGCGTGCTAAGCCGTTCAATGATATGTATCACCTGGCAGCCGAAAAGCTGGGCGTGCCGCTGGCGCATATCCTTCACGTAGGGGACGACCTCACTACCGATGTCGCGGGCGCCGTGAGCTGTGGCATGCAGGCCTGCTGGATCAACCTTCGCGATGGTGATTTGATGCAGATCGACGACAGCCGCTTATTGCCGCATCTGGAAATTTCGCGGTTGGCATCCCTCACCGCGCTGATATAATCCTCAGCAACTCTGTATAAAATTCCAGGGGTTGATGCTCGTCATACGTCGGGTGTTCATACTCTTCAAACGGCGGTGCCAATGGACGTTTCTTACCTGCTCGATAGCCTCAATGACAAACAGCGCGAAGCCGTCGCGGCTTCGCGCAGCAACATGCTGGTGCTGGCCGGAGCGGGCAGCGGTAAGACGCGCGTGCTGGTGCACCGTATCGCCTGGCTGATGACGGTCGAGAACTGCTCGCCGTACTCGATCATGGCGGTCACCTTTACCAACAAAGCGGCGGCGGAAATGCGCCACCGTATTGGTCAACTGATGGGCACCAGCCAGGGCGGCATGTGGGTCGGCACCTTCCACGGTCTGGCTCACCGCCTGCTGCGCGCGCACCATATGGACGCCAACCTGCCGCAGGACTTCCAGATTCTGGACAGCGAAGATCAGCTGCGCCTGTTAAAACGCCTGGTCAAGGCGTTGAATCTCGATGAGAAGCAGTGGCCGCCGCGTCAGGCCATGTGGTACATCAACGGCAAAAAAGATGAGGGCCTGCGTCCGCAGCACATTGAAAGCTACGGCAATCCGGTGGAGCAAACCTGGCAGAAGGTTTATCAGGCCTATCAGGAAGCCTGCGACCGCGCGGGCCTGGTGGATTTCGCCGAGCTGCTGCTGCGCGCCCACGAGCTGTGGCTTAACAAGCCGCACATTCTCAATCACTACCGTGAACGGTTCACCAACATTCTGGTGGACGAATTCCAGGATACCAACAGCATTCAGTACGCGTGGATTCGCCTGCTGGCGGGCGAGACCGGCAAAGTGATGATCGTCGGCGATGATGACCAGTCCATCTACGGCTGGCGCGGCGCGCAGGTTGAAAACATCCAGCGCTTCCTGACCGACTTCCCCGGCGCACAAACTATTCGCCTGGAGCAAAACTATCGCTCCACGAACAATATTCTGAATGCGGCCAACGCCCTGATCGCCAACAACTCGGGCCGCTTAGGCAAAGAGCTCTGGACCGACGGCAGCGACGGTGAGCCGATCTCTCTCTACTGCGCGTTCAACGAGCTCGACGAGGCACGCTTCGTCGTCAACCGTATCAAAACCTGGCAGGAGAACGGCGGCCAGCTTGAGCACTGCGCCATTCTCTACCGCAGCAACGCCCAGTCGCGCGTGCTGGAAGAAGCGCTGTTGCAGGTCAGCATGCCGTACCGCATTTATGGCGGGATGCGCTTCTTTGAACGTCAGGAAATTAAAGATGCACTCTCCTATCTGCGCCTGATTGCCAACCGCAACGACGATGCCGCTTTCGAACGCGTGGTGAATACGCCTACGCGCGGCATCGGCGATCGCACGCTGGACGTGGTTCGCCAGACCTCGCGTGATAAGCAGCTCACGCTCTGGCAGTCCTGCCGCCTGCTGTTGCAGGAGAAGGCGCTTGCCGGACGTGCGGCTTCCGCGCTGCAGCGCTTTATGGAGCTTATTGATTCGCTGGCCCATGAAACCATCGACATGCCGCTGCACGTCCAGACCGACCGGGTGATTAAAGACTCCGGCCTGATGCTCATGTACGAGCAGGAGAAAGGTGAAAAAGGCCAGACGCGGATCGAAAACTTAGAGGAGCTGGTGACGGCCACGCGCCAGTTCAGCTATCAGGACGAAGACGAAGATTTAATGCCGCTGCAGGCTTTCCTGTCTCACGCCGCGCTTGAAGCCGGTGAAGGGCAGGCGGATACCTGGCAGGACGCGGTGCAGCTTATGACGCTGCACTCGGCAAAAGGGCTGGAGTTCCCGCAGGTCTTTATCGTCGGGATGGAAGAAGGCATGTTCCCGAGCCAGATGTCGCTGGATGAAGGCGGACGTCTGGAAGAAGAGCGCCGCCTGGCGTACGTCGGCGTCACCCGCGCCATGCAAAAGCTTACCCTAACCTACGCGGAAACTCGCCGGCTGTACGGCAAAGAGGTTTATCACCGGCCGTCGCGCTTTGTGGGTGAGCTGCCGGAAAACTGCGTCGAAGAAGTGCGCCTGCGCGCCAGCATCAGCCGCCCGGTCAGCCATCAGCGCATGGGCACGCCGATTTCAGAGAACGATTCTGGCTTTAGCCTCGGGCAGCGCGTTCGTCACGCTAAGTTTGGTGAAGGCACCGTCGTTAACCTCGAAGGCAGCGGCGAACATAGCCGCGTTCAGGTCGCTTTTCCGGGGCAGGGAATCAAGTGGCTGGTTGCCGCCTATGCGCGTCTGGAAACGGTGTAAGTCTGCGAAATACCGCCCCATTTTTAGGGGCGTTGTTACCCTTCAAACATCGCGGGTATTTAATCTGCAGCGGTGTCCCGTTGCGTGTTGACGCCATATTAGCGGTGGCGTAACATGCGCGCACGAATACGACTTAAGAGGACACTCGCCTTGGACACACCCAGTAGATACTGGCTCAACTACCTGTTATCCAGGTACAACTTCTAAGGCTGTCCTCAAATGCTGATAGCCTTAGTGGTTGTCGGCGACCTCATATTCATCTCTCCCGTCGCAATGAGTCAGACTGTTTAATGGTCTGAAACCTGTACTGTTTCTGCCTGTGTGCCCACCGAGCTGTCCCTGATATTTTTTGCATTGGGAGTCCCGGTCATGCTGAGCGCATTTCAACTGGAAAACAATCGCCTGTCTCGTCTCGAACTGGATGAGGCCGACAACCTGACGAACTCCGTCTGGGTTGATCTGGTCGAGCCCGAAGAGACCGAGCGTGAGCGTGTGCAAACGGAACTTGGGCAAAGCCTGGCAACCCGACCAGAGCTGGAAGACATCGAAGCATCCGCGCGTTTTTTTGAAGACGAAGACGGCCTGCACATCCACTCCTTTTTCTTCTTCGAAGATGCGGACGATCACGCCGGGAACAGCACCGTCGCGTTTACCATCCGCGAAGGCCGCCTGTATACGCTGCGCGAGCGCGAACTGCCTGCGTTTCGCCTTTATCGTATGCGCGCCCGCAGCCAGAACATGGTGGACGGTAATGCCTACGAGCTGCTGCTTGACCTGTTCGAAACCAAAATCGAACAGCTGGCGGATGAAATCGAAAACATCTATAGCGATCTGGAAAAGCTGAGCCGCGTCATCATGGAAGGGCACCAGGGCGACGAATACGACGCCGCGCTCTCCACGCTGGCGGAACTGGAAGATATCGGCTGGAAGGTTCGCCTGTGCCTGATGGATACCCAGCGCGCGCTCAATTTCCTGGTGCGCAAAGCGCGCCTGCCGAGCGGGCAGCTTGAACAGGCTCGTGAAATCCTGCGCGATATCGAATCCCTGCTGCCGCACAACGAATCCCTGTTCCAGAAGGTGAACTTCTTAATGCAGGCGGCGATGGGCTTTATCAATATCGAGCAGAACCGCATCATCAAGATCTTCTCGGTTGTGTCCGTCGTATTCCTGCCGCCAACGCTCGTTGCCTCAAGCTACGGGATGAACTTCAAGTTTATGCCGGAGCTGGATTTGAGCTTCGGCTATCCCGCCGCGATCGTCGTTATGATTCTGGCAGGCCTTGCGCCGTATCTGTACTTCAAGCGTAAGAACTGGCTGTGAGCCGATAGATGTGAAAAAGGAGCCAATCGGCTCCTTTTTTTATTTTTCGCTGGCCGCCCGCGCGGCAAGCCGGGAATTTCGCTGCGTATAAACCGCATCCAAAATAAACAGCGCCAGCGCGGCCCAGATAAAGCCAAAGGTCAGCATTTTATCTTTGCCGACCACTTCGCCGTAGAAGGTGACGGCGAGCAGAAACATCAGCGTCGGGCCCAGATACTGGAAGAAGCCGAGCGTGGAAAGACGCAGGCGAGTGGCGGCGGCGGTAAAGCACAGCAGCGGAATCGTCGTGACAATACCGGCGGCCACCAGCAGCAGGTCGAGCGTCCACGAGTTCTGCGACAGATGGCTGGTGGCGCTGTCGGCAATCCCAAACAGGTAAATCGCCGCTATTGGCAGCAGCCACAGGGTTTCAACCAGCATGCCGGTTTGCGCGTCCACGGCGATTTTTTTGCGCACCAGCCCGTAAAACGCAAAGCTGAATGCCAGGCCCAGCGCGATAACCGGCAGTGAACCAAACGTCCACAGCTGTACCAGCACGCCGCAGGCGGCCAGCAGCACGGCGACCCACTGCATTCTGCGGAATCGTTCGCCGAGGAAAATCATCCCCAGCACGACGTTCACCAGCGGGTTGATGAAGTAGCCGAGGCTCGCCTCCAGCATGTGGTTATTGTTCACCGCCCAGATAAACAGCAGCCAGTTTCCGCCGATCAGCACCGCGGACAGCGCCATCGCCAGCACCTTCCTGCGGTTCTGGCATGACTTCTTCACCTGTGGCCACTGGCGGCTCAGGGTGATGAGCGCCACCATAAAGAAAAATGACCAAATCACGCGGTGGGTGAGGATTTCATCCGCCGGAACATAATGGATTAGCTTGAAATAGGCAGGGGCGATGCCCCACATTAAATACGCCGCAAGAGCCAGCAGCACGCCCTGGCGGGTTTGTTTCGCATCCATGAAAAAAACTCGTAGAAAAATAGTGAGCGAATAGTAACAGGATTTATCTTTTCACCCCACCATGTAGGTGGCCGTGGCGCTGGCAATATGCAGCTCTTCTTCGTTATGTAACTCAACGCGCGCCACGGCAACTTTGTTACCCGCACGCAACAAACTGCTGCTGGCGGTAAAGCGCTGCCCGCGGCCAGGACGTAGATAATCGACGCGCAAATCAATGGTTCCCATTTTCGACAGGCGCTGGCGAAGCTCTTCTTCGCTGATGGTGTCGTGACGGGTCAGCGTGCTGCCAACGCAAACCAAACCTGCCGCAACGTCCAGCGCGGAGGCAATCACTCCGCCGTGTAAAATGCTTTGTGCCCAGTTACCTACCATCATCGGCTGGTTGCTAAAGGCCAGCTGTGCGAACGACTTTTCATAACGCTCCAGCTCAAGCCCGAGCGCGCGGTTAAAAGGCATGTGATAAACAAAAATTTCGCCGACAAGCTGGAGAGCCGCTTCGGTCGTCAGAATAGTGCCGGACATGGATCCATCCTTAATCAATAAAGTCTGAATAAGTTAAATGAATGTGTATTTTATGCTTCTCATTTGTTGCTTTCCACTTTAAGACAGGTTGACCGAGCGGGAAGCAGGGGAACTATGTAGAATGTCCGCCAGCTAATAATTCGAAACCAAATTTTACGTTCAGGAGAACATTGTCGATGCGCAAGTTTCTGGGATGCTTAATGGCGGCCTGCCTGCTGCCTCTGACGGCCTACGCACAGGAAGCCACAATTAAAGAGGTGCACGATAAGCCCGCGGTGCGCGGCAGCATCATCGCCAACATGCTTCAGGAGCACGACAACCCGTTCACCCTCTATCCTTACGACACAAACTATGTGATTTACACGGTCACCGACGATCTGAACAAAGAGGCGATTAGCTCCTACAACTGGTCTGATAACGCCCGTAAGGACGAAGTTAAATTTCAGCTGAGCCTGGCGTTCCCGCTGTGGCGCGGTATTCTTGGCTCCAACTCGGTGCTGGGCGCATCCTATACGCAGAAATCCTGGTGGCAGCTGTCCAACAGCGGCGAATCCGCGCCTTTCCGCGAGACAAACTATGAGCCGCAGCTTTTCCTCGGCTTTGCCATGGATGAAACTTTTGCCGGCTGGACGCTGCGCGACGTGGAAGTGGGCTATAACCACGACTCCAACGGGCGCTCTGACCCTACCTCCCGCAGCTGGAACCGCCTTTACACTCGGCTGATGGCGGAGCAGGGTAACTGGCTGGTGGAAGTGAAGCCGTGGTACGTGATTGGCAGCACCGACGACAACCCGGATATCACCAAATACATGGGCTACTATCAGCTCAAGGTGGGTTACTCGCTGGGTGACGCAGTGCTGAGCCTGAAAGGGCAGTACAACTGGAACACCGGCTACGGCGGCGGCGAGCTTGGCTTCAGCTATCCGGTTACTAAGCACGTTCGCCTGTACACCCAGCTCTACAGCGGTTACGGCGAGTCGCTAATTGACTACAACTTTAATCAGACGCGCTTTGGCGTGGGCGTTATGCTTAACGACCTGTTCTAAAAAGTTGCAGTTTTTCCCTCAGGCGCTGAAAATGGCGCCTGAATTTTTTGTGGTGGAGAAAGCGTGACACAGGCGGAAATAATTAATCAGACAGCGCTGGCAAGGCAGGTTTTACAGGAAACCTTCGGCTACCAGCAGTTCCGTCCGGGTCAGGAAACCATCATTGAAACGGTGCTGGAAGGGCGCGACTGCCTTGTCGTGATGCCAACCGGCGGCGGTAAATCGCTGTGCTACCAAATTCCCGCGCTGGTCTTTGGCGGGCTGACGGTCGTCGTTTCACCGCTCATCTCGCTGATGAAAGACCAGGTTGACCAGCTGTTGGCCAACGGCGTCGCGGCGGCCTGTCTGAACTCAACCCAAAGCCGCGAACAGCAGCAGGAAGTTATGGCCGGCTGCCGCAGCGGACAAATTCGCCTGCTGTACATCGCGCCAGAGCGGCTGATGATGGACAACTTCATCGACCAGATCTGCCACTGGCACCTGTCAATGGTGGCGGTTGATGAAGCGCACTGCATTTCCCAATGGGGCCACGATTTCCGGCCGGAGTACGCCGCGCTCGGCCAGCTGCGCCAGCGTCTGCCAAGCGTGCCGTTTATCGCCCTGACCGCCACTGCCGATGACACCACGCGGTTGGATATTGTCCGCCTGCTTGGCCTGCAAGACCCGCTGATTCAAATCAGCAGCTTTGACCGCCCGAATATTCGCTACATGCTGATGGAGAAGTTTAAACCTCTCGATCAGCTGATGCGCTACGTTCAGGAACAGCGCGGCAAATCCGGCATTATTTACTGCAACAGCCGGGCGAAGGTTGAAGATACCGCGGCCCGCCTGCAGAGCAAAGGCATCAGCGCCGGGGCCTACCACGCGGGGCTTGAACACGCCGTACGCGCAGAGGTGCAGGAAAAATTCCAGCGCGATGACCTGCAAATTGTCGTCGCCACCGTGGCCTTTGGCATGGGCATCAACAAGCCTAACGTGCGCTTCGTGGCGCACTTTGATATTCCCCGCAACATCGAATCCTACTACCAGGAAACGGGCCGCGCCGGGCGCGATGGCCTGCCTGCGGAAGCGATGCTGTTTTACGATCCGGCCGACATGGCCTGGCTGCGGAAGTGCCTCGAAGAGAAAGCGCCGGGCCAGCTTCAGGATATCGAACGCCACAAGCTCAACGCGATGGGCGCCTTTGCCGAAGCGCAAACCTGCCGCCGTCTGGTGCTGCTGAACTACTTCGGCGAAGGCCGCCAGCAGGCCTGCGGCAACTGCGATGTCTGTCTCGATCCGCCGCGCCGCTACGACGGGCTGATGGACGCTCAAAAAGCGCTTTCCTGCATTTATCGCGTTGGGCAACGTTTTGGTATGGGCTACGTGGTTGAGGTGCTGCGCGGCGCGAACAATCAGCGCATCCGCGAATTAGGGCACGACAAGCTGAAGATTTACGGCGAAGGCCGCGACCACACCACCGAGCACTGGGTGAGCGTTATCCGCCAGCTAATCCACCTCGGCGTGGTGACGCAAAATATTGCCCAGCACTCGGCTTTACAGCTTACTGAAGCGGCTCGCCCTTACCTGCGGGCAGAGGTTCCTCTGATGCTGGCGGTGCCGCGCGTTGTGGCCATCAAACCGCGCGCCAATCAGAAAGTGTTCGGCGGCAACTACGATCGCAAGCTGTTTGCCAAGCTGCGCAAACTGCGCAAAGCCATTGCCGACGAAGAGAACATCCCGCCTTACGTGGTTTTCAACGACGCCACGCTTATCGAAATGGCCGAGCAGATGCCGATTTCTCCGGGCGAAATGCTTGGCGTTAACGGCGTAGGCACGCGCAAGCTCGAGCGTTTTGGGCGTGAGTTCATGGCGCTTATCCGCAGCCACGCTGACGGCGAAGATGAGGAGTAGCCAGCCCTGCCCGAACGTGGCAGGATGGTGGTTCTTCGACTGATAATCCCGCGAGTGACTTCTTATGCTAATGCTATTTCTCACCGTGGCGCTGGTGCACATCGTAGCGCTGATGAGCCCCGGCCCTGATTTCTTCTTCGTCTCCCAGACCGCCGTAAGCCGCTCCCGCAAAGAGGCCATGATGGGCGTGCTGGGCATTACCGCAGGCGTCATGGTGTGGTCCGGCGTGGCGCTGCTTGGCCTGCATCTGATTCTCGAAAAGATGGCCTGGCTGCATAATATTATTATGGTCGGCGGCGGGCTGTATCTGTGCTGGATGGGCTACCAGATGCTGCGCAGCGCGCTGAAGAAAGAGAAGGTGGCGGAAGCGTCGCCGGAAGTTGAGCTGGCGCACGGCGGGCGCAGTTTCCTGAAAGGCCTGTTCACCAATCTGGCTAATCCCAAAGCGATTATCTATTTCGGCAGCGTATTCTCGCTGTTCGTCGGCGATAACGTGGGCAGCGCCGAGCGCTGGGGCCTGTTTGTCTTAATCGCTTTTGAAACGCTGGCCTGGTTTACTCTGGTCGCCAGCCTGTTTGCCCTGCCGAAAATGCGTCGCGGCTATCAGCGCCTCGCCAAATGGATTGACGGCACGGCGGGCGCTCTGTTTGCCGGGTTCGGCATTCACCTGATTATTTCTCGCTGATCAGCCTGGCCGCGCTCCGGCGAGGAGCGTGCCGACCAGCATAAACAGCGAACCAAACGCTCTGTTCAACGCCTTCATCTGACGCGGGCCCTTAATCCAGCCCGCGATCCTCGTTGCCAGCGTCGCGTAGCCAATCATCACGATGATATCCACCACCACGGTAGTGACGCCGAGAATCACGTATTGCATCGCCTGCGGCTGATGAGGGGCGATAAACTGCGGGAAGAGCGCGGCAAGAAACACGATGCTTTTCGGGTTAGTCAAATTCACAAACACCGCGCGTTTAAACAGGCGGCTGCGGGGCTGGCTGGCGGCCAGGGTATTCAGATCGATTGCGCCAGCCGCTCGCCACTGTTGAATGCCGAGCCAGATAAGCCAGGCGACCCCGGCCCACTTCAGCACTTCGAAAGCCATCAGCGAGCGGGAGAACAGCGCGCCAAGGCCAACGCCGACCAGCACTATATGAATGGCAAGCCCGGCCTGTAAACCCGCGATGGACGCAGCCGCACCGCGATAGCCGTGGCTGATGGCGGTAGACATCGTATTGATAGCGCCGGAACCGGGAGAAAGGCTGAGGATTATCGTCGTCAGAAGATAGGTAAACCACCATTCGAAAGTCATGTGAAATTCCCAGAGAGACCACTTTTGTGCCACAATACGCTATTGTTTATGGGTGTGCTACGGGTCACAAATAATCAGTCCAGACGGTGCAAAAACAGCTTATGACTCAGCATAAAAATGGATGGTTAAGCCGGGAAAGGGCATTTGCTGCTTTCACGACGGGTCCACTGACGGACTTCTGGCGTGGGCGCGAAGAGTGCGAATTTTTAGGCGTGGACGAAATTCCGGTACGCTACGTTCGCTTCCATTCAGAAACTCATGACCGGGTGATTGTCGTCTGCCCGGGGCGCATAGAAAGCTACGTAAAATACGCCGAGCTGGCCTACGATCTATTCCACTGTGGATTTGACGTCCTGATTATTGACCATCGCGGACAGGGCCGCTCGGGCCGCATGCTGTCGGACACCCACCGCGGACACGTGGTGAAATTTAGCGACTACGTCGAAGATTTTGATCTGTTTTACAAACATGAAGTTGCCAACGGTCCGTGGCGGAAACGCTATGTGCTGGCGCATTCGATGGGCGGGGCGATCACCACCCTGTGGCTAGAAAAAAACGCCGAGGCCTTTGATGCCGTAGCCCTTTGTGCGCCGATGTTTGGCATTACGCTGCGCTGGCCGGAATGGATGGTTCGCCATCTGCTGGACTGGGCCGAAGGACACCAGCGCATTCGCGAAGGATACGCCATAGGAACTGGCCGCTGGCGCGCACTGCCGTTTAGCGTTAATGTCCTGACCCATAGCCGTGAACGCTACCGTCGCAACCAGCGGTTTTATGCTGATGAGCCAGCATTGCGGGTTGGCGGGCCTACGTGGCACTGGGTACGCGAGGGAATACTCGCAGGAGAACAGGTTTTAGCGGGAGCCACCGCCATTACCACGCCGATATTTATCCTCCAGGCAGAAGAGGAGCGCGTCGTCGACAACCGCGCGCATCAACGCTTCTGCGAACTTCGTGCCGCGGCGGGCCATCCCTGTGAGGGGGAAACACCTTACGTCATAAACGGCGCGTATCATGAGATCCTGTTTGAAAGGGACAGCATGCGTGCTGAAGCGCTCAGTGCCATCATTGCTTTCTTTGATCGGCATAATTAATTTGAATTCACCACCAGAGGTTCAACAAATCCTATGTACCATGTCGTTGCGTCTGACTTAGATGGCACGTTGCTGTCCCCCGATCACCTGCTTTCTCCGTACGCTAAAGAAACGCTGAAGCTGCTCACCGCCGAGGGCGTGAACTTCGTCTTTGCCACCGGCCGCCACCATATCGACGTTGCGCAGATCCGCGACAACCTCGAAATCAAAGCCTACATGATCACCTCAAACGGCGCGCGCGTGCACGATACCGATGGCAACCTGGTGTTCACTCACGACCTGGATCGCGATATTGCAGGCGATCTCTTTGGCGTGATGCATGCCGACAAAGACATCGTCACCAACGTCTATCGCGGCGACGAGTGGTTCATGAACCGCCATCGTCCCGAAGAGATGAAATATTTCAAAGAGGCGGTGTTCAACTACTCGCTCTACGAGCCGGGCCTGCTGGAAACCGACGGCGTCAGCAAAGTGTTCTTCACCTGCGACGACCACGACAAGCTGCTGCCGCTGGAACAGGCAATCAACGCCCGCTGGGGCGACCGCGTTAACGTCAGCTTCTCAACGCTAACCTGCCTGGAAGTGATGGCCGGCGGCGTATCCAAAGGTCATGCGCTGGAAGCGGTTGCGAAGGCGATGGGCTACAGCCTGAAAGACTGCATCTCCTTTGGTGACGGCATGAACGACGCCGAAATGCTGTCGATGGCGGGCAAAGGCTGCATTATGGGCAACGCGCACCAGCGCCTGAAAGATCTGCTGCCGGAGCTGGAGGTAATCGGCACCAACGCCGATAACGCCGTGCCGCACTACCTGCGCAAGATGTTCCTCGGCGCGGATTGAACTTTGCAGAGTCATTAAGCCATTGCGTCGCCCGCTATTATTCAACGGGTGACGCTTATTCACCCGCCGGGTTTTTCCATACTTCTGATAACCAGATAATCGGCATTGATGGCGGCTCCACGATCCGCACGCTGAATATCGTGCATAAACCGGGCGTAAAGCACGGCGGTATCTCTGGTCGGCATGATGCTTATTGGTTCGCCGGTAAAAGCGCTTTGGGCGTAGCGAAGAAAGTTGTCAGCCCGCTTAACAGCCGGGACGTAGATGTCCGGAGCAAGGTCGATGCGCTTATCCATTATATTCACCCCGTCTCCCCAGCCGCGGGCTGTTTTAGCCGCCTCATGGACATCTTCCAGCCAGCCCCAGTGCTGCTCCAGGGTATCTATCTGTAGCTGAATACCCCGGGCTTCCCGCAGAGCGTTTTTTTCTATGCCCAGTTGTCCCATCATCGCCCCGGAACCCGACAGCGCCCGCTCACGCTGCTCGGAAAGCTTTAAGTGCTCCGTGCGGTACTGGTAATACTGCTGTCCCAGCCAGTCGATGTAGTTATCCAGGTGCTGGTTCTGCGCCAGGATAGAGACTTTTTTCGCCCGCATCACCTTCTGGTAGCGCGCCACCCACTCGGCGACGGAGGCGTTTTCCCAGGTGTCTTCCATAACAAAATAGCTGGCAACTGTTTCAGAGTACTGCTTCAGCGTTTTGAAATTAGGAAAAGGGACGCCGGCCATGGCGGCTGCGCGATACATTTTTTGCAGGGCCACCCGGCACAGTTCGGCGCTCGGCTTCTGCTCGTCGGGCTTTAGCCCGCCGCCGATATCCTCGCTGCACCCCGGCAGCAGTTCTTCTTTATGTTCCGGGCTTGTATCCCCCAGCCGGTAAAGACAGCGCCAGGGGCGGCGCTCATGGGCGGCCACCAGGTGCAGGGCGCTTCGCACCGCCTTTGGCAGTGCCGTCTGGTGGTCGATGGACTTATCGCCAAACAGTACGCTGAGTTTGCTGAGCGGCCCGCCGGCGGCGGCAATAAAGTAATCGACGCCGTTATCATTGCTGGCTGGGGTATGGCGGGCGCAGTCGAACAGGCCGGTGAACACAATATCTACCGGCACGCCCTGGTAGCTGTAGCTTTCCCCGTGCTTCTGGCATACCTCGCCCAGCAGGTCATCGATAAACTTTCGTGCAAGCGTGGCTCCCAGGTCGTAGCCAAAAACCGCGACGGAAATCAGCCTGACGGGAACCGGGCTGAGTGTTTTGACCTCCTTAAAGGCTTCCTCAAAGCTGATTTTTGTTGAGGCTAAGCGGGTATCTGCCCCGGTGACTAAAAAGTCGGCCACCGCAGGGTTATCGCGGAGCCACGGCGTGGCCTCAATGCTGACTTTTTTCGCCACGCTGCTACTGATGTTCCCGATCAGCTTTTTATATTCGGCGGGGTTCAGCAGTTTTTCCCCCTGCTTTTTTAATACCTCGTACCAGTTCTTTCCTTTTAATAATTCCACTCCGGTTTCTTTAGCTATATCACCAGGCTGCGCTTTTATATCGTCAAGCGTGGTATTTTGCGCGCCGTCCATCATGGTATGCAGACGAGCTGTCATTTCTTCTTTAAAGGGGGTTCCGAGGCCGGAGATATAGAACGAATCATAGCTATAATGAGAGGTGTTATTTAACGTGTTTGGGTGTGCTCTAAATAACCGTGCAATGTTACTTAACCGTTTTTCTGGAGCATCCTGTTCGATATTACGATGTATACCATCAAAGAAGAACCCTACGTGCCATATACGCGAGCAGTTGCCAATCTGATTCTCATCCATTTGTTGTGAACGACTGGCTGAGGAAATAAGGCTTTCGATATCCATAAATAATCCTTTACTATTGGTTGTTCTTGATAAGTACTTCTGCTTTCGGCGAGCCGAAGCCAGTACTCCACCAGAGGCGAACTCGATCTCCTGGATAGAAATAAACATGGAGATAATTTTCACCCCATTTTCGTTCAGGTAATGGTATAACTTTACTACGTTTTTCCAGACGTAAGCCTTTTAAGTATTGGTCGTGAGTAATATCTAATGTCCATATCACCTCTGCGGTTTTCCCATTAATATTACCGCAGCAGGTTGCACCCCCCCGGTCAAGTGAGTAAGGATTTGACTTATCGCGCACAAAAGCATTGGCCCCCGCCACACCGTTGACGCTAAAACCCAGAATTGGGCGGTCCAACTGATTATGAATAATTAACGTTACCCCACCGGTAGGCGGCCCCCAGATGGCAGCCCAGACGATCCAGCCGCCGTAAAGGACCACCGCCAGCCCAAGGCTCAGCCAAATCTTTTTCCCCCAGCGGGCATAGCCCCGGTTTATGGCCCCGTCTACTTTTTCGAGTCTGTTAAAAAATCCCATTTATTTCTCCCGTCATCTTTTTAACTGTAATAGCCTGTCCTGCTATTCATTTTATATTGGTCATGCATTCTGTGCTCGATGAGCCGGAACCGGAGATATAAAATTTGAACAGATCTTGGTTATTTTATTTTTTAACACGCCGGGGCAGGTACGGAACAGCCTGGAAGTATTACTCAGGTGTTGTTCAGAAAAACCTTGTTTAATATTGCGGTATGTGCCGTCAAAGAAAAATGCCATATGTAATATTAGTGAGCGATTTGCAGTCTGATGCTCATCAGCCTGTCGGCTTCTGTGTGCGGCTGAAATTAATTTCTCGATATCCACAATTACTCTCCATGTTTATTCTGAATGTCAGGGCGTTTCTCATAAGGCGACCATGCGTTATCGCTCCAGCCTAATAAAATTTTATCGTCGGGTAAAAAATGTACGTGCAAGTCATTTTCTCCCCACTTACGTTCAGGTAAAGGCATAACAATACGGCGTTGTTCCAGACGCATGCCTTTTAAGTATTGATCGTGAGTAATATCTAATGTCCATATCACCTCTGCAGTTTTTCCGGTAATATTGCCACAACAGGTCGCCTTACCCGCTCCGGATGAGTACGGATTATTTCTATTGTGCGCAAACGCATTACCGCCTGCGACCCCGTTAACGCTGAAACCCAGAATTGGGCGGTCCAACTGATTATGAATAATTAACGTCACGCCGCCGGTAGGCGGGCCCCAGATGGCAGCCCAGACGATCCAGCCGCCGTAAAGGACCGCCGCCAGCCCAAGGCTCAGCCAGATCTTTTTCCCCCAGCGGGCATAGCCCCGGTTTATGGCCCCGTCTACTTTTTCGAGTCTGTTAAAAAATCCCATTTATTTCTCCCGTCATCCTTTTAACCGTAATAGCCTGTCCTGGCTATTCATTTTATATTGGTCATGCATTCTGTGCTCGATGAGCCGGGACCTGAGATATAAAATTTGAACAGGTCTTAGTTATTGTATTTTTTAACACGCCGGGGCAGGTACGGAACAGCCTGGAAATATTACTCAGGCGCGTTTCTGGAGCATCCTGTTGAATGTTGCGGCTTATGCCATCAAAGCAAAACCCTACGTGCCATATACGCGAGCAGCTGCCAGTCTGATGCTCATCCATCTGTGGTGAACGACAGGCTGAGGATATAAGGCTTTCGAGATCCATAAATAATCCTTTATTATTGGTTGTTCTTGATAAGTACTTCTGCTTTCGGCGAGCCGAAGCCAATACTCCACCAGAGGCGAACCTGGTCTCCTGGATAGAAATAAACATGGAGATAATTTTCACCCCATTTTCGTTCAGGTAATGGTATAACTTTACTACGTTTTTCCAGACGTAAGCCTTTTAAGTATTGGTCGTGAGTAATATCTAATGTCCATATCACTTCTGCCGTTTTCCCATTAATATTACCGCAGCAGGTTGCACCTCCCCCGCCATGAGCAAAGGCGTTAGAGCCCGCCACACCGTTAACGCTAAAGCCCAGAATGGGACGATCGATTTCGCTATGAATAATTAACGTTACCCCGCCGGTAGGCGGTCCCCAGATGGCAGCCCAGACGATCCAGCCGCCGTACAGGATCACCGCCAGCCCAAGGCTCAGCCAAATCTTTTTCCCCCAGCGGGCATAGCCCCGGTTTATGGCCCCGTCTACTTTTTCGAGTCTGTTAAAAAATCCCATTTTAACCTTCTTCGGAGGTTTAACCCTGCTCGGCGGCCAGCAGCACATCCATCAGCTTGCGCTTTCCCTGCTTAACATCGATCAGGGCTTCCTGAACGGTTGTTGACTCCAGCAACGGCTTGCCCCCATTCAGATAGACAAGCGCGTAGAGCTTCCTGTCAGCGGATGTGCCCATACCTGCTGCCTGGGCTTTATCCAGCGCTTTGGTCGTCATGTTGCGCTGTGAACAGGGTGGGAATGCCTGCGCCGAAGGGAATGTTTGCCACTGCGTCAGCACGCTGGTGACTTCCGGGCGATCGTAAATCTGTGCCCAGGTTTCTTCATCGAGACGAACCGCGTGATCGAGTGCGCCTTTTGCCGTAGACGGGGGAATAGCTATCTGTGTCCAGTCGTGTTGATCCGGCATCCACCATTGTTGAATCCCCTGAAACAGGAAGCTATGCCATTCGGTTTCGGCGCGCTGAGCTAACGGCTCGAGGACTTCTCTGATATAGAAGCGGCTTAACACACACTGCTTCTCTGGATTGAGTGGGGTGCATCCCCAGCTTAGCTGTACAGCCAGCGAACGGGCCGATGTGGAATGAAATATTGCTCCCGCTGTCAGCGGGAACATATTCAGCCCATTGGCTAGCGCTTGCGGACCGTTAACTTCCAGCAACCAGGGCCCGGCCATCCTGGCTTCCAGGAGTTGCGGGTGTTGATACAGTGAATACATTCTGGCGGTGCATTGTTCGTGAAGTTGGGCAAAAATGTTCTCGTCATACGCACCACCCTCGATCAGTAAACTGATTTTGCTCTCTGATGTTGCCTGTGCAGCCTCTAATAACTTATCCGGATTCATCATTGGCCTCCCTGTACGAAACCGCTGTTTTCTTTGATGGCGTTAATCAGGCAGGGAATGCAAACCCCGTCCGGTAGTTCAGGATACTGCCCAGGTAGTGCTGGCAGAGTGACTGGATTGGAGGCCTGGGTCTGTCTGTCATAATGTCCTGCTTTTGTCCTGAAATCCCCAAGTGTTCCCCATTCAATAGCGCTGCCATCCAGATTCACGTAGCTGCCGCCACCGTTTACCGTCAGCTTCTTCTTCGCGATGATTTTGATTTCATCTTCCGTACTGACAATGCTGATTTCTTTACGGGCCAGCAATTCCATCAGGTCATTCTGCGCCTGCATCTGCACCGGCCCCTGGTTGGCTATCAGCTTAATGCCCAGCTTCCTCACAAACACGCTCAGGGTATGGCCCACCCCGATAAACAGGTTCTTCACCACGCTGACGTCGGCATTTTTACCGGCTGTGGCAATCAGGTTCTGACCGGCCGACACCTGCAGATGCTCCCCGCTGGTCAGCGCCATGCCGTCCGGCGCACTCATCAGCAGCACCGACTTTTTCAGGTCCGTCAGCTGCTGCTCCAGCAGACTGATTTGCGCCTGCAGGTCCGCCGGGGTTGCCGTCGCCGTCAGGGCATCGTCCGAAATCGACGTCATCTGCTCCCGGGCATCACCCAGATTGCTGACCGCCGCCCCCATCTCCAGCACCTGACCCTGCGCCTTCGCCTGGCCGTCAGCGCTGATGAATATCCCTTTCTGCGCCCGGATGGCACCCCAGCTGTCGGTTCTGAGCTCAAAGCCTTCCCCGCGCGGCTGCTTCTCGCTGTCCACCAGATGCCCGAGGTTCAGCTG
>DASXGN010000021.1:0-2170 GCA_036489025.1 Buttiauxella sp.
ATGCAAAAAGGCCAGCTGCAAGAGCTGGCCTTTTCTGAATGTGGTCGGCGAGAGAGGATTCGAACCTCCGACCCACTGGTCCCAAACCAGTTGCGCTACCAAGCTGCGCTACTCGCCGAAATACTGCTTTTACTGCTACAACTAATTTTACTTAACTTAGATGATTGGTGCGAAGAGAGGGACTTGAACCCTCACGTCCGTAAGAACACTAACACCTGAAGCTAGCGCGTCTACCAATTCCGCCACCTTCGCATCATAACCACTAAATTAATGGGGTGGCTAATGGGACTCGAACCCACGACAACTGGAATCACAATCCAGGGCTCTACCAACTGAGCTATAGCCACCACTGTAAAATCTTTCACGCGGTACGTTTGTTACCACCGCAGCTCAAGCGCCATTCATAATAATGGTGCGCCCGACAGGATTCGAACCTGAGACCTCTGCCTCCGGAGGGCAGCGCTCTATCCAGCTGAGCTACGGGCGCATAGCGCCGTTGCGGGGTCGGATATTACGGGCTTCATGCTCAGCTGTCTAGTGCTTATTTCAATAAAATGCGCGTTTGGTTACGCTTTGTGCAGTCTGCTGCTAAAGCGCGCGTAAATTACTGTACGGGCTTTTTATTCAGGCCAAATACCTTATAAACCAGCGCCACCAGCAGCAAGAATCCGGCGCCGACGATCAGCGACATTCGCGTATCTTCATTGAATCCCATGCCGATGAGCACGCAGATCAGGAAGGCCATCGTCACGTAGTTCGCCCACGGAAACATAATCGACTTAAAGGGGTGGCTGGCGATGGCTTCACGATGTGCCTTGCGGAAGCGAATCTGGCTTATCAAAATGACAAACCACGGCACCATGCCCGGCAGTACGCTAGCGCTATAGACGTAGACAAACACGCGCTGCGGATTGGGAATAATGTAGTTCAGGCACGAACCGAGAAGCAGAATGACGATGGAAACCGCTACGCCCGCAACCGGCACGCCACTGCGGGAAACCATGCCCATCTTCGCCGGAAGCTGGCGATTTTTAGCCAGCGCATACAGCATGCGGCCACAGCTATACATCCCGCTGTTGCAGCCCGAAAGCGCCGCCGTCAGCACGACAAAGTTGATGATCCCTGCCGCCGCCGTAATACCAATTTTTGCGAAAGTCAGCACAAACGGGCTGCCGCCGCTGCCAATCTGGTTCCAGGGGAAAATCGTCACGATGACGAAAATCGCGCCGACATAGAAAATCAGGATGCGCCACAACACCTTGCCTACCGCGCTGCGCAGCGTAACCTGCGGATCCTTAGCCTCACCGGCCGTGATGCCAATCAGCTCCACGCCTTGATAAGAGGCGACCACAATACACAGTGCGGTTAAGAAGCCTTTCCAGCCGCCGGCAAAGAAGCCGCCGTGCTCGGTCAGATTGCTAAAACCAATCGCCTGGCCGTGATTGCCAAAGCCGAAGAAGATCACGCCGAGGCCAACCACAATCATCACGATAATGGTGGTGACTTTGATCATCGCAAACCAAAATTCTATCTCACCGTACAGGCGTACAGCCGCAAGATTCGCCAGCGCCACCAGCCCCACGGCTATCAGCGCCGGAAGCCACTGCGGCAAATCAGGGAACCAGTACTGGACGTACAGCCCTATCGCGGTAATCTCCGAGATGCCCACCGCCATCCACATAAACCAGTAGGACCACGCCGTGAGATAGCCAAAGAACGGGCTCATGTAGCGATGCGCGTAAACGGCGAATGAGCCTGCTACGGGCTCCAGGAATAGCATCTCGCCCATGGAACGCATAATGAAGAAGACGAACAGCCCGGCAATAATGTACGCCAGCAGCACCGAAGGGCCGGCCCATTTCAACGTGCTTGCTGCCCCCATAAACAGGCCGACGCCGATCGTTCCGCCCAGCGCGATGAGCTCGATGTGTCGGGACTCCAGGCCACGCTGAAGCTCCGTGTGTTTCTCTGCCATAAAACCTCTGAATTGTATTCGCAAAAAAGTCCGGCTTATGCCGATTCTAGTTGTGGTATTCACCCTCTGAATCCCGCCGGACGCTTGCCGCGCACCAGCAGGCGGGCGCAATGGTTTCGTATTTTTTGCCAAAATACAAATCGACTGTTAACAGTTTAGAGAGGAAATGCAGGGTATTTGTACAAATCAGAAAGT
>DASXGN010000002.1:0-2160 GCA_036489025.1 Buttiauxella sp.
CAAAGCGACCTTGACTTCGCGCTATATAAAGCGCTTCGCGCAAACTTGTCAGACTATGCAGGCAGCGGCTTAACATGGAACGTTTCCACGAATAAGTTCGATCTCGCTGCGCCCGGGGCCGGAAGTTCGGCTATTGCAGCCAGTGGCACGCCGCTTCCGAATCAGGTCGCGAAATGGCTTGATACCGCGCACCTCATAGGCAGCACCTGGCCAGGGACCTTCGTGAGCGTTAAAGATCCCCCATATAATGCTGCCGGTGACGGCGTGACAGATGATAGTAACGCCATCAATACCGCGATGGGCGCAGTAGTGCTGGCAGGCGGCGGCACTGTGTTCTTTCCAAATGGCGTTTACCTGTGTAACGGCCCACTTCTTTCTACCTATAACGCCATCCTGCAGATTCCGTTCTTGAATGCTAACACCACGAGCGCGGTCACACTTGAATTGCGCGGCGAAGAACATTCCGCATGGGGCGTCTCTGTAGCCTTTGACGCTAATCACGCTTCGACCATTACGACCACGCAGGCGGGCACCGGCTCGTATCCCGCGCTTTTAGCGGGCTCTGTGCCTCGTGCCCCAGGGGTCATTCCTTACACGAGCATGAACAACATCATGGTCGTTATCAAGAATCTGAATTTCCTTTTGCCCGACAATCCTTCACTCAACGGCGTGAGGCTGGACGGGGTTGGCTGGGCGTTTGTTGAAAACTGTGTGGTCATCGCCGCTGGAGGCTCGGAGCCTACGCACGGAACGGTGGGGCTGTGGATGCCTAACGAAACCAATTTTGGCATGAACTGGGTGAACCACGTTCTATCTTCTGGATGGGATAGTTGTTTTATGACGGGCGAACATCTCCGGGCACCCATGATGGATGCGGTTCTCTGCAAGAACGGGGTAACATTTCTGGAGTCGATCTACCCTTCCTGGGCAAACATTCAATTGGAACGCTGCGTTGACGGCATCAAATTCCTCGGAACTCACACCGTTGATCTGTTGATTGAAGCCGAACATCAGACTGGCGGTTGGTGGGCTCCGAGCCACGATATTAGTGACGCCGCTAACCACGGTACTGGCACGATTCGATATTTCATCGGCAACGGTGGCCTCGGCACTAACATAGCGGTCAGCATGTTAGGCGGTGCCGGGCTCACTCTTACCAATCTCTTCTCAGGTGACGTTACGCTTGCCCCCGGCGCTGGCGGTGGCGGCACGACAGGGGGCGCTATCATAACGGGCAAAGGCGCGGTGCCCCCCGGAGGAACTACAGGGCAGGTGCTCGCAAAAAACAGCGATAATAATTACAGTTATAACTGGCAAACGCCGCTGACATTTAAGGCGTCGAAAGTGGCTGATCTGCCTGCGCATCCAGAAGTAGGACAGATAGCAGCGGTGATTGACGGAAAAAAAAACAAAACAATGATCAAGCGGGGCGATGGAGGCGGTACGAGCTCTTACCTTGTATGGTTCAACGGGGTTGACTGGAAAGTGCTAGGAAAATAAACCTATGAAAATGATAATTGCAGTAATCACGTTCGCGCTCTCCTGTATCCTTTACGCGGGCACACCCACAGTGTTTCCAGTGCCGCCGCTTAAACCAGCAACGCCCACGACCACGGCAACGCCCGGACAAAAGAAATGATCGCTGCCATCATGAAAGAACCATTGTGGCGAACGATGCTGTGCTGGTCGGCAGTGATTTGTTTTTTCATGATGCCCCTGTGCATATTCTTGGTGCAACTTTACGGCTGGACGCACCCGGGCTGGATTACGCCGCTACAGCACGGCAGACCCCGGCTTGATTATATGGCGCAGATGCAGCGCAATGTGACCCTGTTGGTTTTTGGATTGTCAGGCTAACGGACGTGGGAGCAGATCAAGAACGGAAAGCCAGCGCCGCCGAGAAAGGAACCACAATGAAAGAATTGCTCACCATCGAGCCAGTGACCATTTATGAAGCGCTGCAAGGGCGCTACATCCGGTTTGTGAGCGACCTCGACATTTGCAACGATGGCAGCAGCCCGGATTACGACGACCCGTCCTACCAATCACAGACCGCCTACTACAATGACGGCGAGTTTCTTAATGCGGACGAGGACAAATACATCGTATTTCAGGCGGTAATGAAGTAGAGTGGTAAGCGCTCCTCTCACGCGAGGCATG
>DASXGN010000003.1:0-2540 GCA_036489025.1 Buttiauxella sp.
TCCGTTACCGCCTGGCCGTCGGAGCCGTAGCGACGCGCCACGACGCCATCACCGCTGTTATCCAGCCCACCATTGTAGGATTCATAGACGACCAGGAACCCCCCGTCCGCCAGGGCGACCACCTGCGGGCTGTCCTGGTTGCTATTGGTACGCTGGTTCACCTGCTGCTCGGTACCAATTTTGTGCACGCCGTCGGCTTCATACAGCTGCATGAAGACTTCCGTTGCCGAGGTGCCCGCCCCCTGCCAGATAACCACGATGCGGCCATCGGCCAGACGGGTTGTGGTCGGGTTAGCCTGATCCCCGACAATAGTGGTGTTCACCTGCGTGCTTTCATTGAGCTGATCGTAACCGTCCAGCGCCGTGCCGCGAATCAGCACTGGTGCGCCCTGATTGCCCGCCGCGTCGGAGGCAGAAATATAACCGTTCTCACCTACCGCAAGCGGGTTCGGCTCAATACTCCAGGCTCCTTGACTGTCCGCAACGGCGGTATGCATTTTACCATTGGCATCGGTCACCGTTACGGTTGCACCCGGTTCGGTCTGCCCGCCGATCTTGTCCGAATTATTGACTGAAATCCCCACGTTAGGCGGCAGGCTATCGACAACCGTCTCGGTGGATGGGTGGTAGTCAATGGTGGTCGGATCGTCATTTTTCGGCGTCTCCTGCTCCAGACCCAGCGTTTCGACCAGATCGACAATACGCCCTTTAATCGCCGAGCCGGTGCCATCTGCCACGCCCTTATCGGTCCAGGTCACATACAGCTGGCCGCCTTCAAGGAAGATCGCATCCACTTCAACCTGGTCACCGTAAGCCAGCTGGTTGATCTGCATCTGCTGACCGACCTTATTACCGTCAGCGTCAAAGTACTGGGCATAGATCCCGTAAGTACCGGCTCCCGGCGCGCCGTCAGTTGCCGAAACGAAAACCACCACAAAGCTCCCGTCATCCCGGCTGACCACAATTGGCAGGTGCTGATCGCCCGCAGTTGCGGTGTTGATCAGGAACTCATCGGACAATGCATGCCCTTCTGAATTATAGAGCCGCCCCCACACGCTAAAACCGGTCTGATCGGGACCGCCATTATTATTGGAATCCCAGGTTACGATGAAGTTGCCGTTGCCCAAGGCCGTGACGACCGGTGAAGCCTGATCGTTAGCCAGCGTCTGGTTCACGACAATTGGCGTACCGGTGGTCTGCGTTGCGGGGTCATACAGCATAACCGTGGCGTCATATCCGTTACCTTTGGTGGTATACGCTATTGCCACTCGACCGTCCGAGAGCGTGGTGATCGATGGCAATGGCTGCCAGTCCCCTGCGCCAAGCGCCCATGGAGCACCGAGCGTAGTCACTGCCAGTACAGTCTGGCCGTTAACCGGCGCCCCGCTAGCGTCGTACTGACGGCCAAAGACCTCCCAGACGCCGTTCGCCGTTGCCTGCCATACCGCCATATACCCACCGTCTGGCAGAACCGCGATCGCCGGGTTGGTCTGGTTACTGGCGGCGGTGCCGGAGTTCACGTTGAATTCCGCGCCGGACATTGTCACACCGCTAATCTGGGCATCAGAGTCATAGGTGTAAGAGAACTTCTGCCCTTTGATATAAACGCCGCTACTCCACAGCACTTCAAAATTACCGTTTGCCAGCACGGCCACCTGAGGCAAAAGCTGATCGCCAGCAGTTGTTGAATTCACCGTAAACTCACTGCCAATCGGCTGGCCTTTTGCATCCAGAATCTGCCCTTTAACACAGGTACCGGATCCATCACCTGTGCTGGACTGCCAGACCACCACAGATCCGCCGCCTGGTAACGCCGCCACAGAAGAATGAGTCTGATCGCCAGCTTTAGTCGTGTTGACCGTGAATTCGGAGTAGTAAGCCGCATTAGGATCAACCACGATCCCTTCCACGCCCATACCCATACCGCTGCCGTCTACGTTGTCCGACTGCCATGCAATGTACACATTGCCGTCCGCCATCAGCGTGGCGTCCAGAATATGCGTCACATCCACGGAATCACCGCCGTAGCCCTGGTTGCCGTTCGTGGTGGTGTTCACAATAAACTCGCGGCCAACCTTATGGTCATTCGCATCGTAGCGCTGCGCATAGATAGCAGAGCCGCTGCCGTCACCGCCCGCTGAGCCCCAGACAATCAGGTAGCCGCCATCTTCCAGCGCCACGCCAACCGGCTTGTACTGCTTGCCGTCGGTAAAGGTATTAACAATAAAATCACCGGTCCCTTTCACCGCCACCTGGCCGGTTACCGCGTCAACGGCGTAGTGCACGGCACGGACATCAGAGCCGTTAGCACCGGAATCACTGGTATCCCAGTAGACCACGAAGCTGCCGTCTTGCAGGGTGATGACATCCGGATAGTTCTGGCTGCCGTCCATGGTGGTATTCACCTGGAAAGCCCCTTTCAGCGGTTTACCATCTGCCCCGAAAATCTGCCCCACCACGCCGGTTGAGCTTCCGTCAGAAGGGCCGGAAGTGGCATTCCACACGGTGACGTACATTCCGCTGTGCGCCGCATCGGTAAA
>DASXGN010000037.1:0-3656 GCA_036489025.1 Buttiauxella sp.
CGCATGGTTGGCATTTTCAGCGTTGAGCGCAACGGTGGAGGTCAGCTCTTCCATGCTGGCAGCCGTTTCAACGACGGCAGCCGACTGCTGCTCGGTGCGTGCAGATAAATCCATATTCCCGGCGGCGATTTCCGAGGAGGAACGTGCCACGCTGTCCACGCCTTCCCGGACGTTATGAATAATGCCTTTCAGATTATTATTCATGGTGGAAACCGCCTGCATCAGCAGACCGGGCTCATCGCGACGGATGCTGTTCATGGTACTGGTCAGATCGCCCTGGGCAATTTGTTCGGCCAGCTCCAGCGTTTCAGCCAGCGGGCGAGTAATTGAACGGGTGATACTCCAGGCGAGAAGAATGCCCAGCAAGATTCCCCCTAGCGCAATAGCGATGGTTTGCCATGTTGAACTGCCGATGGTTTTTTGCACTATTTGCTGCTGGAGTTGGAAAAGTGAATTTACCATTTGGGTGAGCTCTTCGGATTTAACCGTGAGCTGAGCTGAAAGCAGCTCCTGCTGCATCCATGAGTTGCGGTACCCCGCAAGCTCTCCATCCAGAGCATTCATTTTTTCGACTGCGGCAGTTATTTTTGACTGTTTTTCTGCGGGTAAAAAAGTGAACAATTTCTTAATATTACTTATTCCATCCACCAGGCTATTCGACAGCTGGTGATGGGCGTCCTCGGAAGGGAGTTTTTTATAATCCCTTAAAAGTGAATCGATGTTGTTAAGATGGAATGCAGCCCTTGAGGCTTCAAGTTCTTGCTCAGTGGTTATTTCCCCGCTTTGACTAAGCTTTTCTGCAAATATCGCCGCCTCATAAATATCTTTTGAGTCTAACAGCTTTTCGATACTCAGACGCTGCTCAAGGGCTTTGATAAAAGGATGCATGATGTCCTTAAAATCATTGACCAACTGCTCCGTATCAAACAGAGATTTCTTGCCTGCTGGTGACCAGTCAAGCAATTCAAGCGTATTGATTGTTTTACTCATCAGCTCGATGGCCTGCTCGGTTTTTTCCAGGTCTTTGGTGTCGTTTGTGAACTGGTAATTCGTTCTACCCAAACGTGCGGTAGTGAGTTGGTTAACGAGATCGACGCTTAATGCGCTCTTGTTCACTTTATCTTCAATGTTTTTTAGGCTTAGCAGGCCAGAGGCAACAATCGCTAAGGTAACAAGAAGGACTAAAGTAAACCCAAGGAACAGTTTCTTACTTATTTTTAGGTTAGCGAAATAGTTAAATAGAATCATTTTATTATCCAGTGCAGGCGAAGGCCAGTATGAGTCTCAGAACGAAAAGCAGGTTTTGTTCCAGGTGGTTAACTTCCTTTATGAATAGCTTTGCCGCGCGATGATTTATTTAAATGCTGAATGAGTCGGTAAAGGTATTGATAAAAAAAGCCCTGAAC
The DNA here is from genome assembly GCA_036489025.1 of Buttiauxella sp. Lineage (GTDB taxonomy): Bacteria > Pseudomonadota > Gammaproteobacteria > Enterobacterales > Enterobacteriaceae > Dryocola. The sequence continues at coordinate 1,407 of DASXGN010000037.1, forward strand.
ATCTCCATGCTCAGGGGAATAGCCAAAGCCGACATCACTCGCTTTGGTTTATTTACTTCTGCTGGCCTTGATTAAGGCTAACAAGAAGTTTACTAGTCTTATAATAAATAGGGGTGATACCGCTATAGTGTGTTTTATAGCCTCTGCCGTTGGTGTTCGACCATTGCAATTTTTATTTGATGATTTGATTGTTGTGTCGCCGCATGCTTTCATTCCTTGTAAGCCAGTCCGCTAATAAGATGATTAACGACGTGGTGTTGTAGATCGCTTATGCAATATCAAATATGTGTCTGAGTAGATGAATAAATATTCAACGACATAACGCTGCAATAATATAAATAGTTAGTTTGGCTTAACTTAAATTCACAGTCGATATTTTTGTTAACCGCTATGATCAAATTAATAATCTCAACTAGTACAAAACTAAGGATCTTTCTTCTGCCTACAAAGAACATGCTATGTTTTTTAAAACTCATCGCTGGATATTGCTATTTGTTCTCAGCCCTTTGCTTTCACATCGCTAGCTTAATTTGGCTCCCGATCGGCTTCTTAATCTTTATGATCCGATATTGACCTTATGAAGCGTATCCGCAGGGCGTCTGTTTCATAAAGTTCAACATAAACGTTTTGTTTTTGATGGCGAGTGAAGTTATGTGAATTGTGTCCGGGGGGAGGGCTTAAGATGAGGTTTTAAGACGAGGACTAACAGCCGCAATATCAATGTAACCAATTGAATTTTATTGATATTTTTCTTATTAAGATTTTTCTGTGAGGCGTTATCTTTTTTTGTGATTTTTTATTTTAATCCCGATAGCACAGGCAAAACGGCGATTTACCGCGTCCTCTCTGATAACGTTTTATCTTCATGTTCCGACCGTGAATTGGGATTGAGCCAGCGGTATTGCCTGCAAGTATGAAGCGTCCAGGGATTGATAAAGAGGGGATTTAGCCGGACACTGACGGGAATCCAACATTTTTTATCAGGTACACATCATGGCTCTCATCCCTAAAAACTACACGCGGCTGGAAAGCGGCTATCGTGAAAAAGCGCTGAAACTTTTTCCGTGGGTCTGCGGACGCTGCTCGCGCGAGTTCGTTTATTCGAATCTGCGCGAACTGACCGTGCATCATATGGACCACGACCACACCAATAATCCGGAAGATGGCAGCAACTGGGAGCTGCTGTGCCTGTACTGCCACGACCATGAACATTCGAAATACACTGAAGCCGATGGGTATGGTTCAACGGTGGTAGCGGGCGAGGATGCGCAAAAGGACGTGGGCGAAGCGACGTACAATCCTTTCGCGGATTTGAAAGCGATGCTGAATAAAAAGTAGGCGTCAGGCTGAACCCCCGCACCCTGGCCTTCTCGCTCAGCAGAGGGAGGGGGACAGTGAACAATCCCCAGTTTTCTAAGGGAGAAGTCCAGGGTGCGGGTGAATCCTTAAAACTCTATCCAGTCAGCCGTTGCGCTGGCTCCGGCCGGGGTTTTCTTTATGCCTGCAGTGAGGCTACCACTCTTTGGACGCAGGGCTGGTTTGGGCTGAACATCTTTAGAAACGCGGAATATCGACACCACTTTCTCAAGCTGCACCGCCTGGTCTTCCAGAGAGCTGGCCGCGGCGGACGATTCTTCTACCAGCGCCGCGTTTTGCTGGGTGGTGGTATCCATTTCGGCCATCGCCTGAGCGATTTGTGAAATGCCCCGGCTTTGCTCGTCGGTGGCCGCCGCTATCTCACCCATAATATCGCGCACCTGCGTGACCGAAGATTCGATGTCAGCCATCGCCACGCCTGCGCCCTCGACCAGTTTGAACCCGGTATCGACGAAGGCCACGGATTCATGAATTAACCCTTCAATCTCTTTCGCCGACTGCGCGCTGCGCTGGGCAAGGTTGCGAACTTCACCTGCCACCACCGCAAAACCTTTACCCTGATCCCCGGCTCTGGCCGCTTCGACGGCGGCGTTGAGGGCGAGAATATTGGTCTGAAACGCGATGCTGTTGATGACCGTGGTGATCTCGGAAATACGATGCGAGCTGCTGCGCACATTTTTCATCGTATCAATAACCATCTGCGAAATCTGGCTGCCTTCGCCGGCCTTTTGTGAGGCCATTTCTGCGAGCTGACGCGCATGGTTGGCATTTTCAGCGTTGAGCGCAACGGTGGAGGTCAGCTCTTCCATGCTGGCAGCCGTTTCAACGACGGCAGCCGACTGCTGCTCGGTGCGTGCAGATAAATCCATATTC
>DASXGN010000004.1:0-126566 GCA_036489025.1 Buttiauxella sp.
GGCCGGGGGACTAAAACAAGAAACCCCGCCCGGTTTGCGCCGGCGGGGTTTTGGAATCGATGCGTTGATTCAGACCCTACGGCGCATTGCCGACGACCACCACCACACGCACGACGACCACCGCGGCTGGTAGCGCGGTAAGTAGTAGGTTAGCGTTGCGAGTAGTTGGAGTCATTTGGGTCCTGAATATGCGTTATAGGTTTTAAATGTCGGATTTCATACAAACACACAGCTTCGTTTCGCACAACAGCTTTGTGCGCGACAGCAAAAATCCGTGCGCAAAATCACAGTATTCAGCTTTGTGACAAACCTCGTGGGCTTGCGAAGGGCTGAAATCTGTCTCTGGTAAAATTAACTGGAAAATCAATTCATTGATTTTCGCCTGATAGCCACAAAGAAGGAAAAACCACGCTTTTTCCTTCTTTGTGTGTAATCACATAATTTAGATTGCCGTTGCAGCGAATTCCCGACGCAGTTCGTCAACCGGCAGATAGCGCCCGATCACCACCAGCCGGGAGGTTCGGGCCTCCATCGGCTGCCAGGCTGAACCGTAGTCAAAGCCCACGACTTTGTGCACGCCCTGCACAATCAGCCGCTGCGGATGGTCGGCAATCGCCAGCACCCCCTTGTAGCGCAGCATGTCGTTGCCAAATCTCGCGATGCAGCTTTCCATAAACGCGCCTGTTCTTTTCACGTCCAGCAGGCCTGCGTCAAAAACATGGGCCTGAATAGCATCGTCCCAGGACCGTCTGACCGGCGTTTTTCTGAAAGGCTGGAAGCGAGATTCCTGCTGGCCGTCGGCGCGAATGATATGGAAACCGCTCGCCGTTTCAATGCCGTCGCTGAGTTCGAAGGCGCGGATATCCAGCCAGAGATCCGCCGGGCATTCGCCGTTGACGATCTCATAGATATCCGCCTTGTTATTGATCCGATGAATGCGATCGAGCACCCGCGATTTTTGCTCTTCGTCCACGCGATCCGCTTTTGTCAGCAGGATGCGATCGGCAAAACCGATCTGCGAAGCGGCGACCGCGTGCTCGTCCAGCTGGCGAGAAATGTGTTCTGCATCCGCCAGGGCGATCGCGGCGTCAAGGCGCAGCGCGTCGCGCAGGCGCTCATCAACGAAGAAGGTCTGCACGATGGGAGCCGGATCAGCAAGGCCAGTGGTTTCCACGATCAGGCGCTCGAAATTCAGCTCCCCGGCGGCGCGTTTATCCAGCATTTCGCCTAAGGCCGCGGTAAATTCCCCGCGAACGCTACAGCATACGCAGCCGTTGCTGAGTTCGACGACGCTGACGTTTTCGCCGCCCCTGAGCAGCGCGCCGTCAATGTTTACCGCACCAAATTCGTTTTCGAGGATGGCAACCGGCTGGCTGCCGTTATGGGCGAGGAAATAGTTGAGCAGCGTGGTTTTCCCGGAGCCGAGAAACCCGGTGAGCAGCGTGACGGATACAGCCTGATTCATGTCAGATTCCTTAGGTTAACAGCAGCGGGCGCCGCCTTTGCCGCCGTAGCGCGCATCCTGACGCTCGCGGAAAAACGCTTCGTAGGTCATCGGCGTCTGCTCCGGATGAGTCAGGCGCATGTGCTGCACGTAGTTATCGTAATCCGGCACGCCGACCATCAGTTTGGCGGCCTGACCGAGATATTTTCCTGCTTTGGCAAGGGTGTCGAACATGGTCGCTCCTGACATTTGATGTGAGTTCGGCTGGCCCTCACCCCGGCTCTCTCCCTTGAGGGAGAGGGTTAGGGTGAGGGAAAAATCAGCTTAGTGCGCGCTCTTCGCCTGCGTCACGATATCTTCGTAGTTTTCCGGCATCGGTTCGTACGGGGTTTCGTTGGCGGTAGGCTGGTCTGATTTCAGCGCCTTCAGCGCGGTTTTAATCGAGAACAGGCCCAGCACCACCACCACGACCATAAAGAAGATCGTCAGCCCCGCGTCCAGGCGGTTGTTGAACACCAGCTGCGAAAGCTGCGACCGGGTGTACTGCGCCGGAATATTGCCGCTGTCGATAATCGCCTGGAACTTGTTGGCGATAGCCAGGAAGCCCACTTTTGCATCCGGGCTAAAGGTTTTTTGCCAGCCCGCCGTCAGGGTGCAAATCAGCAGCCAGGCCGTGGGCATCAGCGCCACCCAGGCGTATTTCTGCTTCTTCATTTTGAACAGCACCACCGCGCAGAGCATCAGCGCCATGCCCGCCAGCATCTGGTTGGCGATACCAAACAGCGGCCACAGGGTGTTGATGCCGCCCAGCGGGTCGACCACGCCCTGATGCAGGAAGTAGCCCCACGCCAGCACGCACAGCGCCGTGGCCAAAAGGTTCGCTGGCAGCGAGTCCGTTCGCTTCAGCCCCGGCGAAATGACGCCCAGCAGATCCTGAAGCATAAAGCGTGCCGCACGCGTGCCTGCATCCACCGCCGTCAGGATAAACAGCGCTTCGAACAGGATCGCAAAGTGATACCAGAACGACACGTCCATCAGGCCGCCCAGCGCGCCGTGCAGGATGTACGCCATCCCAACGGCAAGCGTCGGTGCGCCGCCCGCGCGGGAGATAATGCTCTGCTCGCCGACTTCGTTAGCAATGTTGGTCAGCGTTTCCGGCGTGATCTGGAAGCCCCAGCTGCTGACCACGCTCGCCGCCGAAGCGACCACGTCGGTAGTCCCTGCCGGTGCCAGCACCGCCATCGGACTGTTCATCGCGAAGTACACGCCCGGGTCGATAACGCAGGCCGCAACCAGCGCCATAATCGCCACGAAGGATTCCATCAGCATGCCGCCGTAGCCGATAAAACAGGCCTGATTTTCGTTAGCCAGCATTTTTGGCGTGGTGCCGGAAGCGATCAGCGCGTGGAAGCCGGATACCGCGCCGCAGGCGATGGTGATAAACAGGAACGGGAACAGGTCGCCGCTCCACACCGGGCCGGTGCCGTCGATAAATTTGGTCAGCGACGGCATTTGCAGCGTTGGGCGCACGATCAAAATGCCGATCGCCAGCCCGATAATGGTGCCGATTTTCAGGAAGGTTGAGAGGTAGTCACGCGGGGCCAGCAGCAGCCAGACGGGCAGCACCGACGCCACAAATCCGTAGCCGACCAGCATCCACGTTAGCTGCACGCCGGTGTAGTCAAAGTACGGCGCCCAGGTTTCGCTTTCCGCCACCCAGCCGCCGGAAATAATGGCGAAGACTAAGAAGACCAGGCCGATAACCGACACTTCGCCAATGCGTCCCGGACGCAGATAGCGAATGTAGACGCCCATAAATAGCGCCAGCGGAATGGTAAACGCCACGGTATAAGTGCCCCACGGGCTGTGGGTCAGCGCTTTCACCACGATCATCGCCAGCACCGCGAGGATGATAACCATGATCATAAAGCAGGCGACGAGGGCGATAACGCCCGCCGTGTTGCCCATCTCTTCTTTCACCAGCTCGCCGAGCGAACGCCCGTCGCGGCGGGTGGAGACAAACAGCACCATGAAGTCCTGCACCGCGCCCGCCAGCACCACCCCCGCCAGCAGCCAGAGCATCCCCGGCAGATAGCCCATCTGCGCGGCAAGCACCGGCCCCACCAGCGGCCCGGCCCCGGCAATCGCGGCAAAATGGTGACCGAACAGCACTTTCTTGTCGGTCGGCACATAATCCAGCCCGTCGTTATGGCGCACGGCAGGCGTCATACGGGTGGCATCGACGGTTAATACGCGTTTGGCGATAAACAAACCGTAGTAACGATAGGCGATAAGATAAACGCACACTGAGGCAACCACTATCCACAGCGCGTTGATCTGTTCGCCTCTATTGAGCGCGATGTAGCCGAGCGCGAACGCCCCGACAACCGCGAGCACTGCCCATATGAGGTGTTTCCCTGGATTATTCATGTTGGTTTTCCGTTTGTCAGGCCAGAAGCGTGAGTTGTTACATTTTGTTTCTAGAACAAACGTCTGGATTTAACAATATTGAAACCAAGTAATACAGTGGTTTGACCAGGTCTTTACATCAGCTTGTTAACGGGATCACTTTGTGATGTAAGGCAGAAGTAAAAAACGGGCGAAATTGCGAAGGCGGGCGAAGAGATAAAGGCAGTTTTGGGACGCCCTCTCGGCCAGGAGAGACGGCAACTCGAACGGCACCCTCTCCCGAAGAGAGAGGGTTGGTGTGGAAGAGAAATTATCCCAGCGTCGCCGTCGTTAGCCGGCTGGTGCAGCACCGGTTGCCACGCCTGTCGTAAATCGCAATCTCCCAGACCTGCGAGGTACGACCCAGATGAAGCGGCTTGCACACGCCGCGTACGCTGCCGGAAGATACCGCGCGATGATGGCTGGCACTGATTTCCGTGCCGACCACGCACTGCCCTTCTTCGGTAGTCAAAAAACCAGCCATCGAACCCAGCGTTTCCGCCAGCGCGGCCGAAGCGCCGCCGTGCAGCAGGCCGAAAGGCTGATGGGTGCGCGCGTCCACCGGCATTTCGGCTTCCAGGCTGTCGTCGTCCATTTTGGTGAACGTGATACCCAGCAGCGCCACCATGGAGTTCTCGCCCATGCGGTTCAGCTCGTCGAGGCTGACCTGTCGTTTCCAGATCATCGCTATTCCTTTCTCGCTACGCGCCAAGCGTGGAGCCACCGTCAATCACGATATCCTGCATCGTGATATGGCTGGCAAGGTCCGATGCCAGGAACGCAATGGCATTGGCTATCTCCTGCGGACGGGCGATTTTGCCCAGCGGGATGCCCATTTTGAACTGCTCCGGGAAGCCTTTGATGCGGCTCTGCTCGGCGTCCGGCGTTTTCCAAAGCTGGCGCTGCATGTCGGTATCCGTTGAACCCGGCGACACCAGGTTGCAGCGAACGCCGAACGGGGCCAGCTCCAGCCCGACGGTTAACGCCAGGCTTTTCAGGGCGGCTTTCGACGCGCCATAGGCGGACATCCCGGTACGCGGAGTGTGCGCCGCGTCGGAAGCAACCGTCACCAGCGCGCCGCCGCGCTGCTCGCGAAAGCGAGGCATGGTGGCGCGGAACATGTTGAACGCGCCGCCAACGTTAACCGCGAAGGTCTGCTGCCAGTCCTCAAGCGTCAGCTCGTCCGTTGCGCCCATGCGTAAAATACCCGCGGCGTTAACCAGCACGTCAAGCCGCGGGGCATCGGCTAACAGGCGCTGAGTGACATTTGTTACCTGGCCGGCGTCGGCAACATTCAGTTCTTCGGTCGCAAAAGGATAGCTAACGAGCGGAAATGCCAGGTCAAAACCCGTCACCGCCGCCCCTGCCTCATGGAAAGCCAGCGCGGTGTCGTAGCCAATGCCCTTCCCCGCGCCGGTGACCCATACCTGCCTGCCGCTAAAGTCTATTTTCATGCCTGCGGCTTCCTCGACAGCAGCGCCCACCAGGCGTCGATGCTTGGGTTCTTCGCCAGCATCACGAAGTCGATATCCGCATGGATTTTGCGCCAGCTGGCGGCCAGCGCCATCATGCGCACGGAGTCCAGCCCGTAATCAATCAGGTTTTCATCGTCTTCGGGAATGTCAGACTCATCTAGCAGCGGCAGCACCAGCGCACGCAGCTGCTGTTTGTTCTGCGGGGCGGACTCAGGAAGCAGATCGCGGGTCATCACCACGCGCCCGGAGCGGCCCGCCGTGTATTTGAGCGCCATCATGTGCTCTTCGCGGCTGAAGTCGGCCAGCGCGTCGGCCACCATAAACGGTTTGATGTCGCGCATAAAAGCGTCTGTCGCCGTGGTCATGCAGCCGATATGCGCGTACACGCCGCAGATAATCAGCTGGTTACGACCCGTTTCTTTCAGGCTTTGCTCCAGAGGCGAGCGGATAAAGGCGCTGTAGCGCCATTTGGTTAGCACCGTGTCGCGCTCGTCCGGCGCAAGCGCGGCAACAACCTTCTGACGCTCGGGGTGTTTATTCAGGCCCGGCCCCCACATGTCGTTCAGCAGGGCGCGGTCTTCGTCACTCTGGCCGTTTGGCTGCGCGGTGTAGTACACCGGAATGTTGTTCTCTTTGCAGTACTGACGCAGCGCGGCGATATTGTCGATAACCTGCTGGATCATCGGGCAGTTCTCGCCCCAGAAATCGATAAAGTATTCCTGCATGTCGTGAATCAGCAGCGCCGCCCGCTCGGGCTCAAAGGCCCATTTCACTTTGCTTTCCGGCAGCTCGGAGGCCGTCGGTAAGGCGTACGCGTTCAGTTTTGGAATAGCCATAATTTCTCCGTCAGTCAGGAAGCCAGCTGCTTTTGGGCAATCAGCTGGCGTAAACGTTTTTTATCCACTTTGCCTACCGGCGTGAGCGGCAGGCTGTCGACTATTTCGATGCGGTCGGGCAGCTTGAAGTCCGCAATGCCAAGCTCGCGCAGGTAGCGACGAACCTCCACGGCGCGGAACGGGCGGCTGCCAACGATAAAGGCGCAGCTCTTTTCACCCAGCAGGCTGTCTTCCATCGACACCAGCGCGGCATGGACGATCTCCTCGTGACGCAGCAGCAGATTTTCGATCTCTTCGGCGGCGATCTTTTCCCCGCCGCGGTTGATCTGATCTTTTTCGCGGCCCTGCACGGTGATGTAGCCGTCCTCGGCAATGGAAATCAGATCGCCCGAGCAGTAGAAGCCGTTGGCGTCAAAGGCGCTGGCGTTGTGTTCCGGGCTGCGGTAATAGCCGCGGAAGGTGTACGGACCGCGCGTCATTAAGCGCCCCACTTCACCGTGCGGCAGCGGGTTACCGTTTTCGTCAGCGACCCAGATCTCATCGTCCGGGCACATGGGTTTACCCTGAGTTTTAAAGATGTGGTCCTGGTCATCGTCGAGGCGCGTGTAGTTCACCAGCCCTTCCGCCATGCCAAAGACCTGCTGTAGCTGGCAGCCAATCTCGGCGGGAATGCGCGCCGCCAGCGCCTCGCTCAGCCGCGCGCCGCCAACCTGTAACAGCCGTAAAGAGTGCAGCGCCTTATGACTCCCCCATTCACCGATGGCCTGTAACCACAGGCTTACCGCAGGCGGCACCAGCGCGGTGACGTTAATCCGATGGCGTTCGATAAGCGGGAAACAAAGCGTTGCGCTCGGGTCATTCGCCAGCACCACCAGCCCACCGCCGTAGAACGCGCCCAGCGAACCCGGCGAGCTCAGCGCGTAGTTGTGCGCGGCGGGAATGGCGCATAAAAAGCGGGTATCTGCATCGAACCGGCAGATTTCTACGCTGCGGCGAATGCTGTAGTAGTAATCGTTGTGCGTGCGAGGAATGAGCTTAGGCGTGCCGGTGCTGCCGCCGGAAAGCTGGAAGAAGGCCACTTCATCAGCCGCAGAAGGCGTGGCCACAAAATTATCTTCCGGCTCGCTGATAAGCGCGCTCAGCGAACGGTTACGTTCGTTTTCATTGAGCAAAACGGCCATGCGCAGGGAAGGATTCTGCGCGCAAAGCGTCTCAAGGAAATCATCGTGCGCAAACAGGCTGTGCTTGCGGTCGGCAATCAGCAGGGCCGGCTGGATCTGTTTTGCGTAGGCTTCAAGCTCGGTGCGCTGGTGGCTGAAAAGCGCGTTCACCGGCGCGACGCCAATTTTCAGCAGCGCAAACAGGGTGATGTACAGCTCCGCCACGTTGCCGAGCTGCACCAGCGCCGTATCGCCGGTGTTCAGGCCGCGCTTTTGCAGCGCGCAGGCCAGGCGAGTTGACGCCTGTTCAAGCTCGCGGTAACGGTAATGGCGTTCGCCGTCGATCAGGGCCAGCGCGTCGTTGTCTGCGTGGCGGGTCAGGATATCGGTGAGCGGCAGGTCCGCCCAGTAGCCCTTCTCGCGGTAGCTCGCCGCCAGATCCGCAGGCCAGCGGGTAAAAGGAATCGCCATATCGTCGTCCTTACTTAAGCCCAAACACGTTGAGCATGGTGGTCAATTTCACACCTGTTTCACGCCACTCGGATTCCGGTGACGAGGCGGGCACGATACCCGCACCCGCAAACAGGCGAACTTGTTTTTGCGCCACGCGCGCGCAGCGAATGGTGACAACCCACTCCCCGTTGCCGTCCGCGTCGCACCAGCCGACGATGCCGCCAAACAGCTCGCGGTCGAACGGCTCCAGCTCGGCAATCAGCTGCTGCGCTACGTCGTGCGGGAAGCCGCTCAGGGCCGGGGTTGGGTGCAGCAGGCAGGCCAGAGAGAGGGCGTTGTCCTGCGGGTCTTTCACCTCGCCGTCAATCGGCGTGGCAAGATGCCAGAGCGTTGGCGTGGTGATCAGGTCGGGCTGGTCCGGCAGCGCCAGATAGCGGCTGCGGGGCTGCAAAACGGTCTGCATAGCGCGGGTCACCAGACCGTGTTCGTGGCGATCTTTGCTGGAATTCATTAGCGCCTGCCCAATAAGCGCATCGCGCTGTGCGTCTTCCCTGTCGCGACGGGCGGAGCCTGCCAGCGGCAGCGAACTGAAGGTCGCGCCATCTTTACGCAGCAGCAGTTCAGGGCTGGCGCCAAGCAGCGCGCTGCCGTCGGGCAGCGGGACGTGGAAGTTATAGCTCGTGGGATTCTGCGCAATCAGCCGGTTCAGCAGCGCGTCGATGTTCACGGGGCGATCGGTTTCGATATCGATCAGGCGCGAGAGCACAACTTTGTCGATCTCAGGCTGGCTGGTCGCGGCGGCGGCCTGCGCCACCATCGCCATAAACTCTTCCTGCTCAGGAATAGCCTGGCGCGCGACAATCTCCGGCTGGGTGCCGCTCAGGCTCAGGCTGGCTTCCCGCTGGCGCTGCGGAAGGCCAAACGGCTGCCAGCTTTCAGGAATGAACAGAGCGGACGGCTGGCGCGTGTCGAAGGGAATGGCTCCCACGACGATCGGCCTCTCAATGCCCTGGCTTTTGGCCTGTGCAAACGCGCGCTGCAGCTGCGTTTGCAGGTTTCCGTGCAGGTTAGCGCCGTCCTGCGCCGGGCAATCCAGACGGGCGAAACAGCCCCGCGTGGTAAAACTGCGGTAAGGAGACATAAAGAAAAAGCTATCCGCACAAGAGGTTAGCTGCTTTTTCTGTGGCTCCTCGGCCAGTAACGTATCCATTCGTCCTCCGTTAAATAAATGATAAAGGATACTAATAATAATTATCATTTGTATTTCGGTGTCGTAACCTAAAGAGAAACGATCCCCCTGTCAATAAAGGTAAAATTTTTTTAACCATTCCAGAGCTTGCGCCGAAGCGGCATAATCATGAAAATGAGAAGTATTACCATTCATAATCAGGCGCATCGCTCATGGCCAGCGCCTGACTTCAACAGGATGTCATCGCGTGAAAATTAGCTTCCCCGCAGCAATTCTTCTTTGTCTGAGCAGCTTCGCTCACGCCGCCGACTGGCCGCGCCAGGTCACCGACAGCCGCGGCACCCACACTCTGGCGCAGGCCCCGCAGCGCATCGTTTCAACCAGCGTCACGCTGACCGGCTCCCTGCTGGCCATTGACGCGCCGGTTGTTGCCAGCGGTGCAACCACGCCGGGCAATCGCGTGGCGGACGACCAGGGCTATCTGCGCCAGTGGGGCAAGGTGGCCAAAGAGCGCAAAGTGGAACGCCTTTATATCGGCGAAGCCAGCGCCGAGGCGGTTGCCGCTCAGATGCCTGATCTGATTTTAATCAGCGCCACCGGCGGCGATTCCGCCCTCGCCCTGTACGACCAGCTGTCGGCTATCGCCCCGACGCTGGTCATCAACTACGACGACAAAAGCTGGCAGCAGGTTTTAACCCAGCTCGGCACCATTACCGGCCATGAGCAGCAGGCCGCCGGGCGTATTGCGAGCTTCGATAAGCAGCTGGCCGACGCCAAAATGCAGATTAAGCTGCCTGCCCAGCCGGTCACCGCGCTGGTTTATACCCCGGCTTCCCGTTCCGCCAACCTGTGGACGCCTGAGTCCGCGCAGGGCAAGCTGCTTGAGCAGCTCGGCTTTACGCTGGCCGCCCTGCCCGCCAGCCTGCATACCAGCCAAAGCATGGGCAAACGCCACGATATTGTGCAGCTCGGTGGCGAAAACCTCGCGGCGGGCCTCAACGGCGAAAGCCTGTTCCTGTTCGCGGGCAACGAGAAAGACGCCATGGCGCTGCAGGGCAACCCTCTTCTTTCGCACCTGCCTGCGGTGCAGAACAAACGCGTCTACCCGCTGGGCACCGAAACTTTCCGACTCGACTACTACAGCGCAAGCCAGGTGCTGAAGCACATGACCGAGCTGTTTGCTAAGTCGTAATTACTTAGCCGTTGCCGCTTCCGGTTCTGCCGGGGCGGCCTGCTGGTAGCGACGCAGCTGCACCAGCACCACCGCCAGCCCCGCGCCGACAATCGCCAGAATCCATCCGCCTGAGCTTGCCGCCGCCACCGGCGTCATCGCCACCGTCATTCCGCCCAGAATCGCTGCGCCTATCGCGTCGCCCGTGACATTTTGTGCGGTCCACAGGCCGTTAATGCGGCCCAGCATGCCGTCCGGCGTTAGCGTCTGAATCAGGGTGTATTGCAAAAGCGAGCTGATGGCGCTGAGATAGCCGAACAGCGCCAGGCAGGCCAGCCCCAGCCCCCAGACGGGCATCAGGCTGAACAGGCCAATTGACACAAAGGAGACGATGCCGGTCGCCAGCATAATGACGCCCGGTCTTGCATGATGGGCGATTCGCCCGCTGGTTAGCGCCCCGATGGCGGCCCCGAGCGGCACGGCGGCATACATCAGGCCGATTTGCCCGGCGCTCATCTGCCAGTGCCCGGCCAGCGCCGGGTAAAGTACGCGAACCGCGCTCGCCATGGTCAGCAGCGCGCCCACCAGCGCAATTCCGCCGATAATCGGATGGCTGAACAAAAAGCGCAGGCCGCCCAGCAGGGAAAGAAGAGGATTCTCACGCGCCTGAGGCGGCGGCGGAAGCTGCGGCAGACTCAGCAGCGGAATGAGCGTGACGAAGGTGCCTACCGAGGCCAGGCCGTAGTTCCACACCACGCCGCCCGAGGCCAGCAGCAGGCCGCCCATCATCGGTGAAATCACCGAGCCGAGGCGCACCGTCAGCATGGTTATCGCCCCGGCCTGCATCAGATTTTCACGCCCGACCAGCGCGGGCGTGGCCGCCAACAAGGCCGTGACGCCAATTGCGCCAAAGAAACCGTCCCACACGCCGAGCAGATAGATTGCCGCAAGCGTTGGCTCCGGCAGCGCGGCGTTTATCGTCAGGCCGATAAAACCAACGCCGCAGGTGGAACGCGCCAGCAGAATCAGGCGGCGGCGCTCGTGCCTGTCCGCTAATACCCCGCCCATCATCAGCCCGATAAACATCGAGCCGCCGGTTAAGGTCACCGCCAGCCCAACCTGCAACGATGAGCCGGTCAGCGTCTGAATCTGTACCGGCACGGCAACGCCCAGCAGCCCAAGGGAAACAATGGAAATAAACCGGGCGAGAAACACGGCGCGAAACGCCGGATGGGTCTTCAGCAGGCTGAGGTTCAACAAGAGAGAATTGCGGTTCATTACATGGCCTTAAAGCGAATTTTTCTTAACGGGTGGACGGCGGCCCATGCTAACATAAAGAAATAAAAGTGATAATGATAATAACTATCATTTAATTTCACATAGAGTGACTGTCGTTAACCGCAGGGATTACGCCAGCGGATTTTCCGCTCTGCGATGACGACGCGAAGGATATGCAACCTATGTCTGTTTCACGATTTTCAGCCCGCCCGTTTGTGCTGCTGATATTGTTTCTGCTGCTGCTTTTAATGTGCGCCCTCAGCCTGCTGCTGGGAGCAAAGTCGCTGCCGGTTGAGGTGGTCATACAGGCCATTGGCGGCCAGTGCCAAACCGCCGACTGCACCATTGTTCTTGATGCCCGACTTCCCCGCACGCTGGCCGGGCTTCTCGCTGGCTGCGCGCTCGGCCTCGCGGGCGCGCTGATGCAAACCCTCACCAGAAACCCTCTCGCCGATCCCGGCCTGCTCGGCGTGAACGCCGGAGCCAGCTTTGCCATCGTGCTCGGCGCTGCCGTCTGGGGCTTCACTTCTCCGATGGCGCTGCTTGGCCTGGCTTTTTTCGGCGCGCTTTCTGCCGCTCTGGCCGTCGCCTTCACCGGCAGCGCGGGCGGCGGGCAGCTCAGCCCGGTTCGCCTGACGCTGGCGGGCGTTGCGCTGGCCGCAGTGCTTGAAGGCCTGAGCAGCGGTATCGCGCTGCTCAACCCAATTGTCTACGACCAGCTGCGCATCTGGCAGGCTGGCTCCCTTGATATTCGCACCCTTTCCACGCTGAAAATTATCCTCGGCCCGGTGATTGTCGGCTGCGGGATTGCGCTGTTTATCAGCCGTTCGCTAAACAGCCTGAGCATGGGCAGCGATACCGCCACCGCGCTGGGCAATAAAGTCGCCCGCACCCAGGTGTTCGGCTTAATCGCCATCACGCTGCTTTGCGGAAGCGCCACGGCAGCGGTTGGCCCGATTGCGTTTATCGGGCTGATGATGCCGCACCTCGCCCGCTGGCTGGTAGGGGCCGATCACCGCTGGGCGCTCCCGGTCACGCTGCTGGCCACCCCCGCACTGCTGCTGCTGGCCGATATTATTGGCCGCGTGCTGGTCCCGGGCGAGCTGCGCGTGTCGGTGGTCAGCGCGTTTCTCGGCGCGCCGATGCTGATTTATCTGGTCCGCCGTCGGCGTCAGGGGGCCGGACTATGAATCGCCTCTCCCCTCGCCTGCTAACGATCTGCGCACTGCTGATTACCCTCAGCGCGGCGCTCGGCGTCTGGAGCCTTGGCAGCGGCGCGGTGCCGCTTTCCGCAGGCCAGGTCCTTGACGCTTTACTGGGTTTTGCCCCGCGCAATATTTCGCTCGTCGTCGTTGAATGGCGGCTGCCGCGCGTGCTGATGGCGCTGCTGATAGGTGCGGCGCTGGGGGTCAGCGGCGCAATATTCCAGTCGCTGATGCGCAACCCGCTCGGCAGCCCGGACGTGATGGGCTTTAACACCGGAGCCTGGACCGGCGTGCTTATCGCCATGGTGCTGTTCGGCCAGCAGCACACCGCGATTGCCGCTGCGGCAATGATCGGCGGAGTGGCGACTTCGCTGGTGGTGTGGCTGTTCGCCTGGCGTAACGGTATTGAAACCTTCCGCCTGATTATTATCGGCATCGGCGTGCGCGCCATGCTGGTTGCTTTCAATACCTGGCTGCTGCTGCACGCGTCGCTGGAAACCGCGCTCTCGGCGGGGCTGTGGAATGCCGGATCGCTCAACGGCCTGACCTGGGCGAAAACCATTCCCTCCGCGCCGCTGATGCTGCTGGCTCTGGTGGCCGGAGCGCTGCTGGTGCGCCGCATGCGCCTGCTGGAGATGGGTGATGACAGCGCCTGCGCGCTCGGCGTTTCCGTAGAACGCTCCCGACTCTGGCTGATGCTTATCGGCGTCATCCTCACCGCTGCCGCCACCGCGCTCGCCGGGCCGATTTCGTTTATTGCCCTTGTCGCGCCGCACATTGCCCGTCGCCTGAGCGGCACCTCACGCTGGGGGCTGCTGCAAGCCGCCCTTTGCGGCGCAACCCTGCTGCTGCTGGCCGATCTCTGCGCCCAGCGCCTGTTTATGCCCTATCAGCTGCCGGTGGGCGTGGTCACCGTCAGCATCGGCGGCCTGTACCTTATTGCGTTGTTGATTCAGGAGTCCCGTAAGAAATGAGCCAGATTTCCAACCCGTCGCGCCTGCGCGGCGAGCAGCTGACGCTGGGATACGGCAGTCACATCGTTGCCGACGGCCTGACGGTCGCCATTCCTGACGGCAAATTTACCGCCATTATCGGCCCCAACGGCTGCGGAAAATCGACGCTGCTGCGCACCCTGAGCCGCCTGATGAAGCCGATGTCCGGCAACGTCTGGCTGGACGGCAATGAAATTCACCGCTTCGCCACCAAAGAGGTTGCGCGGCGGGTCGGCCTGCTGGCGCAAAATGCCAGCGCGCCGGGGGACATTAGCGTTGCCGAACTGGTGGCCCGCGGACGCTATCCGCACCAGCCGATGTTTAGCCGCTGGCGGGAGGAAGACCGGCTGGCGGTCGCCCGCGCCATGCAGGCGACAAACATTGAAGATCTGGCCGATCAGCCTGTCGATACGCTCTCTGGCGGGCAAAGGCAGAGGGCGTGGATTGCGATGGTGCTGGCGCAGGAAACGTCGATCATGCTGCTCGACGAGCCGACAACGTGGCTGGATATCAGCCACCAGATCGATCTGCTGGAGCTGCTGCGCGAGCTGAACCGCGAGCAGGGCTACACGCTGGCGGCGGTGCTCCACGATCTGAACCAGGCCTGCCGCTACGCCACGCATCTGATTGCGCTGCGCGAAGGGAAAATTGTCGCCGAAGGCGCTCCGGCGGAAATCGTTACGCCCGACCTTATCGAAGCGGTTTACGGCATGCGCTGTATGATTATTGAAGATCCGGTCGCCCGCACGCCGCTGGTTGTGCCGCTGGGTAAAGCACCCTACTGACCGCCGTCTCAAAGCCCCGCCGGCTTCTTGCGACGAGGCTTGTTCACCTTATTCTTCGGCTGCCCGTTGCTTTTGCCTGCTCAGGCGTCTGAGCTCATTGCGCCGTTCGCGACGATGGCGCTGTTCTTCCTTCATACGCTCCGTCTGTTCCACCTCCAGCCGCTGGCGTTCGCGCGGCGAGAGTGCTTCAAGCGCTTTTTCATTTGCCTCTTTTTCCCGCTCAATCTCCCGCAGCGCCGCCATCATCTGGTCGATAAGCGCAATAGATTTAGGCACCCGTTTTTCCCAGCGCTCCGGCGTGGTACGGCTGACCCCGGATTCCCGGCAAAGATGGGTGATATTGGTCCCGGCCTTTTTCGCCCGCGCTTTGATCAGCTCAACGCGGCGATAAAACTCTTCCTCAAAGGTATTTTCCATCAGTGCTCTTTCCGGTTAATTGACGCCCGTAATTTTTACCCTGCTTGCAGCATAGTCTGAGCGCCTTAAAATTAAAGCGCACGCTAACTATGGCACATTATTAGTGCTGCAAAAAAGATTAATAAATAAAAATAGTTAACAATGGGTATTAGTAGATATTGAACATTGATCGCCATCAATAAAGCATAAATATAGCGAATATTTCATCATCAACTTTCATATGAAATAGATAAAGACAAATGTTAAAAATGTGTATTATCGGCAGCTTAGCGCACTTTCTGCATATTAATATTGCTTTTGTATTACTTATTTTTTATTGATGCTCAACGACTTATTTAGCAACGCGAAGAAATGCAAAAAATATATCTTGCCGCAATTCTCACCTTACGAGTAATATCCGCCCGTTCCTGCAAGGGAACAAATGAGAATGGTTTGAAATAAGGTTTCAACTCATGCCAGCAAAATTGAAGCAGGTAACCGAAGCAGTAAAGACTGGCCCAGCGTGGGTGGTTTTTACCGGCAAAATTCCGGCAAGTACCAAGAAGCAGCTAAAGGTTATGGCTGCGTAAACGGGGATAAAGCAGCAGGCGATCGTGGCTGACGCTGTAAAGTTCTGGATGAAACTGAAGGGATTCGATGCAGGAATTTAAATTGTGCGCCCTCACCGGCAAGTGAGAGCGCACGATGATGACCGAATGACGTGGCGAACTCCCGCAAAAGAGAACCAGTCATTAACCGACAATCGATCAACGGGCTGTACTTTAAATGAAAAGATCCAATATTGCTTTATCTATGGTGGCTATTTTTGCCAGCGTATCGGCGGCTAATGCTGCGGTAACCCAAACTTTTGATATTACGAGTGGGGCAACCCAGGCGACTTTACAGTTTACCGACGGCAGCACCTACGATCTGGATGCCTTTAAATCCGATACGGCGACGAACTACGGGGATATTTATAAACTGCAGCAGGACGCAGCGCTCCAGGATACGGAAATCAAAACCGCAAAAGACACGGCAGACACGGCCAAAACTGTCGCGGATAATGCACAAACTACAGCCGATAAAAATACGGCTGACATCGCCAGTAATAAAACGCAAAACGACAATCAGGATATTCGCCTGACCAACGCCGAAAACCACACCAACGCCGTGGATAATCACGTGCAGGATCTGGATATTCAGCAGCGTAAGGATGACCAGACTTTACAGGCCCACAGCGGCGCCATTACCGGATTGCAGTCCGATGTGAATCTGCATGAGCAGCGCCTGGGCGTTGACGAAACCAATATCGGCACCAACAAAACGACTATCGCGGCTAACAGAGCGGATATCACCGGGAACAGTCAGCATATCGCCACGGCGGAAAGCGAAATTAATTCCAATACGCAGAATATCGGCGCTAATGAAAAAAGTATTTCTGCTAACGGTAAGAGCATTTTCAGCAATGAGCAGCATATTGCCGCCAATAGCAACAGCATCGTCAGCGATGAGCACAATATTGCCGCTAATCGTCAGGGCGTCGTCGCTAACGGCCAGAGTATTTCTACTCTGCAAAGCGGCGTTAAACAGGCCGAGGCAACAGGCGAGTACGCTCAGTCCCGCGCCGACGTCGCCTTCACTCACGCGGAAGCGAACAAACGTGCGCTGGCCGCCACCAACCAGCGCGTAGCCGCGGACGATGCGGAGCTGGCTAACCACGAGCAGCGCATTAGTGCTCTGGAAAGCCAGAACACCGGTAGCTTAGCGAAGCTTAAAAATCAGGTCGACGAAAACCGCAGACGCGCTTCCGCTGGAATTTCTGGCGTGGCCGCCATGGCAAATATCCCGCAGGTCACTAACTCACAGAACTTTTCGGTGGGCGCAGGCGTGGGTACGGCGGATAGCGAATCTGCCCTGGCGGTAGGCTTCTCAGCGCGCGCGACGGAAAATACCGTGGTGAAAGCGTCGGTGTCCGATGATAGCCAGCATAACTTTGTGGCCGGGGCTGGCGTGTCCTACGGCTGGTAAGAGCCTGAGGGCGCGCCCGACGCGCCCTGTTTGGCATAAAAATAAAAATCGACAGGAATACTTTACTTGCCCCTCCCGTGGGGCTTTTTTTTGGCAGCGAGCCGGCGAACCGTCAGTAAAAGACCAGCAGATCTTCTATATAGAGCGCGCTCTTGACCGACATATCGATACGCCACTCCAGCACATCCTGCCGGCCAGTTTCACGCTGATATTGCTCGAAGGTGACGAAGAACGGCACAACCTGCCGCCCCTGCCCAAGCCTGCGATGCTCCTGCGCCTGCTGCCGCATATCAGCCAGCAGCGCTTCACGCCGCTGGAGAAGCACATGCATTTTTTTGACGATCGGTTCGGGAAGCGGGCTGCGGCCGGATTCGTAGTATCGCCAGGTGCGGGGTTCGACGTTGCCTATAAGCCTGGCCGCCTCAACCACGTCCAGAAAGAGCAGTTTCCTGCACGCCAACAGGGCAAGGTTATTCATATTTTCCTGATGATTTTTAAGTATTTCGACGCGTGACTTTCGCGGTAACTTGCGGATTTAAATCACAAAGGTGCCGAATTATATCATCAAAGATATCCGCAGCCATGACCCTACAAGTAATAAAGTATGACTCTGCCAGCGCGATAAACGACGGATAGCCAACGCGCCATCCGCCGCCGTTCATCTTACAAAGCAAGGGCCTGCTGCAATAGCGGACCGATCGCTTCGAAAGCTCTCGGGGAGATAATATCCACGTGCGCGCAGTCGAGGCGATGCACCACCAGCTCGCCTGTCCACGGCGCCCAGGTTTGTTGCGGATCCATGCCCTGCGGCAGGGTTCTTTCGGCCACGAACAGCGTGGCTTTGCCGCCGAACGGCACGCTGCGCGCCGTGCTCAACAGGCGAACCGCATCGCCATAGTTGCCCTCAATAGCCTGGAAAAGCGCGTCGGACGTTTGTCCCTGCTGGGCGGCAACAAAAGCTTCTCTTTCCCGGTTAATTTCGTCTAATACCGCAGGATCGAGCTCGTTCGCCTCTTTTTCGGCCCAGTTTTGCGTTTCCGGCGGCCAGGTATCCAGCAGACCAAGGAACGCAACCTGCTCCCCTGCGGCCTCAAGCCTGGCGGCGATCCCCTGGGCAAGCGTGCCGCCCAGCGAATAGCCCAGCAGGTAATAAGGCCCGTGCGGCTGTAACGTTTTTAACCTTTGCAGATGCGCCTCGCACACCTCCGCCAGCTCCGCCGCCCGCTGCATCGGCCCGTCCGGGCGCGGCGACTGAATGCCGGTGATTGACCAGCGCGGATCCAGATAACGCTGCAGCACGCTGAACTGCCAGGCAAACCCGGACGCGGGATGGAAGCAGTACAGCGTCGGCCCGCTGCTTTTACGCAGCGGTAAAACGGCGTCAAAGCCTGCCCGAGCGGCCTCTTCTTCGCTAAGTTCCGCCGCCAGCGCTTCGGCCAGTTGCCCGACGGTGGAAGCCACCATCACCTGACCGACCGTAACAGGCTGAGCCAGAGAACGGCGCAGCTCCGCGGCCAGACGCATCGCCAGCAGCGAATGTCCGCCGAGGGCAAAAAAGTCGTCATCCACGCTGCGGATCTCACGGCCAAGCAGGTTTGCAAACGCACCGGCAATCGTGTTTTCCAGCTCGCTTTCCGGCGCTCGCCCGGCGTTGTGCTGCGCCAGCTCCGGCAGCGGCAGCGCCTTGCGATCGAGCTTGCCGTTTGCGCTGAGCGGGAAGTCAGCCAGCTGCACCAGCGCCACCGGCACCATGTGCGCGGGCAGCACGGCGGCGAGTTCTTCGCGCAGACGAGCCACGGAAAGAGCCTGCCCGGAAGCCGAGACAAGGTAGCCGACCAGCTGGCGAGCATCGCCGCCGCTGGCCGCCGTGCTTTTGTTGAGCACGCAGGCATGGGTGACCGCCTGCGCCACGCCCGGCAGCGCCTGCAGCGCCCGGTCAATATCGCCCAGCTCAATACGCTGGCCGCGAATCTTAAGCTGATCGTCGCTGCGGCCTAGATATTCCACCGCGCCATTATCCAGCCAGCGGGCCACGTCGCCGGTGCGGTACATGCGTTCGCCGGGCGCAAAAGAATCGGCCACAAAGCGGCTGGCGGTAAGATCGGGGCGCGAAAGATAGCCCTGCGCCAGCTGGATCCCGGTGAGATACAGATCGCCTGCGATCCCCGGCGGCACCGGACGCATCGCCGCATCCAGAATTCGTAGCCCGGTATTCCACACCGGCCAGCCAATCGGCACGCTGCTGCCGGTCACCGAGGCCAGCGCTTCGCCATAGGCCGGATACCAGCTCACGTCCACGGCGGCTTCGGTGGGGCCATAAAGATTGTGCAGGGGAGCCTGAGTCAGTTTTTCCCACTGGCGGCAAAGCTCGGCGGGCAGCGCCTCGCCGCTGCAAAATACGCGGCGCAGCGTCTGACAGCTCGCGACGGCTTCATCGCTGGTCAGCGCCGTCACAAAGGCCGCCAGCATGGAAGGAACGAAGTGTGTGGTGGTCACGCGGTAGCGCGTAAACAGCTGCTGGAGCGCCTCCGGGTCACGGTGCGCTTCAGGCGGGGCCATCACCAGCTGCGCGCCAACAAGATACGGCCAGAAAAATTCCCAGACGGAGACGTCAAAGCTGCACGGCGTTTTTTGCAGCACCACGTCTTCGCCGCCCATCGGATAGTGGTTCTGCATCCACAGCAGGCGGTTGACGATGGCCTGTTGTCCAACCATCACGCCTTTCGGACGGCCCGTCGAGCCGGAGGTGAAAATCACGTAGGCCGTGTGCTCCGGGCGGGACAGATTCAACGGTTGCGCCTGAGCGGCCTCAAGCTGGTTTTCGTAGCAGAAGGTTTTCAGACCTTCGATGGCGCTAAAGCGCGGCAGCTGTGCTGCGGAGGTGATGAGCAGGCTCGGCGCGGCGTCCTCCAGCATCATTTGCAGGCGGTCATCGGGATAGCCCGTATCCAGCGGCAGCCAGGCGGCCCCGGCTTCAACAATGGCCTGCAACGACAGCGACAGGAATACCGAGCGAGGCAGCGCCACGGCGACCACGTCTCCCGGCTTTACGCCCAGCCTGATTAGCTCGTCTGCCAGGGCCAGCACCTGTTCGCGCATTTCACGATAGCTGAAGCGATAGTTTTCATCGGCCAGCGCTGGCGCGTCCGGCGTGCGCAGCGCCTGGTCGGCAATCAACGCGCTGAGCGTCGTGGCCGGAACGTCGGCAGCCGTGTCGTTCACGCTTTTCAGCAGCGCATTTTCAGCGTCGTGCAGCAGCCGGGCATCCGCGCAGCGTAGGTCAGGATTGGCCGCAAACTGGCGCAGCAGCAGCGGCAGGCGCTCCATATGCTGCCGCAGAGTTTTTTCATCATAGCGCTGCGCGTTGGCCAGCAGCTCAAGGGAGAATTCGCCCCGTTCGCTGATATAAAGCGCGATTTCAAGATCGCGTACCGGGCCTGACGCCAGCTGGTGCGTGATGCCCTCAATGCCGTTGAGATCGAGGCGGTAATCGAACATTTTCAGGTTCAGCACCGGACCGTAAAGCGGCTCCCCGCTGGAAATCTGCCCCAGGTCGCGCTGGATTTGCTCCGCGTCGTAACGCTGGTAGCGGCGCATCCCTTTAAGCTCTTTGGCGAGATCCGTCGCCAGCTCCGGAAGGGTTGCTGCGGGCTGAATACGCACGCCAAACGGCAGCACGTTGAGCACCGGGCCGGTGGCGCACAGCGCGGCAGAACCCATGCGGCGCATAAAAATAAAGCCCGCGGAATATTCTCCTCGCCCGCTTAAACGCCCCAGCCAGAGCGCAACCAAAGCGAGCGCCATATCCGCCGGAGTCAAATTTTGACTGCCCGCTCGCTCGGCAAGCTGCCTGAAATCAGCGCCGTCAAAGCTCAGCGTCTGGCGAATTATCTCGGTGGTTGACCCCTGGCCGGTAAGCGGCTGAGCCGATAAAGTGGCGGGCGGCGGCAGCCGGCGCGCGCTGGCAGACCAGAAAGCCGCGTCGCGCTGCCAGGCGTCACTTTCCCGGTAGCGCTGATATTCATGCACCACGTCGCTGAACGGAGTAAACGGGGAGGGTTCCGGCAGCTCGTCGCGACACAGAGAGGTATAAATATTGCCGATTCGGCGGGTAATGGCGGTAAAACTGAAGCCATCTACCGTTAAATGATGGAAACGCTGATACCAGAACCAGCGCGTTTCGCCGACGCGTAAAAGCTGATGGTGGTAAAGCGGTTTACCGTTAGCGAGACGTAGATCCTGGCCCAGATCGTCGCGCATGATCTTCAGCGCGGCGGCTACGGGATCGACTTCTCCGCGCAGATCGCGGCAAACCGGCGCTTCGAAGGTGAAAGCGGGATCGATCCACTGGCGGGCCTCGCCGTCTACCTCCGAGAAACGCATACGCAGCGTGTCGGCCTCGGCCATTCCGGCCACGATTGCCTTGCTCAGCAGCGGCTCATTAACGTCGCCGTTCAGCTCAACGTAATGCGCCACGCTCCAGGCGTTAGGCTGCGGGGAAAGCTGATCCGCCATCCAGATGCCGGGCTGCGCGGCAACCAGCGGCAGCATTTCCACGTCCTGTTTGGCGGGGTTCATCATGACCGTTTCGCTCACTTCAAACCTCCATCGCCGGCAAAGGATGCTGGCTGCAAATTCGTCCAGTTTTCTTGCAGCCAGGCGTGGCAAACTTCCGCCAGCGCCGGTTCGCGAACGGCCACCCAGCCCGCGGGCAGCTCGCAGTGTTCCGGCCACAGGCTGAACTGCCGCCGGTTATTTTCGAGGATGAAGAAACGGCCCTGCGGGGCGTCGAAGGGATTACTGTATTCCATGCCTTATTCCTGTCTTGTCGGGGCTTGCCACAGCCAGGCCAGCCCGTCTGTCAGGCCGCCGCGCCAGCAAAGCGCATCGTGTCCACCGTCAACCTGACGATAAAGAAGCTGCCGCTGTGTTTGTTGCAGTAAGGGGTAAAGCTGCTGATTTACCTGATGAATAAGCGGTTCGCGCAGGCCCGCTTCCAGATAGATGCGCAGCGGTTTTGGGTTTAGCTCACCTTTTTCAAGCTGCTGAATAAGCAGCCCGCCCTGCGCCTGCGGGGAGCGCTTCGGCCACCAGTAGGAGCCGGACTGGCTCAGCACGCAGCCGAAGGTTTCAGGCCAGTGCAGCCCGGCGAACAGCGATGAAAGCCCGCCGAAGCTTTGCCCGGCGACGACGGTAGTTTCAGGCCGATGATTCCAGCTGGCGTGCCCGGCAATCTGCGGCAGCAGCTCATCCTGCACCGCTTGCCAGAAATCTGGATTGCACGGCAGCTCCCGGCTACGGTGCGCGGTATCAATCACGTCAATCAGGACGTACACGGCGGCGGGAAGTTGGCCCGCATCGGTTTGCGCCTGAAGCGCGGGCCAAACCGGCATGCCTTCAGCCCAGAACTGGCCGTCGAGCAGAATCGCCAGAGGCCGCTCTTCGGGCCTGCGTTCACCGGTGGTAAAAATCCACACCCGGCGCTTATTTCCCAGCTTCGGGCTGTGCCAGATGATGCGCTTCGCAGGCTGCCAGGCAGCGGCGGGATTATCCCAACCGGCCTGAACGGGAGCGTCCGGCAGATGAAGCGCGGAAACGGCATGACCGCGCCCGCCCTTCCAGCTGTCAGTATTCAAAGGATCGGCAATGGCGCGAGGCAGAAGTTTACGCCAGCCTTCACGCAGCGCGCTGGGGTCCGGGGCTTCGCCGTCAAAGGCCGCGGCGGGGAAATCATCTTCGTGCATCGAGGGGATAAAGCAGTAGCTGCCGCGCCAGGCGGAGCTCAGCCGCGTCTGCCACTGCCAGACATCCGTTCCGGCAATGCGCGCCAACGTCTGCGGCTGCGAACGCCGGTGGTGATCCGTCACGCCGGTAATGTAAATCCATACGCGCTTAACGTCGGATGTCCTTTCGTCACCCGCCGGATCGCGCCACCAAAAGGTGACTTCGCACGCATCTTCCCCGTCGCTGGCAATTGACGGGCCGCGCCGGACCGCCCGTTCCTGCCACCAGCCTTCACTTCCCACCTGCAACTTAGCCGTCAAATCCATAACCCCATGTTATCAATGGAATAATTATCATTGCCTGTAAATATATTGATAATACTATTGATAATTATTTTCATTTGCAATAGCGTATTTCCGCTCTTTGGGCTACCGGTCTAGCGAGCGAAAACAATAAGTTGCCGAGTTGCATGGAAAATGTTGCCATTTTGTTCAGCATTGACGCGCGAGATCGGTACCCCTCACGGACATCCATGCTGCGCTCTGGCCCACTGGGCAGGGAAAAACAGGGCACAGCGGAAAAGCAGGCCGCCATAATGAATAAGAAGATCCAGTATTCCCTTGCGATGCTCATCAATATGGGAATTTACAGCGTTGCACTCCCCGCTTTTGCCGAGGAAAGCAGCGCTGCTGACAGCAAAGAAACCGCACAAAATCCCGTTCACGAAGACACTATGGTCGTGACCGCCGCCGAGCAAAACCTGCAGGCACCGGGCGTTTCAACCATCACCGCCGAAGAAATCAAAAAGCGTCCGCCGGCGCGCGATATCTCCGAAATTATTCGCACCATGCCCGGCGTGAACCTGACGGGTAACTCCACCAGCGGCCAGCGCGGCAACGGTCGCCAGATTGATATTCGCGGCATGGGCCCGGAAAACACCCTGATTCTGATAGACGGCAAGCCGGTGACCAGCCGCAACTCCGTCCGTCTGGGCTGGCGCGGCGAGCGTGATACCCGCGGCGATGCGGGCTGGGTTCCGCCAGAAATGGTCGAGCGCATCGAAGTTATCCGCGGCCCGGCTGCGGCCCGCTACGGCAACGGCGCGGCTGGCGGCGTGGTGAATATCATCACCAAAAAGGGCACGGGTGAATGGCACGGCTCGTGGAATACCTATCTCAACGCGCCCGAGCACAAAGATGAAGGCTCGACTAAACGCACCAACTTCAGCCTGAACGGCCCGCTGGGCGGGGATTTCAGCTTCCGCCTGTACGGCAACCTTGATAAAACCCAGGCCGACGCGTGGGATATCAACCAGGGTCATCAGTCCGAGCGCACCGGCATATACGCCGATACGCTGCCCGCCGGTCGCGAAGGTGTGATCAACAAAGATATTAACGGCGTTGTGCGCTGGGACTTCGCGCCGATGCAGTCTCTGGAACTGGAAGCGGGCTACAGCCGCCAGGGTAACCTCTACTCCGGCGATACCCAGAACACCAACACCAACAGCATCGTGAAGGAAAACTACGGCAAAGAGACTAACCGTCTCTATCGCCAGAACTATTCCCTGACCTGGAACGGCGGCTGGGACAACGGCCTGACCACCAGCAACTGGGTGCAGTACGAGCACACCCGCAACTCGCGTAAGCAGGAAGGCCTGGCGGGCGGCACCGAAGGGATCTTCGCCAGCAACAAATTCATGGATATCGACCTGAGCGACGTGCTGCTGCACAGCGAAGTGAATATCCCAATCGATTTTGTGGTGAACCAGAATCTGACGCTCGGCACCGAGTGGAATCAGCAGCGCATGAAGGATATGACCTCCAACGGCCAGACGTTCATGGGCGGGGATATTCCGGGCATGAGCGGCACCGATCGCAGCCCGTATTCCAAAGCCGAGATCTTCTCGCTGTTTGCGGAAGACAACATGGAGCTGACCGACAGCACCATGCTGACGCCGGGCGTGCGTTTCGATCATCACAGCATCGTCGGCAATAACTGGAGCCCGTCGCTGAACCTGTCACAGGGCCTCGGCGATGACTTCACGCTGAAAATGGGCATCGCCCGCGCCTACAAAGCGCCGAGCCTGTACCAGACCAACCCGAACTACATCCTCTACAGCAAAGGCCAGGGCTGCTACGCCAGCGGCACCGGCGTGGGCTGCTATATGATGGGCAACGACGACCTTAAAGCGGAAACCAGCATCAACAAAGAGATCGGCCTTGAGTTCAAACACGAAGGCTGGCTGGCCGGGGTGACCTGGTTCCGCAACGATTACCGCGACAAAATTGAAGCGGGCTATGCGCCGATCGGGCAAACCTCTAAAGGCGCCACCAAAACCGATATCTACCAGTGGGAAAACATTCCTAAAGCGGTTGTGGAAGGGCTGGAAGGAACGCTGAACGTGCCGGTAAGCGATACCGTTAACTGGACCAACAACCTCACCTACATGCTGCAAAGCAAGAACAAGGAAACCGGCGAGCGCCTGTCCGTTATCCCGGAATACACCCTGAACTCGACGCTGAGCTGGCAGGTTGTGGACGACGTTTCCGTGCAGTCGACCTTCACCTGGTACGGCAAGCAGCAGCCGAAAAAGTACAACTACAAAGGGCAACCGGCCACCGGGCCTGAAACCACCGAGGTTAGCCCTTACAGCATCGTCGGCCTGAGCAGCACCTGGGAGGCGACGAAAAACGTTAGCCTGACGGCGGGCATCGATAACCTGTTCGATAAACGCCACTGGCGCGCGGGCAACGCTCAGACCACCGGCGGAGCCACCGGCTATATGTACGGCGCAGGCGCCGAGACCTATAACGAATCGGGCCGGACTTACTATATGAGCGTCAATACGCACTTCTAAGCCGTGGCGGTTTATCCACAGCGGACTTAGCAAGTTGAAACCGCAGGCGGGTTGGCGCACAGTTGCCACCCGCCGTTTTTTTATTGTTGCGAACACGGACTATGCAAACTCAACTCTCAAGCTTTGTCTTCCCCGGCACCGCGCAGCGCGTGGTGCGGGTTGATTTTGATGCCGACACTTTCAAGCCTGGCGATCTGCTGTGGCTGCCCCACGCCTGCCGCCTTGAGAAGGCGGTAAACAAGCGTGGCGCGGAGCACTTAGCGGGAAGGATTGCTGCCCGTGAAGCGCTGAGGCTCAGCGGTGTGAACGAGTATATTCCGGGCATCGGGCTGCATCGCGCGCCCTGCTGGCCGCCGGGGTTCACCGGCAGCATTACGCATATCGACAAAATTGCTCTGGCGACCGTCATTGCCCACGTTCCTGACAAACAGAGTGGAACCGGCATCGACTGCGAAATCATACTGAACGCTGATGACGCCCAGGACATTGCCGAAGGCGTTATCAATGCCGCCGAGCGCGAGTACCTGCTTAACAGCCCGCGTCCCTTCCCGTTCGCGCTAACGCTGGCCTTCAGCGCCAAAGAAAGTTTGTTTAAGGCGCTCTACCCCCACGTTGGGCGCTATTTCGACTTCCTGAGCGCTGAAATCACCGAGATTGCCGACGGGCAGATGACGTTAAGACTGCTTGAAAAGCTCGGCCCTTTCCCGGCAGGGCTCAGTTTTACCGGCTGCTGGATCGGTGACGCAGAGCGATTAACGACGCTAATCCGCTTCGAGAAAGAATAAAAATAAATCGTTTGCGGCGGCGTCATAAGAGAATGTTATAGTCAAAAAATAACCGTTACAGACACTTTTGCTGACAACAACATTTCTCAGAATAGGGAGTTTTCGCTTTATGACTCAGACTGTTTCGCTCGAACAATTCCTCTCGTCTGTCCAGCAGCGTGACCCAAACCAAACCGAATTTTCCCAGGCCGTGCGCGAAGTGATGACCACCCTGTGGCCTTTCCTCGAACAGAACCCGCAGTACCGCCAGGCCGCGCTGCTTGAACGCCTGGTTGAGCCTGAGCGAGTCATTCAGTTCCGCGTCACCTGGGTTGACGACCGTAATCAGGTGCAGGTGAACCGCGCCTGGCGCGTGCAGTTCAGCTCGGCTATCGGGCCGTTTAAGGGCGGCATGCGCTTCCACCCGTCCGTGAACCTCTCTATTTTGAAATTCCTCGGCTTCGAACAAACCTTTAAAAATGCGCTGACCACGCTGCCTATGGGCGGCGGCAAAGGCGGCAGCGACTTCAACCCGAAAGGCAAAAGCGAAGGCGAGATCATGCGTTTCTGCCAGGCGCTGATGACCGAACTTTATCGTCACCTGGGGCCGGATACCGATGTTCCGGCGGGCGATATCGGCGTCGGCGGCCGCGAGGTTGGCTTTATGGCGGGCATGATGAAGAAGCTTTCCAACAATACCGCCTGCGTGTTCACCGGCAAGGGGCTGTCGTTCGGCGGCAGCCTGATTCGCCCGGAAGCCACCGGCTATGGCCTGATCTACTTCACCGACGCCATGCTTCAGCGCCACGGCCTGGGCTTCGAAGGGATGCGCGTGGCCGTCTCCGGTTCCGGCAACGTGGCGCAGTACGCCATTGAAAAAGCGATGTCGCTTGGCGCGCGCGTTGTGACCGCGTCCGACTCAAACGGCACGGTGGTGGATGAAGCAGGCTTCACCACGGAAAAACTGGCCCGCCTGTGCGAAATCAAAGCCAGCCGCGACGGCCGCGTAGCGGATTATGCGCGTGAATTTGGCCTGAACTATCTTGAAGGCCAGCAGCCGTGGAACGTGCCGGTTGATATCGCCCTGCCGTGCGCCACGCAGAACGAGCTGGACGTAGAGGCGGCACGCACGCTCATCGCCAACGGCGTGAAGGCCGTCGCGGAAGGCGCAAACATGCCAACCACCATCGAGGCGACTGACCTGTTCCTCGACGCGGGCGTGCTGTTCGCACCGGGCAAAGCCGCCAATGCGGGCGGCGTGGCAACCTCCGGCCTGGAAATGGCGCAGAACGCGGCCCGCCTGAGCTGGAAGGCGGAAAAAGTAGACGTGCGCCTGCACCACATCATGCTGGATATTCACCAGGCCTGCGTGAACTACGGCGGGGAAGAAAAACAAACTCACTACGTGCGCGGCGCAAACATCGCCGGATTCGTCAAAGTGGCGGACGCGATGATCGGCCAGGGCGTACTGTAATCAAGCCAGCCATGCTTCCACGGCCCTCTCCTGAAGAGGGCCTTTTTGTTTCCAGGCCACAAAGCTATATTCTTATTATTTAGCCATCTAAGCGTCTTAATCGCCAAACGCAGCCCGCGTGATATAGTCCTGAAACGCAAGGCGGACACGCCTCCCCTAAAAGGCCGGATGATAATGACGCAAAAAACGTTGATTCCCCAAAGCAAACTCCCCGCGCTGGGCACCACCATCTTTACGCAGATGAGCCTGCTGGCGCAGCAGCATCGGGCCATCAATCTTTCGCAGGGCTTCCCTGATTTTGACGGGCCGAAATATCTCCAGCAGCGTCTGGCTTTCCACGTTGCCAGCGGTGCGAATCAATACGCGCCAATGACCGGCGTACAGGCATTGCGTGAAGCCATCGCCGACAAGACGGCTGCGCTTTATGGCTACAAACCTGACGCCGATAGTGATGTCACGGTCACTGCCGGGGCAACGGAAGCGCTTTATGCGGCCATTACCGCGCTCGTCAGGCCCGGCGACGAGGTTATCTGCTTCGACCCGAGCTATGACAGCTACGCGCCCGCCGTGGAGCTTTCCGGCGGCATCCTCAAACGAATAGCACTGCAACCGCCCCACTTCCGCGTCGACTGGCAGGCCGTTGCCGGGCTGCTTGGCCCGCGAACCCGGCTCGTTATTCTCAACACGCCGCATAATCCCTCGGCAACCGTCTGGCGCAACAGCGACTTTGCCGCGCTCTGGCAGGCTATTAAGCAGCACGAGGTTTATGTGTTGAGCGACGAGGTTTACGAACACATCTGCTTCACCGGGGAAGGCCACGCCAGCGTGCTGGCACATCCGCAGCTGCGCGAACGCGCCGTGGCGGTTTCATCCTTTGGCAAAACCTATCATATGACCGGCTGGAAAGTTGGCTACTGCGTGGCCCCGGCGGCAATGAGCGCCGAGCTGCGCAAGGTGCATCAGTATTTGGCGTTTGCGGTTAATACTCCGGCGCAGCTGGCCATCGCGGATATGCTGCGCAGCGAACCTGAGCATTATCTTGCGCTACCGGAGTTTTACCGCGCGCGACGGGACAGATTTATTCAGGCGCTGGCGAACAGCCGCTTTGAGATCCTGCCCTGTGAAGGCACCTATTTCTTACTGGCGGACTACAGCGCCATTTCCAGCCTGGACGACGTGGCATTTTGCCGCTGGCTGACCGCCGAGGTTGGCGTGGCGGCCATTCCCCTGTCGGTATTCTGCGCCGATCCGTTCCCGCATAAGCTCATTCGGCTGTGCTTCGCCAAGCAGGAAGCGACGCTGGACGCTGCGGCTGAGCGGTTGTGCAGGATTTGACGAGGTTCAGGCTCGCCCTCTCCTACGGGAAAGGGCGATAAGCGAGGCGTTAAGCCGCAGGCACCACTTTAATATCTTCCATGCCAATCCCCAGCCTGCGCGGTTCATGGCCCAGGATATTGCCCTCGTTTGAAAGCTGCGGCTCGGGCGGAATAATTTCCAGCGTGGCGCTGCGTTCCGGGTTGTCGAAGTGCAGCGTGGTGGTGGTTAGCGCTTCGCCGAGCGTCAGGTTTTGCTGCTGGCTGCCCACTTTCACCGGTACCGGCTTCCCGACGTTCGGCCCGAAGGCTTTCGCGGTGATCACCAGGTCAAATTTCTCCGGCAGCGGCTCGGCGAATTCAATCTTCACCTCCGGGGCCAGGTTGGCGTTCGACCAGCGCCCCCAGGCTTCAGGCCGCGAGATGCCGCTAAACGCTTTCACATTTTGCGGCGCGCCCGGCACGCTAAAGATAAAGCTGTCGGCCCGGTAGCGAATGGCGTTGTCGTCGACCTTCAGCATCGCCACGCTCTTATTAAAGCGGTCTTTATCGAGCTGTTCCTCGGCGAATTTCACCGGCTGCGTATCAAGCTGCGCCGTCACCTGGCGAACAACGGGCCTGCCGCCGAGCTGGCCCTGAGACACGCAAAGCCCGGTAGACAACGCCAGCTGCGGATCCCACAGGCGCGCCATCTTGAAGCAGCGATCGACCCAGATAAACTTATCTTTCACTGAGAAATCAGCCAGCTGATAGCGCAGCGGCGCGGAGTATTCGCTCTCCGGCAGCGGCTCGATTTTATCGTCAGCAATGCGCAGCAGCAGCGGCATTTTGAAATGCGCCCCGGAGAAGCTGAAGGTGTTTTTCTTCTGGTCGATGGCGTATTCGGTGATGGATTTCGGGAAGTTCCACAGATCGATTACGTCCGGCTTCCAGGCGATGATTTTCTCTTTGATGTTCATAAAGACGGTGGAAAGAGACTCGCTGGAAATACTGCTTCGCCCAAGCCCGATGTAGTTATCCCCGCCCAGAATATCCAGCACGGTTGCGCCGTTATCCATGGTGCTGCGCTTCACGGGAATTAACTTCTGCTCGGGTTTGTCGCCGCGAATAATAAAGAACAGGTTATCCCGCTGCTGCTTATTCAGATATTTATAGGCGGTGTTATTCATCGCCAGGTGATCGGAAGAAACAACAATCACGGTATTTTTAAAATACGGCGAGGCTTTAATTTTTTCGATTAACTTAGCGATATGCTCCTGGCTACAGGCCACCGCGCTGAAAGACTGATTCACCTTTCCGTCAAAAGTGTAGCTGCGGCGCTGGCAGGTTTTAGAAATAAAGCCGTCAGGATGGTGAGTATCAACCGTTAAGGTAAACAGCGAGAAGCGCTTCCGGGCCTTTGAAAGCTCAATGTATTTTTCGTAGACCTCGTCGAGAACCGTATCGTCGTAATAGCCCCAGTTATTTTTATAGCTCGGATCGGCGACCATTGTTTTCAGCTCCTGCGCGCCGTACATGTGATCAAAACCGTGAGATTGCAAAAAGACGTCTTTTCCGGCAAAGCGCAGGTCTGCGCCCTGCATAAAATAGTTTTCATAGCCGGAGGCTTTCAGGATATCGCCCAGGCAGATGTTCTTCGGGAAGAAGCTCGACATCGAAGCCGACGAGTTGCCCTCAAAAGGCGCGAAAAGCGGAATGCCGCACTGGGATGAAACCATTCCGGCGATGGTGTAGTCCGTACCCGGCAGCTGGCCCGTGTGGCTGAAGTCCATGCCCGAATCTTTCAGCCCGGTTAGCTCCGGCGCCAGGTCAGGGAATAATTCCGGCTGGAAATAGGTGCGCTCAAGGCTTTCGCCGTAGATATAAACCAGGTTCAGCTTTGGCTTGTTAATCACGCCGTGCGGGACTTTATAATAAGCGCCGAAGTCGGAATCGCCGCTGCGCGTCTGAGATTTAACCAGCTCAACCACCTGGCGAAACGCGGAGGACGCGTCTACCGAAGCCAGCGCAAGCACTATCGCCAGCAGGCTATAGCCAAAATGGTGGGGATGATGTTTACGGCGGCGCAAAATCCACGTCAGCAGGCCAAAAATCACCACCAGCCCGACGGCCACGCCCGCTCCCGGCAGAATGTATTTGCCGATGCCCGCGCCGGTCATGCTGCTGGTCAGGGTATAGAGGACCGCATCGTTAATGCCTTCTCCGGTAAAGTAGTTGCTGGCGACCAGCGTCACGTTCAGAACGATATAAAGCGACAAAATCAGCAGGATGGAGGCAAACCACCACAGATTCCGCCCGGCTTTAACGGCATAAACAGCAATGGCTGCTACAAACAACACGATTGAAAGCAATTCCGACAACTGCCTGCCCCTCACTAAAATGAGCGCCAATCCGGCGCGACGCCTGCTGCACAGAAATTTCGAGCGCTAAATCTAGCGCCGTTGCCTGAGCGTTGCAATTTGTCTGTCATCAAAGTGTGCCGCATTTCGGAATTGTTGAGTATTCCCGGATAATAGGCATTATCTATTGCAGCCATCGTTACTACAATCGCCGCCCGGATTGACCCCCTGACCGCTTCGGTGCTGTAATTCCCGCGCTGTTATGATTTTTTAAAGTGGGATCGTAACGCGCAACATTAAGAGGCCGCCCCGGGCAACCGGGGTGGCCTTTTTCTTTGGCACAGCACCCGTTGTAAGGTATGGCTTATTGATTCAATAAAACCTACCCATTAGAGATAAGCGCGTAACTTCGGTACCTTTCTCCCATCGCAAAACGGAGGAAGTACAGATGTCTTTAATTAATACAAAAATCAAACCATTCAAAAACAGCGCTTTTAAAAACGGTGAGTTCATCGACGTTACCGAGCAGGATGTAGAAGGTCGCTGGAGCGTATTCTTCTTCTATCCGGCCGACTTTACCTTTGTATGCCCAACTGAACTGGGCGACGTGGCCGACCATTACGAAGAATTCCAGAAAATGGGCGTGGATATTTACTCCGTGTCTACCGACACCCATTTCACCCATAAAGCCTGGCACGAAACTTCTGACACCATTGGCAAAATCAAATACGCGATGATCGGCGACCCAACCGGCGCCCTGACCCGCAACTTCGAAAACATGCGTGAAGATGAAGGCCTGGCCGACCGCGGCACCTTTATCGTTGACCCGCAGGGCATCATCCAGGCAATCGAAGTGACCGCTGAAGGCATTGGCCGTGACGCATCCGACCTGCTGCGCAAAGTAAAAGCGGCGCAGTACGTGGCCTCTCACCCAGGTGAAGTTTGCCCGGCTAAATGGAAAGAAGGCGAAGCGACTCTGGCTCCGTCTCTGGACCTGGTCGGCAAAATCTAATTCTAAGCCCGTCTGACTCTTTTTTATCGGCTGCTTAGCGGCCGATTTTTCTCGCGCAACACCAGGGAGATATCCAATGCTCGACACCAACATGAAAACCCAGCTCAAAGCCTATCTTGAGCGCTTAACCAAACCTGTTGAGCTGATTGCCACACTGGATGACGGTGCGAAATCAGCGGAGATAAAGGAACTCCTGGCAGAGATTGCCGAGCTGTCAGACAAAGTTTCCTTTAGCGTTAACAACGATCTGCCGGTGCGTAAACCGTCGTTTCTGATTACCAACCCAGGCTGCGATAAAGGTCCGCGCTTTGCCGGTTCCCCGCTCGGCCACGAATTTACTTCTCTGGTGCTGGCTCTGCTGCAAACCGGAGGACACCCGTCGAAAGAGTCGCAGGATCTGCTGGAGCAGATTCGCGAGATCGACGGTGATTTCCATTTTGAAACCTATTATTCGCTCTCCTGCCACAACTGCCCGGACGTGGTGCAGGCGCTGAACCTGATGAGCGTGCTGAACCCGCGCATCAGCCATACCGCCATCGACGGCGGCGTGTACCAGAACGAGATTCAGGAACGCAACGTGATGGGCGTGCCCGCCGTCTTCCTGAACGGCAAAGAGTTTGGCCAGGGCCGCATGACGCTGGCTGAAATCGTTAGCAAAATTGATACCGCCGCGGAAAAACGTGCGGCGCAAGCGCTGAACAAGCGTGAAGCCTACGACGTGCTGATTGTCGGCAGCGGGCCAGCGGGCGCAGCGGCAGCGGTTTATGCGGCGCGCAAAGGCATTCGCACCGGCCTGATGGGCGAGCGCTTCGGCGGCCAGGTGCTGGACACCGTGGATATCGAAAACTACATCTCCGTGCCAAAAACCGAAGGCCAGAAGCTGGCGGGCGCGCTGAAGGCCCACGTTGACGAATACGACGTGGACGTGATCGACACCCAAAGCGCCAGCAAGCTGATCCCGGCGCAGAAAGAAGGCGGCCTGCATCAGATCCAGACGGCATCTGGCGCAACGCTCAGCGCGCGCAGCATCATCATCGCTACCGGTGCGAAGTGGCGCAATATGAACGTGCCCGGCGAAGATCGGTATCGCACCAAAGGTGTGACCTACTGCCCACACTGCGACGGCCCGCTGTTTAAAGGCAAGCGCGTGGCGGTAATCGGCGGCGGCAACTCCGGCGTGGAAGCGGCAATCGACCTGGCGGGAATCGTTGAGCACGTCACCCTGCTTGAGTTCGCCCCGGAAATGAAAGCTGACCAGGTGTTGCAGAATAAAGTGCGCAGCCTGCCGAACGTCGACATCATTCTGAACGCGCAGACGCTGGAAGTGAAAGGCGACGGCAGCAAGGTGACCGGGCTGCAATATAAAGACCGCGTTTCCGAAAGCGTGCACGATATCGCCCTGTCCGGCATCTTCGTGCAAATCGGCCTGCTGCCAAACACCAGCTGGCTGGAAGGCAGCGTGGAGCGCAACCGCATGGGCGAAATCATCATCGATGCGAAGTGCGAAACCACCGTGAAGGGCGTGTTTGCCGCGGGCGACTGCACAACCGTGCCTTACAAACAGATTATTATTGCCACCGGGGAAGGTGCCAAAGCGTCGCTCAGCGCCTTTGATCACCTGATTCGCACCTCGGTTCCAGAATAAAGAAGCCTGCACACAGCAAAAAATAAGGCCGCGTCTCAGCGGCCAGCCATAAAAAAAGCGGCCTCAATAAATGAGGCCGCTTTTTCATCTCTGCAATTTACTTACGACGCCAGGTTGTCCCCGCCGCGCCGTCTTCCAGCACGATGCCCATCTCGTTTAAGCGGTCGCGCGCCTGGTCGGCCAGCGCCCAGTCTTTCGCTTTGCGGGCGTCGTTACGCTGTTTAATCAGCCGCTCGATTTCTGCCACTTCCCCGTCGTCCGCCTGCGCGCCGCTTTGCAGGAAGGCTTCCGGCTCCTGCTCCAGCAAACCTAATACGCCGGAGAGCTGACGCAGCGCCGCTGCCAGACCGTTTGCCGCCGCTAAGTCTTCCGTTTTCAGACGGTTAACTTCGCGCGCCATGTCAAACAGCACGGAATAGGCTTCCGGGGTGTTGAAATCGTCGTCCATTGCCTCGCGGAAACGCGCTTCGAACGCTTCGCCGCCGGCTGGCTGAACGGAGCTGTCCGTGCCGCGCAGCGCGGTGTACAAACGCTCCAGCGAAGTACGCGCCTGCTTCAGGTTTTCTTCGCTGTAGTTCAGCTGGCTGCGATAGTGGCCGGACATCAGGAAGTAGCGAATGGTTTCCGCGTCGTAGTACTTCAGCACGTCGCGCACGGTGAAGAAATTGCCCAGCGACTTGGACATTTTTTCACGGTCGACCATCACCATGCCGGAGTGCATCCAGGTGTTGACGTATTCGCCGTCGTGGGCGCAGGTGGACTGGGCGATTTCGTTTTCGTGGTGCGGGAACATCAGGTCGGAGCCGCCGCCGTGAATATCGAAATGGTTGCCGAGCTGCTTGCAGTTCATGGCGGAACATTCAATGTGCCAGCCCGGACGCCCTTCGCCCCACGGGGAAGCCCAGCTTGGCTCGCCCGGCTTGGACATCTTCCACAGTACGAAGTCCATCGGGCTACGCTTCACGTTCGCTTCAACTTCTACGCGCGCGCCGGCCTGCAGCTGATCCAGATCCTGGCGGGAAAGCTTGCCGTAGGACGGGTCGGTTTCAACGGAGAACATCACGTCGCCGTTCGACGCCACGTAGGCGTGATCGCGCGCGATAAGTTGTTCAACAATTTCGATAATTTCAGGGATATGCCTGGTGGCTCGCGGCTCGCTGTCCGGGCGCAAAATGTTCAGCGCGTCAAAATCCGCGTGCATTTCGGCAACCATACGGTCGACCAGCGCAACAAAATCTTCGCCGTTTTCACGGGCGCGTTTGATAATTTTATCGTCGATATCGGTGATATTGCGCACATACTTAAGCTTAAACCCAAGGAAACGCAGATAGCGGGCGACAACATCAAAGGCAACAAAAGTGCGCCCGTGGCCAATGTGGCACAGGTCGTAAACGGTAATCCCACACACGTACATGCCGACTTCCCCGGCATGAATAGGTTTGAATTCCTCTTTTTGACGACTCATTGTATTAAAGATTTTTAACATCAGGGGATTCCATATCAGCGTGTGTAAGCAAAATTTCGGTGTATGTTACCTCAAAATTACACACACAAGCAGCACGCTTTGCAAGGTGATGATCGTCAGCGGTTATGCTATAACAACCACCTTGTGTGGCGGCACCGTCTGCCGGAACACTGTCTGATTAAATATAGGATGCACAGCATGGTTACTTTTCACACTAATCACGGTGACATCGTCATCAAAACTTTTGACGATAAAGCACCGATTACCGTTAAAAACTTCATGGACTACTGTCGCGAAGGCTACTACGACAACACCATTTTCCACCGTGTAATCAACGGTTTTATGGTTCAGGGCGGCGGTTTTGAACCTGGCATGAAGCAGAAAGAAACCAAAGACACCATTCAGAACGAAGCGAACAACGGCCTGAAAAACACCCGTGGTACGCTGGCCATGGCTCGCACCCAGGCTCCACATTCCGCCAGCGCTCAGTTCTTTATCAACGTGGTTGATAACGACTTCCTGAACCACAGCAGCGAAAGCATGCAGGGTTGGGGCTACTGCGTCTTTGCTGAAGTCGTCGAAGGCATGGACGTGGTTGATAAAATCAAAGCCGTTTCCACCGGCCGCAGCGGCATGCACCAGGACGTTCCTAAAGAAGACGTGATCGTCACCAGCGTCACCGTTAGCGAATAATCCCCGCTCGATGATCCTGTTTATTGCAGATTTACACCTCTGCTCAGAAGAACCGGCGATAACCGCCGGTTTTCTTCGTTTTCTGGCCGGAACAGCGCGAGAAGCGCAGGCGTTGTATATCCTCGGCGACCTGTTCGAAGCGTGGATTGGCGATGACGACCCTGAACCGCTGCACGACCAAATTGCTGGTGCAATTAAAGAGCTGGTCGACTCCGGCGTGCCCTGCTGCTTTATTCACGGCAACCGCGACTTCCTGGTTGGCAAAAAATTTGCCCGTAAGAGCGGCATGACGCTGCTGCCGGAAGAGAAAGTCCTCGATTTGTACGGCCGTAACATGCTGATCCTGCACGGCGATACGCTCTGCACGGACGATGTCGGCTATCAGGCATTTCGGCAAAAAGTTCACCATCCTGTCATTCAATGGCTTTTCCTGGCGCTGCCGCTGTTTATCCGCAGGCGAATCGCCGCCAGAATGCGCGCGGGCAGTAAAGCCGCCAACAGCAGCAAATCTATGACCATCATGGACGTGAACCCGCAGGCGGTGGAAGAGGCGCTGACTCGACATCAGGTGCAGTGGATGATTCACGGCCACACGCATCGCCCGGAAATTCATCCGCTGATGGCCAACGGCAAGCCGGCATTTCGCTGCGTGCTGGGCGCCTGGCATACTCGGGGCTCGATGATTAAAGTCACTCCCGAAGACGTCGAGTTAATTCACTTCGATTTTTGATCTGAAACCTCTCCGGTTTATTCATATGATATAGATCAATGCATTTCTTCCGCGAAAAAAGGAAATTTACTGTGGGTTAACATTGACGATGGAAGTTACAATGATTATCGACAGGGAATTTATTTATAACGTTATTGAAAACTTTCACCGTAGCATCGTTAATGAAGATGATCTGTGCTCATGTGCAGATGCCTCCCCAGATAATCAATATTACTTTAATGAGGCTTACCAAAAAATTTACGCTTTAAGGTATTATCCAGCATACTATTTTGAATACGCTGATCTGGCAGAAAAATTCCTGTTTCGGTTAAGAAGAAGCGGCTACAAAAATACGAGCATTGCTTCATTTGGCTGCGGGTTGTACCCTGATTATTTTGCACTACAGCATAATTTAACTGATATTGAATTCCATTATGATGGCTACGACTGCTGCGAATGGGAAACAAGAAAGCTTTTACCCAATATCGATACTAACACATCAATATTTAACCAAAGCGTAGATGATATCATCCAGGATAAAATTAACACTTACGACGCGTTTATCTTCCCAAAATCAATCAGCGACATAAACCAAAAAGAAGGCTCTATAGAAAATTTAGCCTGTAAAATATCAAACACATCAAAGCAGCATATTTTCTTTATGAACTCATATATCAACACAAGCCTGGAAGCGCCAAGCGCCCATATTAATATATTCAAACCCATCCATGATAAATTACTAGAAAAGGGCTTTACTACCAAGGATAACTACGCCAGAACAGACTTTTCAGGTGAATACAATGATGGGCATGGTCAAGGTTTAAGCGCAATAAATCCATCATTTGAATATCCAATACAGTTTATTTCACGATGTTTGAAGCGTACAGATGAATGTAGAAAAGATTGCGGGGTAGTAAAATCTCCAATATTTAAAAATACTTACACTGATTATCAGCTATTGGAATATACCAAATGATCATCAGCGCAAGCCGCAGAACAGACATTCCAGCCTTTTATACCGAATGGCTAATGAACCGCTTGCGTGCAGGTTTTTTACTCACCCGCAATCCATTTAATTATAATCAAATTTCCCGGGTGGATCTTACGCCACAGAATGTTGACGCCATAGTTTTCTGGACGCGAAATCCGACAAAACTGCTTCCTTACATTAATGAATTAGACAGTCTTGGTCATAAATATTATTTTCAATATACGATTACGGGTTATCCACGTTCGCTGGATACTAAAACATTAAACCCGCATAAATCTTTAGACGTTTTCCGCACCTTAGTCGATAAAATTGGCTTTGGAAAAGTAATCTGGCGATACGATCCTATTCTTCTTTCCAATATCCTTCCGGCTGAGGAACATATTCGATTATTTACAAAGCTTGCCGAAAACCTCAAAGGATATACCCCGAGAGTGGTTATTAGCTTTGCTGACTTATACCAAAAGACCGAGCGTAATCTTAAAACCGTTGAATCACTTATCTATCATGATATTACGCAGCAGCATGAGCGCTGTCTTCAGCTCTCAGGCAAGCTGGCTCAAATTGCTGAACAGAATGGTATGGAAATATTCTCCTGCGCCGAAGATGTACAGCTTGAAAATTGCGGTATTAAACACGGTAAATGCATTGATGATGAATTAATAAAAAGTCTTTTTAACATCGACATCAATAGTGCAAAAGACAAGGGGCAACGCGAAGCCTGCGGCTGTGTGAAAAGCGTCGATATTGGCGTCTATAACACCTGTCTTCATGGATGCAAATACTGCTATGCGACTTTTAATCACAAATTAGCCAACACCAACTATAAAAAACACGATCCTCTCAGCCCTTTCCTCTTAGGTTCGTCTGAAAATGTTCCTGAAGAGTTACTGACACCCATCGTAACGCAAGGCTCACTTTTCTAGTTTTTGGCCTGCTTTTCGCTGTTTTGTTAACCACGCAACCGTTTTCCTTGCCCTTTGTTCGTGATATTCTCCCAGACCTTCTGACCGACCGCCCGACGTTCGGTGATGTTTGCCTGACCACAGGAGTTTTGAGACGCATGTCCTCCAACCAGACCCCGGCGCGTATCGCCATTGTCATGGGTTCCAAAAGCGACTGGGCTACCATGCAGTTTGCCGCAGAAATTCTCACCGCCCTTAACGTTCCGCACCACCTCGAAGTTGTCTCCGCCCACCGCACGCCGGATAAACTGTTTAGCTTCGCCGAACAGGCCGAAAGCCATGGTTATCAGGTGATTATTGCCGGTGCCGGAGGTGCGGCGCATTTACCGGGCATGCTGGCGGCAAAAACGCTGGTGCCGGTGCTGGGCGTGCCGGTGCAGAGCGCGGCGCTCAGCGGCGTGGACAGTCTCTACTCCATCGTACAAATGCCTCGCGGGATCCCGGTCGGCACGCTGGCGATTGGTAAAGCGGGCGCGGCCAACGCGGCCCTGCTGGCAGCGCAGATTCTTGCTCTGCACGACAGCGAACTGCACAAGCGCCTGGCCGCATGGCGCAACGCGCAAACGGAAGAAGTGCTGGATAACCCGGATCCGCGGGGTGACGCATGAAGCGCGTCTGCGTGCTGGGCAACGGTCAGTTAGGCAGAATGCTGCGCCAGGCGGGCGAGCCGCTGGGCATCGCGGTATATCCGGTTGGCCTGGACGCCGAGCCGGAAGCGGTTCCTTTCGCGCAGAGCGTGATCACCGCCGAAATCGAACGCTGGCCGGAAACGCCGCTGACCCGCGAGCTGGCCCGCCACAACGCTTTTGTTAATCGCGAAGTATTCCCGGTAATCGCAGACCGCCTCACCCAGAAACAATTATTCGATCGTCTGGGCCTGGCCACCGCTCCGTGGCAGCTGCTTTCCAGCCGCGACGAATGGGCTGGCGTATTTGCCAGCCTTGGCGAGCTGGCAATCGTTAAGCGCCGCGTGGGCGGCTACGACGGTCGCGGCCAGTGGCGCTTACGCCACGATGAAACCGAACAGCTGCCCGACGACTGCTACGGCGAGTGCATCGTTGAGCAGGGCATTAACTTTTCCGGCGAAGTTTCCCTCGTCGGCGCACGCGGACACGACGGTAGCACGGTATTTTATCCGCTGACCCACAATCTGCATCAGGACGGCATTTTGCGCACCAGCGTTGCCTTCCCGCAGGCTAACGCGGAGCAGCAGCGCCAAGCGGAAGATATGCTGTCGGCAATTATGCACGAGCTAAAATACGTCGGCGTGATGGCGATGGAATGCTTTATTACCCCAGGCGGCCTGCTGATCAACGAGCTGGCCCCGCGCGTGCATAACAGCGGCCACTGGACGCAAAACGGCGCTTCCATCAGCCAGTTCGAGCTGCATCTGCGGGCAATTGTCGATTTGCCGCTGCCCCAGCCGGTGGTTAACGCTCCCTCAGTGATGATCAACCTTATTGGCACGGACCTGAACTACGACTGGCTGAAGCTGCCGCTGGTGCATCTGCACTGGTACGACAAAGAGGTGCGCGAGGGCCGCAAGCTGGGCCACCTGAACCTGAACGACAGCGACACGGGCAGGCTGAGCGCGTCGCTTGAGGCGCTGGTTCCGCTGCTGCCGCCGGAGTACGCCAGCGGCATTGCCTGGGCGCAAAGCAAGCTGAGTCGGTAGTTCCTCTTTTCCCCCCTCTTCTTTATGGAGAGGGGCTGAAACACTTCTTCCTTTCCTTTCTCGCCCCGCTGGCGCACAATTCCCGGCGTTTCGCCCCACTCGCCTTAAGGTTTGCCCATGTCCAAAAATCGCCCGAACACTCAAAATTATGAACATTTGCTGCGCGCGGATATTCCGCTGACAGACGTCCGCGCCCCGGTGGAATTCGCTCAGGGCGCGATGCCTGCGGCGAGCAACCTCCCGCTAATGTCCGATGATGAGCGTGCGGCGGTAGGCACCTGCTTCAAGCAGCGCGGGCAGCAGGCGGCCATTGAGCTGGGCCACAGCCTCGTCAACGGCGAGCTGCGCGAGGCTCGCTTACAGGCGTGGCTCGAACAGGCAACGCAAAATCCGCAGGGCTATCTGTGCTGCGCCCGAGGCGGCCTGCGCTCACACATCGTGCAGCAGTGGCTGCGGGAAGCGGGCGTCGACTATCCGCTGGTAGAAGGCGGCTATAAGGCGCTGCGCCAGTTTGCGCTGCAGGCAATAGAAGAGCGCTCGCATTGGCCGATGATCATGGTCAGCGGCAACACCGGCTGCGGCAAAACGATACTGATTCGCTCGCTGCCGACGGGCGTCGATCTGGAAGGGCTGGCGCACCACCGCGGCTCGTCCTTTGGCCGGACGATCGTCGAACAGCCCAGCCAGGCAAGCTTTGAAAACAATCTGGCCGTCACGCTGCTGAAGCTTAGCGAAGCCGATCCGGTGAAGCTGGTTATCGAAGACGAAGGCCGCATGATTGGTTCACGCCATATCCCGGAATCCTTCAGAGAGCAGATGCTGCGCTCGCCAATCGTGGTTATCGAAGACCCGTTTGAGCTGCGCCTTGAGCGCCTGAAAACCGAATACTTCCAGCAAATGAGCGAGGCGTTCTTATCGGTCAGCGATGAAGAAACCGCGTGGAAAAACTACGCCGAATATTTACATCACGGCCTGTTTGCCATCCGCCGCCGTTTGGGAATGGAACGCTTCCAGCAGTTCACGGTGCGGCTGGATGAAGCGCTGTTAACACAAAGGAAAACGGGCTCCTGCGAGGGGCACCTGGCATGGCTGTCGCCGCTGCTGGAAGAATATTACGATCCGATGTATCGCT
The DNA here is from genome assembly GCA_036489025.1 of Buttiauxella sp. Lineage (GTDB taxonomy): Bacteria > Pseudomonadota > Gammaproteobacteria > Enterobacterales > Enterobacteriaceae > Dryocola. The sequence goes on from DASXGN010000004.1 coordinate 41,616, forward strand.
ATCAGCTCTCTAAAAAAGCTGACAGCATAGTTTTTCGCGGGGATTATCGGCAGGTTGAAGAGTGGCTGCGTGAGAATACCTGCGTTGAACAGAAAAAATAACGTTGTCTTCATAGCCAGCGAAAAGGCGCAGGAAACATTCAGGTCGTTCTAGCTCATCGACGTCAAAAGCTGGCCGCATGTTACCAAAGCTAAAGATCGTTAAAGTCGTATAGAAATTTTATATTCGGTGCTGCCTGCCGGACATCTTACCGTGGCAGGTTTGTCCATGAGGTTAACTGATATCTGAATAGCGTAAGAGTTTGTCGACGTTATCAGCCGGCTGGAGCTGTTGCACCATCCACGGGCTGAAGAGTGCCGGCAGATCATTTACCGCAGCGATAAGTGCCGGCAGTTTCACCCAGCTTGCGTCCATAACCTCACTCTTGCGAAGGCTCATCGAGCTTGTGGCTCGTGCCGCGTATACCGGGCAGTATTCATTTTCTCGGATTCCCGACGGATCGGTTTCGCAATAAGAGAAAGCGTTATCAATGAGAATAATATCCTCCACGTCTATATTCACTTCATAAGAGCAGCGTCGCTGAATTGCCGCTTCAAATGGCTCATGCTGCTGCGGATGACCACAAACGGAATTACTCCATACGCCAGGCCAGGCCTTTTTACTTAATGCGCGACGAGTGATGAGTAGCTGGCCTTTGCTGTTGAAGATCCAGCAGGAAAAGGCAAGGTGGAGGGGAGTCAATTGATGATGAGCTATTGTTTTGTCCTGGATACCGCAAGGAGAGCGTAATGAATCCAGCAAAATGACATGTTCCGGCTGCATTTTTTGCCTCATGATATTGAAAACAGGCAGGCTATTCACCTGCCGTGAGATTTACCCAACAAAGGTGGTCCATAGCCAGGACAGAGGCATAATCAATATAAGTGCAGGCAGCATATTTGCAACCGGGAACACTTTTATACCTGCGATACGAAAACCCGTCGCCAGCATTAGCAGCCCGCCGACGGCAGAAAAATCCGCCATCATGCCTGGCGTGGTCATTGGCAGGATAAAACCTGCTAACAATGCCAGCGCGAGCTGTATGACCAGCTGTGGAATCATAATTGTGGCAACGGCAAAGCCCAACAGTGAGGCAAAGATCGTCGAGGTGAAAAGATCCAGCACGGTCTTGATATACAGGATTGACGGATCTCCCGTCATTCCTTCATGCATCGCGCCGAAAATACCTGTTCCACTTGCGCAGAACAGAACGACAATCGCGACAAACTTTTCTGTGAACTCATCTTTAGATAGCGTATCCGGCGCCGGAAAAAGCTTATCTATAATGCCTCGGGTTGAACCCGCTGCCCGGCCAAATCCATTTTCCAGGAATATTAATTCCCCAAGCACGGTGCCGAGGACTAAGGCAATCACCACAGCAGGCATATTTTTTACCTGCGGGATTAACATTACCCCTAAACCCATTGAGCAGAGACCAAATATCAATGAGAGCGAGGCTTTTACACGTTCTGGTAAATATTTGCCACAGGTTGCGCCAATAATGCCGCCCACAACAATGGCGGCACCGTTTACGTAAGGACCGATTAACATAGTATTTCCATAAAATCAGTAGGAGGCAGTTTCGCCCCATCGAGGCATTTCAAGGTTTAGACCAAACATATCGAGTGCTCTGGCTACACTGTGGTGAACGATATGGTCAATACTTTGTGGCCGCTGATAAAGTGCAGGAACCGGAGGGAAGATTATTCCCCCCATTTCCGTCACCTGGGTCATATTGCGCAAATGCCCCAGGTTGAGCGGTGTTTCACGAGCCATAAGAACCAGTCGTCGCCGCTCTTTTAGCACCACATCTGCGGCACGAGTCAGCAGGTTATCGGTCAGGCAGTGGGCAACGGATGCCATCGTTCGCATCGAGCAAGGAGCGACTAGCATTCCCAGGGTGGTAAATGAGCCGCTGGAAATAGAGGCTCCGAGGTTGCTGATATCATGGGTAACATCAGCCATCGACATCACCTCTGTAAGGCTATAGTCCGTTTCCAGTTCACAGGTGCGCTCTGCCCCACGGGAAACCACCAGATGAACTTCCAGATCCAGAGGTTGTAATAATTCCAGCGCTTTTACACCGTACTGAAACCCTGATGCACCACTGATTCCAACGATAATACGTTGCTGATTCATAGCTACCTCAGTTATTCGAAGTCCGGTAAAAAGCGTTTAACATCAACAGCCATAAATTTCGAGCGTTCAAAATGCGCTTTTAAGTGGAACGGCACTGTGCAGTCAAAGATTGTCTTGCAGGACATTCCCTGCTGCAAAATCGAAGGGCTATATTCCGGAACCTGGGACGGATCCAGTGGATGGCAACGCACTCCAGGAATGAACACGGTGTCAACATCCCCCTGATAGCGGGTCTGCATTGCCCACAGCACATCATCGCTGTCAAAAATATCAACATCTTCATCGACCAGAATCACATGTTTCAATTCAGGGAATGCAGAGAATGCCAGCAATGCCGCCTGACGCTGCCGGCCTTCATCCACTGCCGCTGCTTTTTTAAATTGCATGACGGCCAGCAATTTCCCACCGCCTGCGGAATGGGCAAAGACGTTAAGCAATTTGCCTGGCATCGCTCGCTCGACAAGATCGAGAATGCTGGCTTCCGTTGGGATCCCCGCCATGTTGACATGTTCTTCACCCGGCCCCACGGTGGTGCGCCAGATAGGATGATGACGGTGGGTAACCGCTTTGACTTTAATAACCGGAATAGCTGCTTTCGCTTCCCCGGTATAACCAGGAAACTCCGGCATGGCTTTACCCGTCTGGGTATTGATATCTTCCCGCATGCGAACATTGGGCAGCAGTTCACCCTCAATAACGATTTCCGCGTGGGCGATAGCTTTTTCATTAATGGTTTTGCATTGCACCATTTCGACCGGATGCCCGCGTAACGCACCAGCAATACTTAGCTCATTAAAACCAAGTGGTGTGGTCGGAGGCTCGAAACATGCGGCGACTTCGATTGCCGGATCAACGCCGATGCTGATCGAGATTGGCAACGGTTGACCGGCGTTCTCAGCTTTCATTCGGAAAGCATCAATATGTCGACCGGGCGTTAACCACATCGTCAGCTCATCTTTGCTCTGCACGCAGAGGCGGTGAATAGTAATATCCGATTCATGCGTTTGTGGATCAGAGGCATAGCACAGGCCCATGGTGATATACGGCCCGGCATCTTCTTCAGTATTGGTTGGCGCCGGCAGCAGTTTTCGGAGATCGAATCCAGGATCTGATGCGAGATGAACAACCTGCTGACAAACGGCATTTTCCGCACTGATTTCGACGGGCGCAATCGCGTGCTTAACGGAATCTTTTAAGAGGAAACCTAGCTTTTTGGGATCACAATTAAGAAACTCTCCTACGCGTTTACGGGATCCATTCAGGCCAATGGCTACGCTGATATCTTTGAATCCTTTAATTTTATTGAACACCATAGCCGGGCCATTTTTCTTCGTGGGGCGCAGACATGTTCCGCCGGCCCCAACATAGCGATAAACACCGGACAGCTCGGCGTGAGGATCAACCTCAGTGTCAGTTTCTACATATTCGCCAGGTAGCGTTTTCAACAGTTCCAGCGCTGAGCGCAGGTCATGCACAGAAGATTTTTTTGTCATCTTGATTTTTTCCGGTTAATTGATTTAACTGGCCAAACCATATACCCATACAAAATAAACGGTGAAATACCGTTTTAGTGCTAAAGGCCAGATCAAAAAGATGAGGGTAGGACAAAAAGATGGATCTGAAGAGGCTACGATATTTTTGTAAGGTCGTTGAGCATGGTTCTATTACGCAGGCTGCCAGAATGTTGAATATGGCGCAGCCTCCGCTCAGCAAACGCATCCGTGAGCTTGAAGAAGAACTGGATGTGATACTTTTTGAACGTAATGGGGGCCGGATTGAACCTACCCAGGCAGGTTATCACCTCTACAGAAGAGCCTGCGAGATCCTCCGCCAGATTGAAGGGGCAGCCCTTGAAACCCAGCAAATCTATAACCAGAAGGGTAAAGTTCTGCGTATTGGGTTAAGCCATCTTTTTCAACGGTGGTTTCAACCACTTTTATTGGCTTTACACCGTGCGCACCCGGCAATTGAGCTGAATATTTCTGTGCTTGATTCAAGCCATCTGGAAGAAAAACTCAACGAAGGGCTGCTGGATGTGGCGTTGATTCAGAGGCCCTATAGCAGCGAAGGCTATGACGTTGTTGCATTTGAAGCTGTAAAACTGGTCGCGGTCATTAGCAAAAAACTGCTGCCATCTCCGCCAGAAGGCCCTATTCCTTTCCTGGAACTGGCAAATTTCCCGCTGGTTTTACTTCATCGCGCAAGAGACACCGGCACCTATGAAATTCTGCTTGAACTGTTCCGTAATGGCGGGGTGATGCCGAAGATTATTATGCATATCACTCAGCCCAGGGCTATTCTCGACTGGCTGGAAGCCGGTTTTGAGGCCGCAACTTTACTGCCTGCTTCAGAGGTGAACCCAGCTCAATTACCGCATTGCCACGTTTTAGATATTTTCCCGGCGCCACAGCTTTTCTTTCCGGCGATGGTAAAAATGACTGTCACACCTTATATACCGGAACTAATGGAAATCATCTCAGAGGGCTATCCCTTTCCAGACCATTGATGAGCGGTGCAGGCATCCCTGCTGCACTCTGAAACACTTCTAGGTTTCATTCTCAGGATATTGATGCGATATCGTCATAATAAAACCTCCTCTTTCATAGAGCAGCAAAAAAATTATGAGTCTCTCATCCTGAAACAAAGCCCGTATTATCGGTCAAACAGGATCTCTTTATGTATGGGCTAGAACTGGATGACCTACTCCCCGTTGATTAACACACCGCAATTTAAGTAATGCTATCATCAGTGTTTAGAACAGCTACCAACTTCCGCTCCTTGCGCGGAGCGGATCTTTAGCCTAATTAGCTTGTCCGCTTTGTGCCAGGAGGGGACAAAGTGACAGCCTGGAAATAACGAAAAGAATGAATGTCGTTGGGATGGTTTACTTTACAATGCCAGTTTTAAACAGCCCAAAAAAACAGGTGATCACGTGCATACCAACATGATTGAATACCTTAATATTTTTATACAGGTTGTTGAGCAGGGTAGCTTCACAAAAGCAGCTGATGTACTTCAGATCCATCGCCCCACCGTGAGCAAAGCGATACAGCAGATAGAGAATGATCTGGGTGTAAAACTCATTCATCGCACAACCCGAAAGCTGAGCGTGACTGCTGAAGGGGATGAGTTTTATCATCATGCCAGGCATGTTCTGGCCGAAGTTAATGACATGATGGCAAGCTTTTCACCGACCCTTCCACCGCGAGGACGACTCAGGCTAGATGTTCCTCTGTCGCTGGCGCATACCATTCTGATCCCTAATCTCAAAGATTTCCAGTCACTGTACCCCGGCATTGAAGTTGTGCTGGTGTCGTCGGATAAAAAAACTGATTTGATCTCTGAAGGTGTGGACTGTCTCGTCCGCCTGGGAGCGCTTCAGGATTCCAGCTTTATTTCCAGACGTCTTGGTGACATCAGGATGGTTACCTGTGCAGCCCCGTCTTACCTGCAACAGTACGGGAGGCCGGAAACACCGGCGGATCTTGAGCAACATCGGGCAATTAACTTTTTTAGTGACCATAGTCGTGACGTTATGGAATGGACGTTTATCGAGGACGGGAATGCTTTGTCGCTGCGTCCTGCGAGCAGCCTGCTGGTTGATAACTCCGATATTCTGCTGTCATGTGGTCTGGCAGGTCTGGGTATTATCCAGGCAACCCTGGACGCTCTTGCTCCCCATATCGCTTCCGGCGATCTTGAAGAGATTTTGACGCAATACCCTTCGGTGTCTAAGCCCGTGTCCGTGATGTATCCGGACAGACGCTATTTGTCTCCAAAAGTACGGGTATTTATCGACTGGTTCAGTGATGTTCTGGCCACGCAACTCCGCTGAATCAGACGGATTGTTAATGGAAAATTAACACTGAGGTTCTCTGTCGGCTATTTCTGATGCGTTTTTAACAACGTAGATTGTTCTCAAATGATTCAGGTATCCCTTCGACTGTATTCTGAAGGTGTGCCGTTAACTGACGAGAGCTGAATATGTCCAAAGTTGTTACTTTTAACCGCATCGGTGGTCCGGAAGTGCTGGAAATTGTTGATGTACAGGTGCCCGCGCCCGCAGCAGGTGAAGTGCAGATTCACGTGCATGCCATCGGCCTTAACCGTGCAGAAATCATGTATCGCAACGGCCAGTATGTTATTGAGCCGAAATTTCCGGCACGTCTTGGTTATGAAGCGGCTGGTGTCGTTCAGGCTGTAGGTGAAAATGTTGAAGAGTTTGCCAGTGGAGATCTGGTAAGTGTGATCCCTTCATTTATGTTTAATGACTACGGCATGTACGGCGAACTGGTCAATGCACCAGTTCATGCTGTCGTGAAGCATCCTGAAAACTTGTCCTTCGAGGAAGCTGCTGCAAGCTGGATGATGTATATCACCGCTTATGGTGCGCTGGTTGAATATGGCAACCTACAGGCTGGTCAGAACGTCGTGATCCGCGCAGCATCAAGCAGCGTGGGTCTGGCTGCCATACAGATAGCTAACATGCTGGGTGCAAAACCCATAGCGCTTACGCGCACCGCAGAAAAAAGCGAAATGCTCCTGAAGGCCGGTGCAGCCGCCGTCATTGCTACAGCGGAGCAGGATATGGTTGCTGAAATCAATCGTGCAACAGATGGCGCGGGAGCCCATATTGTTTTTGATCCTGTCGGCGGCCCCGACGTGGCAAAACTGACTAAGGTAATGGCTCCGCAGGGCATGTTCTTTCAGTATGGCGCGCTCGATAGCCGTGACATGCTTGTACCTGTATTTGATATTCTGGGTAAGCATCTCACTCTGCGTGGATATGAGCTGTTTGAAATCACGATGGATTCTGAAAAAATGGCGCGCGCAAAATCCTTCGTCACCGAAGGTTTACGATCTGGAAAACTGAAGCCAGTCATCGATAAAACGTTCCCGCTCGACGAGATTGCAGACGCCCAGCGATATATGGAGGCTAATGGACAGGTTGGCAAAATAGTTGTGGTCGTGGAGTAATTCTTACCGCAGTATTTTATTAATGATTTTGCTATAGCCTGGATAATATCCGGGCTTTTTATCATCCTTAGTTTCTAACCGATGACTCCTGAAATGACGTCCAGTATATTGGCTTTGATATCCTCCGCTTCTAATGAAACGTTCACCTCTCGCTCATAGCGGGCCTGACAGGCAGCTGGTCTGTCGCTTCGTACCAGGAGCGGACGTTGCTTACATCGTGCTATGTTGATTTATGGTAAGCAATTCATCGAAAGTAATATCTTCCAGTAAAAGGAATATCAGATGGACTTAGAAACTACCCGTTTAAAGTTAGAACCTTTTCATGACTCTCATTATAAGGGTTTGAGGGTAATGGATAGAGATCCCGTTGTGATGCGTTATATAAGCAATGGTGTTATTAAAACTCCTGAAGAAACCATGGAAGGTATCAAACGTGTCCAGGCTCGTTGGGATAAATACAAATTCTCGTGGTGGGCTATCAAAGAGAAATCTTCTGGTGTCATCGTGGGCGCAGCTTGCCTCCAGCACCTGGCAAACGTGGATGGCGCCCCCCTGGAGATTGGCTGGCGTCTTGTCCCAGGCCACAATGGTAAAGGTTATGCAACAGAGGCAGCTAAAGCGATCGTTGACTTCGCGGCGGAACAGGTAGGAGCAACTTATTTGGTTGCGGTAGCAGATCCTGAAAATATCCCTTCGCATCGTGTTATGCAACGGTTAGGCATGACTTACAAGGCAATAGAACAGCATTATGACGTGCCATGTGTAGTGTATGAGCTTAACATTCGCAGGCCTGATTAAGCGTTATTTATTACGCCTTGAACGAGGGGAATCGTTGTGAACCACTGCCATCCGTCCCCTTTCATTGACTCATCGCGGTTATGTCCAAAGCAGTAAGTAAGAGGGACTTGAAATACGTATTGTCAAGTAATGGCCTCTCTTATGCCCGCTCCTCGCTCATAGCAGACCCGGCAAGACTGAAACCTGTCCACCTCTTGCCAGATACGGTCATTCGCTCTCCAGACTCGGGCCATCTCTTATGATAGGGAAATTATAGTCAGGTAACATTCATCTACATTTCGTTCCCCAACGAAGCATCCATTATTTCTCTCACTATAGTGGGTTCGTCCACTATGAGGAGATAGTCATGATTGCAGTACTTTTTGAAGCAGATGCAGTTCCGAAATATCAGGCAAGGTATCTACAACTTGCGGGTGAACTTCGACCTGAGCTCGATAATGTCAAAGGCTTCATTTCAATCGAACGCTTTCAGAGCCTGAGTACTGAGGGAAAAATTCTCTCACTTTCATGGTGGGAAAACGAAGAGGCGGTACTCGAATGGAAAAAAAACATGCGGCATCAGGCGGCGCAAAAAGAGGGACAGCAAACAATCTTTGCTCATTACAGAATAAGAGTCGTGAATGTCTTACGCGAGTATTCATCAGAAAAAAGGAATGACCAAAATGTATGATATTCATGTTGTTTTTAACAATTTTCCGGGCGATCTTGCGTTATTGGCTTCTACGCTTGGTCAGTACGGGATCGGGCTTGAAGGTGGCGGGGTCTTTGCTATAGACCAACAAAGCCACGCTCATTTTTTGGTTGAAGATGGAGAGGGAGCTTTGAAGGCTTTGACTAAGGTTGGTTTACATGTTGAAAAGGTCACGGAACCACTTATCAGGAAACTCAAGCAAGAACGTCCCGGAGAATTAGGCGAGATAGCTGATGTGCTCGCACGTCACAACATCAATATTGTTGTGCAATACAGCGATCATAGTAATCAATTGATTCTTTTAACTGACAATGATGAACTGGCGGCTCAGGTCACCCACAAATGGGATGTTTCCACACAGTGAAGCTTCTTAAGGCACCCCTGCCTTCCGATGACACAGACTGTCTCGAACAATCTATGTCCAATATAGCGACCGCAATTGCTGACCCTTCCCGGGTCAGTATTCTTTGCGCCCTGATGGATGGCAGGGCATGGACGGCAACAGAATTAAGCGCTGTTGCTAACATTGCTCCCTCAACAGCAAGTGCTCACCTGGCAAAACTTCTGCAAAACAAGCTGGTGAGCTGCTTGTCTCAGGGGCGTCATCGTTATTACAGGCTCTCAGGACAAGACATTGCTACATTACTTGAAACCTTGATGGGGGTTTCAATGAAATCAGAGTCAAAGTTGAATACCAGAACTCCGCTACATTTGCGTAAGGCGAGAACTTGTTATGACCATCTGGCGGGTGAAGTCGCTGTTGGGATATATGATTTTATGGTCGAGCAAGAGTGGTTACTAACTGATCGTAATTTGTTGTCGTCCATTGGAATCAAGAAATTTCAGGAAATTGGTATAAATTGTATTCCTCAAACCAGACGCAAGTGTGCGTGTGGTTGTCTGGACTGGAGTGAGCGTAGATATCATCTTGGAGGAAGCGCTGGTGCGGTGTTGCTGGCAACATTCGAGCAAAAAAAGTGGATATCCAGAGTAAGCGGCTATAGAGAAGTTCTCTTCACGGACAGCGGGGAAAAAGCGTTTAATTACTTTTTTAATCTGACATTATGATGTTTGTAAACAACGGCTAAAGAAAATCTCTCTTTCTGAAATATTCCAGCATTCGGGTGGATTAGAAAGCCCGTTTAGTCCCGAGAGTTCAATCGTTAAGTTACTGCCATAGACTACCTTTTTCGCTCATTTCAGCCCGGGTTAACCCTGAATAATCACGACTTCGTACCAGACCAGCATTCATGGCCAATGGCATGGTAAGTCTGAGTGAACGGTCGCGACAAAAACGGAAGGTGTTGATTTTGAGAACACAAAAAAATGCCTGGGGTATGTAGCCATCGTCGACGACGATTATGACCGCACGATTGAATATTACACGAGCAAACTCGGATTTACGCTTGCTGAAGACATTCCTCAACCAAGGAGCGCTGGGGAGTTGTGACGCAAAACCCAGAAAGCGACTGTAATCTTCTTCTGGCTCGCGCATAAAACGATAGGCAGCAATCAGTTATCGGCAATCAATGCGGCGGGCGCCCGCAGATCGCTGGTAATAAAACATAAAACCAGGCTCTTCGCCCGGTTTTAACAAGCGGGCAGCAGAGCTGCCGCCCGCCAGGGCACGATTAGAAATCGTAACGCAGACGAACCAGGTTCATATCGCCCAGGTCGTCGGTGCTTGAGGTGAAGACGTGTTCGTAATCCACCTGGAAGCCGTAGTCCAGCTTAAAGCTCACGCCCACGCCGTTATCAATGCGCTGGTAGTTGCGGCCATTGATGTATTCGATGCGGTCGCCCATGAAGTAAGGCTGGACGGATTTCAGCGCGTACTGGCCAACCGGGATGGTGTAGCCCGCGAAGTATTCCACGCCCCACGCATCGCCCGCGAAGTAGTTGTTCACGTCCACTTTTTTGGTGGTCATGAAGTTCTGGTACCAGCCGCCGCCGAGGCTGAACGTCCAGTTGTCCGGTTTCCAGCTCAGCGCGGTACCGAGGATGTTCTGGTCGTAGGTTTTGCTGTCGCTGTTGCCAGGGTTACGCATTTCTGCGCGGGTGTAGTTCCACGCCGCACCCCAGGTCAGGTCGTTGGTCAGGTGGTAATCCACGCCCAGAGAGCCGCCGCCTTTACGCTTGTAGCGCAGGCCGTTGCCCGGCAGGTATTCACCGTCTTCGAACAGGTAAGAAGCATAAACATCCGCGTCGCCGAAGGTGTTTTTATATTTCAGCATCTTACGTGAACGGTAAGAACCATCGTAGTCGCCGTTGATGCCGTTGCCCGGCGCCTGGCCGATCATGTCGTAGTCCCAGATGTCGGTCTTCGCGCCAACCACATCGTAGTACACGCTGTTCTGCTGGCCGAAGGTCAGCTGACCCCAGGTTTTGCTTTTCAGACCGGTGTAAAGCATGCGGCGGGAAGTGTCGTTCGCGCCTTCTGCGTAGTGGTTATCCCAGTCAAATACCGCCGGAATATTTACGCCCAGTTCGTAATAGCTGATCCAGCTAATATCGTCGAACAGATAATAATCGGCTGCGAAACGGAAGCGGGTGCCGCCGTCAAAACCATTACGTTTGTAAGAACCTTTATCGCCGTCGCCGCTCATCATGTTGAACTGCGGGCGAATACTCCCGCCAACGGTGAAGTTCAGGCGGCTAAGAGGATTGCCTGCCTGTGGATCCTGTTTTAATACTGTGATTTCAGCATTTGCAGCGGTAGAAACCATACCCAATAGCAGGCCAGCTCCCACCAGCTGTGGAAGAACGCGCATTTTACTTTTCATTAACAAACCTTAGTAAGCGTATTTTTGTTTTAAGCGGAAAGATATTACCGTTTATTTTTGGCGTTGAGTTCGCCATTTTTAATGTTTTGTGCGGTTAACCGTCAGAGGTTTCTTAATAGATATTACAAAAATCGCAAGATTTGATTGAAATATGTTCTGGCGCAATGAAAAGCGAAATATAATGAAGTTTATAACGCACGGGTACCGGGCAACGCTGGCGGTTTTAGCCGCAGCGTTACCCGGTAAAAATAGCAATTACGCAACAAACTGACGGAACAGAGCCTTGCCTTTCAGCAGCCGAATGCCCAGCCAGCCGCCGCAGAGCGAGAGCAATACCGCGCCCGTAAGCGGCAGGATAGCCCACAGCCGCCAGTCTGGTTCCCATGGGAAATCAAACACTTTAGTCTGCAACAGCCCCAGCGCCGTTTCCGCACCTATCGCCGCCACCAGGCCGGAGACCAGGCCCAGCACCGCGAATTCGCACCATAACGTGGTGCGCAGCAGGCGTTTGCCCGCTCCCAGCGTGCGGTACACCACCAGCTCCTGATGGCGCTGGCGCATGCCGACCTGCACCTGGGCCAGCAGCAGCAGAACCCCGCAGGCGGTGACCAGCACGACCATCACTTCCAGCGCGCGGCTGACCTGCTCCAGCACCTGCCCAACCTGGCGCAGGATCGCGCCGATATCCAGCAGGCTGACGGTTGGAAACTCGCGGTTAAGCTGCGTCAGCAGAACGTTGGAGCCTTCCCAACGGAAGCTGGTCAGCCAGCTTTGCGGCTGGTTATCCAACGCGCCCGGCGGGAAGATAAAGTAGAAGTTTGGCCGCAGACTTTCCCAGTCAACTTTGCGCAGGCTGGACACTTTGGCCGAGAAATCCTGCGTATCGCCCATAAAGGTGACGGTATCACCCAGCCTGATTTTCAGGCGCTTCGCCACGCCCTCGTCCATCGACACTTCCCCGGCCTTCGGCGGCCAGCTCCCGGCGAGAATGGGGTTGTGCTCCGGCTTCTGGCTTTGCCAGGTCAGATTCAGCTCGCGGTTCAGCGCCTCGTCCGGGTTGCCCTCGGTAGATTTGCCGTTAATCGCCGTCATGCGCACCCGCACAATCGGGTAGAAGGATTCGGGGATAACCTGGTGCTCGGCCAGAAACTCTTTCACCGGCTGCACCTGCTCGGAAGCAATATTGATCAGGAAGTAATTCGGACTTTCCGGCGGCAGCTGCTGCTGCCAGCGGTCCAGCAGGTCGCCGCGCAGCACCAGCAGTAAAGCCAGCAGCATAAACGACAGCGAAAACGCGGCCAGCTGGCTCAGCGTCACCCACGGCTGGCGCAGCAGACGATTGACCGCCAGCCGCAGCGCAAGATTTTTCACCGTTAGCTTTTTGAGCAGCTTCAGCACGCCCCAGCCCACCACGCCGCACAGCGCCGCCAGCACGACCGTGCCCGCCAGCACCGCCCACAGCAGCGTGCTGCCGCCCATCAAGAGCGCCAGCAGCAGCACAACAACGATGCTGACGATCGGCAGATAAATTTTCAGCGGCCAGACGTTCGCCACCGCGTCACGGCGTAAAACGCGCAGCGGCTGGGTCGCCAGCAGCAGGCGGTAAGGCCGCAGCCCCACCAGCACGGAAATCACCACCATCGAGCCGATCGCCCAGGCCCACGGCCACAGGCTGGCCGGGGGAAGCTCGGCGGGCAGCACGGGTTTTAGCAGGTGCATCAGGATGGCTTCAAACACCATGCCAGCCGCGCCGCCGGTAATGGCGGCGAGCGCCAGCACCATCAGCCATTGCCCGATGATGAGCTTGCGCAAGGCCGCCCGCCCTGCTCCAAGCGTTTTAAGAATCGCAACTAAATCGTAGCGGCTGCGGCAGTAGTGGCTCATCGCCACCGCGACCGCGGCCACGGCCAGCAGCAGCGTCAGCAATGCAGAAAGCAGCAGGAACTGCTGGGAACGCTCAAGGGATTTCCCCAGCGCGCCGTCGTCCTGCTCCATACCGTACCAGCGCTGCTCCGGCTTAAGCTTCGGCAGAAGATAGTTTTCATAGGCTTCGAGCTGCTGCGGCGTGCCGCCAAATTTATAGCGCCAGGTTATCCGGCTGCCCGGCTGAACCGCGCCCGTTTTCTCGACGTCGGCAAGGTTCATCATCAGGCGGGGGGCCATCTGGAACGGGTTGAAACCCGAGTCCGGTTCCTGTACCACCTCGCCGGCAATTTTTAACGTGGCGTCGCCCACGTCGAGGCTGTCGCCCACTTTAAGATTCAGCAGCGCCATCAGGCGCGGAGCCAGCAGCACGCTGCCCGGCTGCGGTTTTAAACGGGGCGGATTGGTTTCCAGCTCGCCGTACATCGGGTAAACATCGTCTACGGCCTTGACGCTTGCCAGCTGCGGCGTATCGCCCGCAAATGTCATGGTGGCGAAAGTAAGCTGTTTGCCGACTTTCAGCCCGTCTTTTTGGGCCTGGCTGAGCCACTCCTCCGGCACTTCACGCGAGCTGCGCAGCGCCCGGTCGCCCGCCATAAAATCACGGCTTTGCTGATTCAGCCCCTGCTCCATTCTGTCGCTGATATTGCCCAGCGCCAGCACGCAGGCCACCGCGAGACTCAGCGCCAGCCAGACAATCAGCAGCGACGGCGAGCGCCATTCGCGCCAGAACCAGCGGGCTATCATGCTTCCTCCCACAGTTTACCTTCGCGCAGGCGCAGGCGGCGGTCACAGCGGGCGGCAAGCTGTTCGTCGTGGGTGACGAGGATCAGCGTGGTGGCGAAATCGCGGTTGAGAGAGAAAAGCAGATCGGCGATACGATCGCCCGTTTGCCGGTCCAGATTGCCGGTTGGCTCATCGGCAAACAGCACGCCGGGACGGCCATTAAACGCTCGTGCCAGGGCCACGCGCTGCTGTTCACCGCCGGAAAGCTGGGCCGGTAGATGATCCAGACGCTTGCCCAGCCCGAGCTGTTCCAGCAGGGCTTTCGCCTGCGCCCGGCTGGCAGAATCGTTCTCACCGCGCAACAGCGCCGGCAGCTCCACGTTTTCCAGCGCGTTGAGCGTTGGCACCAGCATAAATGACTGGAACACAAAGCCGACGTTTCTGGCCCGTAAGGCCGCGCGGGCCTCTTCATCCATGCTGTGCAGCGGCTGGCCGCACAGGTGTACTTCGCCCTCGCTGCCGTCGTCCAGCCCGGCCAGAATCGCCAGCAGCGTGGACTTGCCCGAGCCGGATTCACCTATCAGCGCGATGGTCTGCGCCGGTTTGACAACCAGCTCAACTCCGGTAAGGATGGTGAGCTGATGCTCCCCATGACCTACGGACTTACTAAGATGATGAACTTCAACAATGTTTTCCGCTGGCATTTGCCCTTCCTGTTTCTGGCTTTGATGACCTTCCGTGCCGCAGCCGCGGACACGCTGTTGATTCTGGGTGACAGCCTGAGCGCCGGATACCGCATGTCCGCGACCGCCGCCTGGCCTGCGCTGCTGGACACCAAATGGCACCAGCAAAATACCAAAGTGATTAACGCCAGCATCAGCGGCGATACCGCGCCGCAGGGGCTGGCCCGCCTGCCCGCGCTGTTAAAACAGCACCAGCCGCGCTGGGTATTGATCGAGCTTGGCGGCAACGATGGCCTGCGCGGGTTTCAGCCTCAGGCCATTGAGAAAAGTTTGCGCCAGATTATCGCCGACGTGAAGGCGGCCAACGCTCAGCCGCTGCTGATGCAAATTCGCCTGCCCGCCAACTACGGTCGTCGGTATAATGAAGCGTTTAGCGCTATTTATCCGCAGCTTGCCAAAGAGTTTTCGGTTCCTCTGCTGCCGTTCTTTATGGAGGAAGTTTATCTGAAACCGCAATGGATGCAGGATGACGGCATTCACCCTAACAGCGATGCCCAGCCGTTTATCGCCGACTGGATGGCTACCCGTCTGGCACCGTTAGTTAATCACGACAGTTAACCACGACTCATGAACAATTGGGGCTACCCCCGGGTAAAGTTATGCAAAAATCCATTTTAATTACAGGTTGTTCCAGCGGTATCGGCCTGGCCTGCGCGCACGAATTAAAGCGCCTGGGCTACCGCATTCTGGCCGCCTGCCGCAAGCCAGAGGACGTCGAGCGAATGAACCAGCTCGGCTTTACCGGCGTGGAGCTGGATTTGGATTCCCCGCAAAGCGTGGAGAAAGCCGCAGCGGAGGTTATCGCGCTGACGGAAAATCGCCTGTACGGGATCTTCAACAACGGCGGCTACGGCGTTTATGGCCCGCTGCAAACCCTTTCCCGCCAGCAGTTGGAACAGCAGTTTTCCACCAACGTTTTTGGCGCGCATCAGTTGACCATGCTGCTGCTCCCGGCCATGCTGCCGCACCGCGAAGGGCGCATTGTGATGACAAGTTCGGTGATGGGCTTCATCGCCACGCCGGGGCGTGGCGCCTACGCCGCCAGCAAATACGCGCTGGAAGCCTGGTCGGACACGCTGCGCATGGAGCTGCACCACAGCGGTATCCAGGTCAGTCTGATTGAACCTGGCCCTATCCGCACGCAGTTCAGCGAAAACGTCAATCAGACGCGGGCGGAGCAGCCGGTTGAAAACCCCGGCATCGCCGCACGTTTTACGCTCGGGCCGGAGGCAGTGGTGGAGAAAGTGCGCCATGCTTTTGAAAGTTCAAAACCAAAACTACGCTATCCGGTAACCCTGGTTGCCCATGCGATGTCGTGGCTGCGCCGCCTGCTTCCAGGCCGTCTGCTTGATAAAATTTTACGTGGATGAGTTGAAGCTCAGGCGCTCGCCCCCATGTAAAACACAAATGCTTAAAAGAGAGTGACTCATGTCTGCCCAATACAATATCGACATTACCGAAGCGAACCTCCACCAGACTCTGGAACAGTCCGTTACTACGCCAGTTCTGTTTTACTTCTGGTCCGCCCGCAGCCAGCACTGCGAGGAGCTGACGCCGGTTCTGGACAAGCTCGCCGCGCAGTATCAGGGGCAATTTATTCTCGCCAAAGTGGATTGCGATGCGGAGCAGATGGTCGCCTCGCAGTTTGGTTTGCGCAGCATTCCCACCGTTTATCTGTTCCAGAACGGCCAGCCGGTCGACGGCTTCCAGGGCCCGCAGCCGGAAGAGGCTATTCGCGCCCTGCTTGAAAAAGTGCTGCCGCGCGAAGAAGAGCTGAAGGCACAGGAAGCGATGCAGCTGGTGCAGGAAGGTAAACACGCCGAGGCCCTGCCGCTGCTGAAAGACGCCTGGCAGCTGTCGAACCAGGATAGCGAAATTGGCCTGCTGTTGGCGGAGGTGCAGATTGCGCTGAACCGCAGCGAAGACGCCGAGGCGGTGCTGAAAACCATTCCGCTTCAGGATCAGGATACCCGCTATCAGGGGCTGATCGCGCAGATCGACCTGCTCAAGCAGGCTGCCGACACGCCGGAAATCCAGCAGCTACAGCAGCAGGTGGAAAAGGAGCCAGAGAACGCGCAGTTAGCCAGCCAGCTGGCGCTCCAGCTGCACCAGGTCGGGCGCAACGAAGAGGCGCTGGAACTGCTGTTTACCCATCTGAAAAAAGACCTCAGCGCCGCCGACGGCCAGGTTCGTAAGATGCTGATGGAAATTCTGGCCGCGCTGGGCACCGGCGACGCCCTGGCTTCCAAATATCGCCGCCAGATTTACTCGCTGCTGTACTAACGGGCAGGTGGTAAATACTTCTGAAAACGAAGGCCGACTATGTCGGCCTTTTTATATTTAGCGATAGACCCGAATGCCGTCCTCGACGCCGTGCGGGCTGAACAGCACCTGCCAGAGCTGAATATTTCGCGCGCGAAAAGCTCCCGCGCAGGCGTTCAGATAATAGGTGAACATACGTTTAAATCGCTCGTCATAGCGGCGGCTCATATTTGGCCAGCAGCGCAGAAAGTTTTCATACCAGGCCATTAACGTTCTGTCGTAGTCGGCCCCGATATTGTGCCAGTCTTCCATGACAAAGTGTTTTTCACTTACCGTTGCAATATGCTGCACGGAAGGTAAACATCCGTTCGGGAATATATATTTATTAATCCACGGATCGACGTTTAAATCCGTTTCGTTAGAGCCAATGGTATGCAGTAAAAAAAGCCCGTCATCTTTAATATTGCGGGCTGCTACATCAAAGTAGGTGCCGTAATTTTTTGGCCCAACGTGCTCGAACATGCCCACCGAAACAATTCGGTCAAACTGCCCGTTCAGGTCGCGATAATCCTGCAGAAGGATCTCCACGTCCAGGCCACGGCAGCGATCCTGCGCCATTTTTTGCTGCTGGGCAGAAATTGTTACGCCGGTGACGGAAACGCCATACTTCTGCGCGGCATACTGCGCCAGGCCGCCCCAGCCGCAGCCGATGTCCAGCAGCTTCATGCCGGGCTTCAGCTGGAGCTTTTCGCAAATCATTTTCAGCTTGTTGCGCTGCGCTTGCGCCAAATCACCGGCGTCTTTCCAGTAGCCGCAGGAATACTGCATGTACGGGTCCAGCATAGCGGCAAACAGGTCGTTGCCAATATCGTAATGCTCTTTGCCAACAATCCAGGCGCGCTTTCGCGACTGCAGATTAAACAAACGCGCTCCGGCAATCCGCATCAGATCGGCAAGCTTTTTCGGCATTCTTTCATCCAGGCCGGAGCGCAGAATTTGGGTGAACAAAATATCCAGCCGCTCGCAGTCCCACCAGCCGTCCATATAACTTTCTCCCAGCCCGAGCGATCCTTCCTGCAATACGCGCTTGAAGAACTGAGGATGATTGACCTGAATATCTGCGGCGTTATTTCCATCAATACTAATCCCGGTGGCAGTCATTAATTCTTCAATAATATCCTGCCAGCGACTTTTATTATGCTGGTACTGGTTCGCGGTGATTGTTCTCATTGCTACCTCGGGTAGAGATAAATATTCCCTTGCCAAAAGCCGCCCGCAAGTCTGAAAAGGGCGACCGAATGAGCCGATATTACGCCCTGTTTTATCATTGCTAAAATGAACTTAAATCATCATTTGTATTCCATTTCGGAATGATTTTACCCGGCTACGGCTGAGCGACAGAAGAAATAGCCGGCGTTGCGGCCATAAGTCACTGAATGTTTCTGCGCCAGCGGTTACACTATTGCCAAAACAAACAGGAGGTTTTTTTGATGCTAATCGTCATTCCCGTACTGATCCTCGTCGCGCTGATCGTCGTCGGCGCCGGGGTAAAAATCGTGCCTCAGGGCTACCAATGGACCGTAGAGCGCTTTGGCCGATACACCAAAACCCTGATGCCGGGCCTGAGCCTTGTCGTGCCATTCATGGACCGCATTGGCCGCAAAATCAATATGATGGAGCAGGTGCTCGATATCCCTTCTCAGGAAGTCATTTCCAAAGATAACGCCAACGTATCCATCGATGCCGTTTGTTTTATTCAGGTTGTCGACGCGCCGCGCGCGGCTTATGAAGTCAGCAACCTCGAGCTGGCGATTATCAACCTCACAATGACCAACATCCGTACGGTGCTGGGCTCCATGGAGCTCGACGAAATGCTGTCCCAGCGCGACAACATCAATACGCGCCTGCTGCATATCGTGGATGAAGCCACCAATCCGTGGGGCATTAAAATTACCCGTATTGAAATTCGCGACGTGCGTCCACCGGCGGAGCTGATTGACGCCATGAACGCGCAGATGAAGGCCGAGCGTACCAAGCGCGCCTATATTCTGGAAGCGGAAGGGATTCGCCAGGCTGAAATCGTTAAGGCCGAGGGTGAGAAACAGTCGAAAATCCTGAAGGCCGAAGGCGAGCGCCAGTCGGCATTCTTGCAGGCCGAAGCCCGCGAACGTAGCGCCGAGGCGGAAGCCCGCGCCACCCAGATGGTTTCCGAAGCTATCGCGAAGGGCGATATTCAGGCGGTGAACTACTTCGTCGCCCAGAAATACACCGACGCGCTGCAGCAGATTGGCTCGGCCAATAACAGCAAAGTCGTGCTGATGCCGCTGGATGCCACCAGCCTGATGGGTTCCATCGCCGGGATTAGCGAGCTTATTTCGCAGAGCGGCAGCGAGCGTAAAAGATGATGGCCCTTCTGCTGACCCATCCGCACGTCTTCTGGCTGTCGCTGGGCGGCCTGCTGCTGGCGGCAGAAATGCTTGGCGCCAGCGGCTATCTGCTGTGGAGCGGCGTGGCGGCGGTCTTGACCGGCCTGCTGGTGTGGGTGCTGCCGCTGGGCTGGGAGTTACAGGGCGTTTGTTTTGCCGTGCTCACGCTGGTGGCCGCCTTTCTGTGGTGGCGCTGGCTGTCAACGCGCAGGCAGCAGGAGCCGGGAGAAGTGCTTAACCAGCGCGGGCACCAGCTGGTTGGCCGCCGGTTTATGCTGGAAACGGCCCTGGTTAACGGGCGCGGGCATATGCGCGTAGGCGATAGCTCCTGGCCGGTGATGGCAGACAGCGATTTGCCTGCGGGAACCGAAGTGGTGGTGGTCGCCGTGGAAGGCATCACGCTGAAAGTACAGCCGCGTTAGCTCGCCTGATGGCGATGGCAGCAGCCGGAAAGATTGTCGATTATCGGGCAGTCGGCGCCGTCATCGCCGGGGCAGGAATCCGCCAGCGCCAGTAAATGCTGGCGCATCGCCTGCAACTCTTCAATGTGCTTTTCAATATCCGCCACTTTTTGCAGCGTGCGGGTTTTCACATCCGCGCTGTGGCGAGCAGGATTATTAAACAACCCCACCAGATCGCGACACTCCTCGAGATTAAACCCCACCTGGCGCGCCTGGCGCAGCAGGGTCAGTTCATCAAGATGCTTTTGAGTATATGTCCGGTAGCCGTTTTCTGAGCGGCCGGGCGCGGTGACGAGCCCCTTCTCTTCATAAAAGCGGATCGCTTTGCTCGTCAGGCCGGTTTTTTTGGCAACGTCGCTGATATTCATCGTTCCCCCCTGAGGATCGTTTTGCTGGCGTGATTGTAGCCTAATGCGGCTGATATATCTGTCAGAAGGGGTAAATCAGCGGCCGTATCTCGGTTGCTTTATATCTGAGAGCCCCTTAAAATTTCGCCCAAAATAATACTCACAGTTAAGGGATAACAGGATGTCAAATATGGTTTTTTGCCGCGGTTGTGGCAAAGAGTTGCATGAAACTGCGCACACATGCCCACATTGCGGCGCCCCGAACCAGGTTGCCGGCAGCAAAAGCCGCATTACCGCCGCGGTGCTGGCCTTTTTCCTCGGCTGGTTTGGTGCCCATAAATTTTATTTAGGTAAAACCGGCCAGGGGATTTTATATCTTCTTTTTTGCTGGACCGGGATCCCGGCGATTATCGCCTTTATCGAATTCATCATTTATCTCTGCAATAGCGATGCTGATTTCGCCAGAAAGTACGGTTAACTTTCTGCTCTCTAAAAGGTCTCTTCACCGAGACCTTTTTTATTATTCGTTCACAAAAATAATTTTATGCCAGCGCTGACATCCCCTCTCCCCTTTCAATCCGCCATTAAAAACTTGACCTTCCCCTGACTGGAAGGTTTAGGCTTAGCGCATTCTCAAAAGAAAGGAGCCTTACGATGTCCCAAATTATCGATCTGAATCTTGATGGCCTGAGCTGCGGCCACTGCGTCAAACGAGTGAAAGAAAGCCTGGAGCAGCGTCCTGACGTTGAGCAGGCGGAAGTGACGGTTACCGAAGCGCACGTCACCGGCAGCGCCAGCGCGCAGGCGCTGATTGAAACCATTAAACAGGCAGGATACGGCGCAGAGGTTGCAAGCCACCCAAAGGCTGAACCGCTGACAGATGAGTCATCAATCCCGTCGGAAGCCCTGACAGCGGTCGAACCCTCGCTTCCGGCAGCCGCCGATATTGACGACAGCCAGCAGCTGTTGATCAACGGCATGAGCTGCGCCAGCTGCGTCAGTCGGGTACAAAATGCGTTGCAGGATGTTCCCGGCGTAAGCCAGGCACGGGTCAACCTTGCCGAGCGCAGCGCCCTCGTAATGGGCTCTGCCTCCGCCGAATCCTTAATTCAGGCCGTGGAGCGCGCCGGATACGGTGCCGAAGCGATTGAAGATGATATAAAACGCCGCGAGCGCCAGCAGGAAACGGCCAACGCGGCAACAAAGCGCTTCCGCTGGCAGGCCATTCTGGCGCTGGCGGTCGGCATCCCCGTGATGGTTTGGGGCATGCTCGGCGACAATATGATGCTCACCGACGATAACCGTTCAACCTGGCTGACTATCGGCGCGATCACTTTGCTGGTGATGGTGGTCGCAGGCGGACATTTCTACCGCAGCGCCTGGCGCAGCCTGATGAACCGCGCCGCCACCATGGATACGCTGGTGGCGCTCGGTACCGGTGCCGCCTGGCTGTATTCCATCACGGTCAACGTCTGGCCGCAGCACTTCCCGATGGAAGCGCGCCATCTGTATTACGAAGCCAGCGCGATGATTATCGGCCTGATTAACCTCGGGCATATGCTGGAACAGCGCGCCCGCCAGCGTTCGTCAAAAGCGCTTGAGCGCCTGCTGGATTTAACGCCCCCCACCGCTCGCGTGGTGACTGAAGAAGGCGAAAAATCACTTCCTCTGGCGGAAGTAACCGCCGGAATGACGCTGCGCCTGACCACCGGCGATCGCGTGCCGGTGGACGGTGCAATTACTCAGGGCGAGGCCTGGTTCGACGAAGCGATGCTGACGGGTGAACCCGTTCCGCAGCAAAAAGCGGACGGAGAGTCCATTCATGCCGGGACTTTGGTGCAGGACGGCAGCGTGCTGTTCCGGGCGACCGCTACGGGCAGCCACACGACGCTTTCGCGCATTATCCGCATGGTTCGCCAGGCGCAGAGCAGCAAGCCAGAGATCGGGCAGCTTGCCGACAAAATTTCCGCCATTTTTGTGCCGGTGGTGGTGCTGATTGCCTTGTTTAGCGCGGCGATCTGGTACTTCGTCGGCCCCGCGCCGCAAATTGTTTATACGCTGGTGATTGCCACCACCGTGCTGATCATCGCCTGCCCTTGCGCGCTGGGTCTGGCTACGCCGATGTCGATTATTTCAGGCGTGGGCCGCGCGGCAGAGTTTGGCGTGCTAGTGCGCGATGCCGATGCGCTACAGCGCGCCAGCACGCTGGACACCCTCGTGTTCGATAAAACCGGCACGCTCACCGAAGGTAAACCTCAGGTTGTGGCGGTCATCGCCCAGGGCGAAATGCCGGAAGGCGAAGCCGTGAAATATGCCGCTGCGCTTGAGCAGGGCTCCAGCCACCCGCTCGCCAGAGCGATTCTGGATAAGGCGGGGGACGAAACTCTGCCGCAGATCAATGCCTTCCGCACTTTGCGCGGCCTGGGCGTCAGCGGCGAAGTCAACGGACAAAGGGTCTTGCTTGGCAACAAGGCGCTGATGGACGGGCAAAACGTGGATACTCAGCCGCTGGCTGACGAAATTGAAGCTCAGGCAGGCCGGGGGGCAACGCCAGTGCTGCTGGCGGTAAACGGCAAGCTGGCCGCTCTGTTTGCCATCCGCGATCCTCTGCGGGCCGACAGCGTTAGCGCGCTGCAACGTTTGCACCGCAGCGGCTATCGTCTGGTGATGCTGACCGGGGATAACCCAACCACGGCCAACGCCATCGCCAAAGAGGCGGGTATTGATGAGGTGATTGCAGGCGTACTGCCGGACGGCAAAGCCGAAGCGATTAAGAAATTGCAGCAGCAGGGCCGCCAGGTGGCAATGGTGGGCGACGGTATCAACGACGCGCCCGCGCTGGCTCAGGCTGAAGTCGGCATCGCCATGGGCGGCGGCAGCGACGTAGCCATCGAAACCGCGGCCATTACGCTGATGCGCCACAGCCTGGTTGGCGTCGCGGACGCGCTGGCGATTTCCAAAGCCACGCTCAGGAATATGAAGCAGAACCTGATGGGCGCGTTCGTTTACAACTCGCTCGGCATTCCGATTGCCGCAGGCGTACTGTATCCGCTGACCGGCACGCTGCTGAATCCGGTCGTTGCCGGGGCCGCCATGGCGCTGTCATCGATTACCGTGGTGAGCAACGCCAACCGCCTGTTGAGATACAAACCTAAGGACTAACGCCGTGATTAGGCGGCGGATAGCACAAGCCTGTCCGCCGCTTTGCCCTCGTAACCTGTTTGCACCTTCACTCGCGCAGCGGTAGCATGACTTTTTTGCCAGGGAATCTGCTTTATGGGTCTGCTCAAGCGAATTAGCTCACTGTTTTCAAGCCTTTCCACTCCAGTCTATCCCTGGCCCGCTCTCGACGTTGTGCTTCCCGGCGACCGCCATCTTCACCTGGTCGGCAGCATTCACATGGGCACGCGGGACATGGCTCCCCTTTCCCGGCGTTTACTCGACAAGCTGCGCGAGGCCGATGCGCTGATCGTTGAGGCCGATATCTCCGAAGGAGGTTCCCCTTTCCCTGACGGCGGCGAAGAACGCCCCCTTGCAGAGCGCCTTGCGGCCAAGGACTGGCAGCAGGTTGATTCGCTGGCGCAGGAGATGGGCATTTCGCTGAGCACCCTCGACGCGCAGCCCGCGTGGCAGATTGCGCTGACGCTTCAGGCGCATCAGGCACAGCGTCTGGGTTTACGCCCCGATTACGGCATTGATTATCAGCTGCTGGAAGCGGCCAAAGCGCTCTCGGTGCCGGTGATTGAGCTGGAAGGGGCGCAAAGCCAGATTGATATTCTGATGCAGCTGCCCAACGGCGGCATGCCGCTGCTGGCCGACACGCTGACCCACTGGCACACCAACGCCCGGCTGCTGCAAATGATGATTAGCTGGTGGCTGGAGTCGCCGCCTGAACGGGACAAAGTCGAGCTGCCCAACACCTTTGGCGACGAGCTATACGATGTGCTTATGCACCAGCGCAACCGCCAGTGGCAGACATTTTTGCAGCAGCTGCCCGCCGGTCGCTACGTGGTTGCGGTCGGTGCGTTGCATTTATACGGCGAAGGGAATTTACCTGAGTTACTGAAAAATAGATAAAAAAATGGCCAATATTGCTATTGGCCCGTCAAAGAGGAATAAATATATTATTGTTGTTATTTCAGTCGATTTCTCGACCGAAGCTGGAATTGTCGCTCAATGTGACGATTAACGCTATCACTATTAAGCAGCAGTATAGTATCTATAAAACATATCACCTGGATTACTAATCCGTGCGTTTTTGAAACACATTTACCGGGACAGATGAAATGACCCCTGCCGTAAAACTCCTCGAAAAAAATAAAATTCCCTTTCAGATCCACGCCTACGATCACGATCCGAGTGAAACAAACTTTGGCGACGAAGTGGTGCGTAAGCTGGGCCTGAACGCCGAACAGGTTTATAAAACGCTGCTGGTGGCGATCAACGGCGACATGAAGCAGCTGGCCGTGGCGGTCACGCCGGTTGCCGGCCAGCTGGATTTAAAGAAAGTGGCTAAAGCGCTGGGCGCCAAAAAAGTCGATATGGCAGACCCGATGGTAGCGCAGCGCGTGACCGGCTATCTGGTCGGCGGCATTAGCCCGCTAGGGCAAAAGAAACGCCTGCCGACGGTGATTGACGCTCCGGCGCAGGCCTTTGAGGTGATTTATATTTCCGCCGGCAGGCGCGGCCTGGATATTGAGCTCGCCGCCAAAGATTTAGCTTCGCTGCTGGGCGCAACTTTTGCTGACATCGCTCGCCGCGATTAGCATCCCCATCCCTCCCGTCTGAATGAAAGAGCGAAAAAGCAATTTCGGTCAGGCAAAGCCCCGGCGCGACGGGCAAAGTAACCGTCATAAGGGAGGGAGAATGAGCCACGACAAAGCAAACCTGTACGCCAGACGCTTCAGGCAGGTTTTCGCCTACATTGAAGAGCATCTGGACAGCCCTCTGACGGTTGAACAGCTCAGCGAAGTCGCCTGCTTTTCGCGATTTCATTTTCATCGTCAGTTTAGCCTGTACTGCGGCGTGAATATCAGCCGCTATATCACGCTGATGCGGCTGAAACGAGCCTCGTACCGGCTGGTTAATCGCCCGCGGGACAAGGTCATTGATATTGCTCTGGACGCCGGTTTTGAAAACCCGGAATCATTTTCTCGCGCCTTCAAAAATACCTTCGGCCAGACCCCGAGCGAGTTCCGCAAAGCGCCCGTATGGATTGACTGGCAGGTACATTTTCAGTTTCCCGGCAGGGAAACCCGGCAGAGGATGGAAAAGATGGACGTGAATATTATTACCGTTGAGCCGATCGAGGTCGCCGTGCTGGAACATAAGGGCGATCCGCTGCGAATCAACAAAACCGTGGATTCATTTATCGCGTGGCGCATCGCGTCAGGGCTGTCGGACTATGCCACGCAGGGCACCTACGGCGTACCGTTTAACGATCCGCACACCACTCCGGGAGAAGATTTCCGCTTCGACGTGTGCGGTGAGCTAAGCGCCGCGGCGAACGGGCAGGTTCCGGCCAATCCGCAGGGCGTCATCGTCAAGACCCTGCCCGGCGGGCGCTGCGCCGTGGTCAGGCACGTGGGAGCCTACGATCGCATCAGCGACAGCGTTTACTATTTATATCGTCAGTGGCTGCCGCAAAGCGGCGAGGAGCTGCGCGACTTCCCGGTGTACTTCCGCTATTTGCAGCTTGATGAGCAGCTACCGGAGCACGCTTTGCAGACGGATGTTTTGCTGCCGCTGAAATAGGTTGTGAACCCGCGACGCCCTCTCCCTGAGGGAGAGGGGTAAATCTCTCTATCGCCTTACTTCCAGCTCACTTCCCCTTTAGGTTCGTAAGCGTTCACATCCAGCGGGGAGTTCTGCTCGATGTACTGCTTAAGCACCTCCGCGTCGACAAAGCCGGTGTTCACGTAGCTCGGATTTTTATCGATGGTCGGGTAGCCATCGCCGCCGGTGGCGTTGAAGCTCAGCGTAGCCAAACGGTAAGTTTTGGCCGGATCAATCGCTTCACCTTTGATTTTTAAATCCTGCAAATTGCCGCCGGTTGAAACAAAGCTGACGTTCGCAAACTGCGGATAGGCCCCGGAATCAGGCGTTTTCTTCGCCACCGCCGTCAGATATTCAACAACCTCTTTGCCGGACATATCGACGTAGGCCACGGTATTACCGAACGGCTGCACCTTAAGCACATCTTTATAAGTAATATCGCCAGCCTCGATGGAGTCACGAATCCCGCCGCCGCTCATTACCGCAAAATCTGCGCTGGTGCGCGCCATCTGTGCGGCGAGCAGCACGTGCGCCAGATTGGTTTGTACGAATCGAACCTTGCTGCGATCGCCTTCCAGATGCCCGTTCACGCTGCCTACTTTTACCTTAAGCTGCGCCTGGCCTTTGTTCTGGAAAGGCGTCAGCAGCGAGAGCATCTGCTGATTCTCGGCAATTTTAGGGGTGTAAAGTACGCGCTCACTTTCACCGTTGTCGTAGGTGATTTTTTTCTTGAGGTTAACAGGGATGAGCTGATAGCGAACCAGCTTCATTTCGCCGTTGCGGAACGCAAAGTCCGCCCGCCCGACGTATTTTCCCCACTCGTGCGCCTGCACAATATAGATGCCGTTTTGCTTATCCGGCGCACAAGGGGTGCCCGGCACGTAATCAACCTGTTTCTTATTGTCGGAGGCCATACAAACAGGATTTTGTGAGTGACCGCCCACAATCATGGTCAGCGCGCCCGCAGGCAGGCTGCGGGCCATTTCCACGTCGCCCGCCGCGTTTGAGCCGTGATCGCCATTATCGTAATGACCCATGTGGGTCGCGGCGATAATCACATCTGGTTTTTCATTCGCCTGTAGCTCCTGAATGACCAGTTTTGCCTCGTCGGCAGGTTTGCGAAACTCAATGTCGGTGAAAAATTCGGGGTTGCCGATTTTTGCCGTGTCATCGGTTGTCAGGCCAATAACCGCAATTTTAATGCCCTGCGGTTTAAAAATCGCCCAGGGCTTAAATAGCCGCTCACCGGTACTTTTCTGGTAAATATTGGCCGACAGCAGCGGGAACTTCGCCCACTTTTCCTGCTGGCGTAAAACCGAGAGTGGATTATCGAACTCGTGGTTGCCGACGGCCATCGCGTCGTAGCCAATCAGGTTCATGCCGCGAAAATCAGGTTCCGCATCCTGCAGATCGGATTCCGGCACGCCGGTGTTAATGTCGCCGCCGGAGAGCAGAAGCACGCTGCCGCCTTCCTCCGCCACCTCTTTGCGTACGCTGTCGACCAGCGTTTTCTGCGCCGCCAGGCCATACTCGCCGTATTCATTGCGCCAGAAGTGACCGTGATGGTCATTGGTATGCAAAATGGTGATGCTATAGGTTTTATCTTTTTCCCACGCCAGCGCCGAGACGCTCGTCAAACTCAACGCCACCAGCAGTGACGAGGCCAGCCCTTTAATTGCGAACCGCATTGAAAATCTCCATGTTCTAAACCTGATGGGCACCAATATCAGAATGTTAGCAGGCCAGGCAAATAAGTTTTATGAATTGCGACTTTCTTCAAATCTCAGCTGCGGGTATGTTAGCAGGGTAACTAAATTTTCCGGGCATTCCTGCTGCCCGTTCAAACTATAATATTCAGCATCCCGACAGGTACTTATGGCAACCTCCGAACAAACCCTCATGCCGCCGGCTTCGGCTAAGGCGCGTACCTCCTTTGGTATTTTAGGGGCGATAAGCCTCTCTCACCTGCTTAACGACATGATTCAGTCGCTGATTCTGGCGCTCTATCCGCTGCTGCAGGCCGAATTCACCCTGAGCTTTGTGCAGATTGGCCTGATAACGCTCACTTTCCAGCTGACTTCATCGCTATTTCAGCCGGTGGTGGGCTATCTGACCGATAAGCGCCCGATGCCCTGGTCCCTGCCGATTGGCATGTGCTTTACGCTGTGCGGGCTGGTTCTGCTGGCGATGGCGGGCAGCTTCCATATGGTGCTGCTGGCCGCTGCTTTAGTGGGCACCGGCTCGTCAATCTTCCACCCTGAATCTTCACGCGTGGCCCGCATGGCTTCCGGCGGCCGTCACGGTCTGGCACAGTCGATATTCCAGGTTGGCGGTAATTTCGGTAGTTCACTCGGGCCGCTGCTGGCCGCGCTGATTATCGCGCCGTACGGCAAGGGCAACGTGGCATGGTTCGTGCTCGCCGCGCTGCTGGCCATTGTCGTTCTGCTGCAGGTAAGCCGCTGGTATGCCGCTCAGCATCGCATGGCGAAAGGCAAAGCCACCGCGCCCGTCGCCAATCCGCTGCCGCGTAATAAGGTGATTCTGGCGGTCTCCGTGCTGCTGCTGCTGATTTTCTCGAAATATTTTTATATGGCGAGCATCAGCAGCTATTACACCTTCTATCTGATGCATAAGTTTGGCTTAACCGTGCAGAACGCCCAGTTCCATCTGTTCGCGTTTCTTTTTGCCGTGGCGGCTGGGACGGTGATCGGCGGGCCGGTAGGCGACAAAATTGGGCGAAAATACGTGATCTGGGGCTCAATCCTCGGCGTCGCGCCGTTTACGCTAATGTTGCCCTATGCAAGCCTTGAGTGGACGGGGATCCTGACGGTGATCATTGGCTTTATCCTCGCCTCGGCGTTCTCCGCTATTCTTGTTTACGCTCAGGAGCTGATGCCGGGACGTATCGGTATGGTTTCCGGGCTATTTTTCGGCTTTGCATTCGGCATGGGTGGCCTCGGCGCCGCCGTACTGGGCATGGTGGCCGACCATACCAGCATTGAGTTGGTCTACAAAATATGTGCCTTCCTCCCTCTTCTGGGGATGTTGACCATATTCCTGCCTGATAACCGCCATAAAGCCTAACTTTATCCGGCCAATGCATTGCATTGGCCACGTTCCGCCCCCATATCCGTCCACATCTTTCCGCACATAAGTGGCTGAAACGCTGCTCCGCACGTTTATTTTGTCGAAATGCGCTTTTTATTAAAAATCCAACAATTATTCATCCACGCCAGCTGGGATATTGTCATAAACTAATTATTGTATTTTTGGAGTACCCGCTTACCCCTGGACCCCACTACACACGAAAGGAGACGGAATGCATCACGCCACACCGCTTATTACCACCATTGTTGGTGGCCTTGTTCTCGCTTTTCTATTTGGCATGATTGCCAACAAGCTGCGCATTTCGCCGCTGGTCGGCTATTTGTTAGCCGGGGTCTTAGCGGGTCCTTTTACACCGGGCTTCGTTGCCGATACTAAGCTTGCCCCGGAACTCGCGGAATTAGGCGTAATTTTGCTGATGTTTGGCGTGGGGCTGCATTTTTCACTGAAGGATTTGATGGCGGTAAAGGCCATCGCCATTCCCGGCGCGATCGCACAGATAGCCGTAGCGACGCTGCTGGGTATGGCGCTTTCATCTCTGCTGGGCTGGTCAATCATGACCGGCGTGGTCTTTGGTTTGTGTCTGTCCACCGCCAGTACCGTGGTGCTGCTGCGGGCGCTTGAGGAAAGACAGCTGATCGATAGCCAGCGCGGGCAAATCGCCATTGGCTGGCTGATCGTCGAAGATTTAGTGATGGTATTAGCGCTGGTGCTGCTGCCTGCGGTGGCGGGCATGCTGGAGAAAGGCAACGTTGGCCTGGCCTCGCTGTCGCTCGATATGGCGCTGACCATCGGTAAAGTCGTGGCATTTATCGCTATCATGCTGGTTGTTGGTCGCCGTCTGGTGCCGTGGATCCTGGCTCGCAGCGCCGCAACCGGCTCCCGCGAGCTGTTTACCCTTTCCGTGCTGGCGCTGGCGCTGGGCATTGCCTTCGGGGCGGTAGAACTGTTTGACGTATCCTTCGCGCTGGGCGCTTTCTTCGCGGGTATGGTGCTCAACGAATCAGAGCTGAGCCACCGGGCAGCACACGATACGCTGCCGCTGCGCGACGCCTTCGCCGTGCTGTTCTTTGTCTCCGTCGGCATGCTGTTCGATCCGATGATCCTTGTTCAGGAGCCGCTGGCCGTGCTGGCTACGCTGGCAATCATCGTTTTCGGTAAATCCGTTGCGGCCTTTGGCCTGGTACGCATGTTCGGCCATTCTCAGCGCACCGCGCTAACTATCGCTACCAGCCTCGCGCAGATTGGTGAGTTCGCGTTTATTCTTGCGGGCCTCGGCATGGCGCTGAATCTGCTGCCGCAGAACGGCCAGAATCTGGTGCTGGCGGGCGCGATCCTGTCGATTATGCTCAACCCTATTCTGTTCGCGCTGCTCGAGCGCTATCTGGCGAAAACCGAAACGCTTGAAGAGCAGACGCTGGAAGAAGCCATTGAAGAAGAGAAGCAGATCCCGGTGGATATCTGCAACCACGCCCTGCTGATTGGCTTTGGCCGCGTCGGCAGCCTGCTGGGTGAAAAGCTGCTGGCGCAGGGTATTCCGCTGGTAGTAGTGGAAACCTCCCGCAGCCGCGTGGATGAGCTGCGCGAGCGCGGCGTGCGCGCCGTACTGGGTAATGCGGCTAACGAAGAGATCATGAATCTGGCGCATCTGGACTGCGCCCGCTGGCTGCTGCTGACTATTCCAAACGGCTACGAGGCGGGCGAGATCGTGGCGGCCGCCAGGGCCAAGTGTCCAAACATTGAAATTATTGCCCGCGCGCACTACGACGACGAGGTGGATTATATCGCCGAACGCGGCGCGAATCAGGTAGTGATGGGCGAAAGGGAAATAGCCAATACCATGCTGGGGCTGATTGAAAAACCGATGGCTCAGGAAGGGGTAACGGGCTGATTTTCACGGGCGCGGACAGTGGTTAGCTCGCCTGTAGCCTGGCTGCGGGGGCGAAGGCGCCTTCAGGCCGCCCTTCACCAAACCCTCTCCTCAGGGAGAGGGAATGTGCTTTTCTTAACGTTCCCAGTAAGATTCCTCAAGACTGTCCTCGCGCTCCGGCAGCCCGCGCGTCAGGCGTGGGGAATGCTGATTCAGCACCTGATAGCTCACGCGGTTGGCATACTTGCACACCTGAGCCAAAGACGAATAGGTCAGCCAGGTGAACTGGTGCTTGCTGGAGTTCGGCACGTTGGAACGATGGTAATTATTAGCGGTGATGTCGTGCAGCAGGGCCGCTAAAGCGCCGTCGCCCGCGCCGTTGGTATTCATGATTTTCTCCGGGCCGCCCATGTATGGCGCGATGTGGGAAAAAATACGCCGCGGCTGCTGGCAGTCTTTGTGGCGCATCGCCCGGCTGAATTCATACTGGTTGAATTCGGCAATTGCCCCCGGCAGCAGCGGATGCTGAGTGAGACGTTTAGCCGACTCTTCCGTAAAGCCAGCCATATACAAACCCACCGGCCCGGCGGTGCACAGCACCAAATCCACCCAGTCCAGCGCTTTGTCGGCGGCCAGCAGCGGATCGCTTTCGCCGGTTAACGCCTCGCCTTCCTCTTCGTTCATCGCCAGAATTGAAACGTGCTCTTTCAGGAACGCCTGCCACCACTCCGGGTTTTCGGCGATCACATATTTTGTGCCCAGCGTCAGCACCACCGGAACGTTATGCTTTTTTGCATAGCTGATGGCCTGCATGGTGGCATCCGGCATCGGTTCGCCCGGCTTGCAGCGCACCAGGTAGGAAGTCAGCACCAGCGCGGAAGCCCCGGCAATCACCTCTTCAGGAATGCTTTCGGCGCGCAGCTGGTTCATATGGCCCGGGCTGATGGCGAAGGTCCGCTCGCCCTGTTCGCCGATCAGGGTAAAGCAGCGGCCAATCGCGCCGTCTACGCCCTGCAGATAATTCAAATCGGTTCGGCTGGAGGTGTTGCACAGGTAGCGATAGGCGTAGCTGCCGATTTCGATATTGCTGCACATCACGCCGAGCAGTACCGAACGGTCATCGGCCAGCACCGAATAGTTGTGCATGGTGTTGCCGATAGTGCCGCCAGCAAACTGGTGGGTGATGAGGTTTCTTTGCACCAGTTCCCGATAGAGCGCTTCCGCCAGCTCATCGTCGATCACCAGCGAATGTCCAAAGCTTAGCCCGTAGCGCTGCACAAAATCGTCGTCAACTTTGGCTTCGATATCCACCAGCGTCTGGTCGATTCCGACAATCCAGGATGCGCCCGTTTCATGCTCAGGCTGAACCTGTTGCAGAAGCGGATCGCGGTGGCTAACGGGGAAATAATGTTTGGACTTGCGTTTACCGGGAAATTTCATGATGTCGTTGGATGTGGCTAATCAGGCCGCAAATGGTAGCACATTCACGGCCTTTCACGCGATTAGCGATAGCGTTCAACCAGGCTGAGCATCATCGCAATATGGGCAGGATCGTCATTAAGCGCAGGTATATATTCATACTTTGTGCCGCCCGCCTCGATGAAGACTTCGCGGTTTTGCACCGCCATTTCTTCCAGCGTTTCCAGGCAGTCGGCAGAGAAGCCGGGGCACATCACCTGGATATGCTTCACGCCTTTTTCCGCCAGCATTTTTAGCGTTTCGTCCGTGTACGGCATTAGCCACGGCTCGCGGCCAAAGCGCGACTGGAAGGTCATCATGACTTTTTCCGGCGGCAGCTCCAGGGCGGAAAGCAGCTCGCGGGTAGTATCCCGGCAGCGCTGCGGGTAGTCGTCGCCTTCGTTAGCGTAGCGCTGCGGAATGCCGTGATAAGAGAGCAGCAGCACGTCTGGTTCACCGTGTTCGGCAAAGGATTTTTTCACCGAGGCTGCCAGCGCGTTGATATACGAAGTCTCTTCGGCGTAATCGCGAATCAGCGAGATGGAAGGCATTGAGCGATAGTTCGCAAAGATTCGCCCCAGCTCATCCCAGACGGCGGCCACGGTCGAGCAGGAAAACTGCGGGTAAAGCGGCAGCACAACGATATGATCGACATGGTGGGATAGCAGCTCATCTACCGCGCTTTTTAAGGAAGGATTGCCGTAGCTCATGCCCAGCACGACCGGCGTATCGGGCAGCTGTGCGGCTAACGCCTGCTGCTGCCGCCGGCTGTAAACCATCAGCGGGGAGCCTTCTTCCATCCAGACGGATTCGTAGAGCTTGGCCACCCGGGGGGCGCGAATCGGCAAAATGACGCCGCGTAGCAGAGGCCACCAGAGAAGTCTTGGCGTATCCACTACACGTTTGTCGCTCAAAAACTGGCGCAGGTAGCGTTTTACGGCCGCCGGAGTCGGTGCATCAGGCGTACCAAGGTTTGCTATTAAAACGCCTATTTTTTCCTGACTCATTACCCCTCCTTATCAACGAATTGCCGCTAAGTGTATCGTAAAAGGGCGGAGGAGAAACCGATAACAGCAAAAGGCGAATGTTCAGGCAAAAAAATACCAGGGCAAGCCCTGGTATTTTCGCTCAGGCTTAGAATTAGCCGAGGATTTTAGCCAGCTCCGCGCTGACTTCGGTCACTTTACGGGTGCCGTCGATTTTGGCGTATTTGGTATTACCCGCCTGCGCTTCTTTGCTGTAGTAAGAGATCAGCGGCGCGGTCATCTGATGGTATTCCACCAGGCGCTTACGCACGGTCTCTTCCTGATCGTCTTTACGGGTGGTCAGCTCTTCGCCGGTCACGTCGTCTTTGCCTTCCACTTTTGGTGGATTGAAGGTGACGTGGTACACGCGGCCAGAAGGAGCGTGTACGCGGCGGCCAACGATACGCTCAACGATCAGCTCGTCAGGCACGGCGAATTCCAGAACCACATCCACGTTGATACCCGCTTCTTTCATGGCGTCAGCCTGTGGAATAGTACGCGGGAAGCCATCCAGCAGGAAACCATTGCGGCAATCTTCCTGGGTAATACGCTCTTTGACCAGCGCGATAACCAGCTCATCAGTTACCAGTTTACCGGCGTCCATGATGTCTTTAGCTTGTTTACCCAGCTCTGAGCCAGATTTAACCGCGGCACGTAACATGTCACCGGTGGAGATTTGCGGAATACCGTATTTCTCCATGATGAACTGTGCCTGAGTCCCTTTACCTGCGCCCGGAGCGCCGAGCAGAATGATACGCATTGCGTAATTCCCCATACGTTTGGATTTTGTGTACTGAAATCTGAGGCGATGACCTTACCATTAAAGCCGTCTTCATCTCAAGAAAGCCAGGGACCGGCGGCCCTGTTCTCCCGGCTGTCATCGCCGTTCTCGACCCCATTACGACTGTGAAGCGGCGACAGAAAGGTTTCAGCTGCGGCACTTTTTGATTCTGGTCGCCGCTAATTTTTTGCGAATAACAATAAAAAATTATTGCTGCACGATAATTTTTGGTGCCATAATTCGCTCGAAATCTCATTTTGTTAAGGACAACCTGCACATGAATAAACCCATCACTGACCGCCAACAACAATCTTTAACCCGTCTAAGCTGGGTGGGTAAGGGCACGGCGATACTCGCCTGGGGATTAGGCCTCGTTTACAGCGTCGGCGAGCTCTATATGTGGTTCAGGCACGGCGGCGCTATGCTGGACGGGATCCTGCAAGCGCTGTCTGAGAGCCAGCCTTTGCTGACGTCTCCTGATTTCCAGCTTTCCACGGCGGCCATTGGGCTGCTCTTCGTGCTTAACTTTCTTCCCATTGCCGTCACCTCCACCGTCTGGTTACTGACCGGACTTTTCTTCCTGCGGCTTTCCAGAAATGAACTGTGGACCGCCCGAAACTTTAAGCTTCTGTGGGCGGCAGGTATACTCAATATAGTCAGCCCTTTCCTGTATCAGCTGAGCTGGACATGCCAAAGCCTGGCGGTATCGCTGGATTTACCGCCTGGGGAAAAAATCTTTATTTTTTCGCTTGGTCTGTCAACGGAGGGAGTATATGAAGTGGTCGTCGGTATCATTCTATGTGCATTCGCCTGGATGATCCGTGAATCCACAAAAATTCATGAAGAGAATGCGCTCTATATATAAGGTTTGTATGTGGCTATTATAATTACGCTTGATGTCATGATGGCTAAAAGAAAAATTCGTTCGAAGGAACTTGCCGCAGCTATCGGCATTACTGAAGCCAATTTGTCGTTAATGAAAAACGGCAAAATAAAGGGCATCAAGCTTGATACGGTTGAGCGCTTATGCAAGGCGCTGGACTGTCAGCCAGGAGATCTATTCTGCTATCAGGAAGATGGAAATGATAAATAAGTGTTTAGTCACCTTTATAAGCTGCCTGCTGCTTAGCGGCTGTGCGTCAAAATGGGTCAAAACCCGCAGCAATGCGGAAGAGTACCTCACCGCTCGCGCCAGCTGTGAAGCACAGTCCCAGCAGGCCTTTCCCGTGAAGAATGAAGTCGCCCAGCGCACGAAGTACACAACCTACTACGAAGCCTGTAGTAAAAAAGATGACTGTGGCTCAGAGAAAACCCGGGCGGTGAAAAAGCCGGAAATTGAAAGCTATGTCATGGATGTTAACGGTGAAAGCCGGGATCGGTTGTTCTTTCAGTGTATGGAACTAAAAGGCTGGGAAAGCAAATTACAGTGGCCCTGACATAGCGGCGTCGATAAGTGCCTCTGAATTATTTCCAAATCTATAAGGTTTTTATACCGTTTATTATCGAGGGCCTCCCCGCCCCCTGGAACGGGCGTAACATTAATTATTATTTAAGGATAAATATGATGATGCGTGATTTATTTATATTAAACGCCACGCTGCGCAAAAACATTAAAAATAGCGTTGTTCTTTTTCTTCTATCAACCCCGCTGATGGCTGCGGAGACGATTACC
Organism: Buttiauxella sp.; assembly: GCA_036489025.1. Classification (GTDB taxonomy): domain Bacteria; phylum Pseudomonadota; class Gammaproteobacteria; order Enterobacterales; family Enterobacteriaceae; genus Dryocola. Next base: position 77,617 of record DASXGN010000004.1, read on the forward strand.
CTCAAAAATAGCGATTCGCTCCTTTCCAGCGGAAGCACCGACACCTGTTATAAAACCCTGTGCATTGAGGTTCGCGAAGATAAAAAAATGCCGGATATGTTCAAGAAGCCAGATCGGTTTGACCAACGAGAGCGAACCGACCCGGGTTCGGCCTATGATTTTGATCGTTCCGATAAAGACGTAGGCCTGAGCATCGGCTATTAATCCTGAAAAAAAACCACCTGCCAGAACAGGTGGTTTTTATCAGCTAATTTCTACGCCTCAGGAAGCTAAAAGCTGGTTCATCCGGCGGATAAACTGGTTCGGGTCTTCCAGCGTACCGCGTTCTGCCAGCAGCGCCTGGTCAAGCAGCAGTTCGATCCATTCGCCAAATTGCGCTTCGTCCTGGGTGTCCGCCGCGCGTTTCACCAGCCCGTGATCCGGGTTCAGCTCGAAGATGTATTTCACTTCCGGCACGGCCTGGCCCGCAGCGGCAAACAGTTTTGCCATCTGGGTGCTCATGTCGTCGCTGTCGGTGGTGACAATAGCAGGGGTATCCGTCAGACGGTGGGTCAGACGCACTTCTTTCACGCGCTCGCCCAGCAGGCTTTTCACGCGCTCAACGAACGGCTCAAGCGCTTTCTCTGCTTCTTTCGCTTCCGGCGTTTCTTCATCCGCCAGTTTTTCCAGCGATTCATCAGTTTTGCTGATCGACTGGAAGGCTTTGCCGTCGAACTCGGTCAGGTAGCTCATCATCCACTCGTCGATGCGGTCGGAAAGCAACAGCACTTCAATGCCTTTCTTACGCAGCAGTTCCAGATGCGGGCTGCTCTTCGCCGCCGCGTAGCTGTCCGCGGTGATGTAGTAAATTTTCTCCTGCCCTTCCTTCATGCGGGAAACGTACTCTTCCAGCGACACGGTTTGCGCGGCTGAATCGGTATGCGTCGTCGCGAAGCGCAGCAGCTTAGCAATCGCTTCCTGGTTGGCGCTGTCTTCCGCCGGGCCTTCTTTCAGCACGAGGCCGAAGTTTTTCCAGAAGGTCTGATATTTTTCGCTATCGTCTTTCGCCAGCTTATCCAGCATTTGCAGAACGCGTTTGGTCAACGCGCCGCGCAGGTTTTGGGTGACGCGGCTGTCCTGGAGGATTTCACGGGAAACGTTCAGCGGCAGGTCGTTGGAATCTATCAGGCCGCGCACGAAACGCAGGTAGTTCGGCATAAACTGCTCGGCGTCGTCCATGATAAACACGCGCTGCACGTACAGTTTCAGGCCGTGCTTATGGTCGCGATTCCACATATCCCACGGCGCCTGCGACGGGATATACAGCAGGCTGGTGTATTCCTGTCGACCTTCCACGCGATTGTGGCTCCAGGCCAGCGGATCGGTAAAGTCGTGGGAAATATGCTTGTAGAACTCGTTGTACTCTTCGTCTTTAATTTCAGCTTTGTTACGCGTCCACAGCGCCTGCGCCTTGTTGATTTTTTCCCAGCCGAGGAGGGTTTCACCCTCTTTCTCTTCGCGGGTTTCAATCTCAACCGGCAGCGCAATGTGGTCGGAGTATTTGCCGATGATGTTGCGCACGCGCCAGTCGTCGAGGAATTCGTCTTCGCCTTCACGCAGGTGTAGCGTGATTTCCGTGCCGCGATCCGCTTTGGTGATGTCCGCCACGGTGTATTCGCCCGCGCCTTCAGATTCCCAGAACACGCCCTGATCGGCAGGCGCACCGGCAGCACGCGTGCGCACGGTTACTTTGTCCGCCACGATAAACGCGGAGTAGAATCCGACGCCGAACTGGCCGATAAGCTGGCTGTCTTTGGCCTGGTCAGAGCCCATGGATTCGAGGAAGGCCTTAGTGCCGGACTTGGCAATCGTGCCCAGGTGATCGATGGCTTCATCACGCGTCATCCCAATACCGTTATCGGCGATGGTCAGCGTGCGGTTTTCTTTATCAAAAGAGACGCGAACGCGCAGCTCGCCGTCACCCTCGTACAGATCGGCCTGAGACAGCGCGCGGAAACGCAGCTTGTCCGCCGCATCTGAGGCGTTGGAGATCAGCTCACGCAGGAAGATTTCTTTATTTGAATAGAGAGAATGGATCATCAGGTGCAGAAGCTGTTTCACTTCAGACTGGAAGCCACGGGTCTCTTGTCCTTTCATGGTCATTGATACCTCAACAAAATCAAAATACGTAGGTGATGAAAACGTTGAGGGAGAAATGGGGATAGCGCGGGAGGATTTCAAGCGGGGAGAAACAGAATCTCCCCGTAAGTGATTAGAAATTAATCTTGTGGCGGCCTGCAAGCGAATGCGAAAGCGTGGTGCCGTCGACCATCTCCAGCTCGCCGCCCACCGGCACGCCGTGCGCGATACGGCTGGCATCCACGCCGTACTGGCCGCAAAGTTCGCCGATGTAGTTGGCCGTCGCCTCCCCTTCCACCGTTGGGTTGGTGGCGAGAATGATTTCCCGGATGGACTCGCTGGCCAAACGCTCTTCCAGACGACCGAGGCCAATATCATCAGGCCCGATGCCGTCCAACGGGGACAGATGCCCCATCAGCACGAAGTAGCGTCCGGAGAACTGGCCCGTGGCTTCAATGGCGTGAATGTCCGCCGGCGTTTCGACCACGCAGATTTGCCCGTTTTCCTGGCGGCGGGGGTTGGAACAGATGGCGCACACTTCCTGCTCGGTAAAGGTACGGCAGTCCGCGCAGTGGCCGATTTCAGACATCGCCCGAGTCAGCGCCTGCGCCAGGCGCATGCCGCCGCTGCGGTCGCGTTGCAGCAGAGCAAACGCCATTCGCTGGGCGGATTTAGGGCCCACGCCGGGCAGGCAGCGCAGGGATTCCATCAGGGCGGTAAGTAAAGGACTGGTTTGCATCGCTCAGACTTCTAAAAAAACAGTGGGGCATAGCCTAACATTAGCGCTGCGGGCGGACATAGAAAAAGATATTCCCCCTGTGCAATGCTTCGCACAGGGGGAAATTATTCAGGTGCGCTGTGAGTCCAGCTTCTCCTGGTTAGTCACCACGTCCTGCGCTTTTTGATAGCTTTCGGCCAGCAAGCCATATTCGGTAAAGACGCTCCCCCACAGTTCAGCCCATTCCAGCGCGTCATCGCGGTTCCAGGTATGCTGAATTTCAGCCGTGACGGCTGCCGTATCAAGCGGCACAACGCCGGCCTGCACCACGCGAGCAAGGGTAATTTCCTGGGCCATTTTGGAATAGGTGCCGGACGCATCGATAACGGCGAACACTTTAAATCCTTCGGCAGCCGCGCTAATCGCCGGGAATGCCATGCAAACGCTGGTTACCGTACCGGCAATAATCAGCGTTTTACGCCCGGTGGCTTTAACTGCCGCAACGAAATCAGGGTTATCCCACGCGTTAATCTCACCTTTACGCGGCACGTACTGAGCGTGAGGTGCATACTGATGAATCTCCGGGATCAGCGGGCCATTCGGTCCCTGCGGCACGGAAGCGGTGGTGATAACCGGAATTTTCGCCAGCGTTGCGATTTTGGCAAGCACCGTGGCGTGGGCGCGTAAAGTTGTCATCGGCATGTCGTGGACCAGCTGAAACAAGCCGCTTTGGTGATCGATAAGCAGCAGCACCGCATCGCTGGCATCAATCATCGGTTTTGCTCCATTAAAATTTGCAAGGTTCATATTACGTTACCTCCGTTATTGCAGAAAATTAACGGCCGCCTGAACAGGCAGCCGTCAGCGCTTACGCAATATCCTGGCCAAAACGACCCTGATTAAAATCGTCAATGGCCTGTTTAATTTCTTCACGGGTGTTCATCACAAACGGTCCGTAGCCTGCCACCGGCTCGTTTAGCGGCTCACCGCTGAGCACCAGCACAGAGGCTTCGTTGTTAGCCTCAACGGTCACTTTCTCGCCTTTGGCATCCAGCACGACCAGCTGCGCCTCGCGGGCTACTTCCTGGCCGTTGACCATCACCGTACCTTTCAGGATCACCAGCGCGGTGTTCCAGCCGTCCGGCAGATCCAGCTGCGTCACGCTGTGAGCATTCAGATGCAAATCCAGAATGCGCATCGGCGAGAAGGTTCTGGCCGGGCCTTTATGCCCAGCCATTTCTCCGGCGATTACGCGGGCGTATCCTGCATCACCGGGCAGATCGACCACCGGAATATCCCCTTTGGTAATGGACTGATAGCCCGCCGGAGTAGATTTGTATTTAGCCGGAAGGTTGACCCACAGCTGCACCATTTCCAGCGTGCCGCCCTTCTCGCTGAAGGCAGGAGAGTGGAACTCTTCGTGCAAAATCCCCTGTCCCGCAGTCATCCACTGCACGTCGCCTGGGCCAATCACTCCGCCGCCGCCCGTTGAATCCCGGTGTGCAACTTCGCCTTTATAAACGATAGTCACCGTTTCAAAGCCGCGATGTGGGTGCTGGTCAACGCCGCGCTGACCTTTGTTGCTCGGCTTAAACTCTGCCGGGCCAGCGTAGTCCAGCAGCAGGAACGGACTGAGCTGCTTTTCAAACGCCGAATAAGAAAACATCGAACGAACCGGGAACCCGTCGCCCACCCAGTGGGAGGCCGGTGCGGAATAAACGCCAAGAATTGATTTCATCACTGTCTCCATAATCGGTTCAACGCCGTGGAATAAAGCTTACTCATCAAACGATACCTGCGGTAGACTGCAAATTTAAACTCAGCGTTCTATTTACAGGACAATAACGATGCAGGATCTCAACGATCTCTGGTACTTCGTGCAGGTGGTGGATAACGGCGGATTCTCCCCGGCCAGCCGGGTCATCGGCATTCCTAAATCCCGCCTTAGCCGCCGCATCGCGCTGCTCGAAGAGCGTCTGGATACCCGCCTGATCCAGCGATCCACGCGCAGCTTTACCGTCACCGAGGCCGGGCAGGTTTTTTATCGCCACTGCAAGGCGATGATTATCGAAGCTGAGGCCGCGCAGGAGGCCATTGATACGCTGCGGGCAGAGCCGCGCGGGCTGGTCCGGTTGACGTGCCCGATTACGCTACTGCACGTGCACATCAGCGAGATGCTGGCGCGATTTATGGCGAAATATCCGCAGGTCGCTATTCAGCTGGAAGAGACCAACCGCCAGGTCGACGTGCTGAATGAAAATGTCGATCTGGCGATTCGCGTGCGTCCGCTGCCGCTGGAGGACAGCGATCTGGTGATGCGCAGGCTGGCCGACCGCAGCATGTGCCTGGTCGCCAGTCCCGAGCTCGTGGAGCGCCTTGGCCGCCCTGCTTCACCGGCCGATCTTCAATCGTGGCCAAGCCTGGCATTGAGCAAGCCGCAGCAGGTTTACCGCTGGTGCCTGATTGGGCCGGGCAAACAGGAAGTGATTTTGCACCATGCTCCGCGCTTTGTGACAACGGATATGCTCGCGCTGCGCACCGCTGCGGTCGCCGGAGTGGGCATCGTGCAGCTGCCGTTGTTATTGCTTAAGGAGCAAATCGCGGCGGGCAGGCTGGTGCATCTGCTGCCGGAGTGGCGAACGCGGAAGGAAATTATTCACGTGGTCTTTCCATCAAGGCGCGGTCAGCTGCCGGCCGTCAGGGCGCTGATTGATTTTCTGGCGGAGTGCTATGAAGAGTTTGATGAGGAATAAACGGGGATGATGATATCCAGACGACCGCCTTCGGGTGAAGGGGCCGTCTGAAAAGAGAACTATCAGAAAGGCATTTTAAAGCCCGGCGGCAGCTGCATGCCGTTGGACACGCCGGCCATTTTCTCTTTCTGCGCTTCGCCGATGCGACGAGCCGCGTCGTTGAAGGCCGCGGCAACCAGGTCTTCAACCATTTCTTTGTCATCTTCCATCAGGCTTGGGTCAATTTCCACGCGACGGCAGTTGTGTGCGCCGTTGATGGTGACTTTTACCAGGCCCGCGCCAGATTCGCCGGTGACTTCCATTTGGGCGATTTCTTCCTGAACCTGGGCCATTTTTTCCTGCATCTGCTGGGCTTGCTTCATCAGGTTACCCAGTCCGCCTTTTCCAAACATAATCTTCTCTCTTTCGCTCGGGCCGCCTAATCGCATGATACGGTTAGCGGCTATCAGGGTTTACAACAGGCCGGTTGCGCCGGTCCGTCAAATAGGGCGAATGCTGTCTTCGTCCAGGTCCGCGTCAAAGAAGCGACGCAGCGTCTGGATATTAGTATCAGCGCTCATTGACTCTCTTGCCTGCGCCAGCTTCTCTTCATAGATGGCCTGACGCCATTCCAGCGGCGTACGCTGCGCCTGATTATCATCTTCAATAATAGTCAGTTCAACGGTTTCACCGCCGTGGGTGCTCATTGCATCCGCCAGCGCTTTTTGCGCCGACGGGGAATTCAGGTGGCGCTGGCTGGGGCGCAGATGCAGGCAAATACGATTGCCGTCCTGCTCTTTCCAGGCGTTCAGCGCCAGCTGCTGCACCAGCTTCGGCAGCACCAGCTCGTTGATTTCTGCCGCCCAGGCGTCGCGCTCGATGGCTTCCTGCGCCAGCTTCTGGGCAAGCTCCGGGGTTTTCTCGTGTTCAAGAGCACGCTTGAGCGCCTTCGGCGTCGCCACGGGTTCCGGCACCGCTTCGGTGACGTTTTGCGACTTCCAGCGATAGGCTTCGGGTTTTGCCGCCGCTTTCTCTTCTGCCGGAGCGGACGCGCGGGACTGCACGCGTTCAGTTACCGATGCCAGACGTTCCAGTGCGGTGGTGTTTTTTGCCGGCCGCGCTAGATTTGGCGCTGCCGGCTCACTCTTTTTTGCTTTGTTGGCTCCCTGCTGGCGCATCAGCTGTGTGCGCGCCTGCAGCACCTGGCTTGTGGTGTCCGGCAGCGGGGTATCGCTTTGCCGCGGCGGCGGCGAAGCCTGCTGCTGCGGTGGAGGCGATCCCGGATTAATAACCGGAATGCTGGCCGTCATGCGGGGCTGTTCAGGCTCCGGCATAGGTTTGCGAGGATGGAAAGCTAACGCGCGCAGAAGCGTCATTTCAATGCCCATGCGGCGGTCCGGCGCCCACGACAGCTCTTTGCGCCCGATAAGCAGCGTCTGGTAATAAAGCTGAACTTCCGCTGGCGGAATCGTGCGGGCAAGCTCGCGCATGCGCTGTTCAATCGCCGCCATATCGCTGCCTAAAGCAGACGGTGAAAGCTGAACCATCGCCACCCGGTGCAGAAGGCCGAGCATTTCTACCAGCAGCGCTTCCCACTCCACGCCGCGAGCCGCGGCCTCGCTGAGCAGCGACATCACCCGCTGTCCGTCGGCGCTAACCATCGCCTCAATCAGCGACAGCGCCTGATCGTCATCCAGCGTGCCGAGCATCGCGCTGACGGAAGCCGTTGTGACCTGACCGTCACCGCTGGCGATGGCCTGATCGGTAAGGCTTAATGCATCGCGCAGGCTGCCATCGGCGGCGCGGGCAAGCAGCTGCAGCGCGCGCGGTTCGCTGGTGATTTTCTCTTCGCTGAGAATATGTTCCAGCTGATGGCGGATCTGTTCGACGTCCAGCGCTTTCAGGTGGAATTGCAGGCAACGGGAAAGAATGGTGACCGGCAGCTTTTGCGGATCGGTGGTCGCCAGTAAGAATTTAACGTGCGCAGGCGGCTCCTCCAGCGTTTTCAACAGCGCGTTGAAGCTGTGGCGCGAGAGCATGTGGACTTCATCGATCAGATAAACTTTAAAGCGGCCGCGCGCCGGGGCGTACTGAACGTTGTCCAGCAGGTCTCGAGTGTCTTCTACTTTGGTGCGCGAGGCGGCGTCAATCTCAATCAGATCGACAAAGCGGCCCTGTTCGATTTCCCGGCAGTTATCGCACACGCCGCAGGGGGTGGCCGTAATGCCGGTTTCGCAATTCAGTCCTTTCGCCAGCAGGCGGGCGATTGAGGTTTTCCCCACGCCGCGCGTCCCGGAGAAGAGATAAGCGTGGTGGATACGGCCCAGCGACAAACCATTAGCCAGCGCGGTCAGCACGTGTTGCTGGCCGACAACATCAGCAAAAGTTTGTGGGCGCCATTTGCGGGCTAAGACCTGGTAGCTCATTCGGGATTAGGCTTCTTGATCGCGGGAAAGGTGAATTTGGGGGGTAATGCTAACATAAGCCTCACCCGATGGGCGAGGCTTGCGATGCCTGACAAAGAAGTGTGATCTGAACTCAGTGACCCGGGAAAGGCACGAGGCAGTAGCTCTTCACGCCCATTTTCTCCAGACGCTGCTCGCCGCCAATATCAAATAAATTGATAATGAAAGCCGCGTCGGTCACTTCGCCACCCAGACGGCGGATCAGTTTAACGGTCGCTTCGATGGTGCCGCCGGTAGCCAGCAGATCGTCGACAACCAATACTTTGTCGCCAGGTTGAATCGCATCAACGTGGATTTCCAACTGGTCGGTACCGTATTCCAGCTCGTAGCTTTCCGCGATAGTTTCACGCGGCAGCTTGCGCGGTTTGCGAACCGGCACAAAGCCAACGCCCAGCGCCAGCGCAACGGGTGCGCCAAACAGGAAGCCGCGGGCTTCGGTGCCGACAACTTTAGTGACGCCAGCGTCTTTAAAGCGTTCGACCAGTAACTCGATGCTGGTGGCGTAGGCTTTCGGATCTTCCAGCAAGCTGGTAACGTCACGAAACAGGATCCCCGGTTTTGGGTAATCGGGAATGCTTTTAATGCTATTTTTCAGATACTCAAGCTGCTGTGCAGTCGCGGTCATAAGTTAATGCCTGCTAAAAACATGAAACTCACAGAGCGCGTTGCAGGCTCAGGATGAACTGCTGTTCAGCAATTAACCCGCCGCACCCGTGCTCGAAAACGGTCGAATTTACTGGCTGACGCGCACATTTGCAACCGTCGCCCGCACCGTTCAGGGTTTTTGTTGCTTTTCGTCAACCACGGGCATGCGCCACATAAAGAAAAGCAGGACGCACATCATGATGATTAAGCCTGACCGTAGCCATAAAATATCGACCAGATAAACAGAAACGGCAAAAGTCATGACGATAAAAATCAAAGCCCTCGGCTTGGCTCCCGGCGGTAAAGCGCGATGGTTTTGCCAGTGGCGCAAATAGCCACCGAACCAGGAGCGGTAGAGCAGCCAATAATGGAAGCGCGGACTGGAACGCGCAAAGCACCAGGCAGCGAGCAGCAGGAAAGGCGTGGTCGGCAGCAATGGCAGCACGACGCCGAGCGTCGCAAGGACTACCGCCAGCCAGCCGATGATGATTAAAATAGTCCTTCGCATACCCGTTCCCGAAATCATCCGCCGCGAAAATCGCGCCGTTACTGGAGAGTCATTTTGTGAAAACCGCTTCGCTGTTACAAGCTCTGGATGCACGCGTTGCGGAACTGGCTGCGGCCATTGAGCCACTTTCAATGCAGCGCGCCGCTCAGGCCCGCTTCGACAATAAACTTTTTAGCACCCGCAGCACCCAGCTAAAAGATTATCTCGCCGAGGTTAAGGCAAATTTTGCACAGCTTGAACTTAGCGTGAAAACGGGCAAAACCGAACAGGTCGCTTTTGTCGCCGAAAGGCTGGTCGCACAAATTGCCGCCCTTACCCGTGAGCTGGCGACGTGGAAAATGCGTGAGAGCGAGCCGCAAAAGCCGGTCCCGGAAAATCTTTATGAGAAGCTCTCCACCCATCAGGACTACGAACGCCGCTTACAGGCGATGATTAGCGATCGCGAGAGCAGGCTCGGGATGCAGACCACCCTCGCCGCCCAGCAGCAGCTTCAGCAAGAAATCGCCGCTCAGGAAGGCCGATTGCAGCGCTGTCGCCAGGCCATCACCCGTATTGAACGTGCGATTGAGCGCAGGGAACGCGGCCTGGGTTAGCTATACTAAAAGCATAACTGACCGCGGGGGAACATTATGGGCCTGCTAATCTGGGTAATTATTGGCGTGCTGGTGGGGCTGGCGGCAAACGCTCTGCGCCCGGCTCCTCGGGGAGGATTCGCCGTTGCGCTGGTGATGGCCGTAACGGGCTCCTTAATCGGCGGCTACGTTTGCGCCGCGTTTAATATTGGTACGCTGGCAACCGTGGAGCCAAAAGCCTTGCTGGCAGCCGCGCTGGTGTCAGCGCTGTTTGTCTTCGTCTTTCAAAAACTGTTCTTTCATAAACCATGGATGTCGTAAATGTCGCTGGAAAACGCCCCGGAAGATGTCAAGCTGGCCGTCGATTTGATTATGCTGCTTGAGGAAAATAAGATCCCCGCCGCCACGGTGCTCAGCGCGCTGGAGATTGTCCGCAGTGATTTCCTGCGCAAGCAGCGGGAAGAGCCGCCTTCCCGCTAGCCCATTCGATCACGCGGGGGAAATGTCCCCGCCGTCGCGCTTAACGTTCTCGCGCTTCACTTCGGTAAACTCATCGCCCTTCTCGTTGCGCAGGTGCACCTCCAGCTGGTTGAAGGCAATGTTGATGTTGTTCTCGCGGCACAGCCTGTCGATTGCCCGGTTCAGCTCATCCACCGTATAGCTGCGATCGCGCAGTTCGCGCACGTATAAACGCAGCTCGTGATCCAGGGTGCTGGCGCCAAAGGTGGTGAAGAACACCGTCGGCTCGGGATCGTGCATCACTTTTGGATGCTCGTGCGCCGCCCGAAGCAAAATTTCCCTCACCTTATCCAGATCCGATCCGTAGGCTACCCCAAGACGGATCACCACGCGGGTGATCGTATCCGACAGCGACCAGTTGATCAGCCTTTCGGTCACAAACGCCTTGTTGGGGATGATCACTTCTTTGCGATCGAAGTCGGTAATCGTTGTGGCTCGGATGCGGATTTTGCTGACGCTGCCGGAAAACGTGCCGATGGTGACCGTATCGCCAATGCGCACCGGGCGTTCAAACAGAATAATCAGGCCCGAAACGAAGTTACCGAAGATCTCCTGCAGGCCAAATCCAAGGCCGACCGACAGCGCCGCCGCCAGCCATTGCAGCTTGTCCCATGAAACTCCCAGCGAGCCAAACACGGTCATCGCGCCGATCACGATGATCGCGTAATTCATGATGGTGGTGATGGCGTAAGACGCGCCCTGCCGCATTTTCAGCCGGGAAAGAATCAGCACTTCCATCAGCCCCGGCAGGTTGCGAATCAGCGCCCAGGCCACCGCGAACGCCACCATTGCAAACAGCAGGCTGCCCATGGTGACGTTTTTCGTGACCGCAGCCCCGGCTTCCGTGCCGTTGTAATGCCACAGCACGATGCTGTCCAGATAGGCAAAAACGGTAATTAAATCAGACCAGATGGCGTAGAACACCACGCCAAATAGCGCAAACATCAGCAGCATGGTCAGGCGCATGGTCTGCTGATTTATCTGGTCGAGCGCCAGCGGCGGCTCTTCAACCGGCTCGGCCCCTTCTGCGCCCTCTTTCACCAGATGCTGACGACGCGCCAGCGCCCGGCGATAGGCCATGCGCCGCGCGGCTACGCTCAGGCCGCGAATCACGGTCTGATGCAGCAGGTTCCAGATAATTACCAGGTAAACGGTGTCAATCCAACGGTTCGCCAGGCGCAGCGTGGTGTAGAAATAGCCGGTGACGGTCAGCACCAGCAGCGCAATGGGCACGATAAACAGCACGGTCATGGTAACCAGGCGCAGCGTGTGGGACTCTTTGTCCCGCCAGTTGTCGCGCCACATCGGCACCACCAGGGCGGTGATCAGCAGCAGGTTGAGGAAAATCATAAACTGGCCGAGCACGTCGTCCATCAGGTGCAGCGGCGAATGTTCCCCGACCACCGACCAGAACAGAAGCGGCAGCAGCGCCAGGCTGATGCGCACAATCTGCCGGCGATAGTGGCGCGTGAGCTGCTCGGGCATATTGAAATGCGTCACGGCCATGCCGTTTGCCGCCAGGATTCGCCAGGTCAGGCCGAACACCAGCCAGAACAGCGCCAGCTCTTTGGCGAAGCTCCACAGCATGTCGCTGACGCTGGTTTGCATAAACAGTACCACCAGGCCCACGGCGAGGATCGCCAGCGTGGCCGGGACGACCTTCAGCAGGCTGAGCAGGATGGCTTTTGGCGTGTTGAGCTGGCTATCGCTGCGCAGTTGGCCAACCTCTGACGCAAGCTTCGCCAGCTGTTTATCAATCCACTTAAAGCGCCAGCGCAGCAGCCCGGCAATCAGCAACAGCGGCAGCGCGGTGAACAGTGAGACAAACAGCGCGTTGAGCATTTTTTGCCAGCTGACGGTAATCTTCAGGGATTTAACCTGGTCATGGAGCGCGCCGGGGAAGGATTTGATCCATTCCCAGTTCATCGGCTTGTTGCTGTTCACCCAGAAGATTTGCTGGGTAAGCATTTTTTGCAGGTTATCGCTGACGCTGACCAGCTGCTGCTGATTGATTTGCAGGTTGATGGCCATCATCAGCTGGTTGCCGAGCTGTTTATTCAGCTGGTCAAGCAGCTCGCGGCGCATATCGACGACCTGCAACAGCGCATCGTGAACGTCATCGTTAACTTCAGCCTTATGCCCTTCTTCGATTTTGTCGACGAAAGTGTCGCTCTGGAAGAGCGTGTCGCGCTGCTGGTTGACGTCAAACTGCTCAAGGCGCAGGTCCGCAATGCGGTTGGTCATATCCTCAAGCTCGTCCGCCGACGGCAGCGTTTGCTGCTGCTGGTAGAGAATGCGCGACAGCAGCAGGCTGCCTTTAAGCACCGAGATTTGTTCTTTAAGATTACTTTCGGACTGCAGCGCCCGATCGAGCCAGTTTTTCACGCGGATATTACGCTGCACCAGCTCGTTGCCGCTTTGCGTGGCATCGATTAACCGCTGGCTGAGCTGATGGTTAACTTCCAGCTCCTGGCGCACCAGCGGGTTGTTCTGGATGCTGCTGGCTTCGTCCGGCGTGACCGCTTCCTGCGCCGTTTTTTCGGTTAGCGTCAGCCGCTTGCTGTTAACGGCTTCCTGTAAAAGCTGCAAGGCGTGTTCGAGCTGGTTGATATGAGCGGTGGTGTAATCGCGCTGTTTTTGCAGCGTGTCCTGCAGGACTGTATTTCCCTCGAGGCTTTTACGCTGCTGTTCTATTTGTGCGTTGAGCAAGGCCTGCTGGGCCAGCAGCAGATTTTGCTGGCTAGGACGCAGCGCCGCTTCGCCCGGCGTGGTGCCGTTCAGGCGGTTGCGAATTTGCTGCAGCTGCTGTGAGGCGCTGTACATCGCGTTCTGCACGCGTTCGGGCTGCGTCTGCAAAGAGACCAGCTGGCTGTTATAGGTGGAGAGATCGTTCTGGGCCGCCTGCAAATCGTCAAGCGCGGCGCTGACGCGGGTTTCAAGCTGGCGCAGCGAAAGCGTCGAGAGCGTTTGCCGGGTTGCCGCATCGTCGTTATCGGTATCGAGGGAGCTGAGCGCGTCTGTGGCCTGGCGAAGCTTTTCAGGTGCCTGAGCAACCTGCGTTTTTAGCGTCGCCGTTTCCTGTTTGATTCGGGCTATTTTATCCAGCGTTTCCAGCGTCTGCGTCAGATCTTTCTGCGCGAGCTTTTCGTTTGGCGTCAGTTCTTTTTGTTTATTTAACGCGTCGAGCTGGTTCTGTATTTCCGTTCGGCTGGGCGCATCGCCATTGGTTTGGGCAAGCGCGGAAGCGCAAGGGAAAAGCGCCACGAAAATAAACATCAGGACGGCAAAAATGCGTGATGAGGACATTGGCTGCATAGTTATGGAAGTGTCGTTACGGGAACGGAATCGGCACGGGCCGTCAAAGGAAGCGATGAGCATAGCACGCCTGTCAGGCGCAGAATAGCGAACCCTTTAGCCCGAAACCAGGAGAATTCCCAAATACGAAACGGCGTAGATTCGCCGCCGGTAGACTCAAGTAGAATGCAGCGTCGGGCAGAACTGGAACATTTCCAATAAAATAGAAACGTGGTCTTTCGCCTGGGCATATAAATCAAAGCTGTCCGGGGCGACGAGCCAGTTTTCTATCAGCCCGGTGATGTAGCTGCGCAGCACAATGACCGCATGGGAAATGCGAAGCGTTTTGGGCAGGGAGCCGACTTCCATACAGCGCTGCAGGCTGGCCTCAATACGCTCGTTTCCTTCCATATAAAGGACGCGTCTGGCCTGCTGCAAAACCTCCATCTCACCGACAAATTCGCACTTATGGAAAATGATTTCCGTCATTAAACGGCGCCTTTCTTCGGTGACGGTGGCTTGCAGTATGTAAATAAGCAACTCTCTAACAACGGAGAGTGGATCGTCGGGAAATTTTGCCCGATACTCAGTTTCTAGATCGCCTATGCTGGATTCAGTTAGCGCCCAGATTTCATTAAACAAATCCGACTTATTTTTGAAATGCCAATAAATTGCACCGCGGGTTACACCGGCTGATTTAGCAATGTCTGCCAGCGATGTTGCCGAAACGCCCTGTTGAGAAAACAGGCGAATCGCCACATCGAGGATGTGCTGCCGGGTTTCAAGGGCCTGTTGTTTGGTTTTTCGTGCCATATGTCGGTGAATTTACTGGAGTCAGATTTACATACATTTGTGAATGTATGTACCATAGCACGACGATAATATAAACGCAGCAATGGGTTTGTGGACATTTGATCCATTGAACAACTTTGAAATCGGACACTCGAGGTTTACATATGAACAAAAACAGAGGGTTTACGCCTCTGGCGGCCGTTCTGATGCTTTCAGGCAGCTTAGCGCTTACAGGATGTAACGATAAAGAGACCCAGCAGAGTGCGCCGCAAGCCCCTGAAGTGGGTGTGGTGACACTGAAAAGCGCGCCTTTACAGATCACAACAGAGCTTCCTGGCCGTACCAACGCCTACCGTATTGCAGAAGTTCGCCCGCAGGTTAGCGGCATTATCCTGAAGCGTAACTTTGAAGAAGGAAGTGAAATCAAAGCGGGTGTCTCGCTTTATCAAATTGATCCTGCTACCTATCAGGCCTCATACGACAGCGCCAAAGGCGATCTCGCCAAAGCTCAGGCGAGCGCAAACATTGCTCAGCTGACGCTTAAACGCTATCAGAAACTGCTTGGCACCAAATACATCAGTCAACAAGACTACGATACCGCTCTTGCCGATTCACAGCAGGCAAACGCGGCGGTCGTTGCAGCGAAAGCCGCCGTTGAAACCGCGCGTATAAACCTGGCCTACACCAAAGTGACCTCGCCAATCAGCGGACGCATTGGTAAATCTGCCGTGACCGAAGGTGCGCTGGTGACCAGCGGACAAACCAACGCGCTGGCTACCGTACAGCAGCTCGACCCGATTTATGTGGATGTCACCCAGTCCAGCAACGATTTCCTGCGTCTGAAACAGGAACTCGCGAGCGGCAAACTGAAGCAGGAAAACGGCAAGGCTAAAGTTCAGCTGGTGACCAGCGACGGTACCACCTATACCCAGGAAGGTTCATTAGAATTCTCCGATGTAACGGTCGACCAGACTACCGGTTCTATTACGCTGCGGGCCATCTTCCCTAACCCGGACAAAACGCTGCTGCCAGGCATGTTCGTCAGAGCAAAACTGGAAGAAGGCGTTAACCCGGATGCGCTGCTGGTTCCTCAGCAGGGCGTAACGCGCACTCCACGCGGTGACGCATCCGCGATGGTGGTGGGTAAAGATGACAAGGTTGAAGTTCGTCAACTGCAGGCTACGCAGGCTATCGGCGACAAATGGCTGGTGACCGAAGGCCTGAAAAGCGGCGATCGCGTGATTGTGACCGGTTTGCAGAAAATCAAACCTGGTGTTCAGGTGAAAGCGCAGGAAATTGCGGCCGAAAATAAAGGCCAGGAACAGCCAGCCGCAGGCGCGCAGTCCGAACAAACGAAGTCTTAACTTAAACAGGAGCCGTTAAGACATGGCTAAGTTTTTTATCGATCGCCCCATTTTTGCCTGGGTTATCGCCATCATTATTATGCTGGCGGGCGGGCTTGCGATCATGAAACTGCCGATCGCGCAATATCCAACTATTGCGCCTCCGGCGATCACGATCTCAGCAGTCTATCCGGGTGCGGATGCTAAAACGGTACAGGATACCGTGACGCAGGTTATCGAACAGAACATGAACGGTATCGACGGGCTGCTGTATATGTCCTCGACCAGTGATTCTTCTGGTACCGTCCAGATAACCATTACCTTTGACTCCGGTACCGATGCGGATATCGCACAGGTTCAGGTGCAAAACAAGCTGCAGCTGGCGATGCCGCTGCTGCCGCAGGAAGTTCAGCAACAGGGCGTGAGCGTTGAGAAGTCTTCCAGCAGCTTCCTGATGGTTGTCGGGGTTATCAACACCGACGGCTCGATGACGCAGGAAGATATCTCGGACTACGTCGGCGCGACCATGAAAGACCCGATCAGCCGTACCAGCGGCGTCGGTGATGTGCAGCTGTTTGGTGCGCAGTACGCCATGCGTATCTGGATGGATCCGAGCAAGCTGAACAACTTCCAGCTAACGCCGGTTGACGTGATTACCGCAATTAAAGCGCAGAACGCCCAGGTTGCGGCCGGTCAGCTAGGCGGCACGCCGCCGGTGAAAGGTCAACAGCTTAACGCCTCTATCATTGCGCAAACGCGTCTGAAATCCGCCGATGAATTCAGCAAAATTCTGCTGAAGGTTAATCAGGATGGCTCTCGCGTGCTGCTGAAGGATGTGGCTAAAGTTGAGCTTGGCGGCGAAAACTACGACGTTATCGCGCGCTTTAACGGCCAGCCTGCTTCCGGTTTAGGTATCAAACTGGCAACCGGTGCTAACGCCCTGGATACGGCGGATGCGGTACGTAAATCCATTGCTAAAATGGAGCCGTTCTTCCCGGCCGGTCTGAAAATTGTTTACCCGTACGACACCACGCCGTTCGTCAAAATTTCCATTAAGGAAGTGGTAAAAACGCTGGTCGAAGCTATCGTGCTGGTGTTTATCGTCATGTATCTGTTCCTGCAAAACTTCCGCGCCACGCTGATCCCAACGATTGCGGTGCCGGTGGTCCTGCTGGGGACGTTTGCGATACTCGCCGTCTTTGGCTATTCGATAAACACGCTAACGATGTTCGGGATGGTGCTGGCGATAGGCCTGTTGGTTGATGACGCCATCGTGGTGGTGGAAAACGTCGAGCGTGTAATGGTGGAAGAAGGCCTGCCGCCGAAAGAAGCCACGCGCAAATCAATGGGGCAGATTCAGGGCGCCCTGGTGGGTATCGCCATGGTTCTGTCGGCAGTATTTATCCCGATGGCCTTCTTCGGCGGCTCAACCGGCGCAATCTACCGTCAGTTCTCCATTACCATCGTTTCGGCAATGGTGCTGTCCGTACTGGTGGCGATGATCCTGACGCCAGCGCTTTGTGCAACCATGCTCAAGCCGGTGGCTAAAGGCGATCACGGCGAGAAAACCGGCTTCTTCGGCTGGTTCAACCGCATGTTCGACAAGAGTACGCATCATTATACCGACAGCGTCGGTAACATTTTGCGTAGCACCGGTCGCTACCTGCTGCTGTACCTGCTGATTGTGGTCGGCATGGCCTTCCTGTTCGTTCGTCTGCCAAGCTCGTTCTTGCCGGATGAAGACCAGGGCGTATTCCTGACCATGGCTCAGCTTCCAGCCGGGGCAACGCAGGAACGTACCCAGAAGGTGCTTGATGACGTCACCAGGTACTATCTTGAGAAAGAAAAAGCCAACGTTAACTCTGTCTTTACCGTCAACGGCTTCGGCTTTGCGGGTCGTGGGCAGAACACGGGTCTGGCGTTTATCTCTCTGAAAGACTGGGACGAGCGTCCGGGTGAAGAGAACAAGGTTCCAGCCATTGCGGGCCGGGCCAGCGCCGAGTTCTCAAAAATCAAAGATGCGATGGTCTTCGCGTTTAACCTGCCGGCGATCGTCGAGCTGGGTACCGCAACGGGCTTCGACTTCCAGCTGATTGACCAGGCTAACCTTGGCCATGAAAAACTGACCCAGGCGCGTAACCAGCTGTTTGGTGAAATCGCCCAGCACCCTGACCTGTTAGTGGGCGTTCGCCCGAACGGCCTGGAGGATACGCCGCAGTTCAAGGTGGATATTGACCAGGAAAAAGCTCAGGCGTTAGGCGTTTCTATCAGCGATATCAACACCACGCTGGGTGCAGCCTGGGGCGGTAGCTACGTGAATGACTTCATCGACCGCGGTCGCGTGAAGAAAGTTTACGTCATGGCGGATGCCCCGTTCCGTATGCTGCCGAACGATATCAACAACTGGTACGTTCGCGGCGCCAGCGGCCAGATGGTGCCATTCTCAGCGTTCTCTACCGCGCACTGGGAATACGGTTCGCCGCGTCTGGAGCGTTACAACGGCCTGCCTTCCATGGAAATCCTTGGTCAGGCAGCACCGGGTAAGAGTACCGGTGAAGCAATGAACATGATGGAAGAGCTGGCGGGTAAACTGCCAACCGGCATCGGCTACGACTGGACAGGCATGTCTTACCAGGAACGTTTGTCCGGTAACCAGGCCCCTGCCCTGTACGCCATCTCGCTGATTGTCGTCTTCCTGTGTCTGGCTGCGCTGTACGAGAGCTGGTCTATTCCGTTCTCCGTTATGCTGGTCGTTCCACTTGGGGTGTTCGGCGCGCTGCTGGCCGCGACCTTCCGTGGGCTAACCAACGACGTGTACTTCCAGGTAGGCCTGCTGACAACCATTGGGCTGTCGGCGAAGAATGCGATACTTATCGTAGAATTCGCCAAAGACCTGATGGAGAAAGAAGGCAAAGGCCTGGTGGAAGCCACGCTTGAAGCGGTACGTATGCGTCTGCGTCCAATCCTGATGACCTCCCTGGCGTTTATCCTCGGCGTTATGCCGCTGGTTATCAGCTCCGGTGCAGGCTCCGGTGCGCAGAACGCCGTAGGTACCGGCGTCATGGGCGGGATGATTACCGCTACCGTGCTGGCTATCTTCTTCGTGCCGGTGTTCTTCGTGGTGGTTCGCCGCCGTTTCAGCCGCAAGTCTGAAGACATTGAACACGCGCATTCGGTAGAGCATCACCAGTAAGTCATTGAGTTATATTAAAAGGCCGCGCAAGCGGCCTTTTTTATGATAAATAACCTTAAGAACCGTACGTCGATATATAAGCAGCTTTGCTGTATGTTCTTAGGATTGCTTTCCGCAAGGCTGCGCAATACTTTATTCCGCGTAAGAATATACTTAACAGGTTTAATCTTAAATTTTGTCCTCGATAGCTTTAAATCCGTTTATG
Source organism: Buttiauxella sp. (assembly GCA_036489025.1). Taxonomy (GTDB): domain Bacteria; phylum Pseudomonadota; class Gammaproteobacteria; order Enterobacterales; family Enterobacteriaceae; genus Dryocola. The sequence goes on from DASXGN010000004.1 coordinate 96,721, forward strand.
GACTTATTGCCCTAAGAGTATTCCTGGACCTAAGTCTTATCTTAATTAATTTTACCCTTTGCCGGTCGCAATAGGCTAAGCTTATGAAATTAGCCAGCTTACCGTCTGGCTTAAGTCTTTTTACTGACGGGAAAATCCTATTTTCGTACGAAAGTATTAACAGCTCTGAGACAAAGCGTCGCAATAACCGATGAATTGTAATTTTTAGTAATAGGGTAAGGAAATTCTAATCAGATTGATTTATAGTAAAGGCATATGGAATAATCGGTTTCATCGATCCCCACCTCTTCAAGGTGTGTCCACCCCAACGCGTTACGTTTATCAAAATTTCTTCGATAAAAGGGGCTGCATTATGGACGAATACTCACCAAAACGGCATGATATCGCACAGCTTAAATTCTTGTGCGAAACCCTGTATCATGATTGCCTGACCAACCTGGGAGAGAGCAATCACGGTTGGGTCAACGATCCTACATCTGCCATTAACTTGCAGTTAAATGAATTGATTGAGCATATCGCGGCGTTTGCGCTTAATTACAAGATAAAGTATGACGATGAAAGCAAATTGATTGAGCAAATAGACGAATACCTGGACGACACGTTCATGCTTTTCAGCAACTACGGCATCAATGCGCAGGAGCTGCAGAAATGGCGGAAGTCGGGGAATCGTTTGTTCCGCTGTTTTGTCAGTGAGAGCCGCGCTAACCCCGTTAGTCTCTCCTTTTAAAAATTATTACAAATACTTAAGGTGGCTTTATGACAACTAAACCTTTAACCAAGACGGATTATTTGATGCGACTGCGACGTTGCCAAACAATTGATACGTTAGAACGAGTTATTGAGAAAAATAAATACGAATTATCAGATAACGAACTGGCTGTATTTTATTCAGCAGCGGATCACCGCCTTGCCGAACTGACCATGAATAAGCTCTACGATAAGATACCGCCTACTGTGTGGAAATTTATTCGTTAATAACTCGTCACCCAATCGCTTATTTTTAGTACGCTGGCCCGGTTCTTCCTGGTTGCCATGTTTATACGAAAAGATCCTCCTGCGAGTCTCCCCTTTCGTCGACATGGCCAACATGCAAACTGCTACCGCCATCTGAAGTGTCCTCTTAGCGACTCTGTGCCTGGCCCGACAAAAATGTGATCTTATACAAAGATTGGGAACGTTCCCGATTACGGTAATCTATTTTGGTTTAAGGTAATGGCATCCTGCCGAAGAAAGAAAGGTTGCCAACATGACACATGAAACGCTGAGCGAAGAAAAACGCAAGATGATTGCAGGCGAGCTCTATCGCCCTGCGGATGAACAGCTGCACGCCGACCGGGTTAAAGCCCGCCATCTGGTCCATCGTTACAACCACACGGCCCCGGACGAGAAAGCGATTCGTGCAGAGTTGCTGAAGGATTTATTGGGCAGCAGCGAAGACGCCTATATTGAACCCTCGTTTCGCTGCGACTACGGCTACAATATTTTCCTCGGCAAAAACTTCTATGCGAACTTCGACTGCGTGATCCTCGATGTCTGCCCGGTATACATCGGTGATAACTGCATGCTGGCCCCTGGCGTTCACATTTATACGGCAACACATCCGCTGGATGCCAAAACGCGCAACAGCGGCGTGGAGTTTGGCAAGCCGGTCACTATCGGACACAATGTCTGGATTGGCGGACGCGCGGTAATTAATCCCGGCGTGACCATTGGCGACAACGTGGTGATTGGCTCGGGTACCGTGGTGACCAAAGATATTCCGGCCCATTGCGTCGTGGCTGGCAACCCCGCGAAGATAATCAAAAACCTCTGACCGTGTTGGCCGCTGGGTTAACTGTTATGGTTAATTTTGGCTAATCTGTTACTTTTTTGCCGGGTGTCAGCTTCTTAAAATAGGGCTGCCGCCTTTGCGGCATTTGCACCCTACAGAAATCAGAAGGCTTTCCATGACCGAAATCCAGCGCCTGCTCAACGATACGATTGAACAACTGAACGTTGCCGAAAAGCGAGACAACCGCCCGCGCTTCAGCATCAGCTTTATTCGTAAGCATCCCGGTTTATTTATCGGTATGTGGGTTGGCTGGTTTGCCACGCTGATAGTGATGATGCAATCGGACACCCTGGCGGGCTCGGTTTGGCTGCTGAACGTGCTCTTCGTGCTGCTCAACGGCTTCTTTTTCTTTGATGTGAACCCGCGCTACCGCTACAGCGACATCGACGTGCTCGACCTGCGGGTTTGCTACAACGGCGAATGGTACAACACCCGCCATGTTCCTTCGTCGCTGCTCGATAATATTCTTCAGTCGCCGCGCGTGGATGCAGAGCAAAAATCGCTGCTGCACAAAATGATCGATCGCAAAGGCGAGCTGTCGTTTTACGATGTATTCTCCGTCTCTCGCCCGCAAAAAACGGCGCAAAGCTAACAGAAAAAGGGGACGCCTCATCCCTGAGCCGTCCCCCGGTATTTCCACTCTTAACGCCTTTTCTTCCTGCCCTGCACCGCTTTAAAACGCGGGTTGCTTTTGCAAATCACGTACAGCCTTCCCTTGCGCTTCACAATCTGGCAGTCCGGATGGCGTTGCTTTGCGCTGCGTAACGAGTTCAGCACTTTCATCGGTTAAGCCTCCTTGCCAAAGAAGCGGCCAAAACGCTGCTGGAAGCGCGCCGGGCCGCCTTCTTTTTCGAAGGTTCTCTGCCTGCCGGTGTAATGTGGATGCGAAGCAGAAGAAACTTCGATGGTGATGTACGGGAACGTTTCGCCATCAAGCTCAATCTCACGATCGGTTTTGATAGTCGAGCCGACTTTAAAGTATTCATTCGCGCTGGTGTCGTGGAACACCACGGTGCGGTAGAAAGGATGGATATCGCGTTTCATAGGCTTAATCTCGATATGTTATAACATAACAATAAAATAAAAGATGAATGCCAGAAATGCAAGAGGGTTTACACAGCGGCAGGCAAAACAAAAAGCGGGCACATCGTCATGTGCCCGCGGTGGTTAGAGCTTAAAGCTGGCGACCACGCGCTCAAGCTGCTGAGTTTGCTCGGACATGGACTGCGACGCGGAGGAGACCTGCTGGACCAGCGTGGCGTTCTGCTGGGTAGTGTTATCGAGCTGGTTAATGGCCACGTTAACCTGTTCGATGCCGGTACTTTGCTCGCGGCTGGAGGACATAATCTCGCCCATCAGCGTCGTCACGTTACGCACGCCCTGCGTCAGTTCATCCATCGTCGTGCCTGCCTGAGTGACCAGATCGGTGCCGAGATTCACGTTATTGACCGACGTTTCAATCAGCGCCTTAATTTCCCGCGCCGACTGGGCCGAACGCTGCGCCAGATTACGCACCTCAGCCGCCACCACGGCAAATCCACGCCCCTGCTCGCCCGCCCTCGCCGCTTCTACCGCGGCGTTCAGCGCCAGGATATTAGTCTGGAAAGCGATACTGTCGATAACGCCGATAATATCCACCACCTTGCCGGACGAACTTTGGATCGCATTCATCGTGCTGACCACCTGTTTAACGACTTCCCCGCCCTTCACCGCCACGTTCGAGGCTGCGTGGGCAAGCTCGTTGGCGTGGGCCGCGTTATCCGCATTCTGCCGCACGGTGCTGGTCAGCTCTTCCATCGAGGCCGCCGTTTGCTCGATGGAGCTGGCCTGCTCTTCGGTGCGGGCCGAGAGATCCTGGTTCCCGCTCGCAATCTGGTGCGAGGCGGAGGTAATCGCGCGGGCGCTGTCGCCCACCTGGCGCAGCATATTTTGCAGGTGAGAAATCACGTCGTTAAAACTATTGATGATGGCGTTAAATTCCGGGCTGCTGCTCGGCTCAAGGCGCTGGGTTAAATCCGCCCCGCCTGAAGAAAGGCGGCTGATATTTTTATTCAGCTCCGCCAGCCGGCGCATAAAGCTGCGGATAAACAGCACCAGCACGCCGAGCAGCAGCAGGGCCATCGGCAGCTGCACCATGCTCAGGCGCATCATGATGGTGTCGGTTTGTTTGGTCAGCAGCGCCGTCGGCAGATCGACCGCGAGGATCCACGGGCTGCCTTTAATCGCCTGCAGCATGACGGTATGCGATTCACCGTTGTTATCGTATTCCCGCTCGCTGTCCTTCGCCGCCTCAAAGCCCGGCAGAATTTCCTGCACCGCCTTCGCCATCGGCACCGATTCGCTCATCGCAGAAAGGTTGCTCAGGCTGGCGGCCTTACCGATCTGATCGGCGTTACCGACAACTTTCCCGTCGGCCTCGATAATCAGCACCTGGCCCTGAATATTGTCGCCCATCTGCTTCGCCAGCTGATTGAAGAAGCCCAGCGTGACGTCGATGGTCGCTACGCCCCACGGCTGCCCGTCCTTGTTTATCGCCATTGCGCAGTTGGTGCGCGGCTGCGGGCTGGCGTCATCCTGATAGGCGTTCGCCCAGGCGCACTGCCCGGCAGGCGAGGCCAGGCCGGATTTATACCAAACCTGCTCGTAATAATTTGGCGCCGCGTCGGAGTTCCAGTAGGTATTTTCTTCCAGCTTATTGCCCGCGCCGCGGGCGAAGAAGGTGCTGAATTTATTGCGCCCGGCCTCGCGTTTTTCCGGCAGCGGCCAGATGCCCCCGCCAAAAACGTTCACGTCCTGATACTGATCGACCAAAGAAGGCAGCAGGCGATTGATATCATCGCTTTGCATGGCGGCAACGGACTGCGTAATGCTGCGCATTTGCGCCTGCACTCGGTTCATCTGCTCGACGATATTCACCGCTACGTTTGCCACCTCGTAGCGGATCAGCTGCGTTTCATTGCGTTTAATCTGCGGGGTGACGAAATAGTGAATAACCAGCGAAGTTACGAGGGTAAGCAGCAGAAAGAAAAGACATAGCGAAACGATAAAACGGGACTGCGTTGTTTTTAGCATGGCGATGGCACCTGGAGGTAAAAGCGAAGCGCTTGAGGTTGACTACGGCTTCCCATCGGCAAACTTGAGACTTTCATAAATGTAAGCAGTGATTAAATATAACGCCGAATAATTAATTATCAGTAAATTCCAGCAGATAACCAAAAGCCCTGAAACATTTAGTCATACTTTGTCCGTTAGCTTAAACCCGACAAAGCTTAGACCCCCTTCGCGTCATACCTTAGAAGATAACAATATTGGGCGGCGCAAATGGCTTGCGGCAATGTAATTTCCACAGGCAAAACGCCCTCTTACCCCTGAAGGAATTTCCCATGATGCAGCCCCGCTGTTGTGCCCAATGTTGTGCCAGGTCGTCAGAACGCTATCCCAAAAACTTAGACTTAACCGGAGCCCGCTATGAGCACAGCCAACGCCCAGTCTCTGCCCATTCTCGATCTTTCACAGCTTAACGGCGGCGTCACCGACCGCGACGCCTTCCTGAGCCAGCTGCGCCGCGCGGCGCGTGAGGTGGGTTTCTTCTACCTGATCAATCACGGCATCAGCCCCGAGCTACAGCAGGCGGTTCAGGACGAAGCGCGTCAGTTTTTCGCTCTGCCGGATGCGGAAAAGCAAAAGGTGGCGATGATTCACTCCCCGCATTTTCGCGGCTACAACCGGGCGGCAAGCGAACTAACCCGCGGCAAGCCCGACTGGCGCGAGCAGTTCGATCTGGGAGCCGAACGCCCTGCGCTCTCCGTTAGCGAAGGCGATCCCGGCTGGCTTCGTCTTCAGGGCCCTAACCTTTGGCCTGAAGCTTTACCAGAGCTTAAACCCACGCTTTTACAGTGGCAGCGTGAAATGACCGCCGTCGCGCTGAAGCTGCTGCGCACCTTTGCCGAGGCGCTCTCCCTGCCCGTGAACAGCTTCGATCCCCTTTACGGCAGCCAACCGAACGAACATATCAAACTGATTCGCTATCCGGGCCAGCAGGCCACCGTGGGCAGCCAGGGCGTAGGTGCACATAAGGATTCCGGCTTCCTGAGCTTCCTGCTCCAGGACCAGCAAAAAGGATTACAGGTTGAGGTCACCCCGGATAACTGGATCGACGCCGTTCCGCTGCCCGGCAGCTTCGTGGTGAATATCGGCGAACTGCTGGAGCTGGCGACCAACGGCTACCTGCGCGCCACCGTACACCGCGTTATTTCGCCGCCGCCGAATGAAGAACGCCTGTCCATCGCCTTTTTCCTCGGCGCGCAGCTTGATGCCGTCGTGCCGGTCTACGCTTTGCCACCCGAGCTGGCGAGTGAGGCACACGGCCCGGAAAGCGATCCGCGCAACCCGCTGCTGCGCGACGTGGGCTGGAACTATCTGAAAGGTCGCCTGCGCTCTCATCCGGACGTCGCGGAGCGCTATTACCCGGACGTGCTGCGCAACAGCGCAGAATTAATCGCTTAATCCCATGCCAGAAACTCATAAGGAAAAATCCATGAAACGTGCCTCTTTTAAACTGGCAGGAATCGCCCTGTCTTTGACGCTGGCCTTTAGCGCCCACGCAGCCGAAACGTTACGTATCGCCGCCGATCCGGTACCGCACGCGGAGATCCTCGCCTTCGTGCAGAAACTTGATCCCAACCTGAAGCTGAAAATCGTTGAGTTAAGCAACGGCGTGAACGCCAACGAGCTGCTGGCGAACGGCGACGTGGATGCCAACTACTTCCAGCACGTGCCCTATCTTAAGGATCAGGAAAAAGCGCTGGGTAAAAGCTTCAGCATCGCCGCCACGGTGCATATTGAACCGTTAGGCATTTATTCCCACAAATACAAAGATCTTAAGTCAGTGCCGGAAAACGCCACTATCGCGCTGCCGAACAACGTCACCAACCTGAGCCGCGCGCTTTATCTTTTGCAGGACAAAGGGCTAATCACCCTCAAGCCCGAGTTTAAAGACGCGTCGATCAATCAGGCCACGCCGAGGGACATCGCCAGCAATCCGAAGCAGCTGAAGATCGTTGAGATTGAGGCCCCGCAGCTGCCGCGCTCGCTGGACGACGTGGATCTGGCGGTGATCAACGGCAACTATGCGCTGGAGGCCGGGTTAACGCCGTCCAAAGATTCGCTGGGGCTGGAAAGCGCCACGCACAATCCTTACGCCAATATTCTGGTGACCAATCCGGACCTGGCGAACGATCCGCGCATCAAAGAGCTGGCAAAAGACCTGCAGTCTCCGCAGGTGGCCGAGTTTATCCGCAAACAGTTTAACGGCTCGGTTATTCCGGTCGCCGCCCCGCAATCATGATCGTCCTTGAGCGGCTGAGCAAAGTGTATGCCGGAGAAGGCCAACCGGCACTGGACTCCATCTCCCTGAGCGTGCCCGACGGCGCGGTCTACGGCATTCTCGGACGCAGCGGCGCCGGGAAAAGCACCCTGATCCGCTGTCTCAATCTGCTGGAGCGGCCCACCTCGGGCCGCATCATCATGGACGGCAAAGAGATAACCGAACTGAACCAGCGCGAGCTGCGGCTGCATCGCCAGCGCACGGGAATGGTGTTCCAGCACTTCAATTTAATCCACGCGCGTAGCGTAGCGGACAATATTGCGGTACCGCTGGAAATTACCGGACAGCCGCGGGCGGCGCGTGACAAACGCGTCAAAGAGCTGCTCGATCTGGTCGGCCTGTCTGACAAGGCTCAGGCTTTTCCCTCCCAGCTTTCGGGCGGTCAAAAGCAGCGCGTGGGCATCGCTCGGGCGCTGGCTGCGCACCCCAATACTTTACTTTGCGACGAGGCGACGAGCGCGTTAGATCCGGAAACCACGGCGTCGATTCTGGCGCTGCTGGCCGACATCAACCGCCAGCTCGGCCTGACCATCGTGCTGATCACCCATCAGCTGGAGGTCGTCAAGGCGATTTGCGACCACGCGGCCCTGCTGGAAAAAGGCAGGCTGGTGGAAAGCGGCCCTCTGTCAGATTTACTGCTCGATCCATACTCGCGCCTGCGCGACGCCCTGCTGCCCAACCGGGAAGCGGAGCAGGCATTTTTACGCCGTCACGGAGTGGAAGGGAGGGTGTTATGCGAAGTCGCTTAGCCTGGGAAGATCTGTGGCCGCTGCTGTGGGACGGCACGCTTGATACGCTTTATATGGTTGGCCTCGCGGCGCTGTTTACCGTGCTGATTGGCCTGCCGCTGGGCGTGCTGCTGTTTATCACGCGTCGCGACGGCGTACTGCCCGCACCGCGCGCTAACCAAATTATCGGCAGCGTTGTGAACGTGGGCCGTTCGCTGCCGTTTATTGTCCTGCTGATTGCGCTGATTCCCCTCACGCGCATCATCGTCGGCACCACGCTCGGCAGTACCGCAGCCGTGGTGCCCATCACCATCGGCGCTTTTCCGTTCTTTGCCCGCGTGGTGGAAAGCGCGCTGGATGAGGTGGACAAAGGGCGCATCGAGGCCATTCTTTCGATGGGCGGTAACGCGTGGCACGCGATCGGCAAAGTGTTGCTCCCCGAAGCTCTGCCCGCGCTGCTCGCTGGCGTCACGCTGACCGTCGTCATGCTGATTGGCTTCTCCTCCATGGCGGGCGTCATCGGCGGCGGCGGTTTGGGAGACCTGGCTATTCGCTACGGCTACCAGCGCTTTAACAACCAGGTGATGGTCGGCACGGTGGTCATTCTGGTTGTGATGGTGCAGCTGGTGCAAAGCGTTGGCGACCGGTTGGTACGCAGGCTTGCGCATCGGCGATAGCCAACGCTCCCTCTTTTAAAAACGCGGGCGGACAAGCACGGCGCTTTCCGCCAGCCACGGTTACTCTCTCTCCCGCACCAAAACAGTGGTCAGCGTAAACGACAGGACCAGCGCCAGCGCCACGCCCATCAGGGCAAAAACAAAGTACGGGCCAATGTAGGCCGGCAGGCTGAAAATACTCGACAGAATGTAGCCGTAAAGCCGCACGCCGAAGAAGGCGATAAACGCCGAGGCAACGGAACTTGCCACGGTCGCGGCGATAAAGGCTTTTTTGTAGCGGGTCAGCACGCCAAACAGAGCCGGTTCCGTAATGCCCAGCAGGGCCGAGATCCCTGCCGAAAGCACCACCGAGCGATCCTGACGGGATTTGCTTTGCCGCCAGATGGCAAACGTTGCTCCGGCAATCGCCATGTTCGCCATAAACATCATCGGCATCAGCATATCGTAGCCGCGGTCGGTGAAGTTTTGCAGCGCGATGGGCGTCATAGCGTGGTGCATGCCGGTCAGGATGGCGACCGGCCTGATGGCCCCGACCACCAGCCCGGCAAAGCTTGCCGACACGCCAAACAGCCCTTCAATAAACCAGGCCAGCCCCTTGCCGAGGTAAATCCCCAGCGGGCCAATCACCACCAGGGCAACCAGCGCGGCAAGAAACAGCGTTAGCGTCGGCGTAAATACGGTTTTCAGCACTTCCGGCATTATGCTGTCCACCCAGCGATGGATATAGCTCAACGCCAGCACGGAGAAGATCACCGGGATAACGCTCGAAGCGTAGTTAAAAACGGACACCGGGATCGCGTTGAGGAAATAGAACGCGTCCACGGCGTCGGGCGCGTGGCCCGCCAACGCTTTTGCCGCCTCAATCAGCGAGGGATACATAAAGCAGGCGGCCACCGCGGCGGCCAGATATTCATTGGTTTTGAAAATACGCGCGGCGGAAATCGCCAGGAAGAACGGCAGAAAGTAGAACACGCCGCTGGCGATCAAATCGATAACGATCACCGTATCGCTTTTGGCAGAAATCACCTTCAGCGCGATAAGCCCGGCCAGCAGGCCTTTGATCATCCCCGCTCCGGCGATGGCCGGTACAATTGGCCCAAACACGCCGGAGACCGTATCCATAAACAGCGACACCAGGCTCTTACGCTCTTTTTTCTGCTCGCCCGCCCCGCTGGGAGCCGCCCGTGCGCCATTCCCCAGCGCGGAAGATAATTGTTCATACCAGCTGTTGACCTGCGGGCCAATGATTATCTGGAACTGATCGCTTTGCATCTGCGCGCCCAAAATACCCGGCAGCTTTTTAATTGCCGGCCGATCGATTTTACTTTCATCAATGATGTCAAAACGCAGACGCGTCATGCAGTGCCAGACTTTATTAATATTATCGGCGCCGCCAACCAGGCGAATAATATTATTGATGGCCTCAACGGTCCCCATAAATAGCTCCGGATTGTGTGGTTATTTTTTATATGTTGCGTGGCCATCGATGGTAGAGAAAGCTCAACGAAAAAACAAACCAATGAAACTTGAACCGCGTCACAACCAGCCAAATCAAAGGCCATAACATCTTAAATATTATAAATTGGTCTGGTTTTAAACTCATTTACCCCTTATTTTCAAACCAATAAAAATTAATAAAAAAAGGTATTTACCCGTCCTGATAAATAAGGCGATAGTAAAGAAAGAATCCTTTTTATGATGAGCAACCGGCCCACGTGCAAGCGGGCCTGTGGAGTGATCTCGTGCAGCCTACCCTGATTGAAAATATTGAATGTTTTATTACTAAGCCTGACCGCCACAATCTGGTGACCGTGCGCGTGACCACCAATAAAGGCGTCGTCGGCCACGGCTGCGCCACCTTCCAGCAGCGTCCTCTGGCGGTGAAAGCGATGGTCGACGAGTACCTGAAACCGCTGCTTATCGGGCGGGATGCGAACCACATCGAAGATCTGTGGCAGATGATGACCGTCAACGCCTACTGGCGGAACGGCCCGGTGATAAACAACGCGATTTCGGGCGTCGACATGGCGCTGTGGGATATCAAAGGACAGCTGGCGGATATGCCGCTGTATCAGCTTTTCGGCGGTAAATCGAAAGATGCCATTGCCGTCTACAGCCATGCGGCAAGCGAAACGCTGGCAGGGCTCTTCGAAGAGGTCGACAGTCTGCTGGCGCAGGGTTATCGCTACATTCGCTGCCAGCTCGGTTTTTACGGCGGCACGCCGCAGGGCCTGCACGCGACCAAAAATCCCACGCCCGGCGCCTATTACGATCAGGACGAATACATGGCCAATACCCTCGCCATGTTTAAAGCCCTGCGCGAAAAGTACGGCAGCGCCTTCCACATTCTGCACGACGTGCACGAACGCCTCTTCCCCCAGCAGGCGGTGGCCTTCGCGAAAGCGCTGGAACCTTATCAGCCATGGTTTATCGAGGATATTCTGCCGCCGCAGCACAGCGCCTGGCTGGAACAAGTCCGCGCTCAGTCCGCCGTGCCGCTGGCGATGGGCGAACTGTTTAATAACCCGGCGGAGTGGCACGATCTGATTGTGAATCGCCGCATCGATTTTATTCGCTGCCACGTTTCGCAGATTGGCGGCATCACGCCCGCGCTCAAGCTGGCCGTGCTGTGCCAGGCCTTTGGCGTACGCCTTGCGTGGCACGGCCCTTCCGACATGACGCCGATCGGCGTGGCGGTGAATACGCATCTGAATATTCATCTGCATAACGCGGCGATTCAGGAGTTTATCCCCAATCAGCCGAAAACGATTTCTGTGTTCCCCGGAGCGCCCGAGGCGGAACAAGGCTATCTGTATCCGATTGAAAAATCAGGAATCGGCGTAGGGTTTAATCAGCAGGCCGCAGAAAACTACCCGGTGGAATATCGCCCGCATGAATGGACGCAAAGCCGCCTGCCCAACGGCGCGATTCACACGCCCTGAGCGCCTTTGCGGAAGGCAAGATTGTCGTGATTGAAGGGGATAACATAGGTGCAGGAGTAGTTGATATCAACGATTTCACTGATCTCGAAAACCCTGCCGCCTTCCAGAATGCCCCGGTTGATGATAAGCATCGCCGGGCTGCCTTTTTTGCACTCCAGCAGCGCCGCCTGATCTTTGCTGACGCTGACGGCCTGATAGCTGGTCAGCAGGTGCGAGATGCGATAGCCCTTGCCCAGCACGTACTGCTGAAGCGAGCTTTCAATCGCCCGCTGGTTCAAATCGGGGAAATCCTTTACCGGCATGCGTGAGATTTCAATCTGCACTTTGCGGCTGTCAACGTAACGCAGGCGGCAAAACTGCCAGATAAACTCGTTCTCGCCGAGGTCAAAAACCTGCCGCTCTTCGCGATCGGGCAATTTTTTATGCAGATTGACCATCCGAAAAGCGATCTGATCGAAGCGCTTTTCGGTGATTGAGTTGTACACCAGCGGGTTGCTGCGCGCCTGCTGATTCACCCAAATCCCCGATCCCTGCACAATGTCGACCAAACCGATGCTTGCCAGTTTTTCCAGCGCCTGACGAACGGTAAAGCGAGAAACACCATATTCTTCAGCTAGTTGCCTTTCTGGGGGCAGCTTGCTCAGGGCCGTGCCGCTTTGCTGATAAATTTTGCTGAGCAAATCCTGGGTGACAAAATCTTTTTTCTTCATTTTCGCCTCACTTTTCACCCGCAGAACCTATCCTTTGAGGTGAAACATATCATCCCATAACCCGCTGAGCTAGAATCAGCTAGTTTATTGAAAAACATTAAAAAACATAGCGACTTTAAGCGGGCTTAAACAATGGCAAACAGAAAGCTGGTTGGCCTGGTCAACGGAGTTTTAATAGTGGCGGTCCTCGTCCCTATTTTGCTCAGCATCTACCTGGCGCACCGGAAAGCAGAGCAGGTTTTTCACGCCGAGCTGGGCAACTACGCCGAGCGGGCGCTGGTGAGAACCAACCGCGTTATCGATCAGGCAACGGAAGCCATTGACGCCATTAATCAATTTAATTTTACGACCTGCACGCCGAAACACCTCCAGGAGATGCGACGCATCGCGCTGAAATATCGCTATATTCAGGAAGTACTCTTTGAGGTTAAAGGGCGCATTCAATGCTCTTCCCTTGAAGAGTTCAGCAACGCCGAACCCATTGGTGAGCCGGACCGCGTCGGCAAAGAAGGCTTTAGCGCCTGGTACAGCAGCAAAACCGATCTCGGCTTTCAGCGAAAAATGGTTTATGTTGGCCGGGCAATGCATATTGTGGCCATCGACCCTCTGTCATTTATCGACGTTATCCCCTCTGAAAGTAACGCCATTAATATCGCGATGATTGGCCTGAACAGCAGCAAATTTATCGCCAGCGATAGTCCGCTGAAGCCGGAGATCTGGCGCAGCGCGCTTAAGCAAGGAAGCGAAGCTTTTCAAATACAGGATACGGCCTATGTGATTCGGCGGGATAATAACCTCGGCGTGGCGATGATTGCCTGGGCGCCGCTGACGCCGCTCAATACATCCTGGTATCGCCAGCTGATTATCTGGCTGCCCATCGGGATGGCGTTCAGCCTTGCCGCCGGGTGGTTTATTACCGGCGTACTGCGCAAATTGCAGTCCCCGCGAGCGCGCATTACGGACGCAATTAAAAACCGCGAGTTTACGGTGATGTACCAGCCGATTGTGAATTTGCAAAGCGGCGAAAGCGTCGGCGCGGAAATCTTGCTGCGCTGGAAGCAGCCTGATAACACCTGGCTCAGCCCGGATATTTTTATCCCGCTGGCCGAAGAAACCGGGTTGATTACGCAAATCACCGAACAGGTTATCGATAAGCTTTTTACCGAACTTGGCGACTGGCTGCACGCGCATCCCCAGCATCATATTTCGATCAATCTGGCTCCCTGCGACGTGCGAAATCTGCACGTGCTGAACGTCATCCGCCCCTATCTGGCGCGCTATTTTATCAAGCCCGAGCAGATTGCCTTTGAAATAACCGAACGCGGCTTTGCCGACCCAAAGCTCACCGCGCCGGTTGTCGAGCAGTTCCGTAAGGCCGGGCACCCCATCTACATTGATGATTTTGGCACCGGTTATTCAAGCCTCAGCTATCTGCAAAACCTGGACGTCGACGTGCTGAAAATCGACAAGTCCTTTGTCGACGCGCTGGAATACAAAAAGGTCACGCCATACATCATCGAAATGGCAAAAACGCTGAATATCGCTATGGTTGCCGAAGGCATCGAAACCGCGGGCCAGGCGTCGTGGCTGCGTAAACACGGCGTGCAGTTCGGCCAGGGCTGGCTTTACAGCAAGGCTCTGCCAAAGCAGGAGTTCATCGAGTGGATTGCCCGCAATCACGCTATCGCTTAGCTATTTTCGCAGCAGCTGCTGGAGGCGCTGCTGCTGTCGGCGCTCCAGCCAGTCGCGTAAAATAAATAGTTTCACGCCGCGCACCGCCACCAGCGCGCCCCAGATTACCGTCGGCCAGATAAACCAATACCGGCCCGGAGCGGTAAACAGATTAATCGCCGCCAGCCCCACGCAAACCACCGCCCAGGTGATAATCGACCGGAAGAATCTGTTCTCCTGATGCAGGCGGCTTTTGGCCTGCTCAATTCTAAGATTTAGCGCCTCGTCCTGAGTGGGCTGTTCCTCCAGGGCTTCAGCATTCAAATCCGCCACGTTTAAATCAAACGCGGCGGCAATCGCACTCAGGGTTTCAAGACTCGCCTGGCCGCCGTTTTCAATGCGCTGCACGGTGCGCACGCTTAAAGATGACAGCTCCGCCAGCTGTTCCTGAGACCAGGCTCGTGACAAACGCAGCGCTTTAATAGTGGAATGACTCATCGTAGATACTCCTCATCATGTGAACCGGCTTTGACTGTGTGCCCGGCGCGATGAATGCGCCACGACAGCAGCCCGACACCAACCTGACAGCAACACGACTCGGGTTGTCAGGGCTGAGGAACGTTAATTTCGCGCCGCTTTACGACGAGCAAATGCAAAGCAGGCCAATGGCAAAGGCAGGGTGAAAATCAGCAGCAGCCAGACCAGAGTGTAAACCGCATCCACGCCGTCGTTCTGCAAATTAGTATAAAGCTTGACCGGAATGCCCTGCGGGAAATACGCAAAAATCATCACGATCCCAAATTCGCCGACGGCACGCACCCAGGCAACCGCCAGCGCGGAGGCAAGGCCCGGTGCGGCAAGCGGCAAAGCCAGATGCCGGAAACGTTGCCAGGGCGAAGCCCCGAGCGTGCGCCCGGCTTCGAGAATATCTTTCGGCACCGTGGCGAAGGCGGAACGTGCGGCGGTGACAAAATAGGGCAGCGCGCCGTAAACCTGGGCGAGCATAAACGCGCCGGGGTTGTTAACCAGCGTCAGGCCAAAGCGCGAAAGCAGCTCGCCGGGCAGGCTGTAGGGGCCCCATGCGGAGATCAGCAAAATCCCCATCGCCAGCGGCGGCGTCAGCAGCGGGATCAGTACCGCCAGCTCGACCATCACTCGCCCTTTGCCCTGCGCCTTCGCCAGCCACCAGGCCAGGGGCAGGCCGAGTACGATAACGACCAGCAGGGAAAGACAGCCGAGCCCGAGAGAAACGGCGATCGCACTGCTGTCCCCCCAGGCGAGGCGAAACCCGCGCCAGGGCGTAACGTTCAGCAGCGTCAAAAAAGGAACTGCCAGCAAAAACAGCGCTGGCAGAGAAAGCAAGAGTGCCGGACGGCGAAAGCAGTTTTGCATTACCGAGCGTAGATCGCCGTTCCTTTTGGCGCCGCGTAGCCGTTAGCTTTAAACAGCGCCTGGCCCTGCGGGCTGCGCATGAAATTAACGAATTTCTTCCCCTGCCCTACGCCATTTGGCGCATTTTTGAGCACTGCCGCGTAGTAAACCAGAGGCTGGGTATGCAGGACTTTATCTTTGCCGGCGCCGTCCTTAATAACGAAGCTCACCGTGTCATACCACTGTTTCTGCATGGCCGGGTTGCTGAGGTTGATTTCATCCGGCAGAGCAATGTACGGCAGTTTGGCAGAAATCACCTCGCTTTCGTAACCGGCCGCGGCGTCAACCTGGCCGCTTTCAAGGCGCGTCAGCAGCCCGCCTTCAAGGTTCACCTGGGCCGGGTTTTGTACTTCACCCATCACCTGCTTCGCGATGCCCGGCTGCTGATAATATTTTTCTGCCAGCATCAGCGTGAAAACAATATTCTGACCTTTAGGATCGTTATAGGGGTCGGTACGGCCAAACTTCAGGCCCGGCGTGGCGAGCACTTTCAGCCAGCTGGCGTCCGCTCCGCTGGCGGCGGCAAATTTCTGCGCAAACGGGCCTTTCGGCGACCAGGCCACAACCATGCTGGTGCTGGCTACGGGGATCGCATCGTCAATCAGCCCGGCGTCCTTCAGAATTTGCATCGGCCCCGGCGTGATGGAAACGAACACATCCGCGGTGATTTTCTTGCTCGCCAGCAGGCGCGCCATACCGTAAGCGCCCTGCCCCTGCCCCTGATAGCCGCCGTTATTTTCTTTGGCGAAAGCCGGACCCAGCACCTTATCCATGACTTTACCCATCGAACCGGCGTAGGTGACGCGAATATCAGAAGAAGCCTGAGCGGCCGCGCTGATGAAGAGAGTGGAAATCGCCAGCGTCGCAAGACGGCGGGCTGAAACTGCTATCATGACAAACCTCGTTATATATAAAAAAACATAACGATTATGCTAAGCGCACCGCTATCAGACAACGATTATGTATGATGAATTTACCCGCCGTTGAAGTTAGGGCGCGGAAAACTACTTCAGATAGGATTTGATAACCTGCATGACCACGGCCAGGTCCTCTTCGCGCTGCTCCAGCACCGGCTCCTGCACCACGTGATCGGTCAGGTGGCCTTCGATCACCTGCAGCATCATACCGTTAACCGCCCCACGGATCGCCGCCAGCTGCTGTAGAACCTCACTGCACTCGTGATCGCGATTGAGCATTTTTTCAAGCGCGGTGCTTTGCCCCTGAATTTTTTTCAGGCGTGTGAGCAGCATTTTTTTATGACGAACGGTATGGGACATCGCGGTTTCCTTGCTGTTAAGTGCCGGGCAAGCATATCACGTCGCTACTGGAGGGGAGTATTTTCCTACTGGGGGGTAGTATTTAGCTACTGAGGGGGAGTATGCTTCAGCGCACATAAAATCTTCCGAAGCGATACCCATGAGCGACTTCACTACCCTCTTGCAGCAGGGCAACGCGTGGATCTTCATCCCCAGCGCGATCCTGCTTGGCGCACTGCACGGCCTTGAGCCTGGACATTCCAAAACGATGATGGCGGCCTTTATCGTCGCGGTTCGCGGGACTTTAAAGCAGGCGATATTGCTCGGGCTGGCCGCCACGGTTTCCCATACGGCGGTCGTCTGGGCCATTGCGATGGCGGGGATGTGGTTTGGTAAAGGCTGGGACGTTCACACCAGCGAGCCGTATTTCCAGCTCGTTTCAGCGGCGTTAATTCTGGCGATCGCCTTCTGGATGCTGTGGCGAACCTGGCAGGATCGCAAGGGTGCGCATCGTCACCATCACGGTCACGGGCATAGCCACGATCGTCCTCATGAGCGTTCCCGTCTTCACGCCGCCCCGCAGCGTTCGGTTCATCAACCGGCTGTCCGCCCGGCGCAGATCCATTTTACTACGCTGCGTCCGGTCGTTGCGCTGAGCGAAAATGAGTATCAGGACGCCCACGAGCGAGCGCACGCCGAGCAAATTAGCCAGCGGTTTGACGGGCGTGAGGTTACCACCGGCCAGATCGTTATCTTCGGCCTGACCGGTGGGCTGATCCCCTGCCCGGCGTCGATCACTATTCTGCTGATCTGTTTGCAGCTTAAACATTTTGCCCTCGGCGCGGCGCTGGTGCTGAGCTTTAGCGTGGGTCTCGCCCTGACGCTCGTGGCTTCAGGCGCGCTTGCGGCGCTCAGCGTGCGCCACGTGGCGAAGCGCTGGAAGGGCTTTGGGTCGCTCTCACGGAACGCGCCATTTTTCTCAAGCGGACTGATTATCCTGGTCGGTCTTTATATGGCATGGCACGGAATCAGCGGGCTACTTGACGCCTAAACGTTTCGCCAGCCGGTGCAGGTTCGCCACGTCGAGCTGGAGCTGGCGAGCGCTTGCCGCCCAGTTCCCCGCGTTGGCATCCAGCGCCTGAACGATAATCTCCCGCTGGAAATCGTCCGTTGCAGCCCGCAGGTTGTCCACCGCCGGGAGGCTTTTAGCCAACGCCGGCGTGCTTTTTTGCTCCCCGTCCGCCAGCTGGAAATGCTGCGGCTGGAGCAGGAGCTCTCCGTCAGGATGTCCGGCTCGGGCCAGCACTATCGCGCGATAAATGGCGTGTTCAAGCTCGCGGATATTGCCCGGCCAGCCATAGCGGCGCAGCAGCTCGCGCGCGCCGTCGCCCAGCACCACCTGCTTAAGCCCCATTTTGACGCGGCTTTGCTCGCAGAAAAATCCCGCCAGCAGCGTAATATCATCGCCGCGTTCCCGCAGGGGCGGCACATGTAAAGGAAAGACGCTCAGGCGGTGGAACAGATCGGAGCGAAACTGGCCGTCGAGCACGTGCTGCTTGAGGTCGCGGTTCGTCGCCGCCAGCACCCTCACATTCACGCGCTGGCTGTTGTCGTCGCCGACCCGCTGAATATCCCCGTACTGCAAAACGCGCAGCAGCTTGGCCTGTAAAGTCAGCGGCAGCTCGCCGATTTCATCGAGGAACAGCGTGCCGTTGTCCGCCATTTCAAACTTGCCGATGCGGTGATGAATGGCCCCGGTAAACGCGCCTTTAACGTGCCCAAACAGCTCGCTTTCCGCCACGCTTTCAGGCAGCGCCGCACAGTTCAGATAGACCAGCGGGTTCGCTGCGCGGGCCGATCCGCTATGAATGGCGCGCGCCACCAGCTCTTTGCCCACGCCGGTTTCACCGGTGATCAGCACGTTCAGATCCGATCCCGCGACAATCTCAATTTCTTTTTTAAGCTGCTCGATGCCGCTGGACAGGCCGACCATCTCCGTTCCGCCGCTTTTCGCCGCGACGGGCGTGGCGGCAGCCGAAGGCGTCTGGTTTTCAAGCTGTTCCATAA
The DNA here is from genome assembly GCA_036489025.1 of Buttiauxella sp. Lineage (GTDB taxonomy): Bacteria > Pseudomonadota > Gammaproteobacteria > Enterobacterales > Enterobacteriaceae > Dryocola. The sequence continues at coordinate 115,420 of DASXGN010000004.1, forward strand.
GCAGAGCGTTGTTCAGCGCCCCGGCGGCCAGCACGCTGATTAACCGCAGCTCTTCATCGCTGAAGTTATCGAACTGTGCGGGGTCCATCCCGTCGACGGTTAGCGCGCCAATCAGGTTCTGATCGGCAAACAGCGGCAGGCCCAGGCAGGCGTGAACTTTCAAATCACCGTGATGGGGAATCAGCCCGTCGTAAGGATCGGGCAGCTCGCTGTCGGCAGGGAAACGCACCACGTCGCCCGCGCGGGCAATGGCCTCAAGGCGCGGATGTGCATCCAGCGCAAAGCGCCGCCCGAGCACGTCCTGCGCCAGCCCATCGATAGCCAGCGGACGAAACTGCCGCGACTCGTAGCGCAGCAGCGCCGTGGCATCGCCTCCCAGAAGCTGGCGCAGGGTGCGAATCACGCGGGCAAAACGATCCTGATGGGAGATACCGCTTTGCAGCTCGATGGCAATGCTGGCGAGTGAAGTGATGGACAGGCTCATGAGCGGGCTCCTTAGGATGGACGGTCAAGCCTACTCTGGAGTAGTCAAATTGACAATCACATTGTCAAAAAGACAAAAATTAACATTGTCATTTTGACATTAACAGACGCAACGCAAATAAGTTAATTCAATAATATCAATTAATTAAAAAGTTGGCACAACACCTGCAATAAGAATAACACGAGCACTATTTATTTTATTTTATTGAGGTTCTGGCTAATGGCTATTCAGGTTAAAAACAACATTCAGTGGGTTGGACAACGTGACTGGGAAGTGCGTGATTTTCACGGGACAGAATACAAAACCCTCAAGGGCAGCAGCTATAACAGCTACCTGATCCGCGAAGAAAAAACCGTTTTGATTGATACCGTCGATCACAAGTTCAGCCGTGAATTTGTGCAGAACCTTGCCGCTGAAATCGACCTTAACACGCTGGACTACATCATCATCAACCACGCGGAAGAAGATCACGCCGGGGCGCTGACCGAGCTGATGTCACGCATTCCGAATACGCCAATTTACTGCACCGCCAACGGCGTGGATTCCATCAACGGCCATCACCACCACCCGGAATGGAACTTCAACATCGTTAAAACCGGCGACAGCCTGGACATTGGCAACGGCAAACAGCTGATCTTCGTGGAAACCCCGATGCTGCACTGGCCGGACAGCATGATGACCTACATGACCGGCGACGCGGTGCTGTTCAGCAACGACGCCTTCGGCCAGCACTACTGCGACGAACACCTGTTTAACGATGAGGTGGATCAGACGGAACTGTTCGAACAGTGCCAGCGTTATTATGCCAACATCCTGACGCCGTTCAGCCGCCTGGTGACGCCAAAAATCACCGAGATCCTCGGCTTTAACCTGCCGGTCGACATGATCGCCACCTCTCACGGCGTGGTATGGCGCGATAACCCAACGCAAATCGTTGAGCTGTATCTGAAATGGGCCGCTGACTACCAGGAAGATCGCATCACCCTCTTCTACGACACTATGTCCAACAACACCCGCATGATGGCCGACGCCATCGCGCAGGGCATTAACGAAACCGACCCTCGCGTGGCGGTAAAAATCTTTAACGTTGCCCGCAGCGATAAAAACGAAATTCTGACCAACGCCTTCCGTTCTAAAGGCGTGCTGGTTGGGACTTCCACCATGAACAACGTGATGATGCCGAAAATTGCCGGCCTGGTCGAAGAAATTACCGGCCTGCGCTTCCGCAACAAGCGCGCCAGCGCCTTTGGTTCACACGGCTGGAGCGGCGGCGCGGTTGACCGTCTGTCCACTCGCTTACAGGATGCGGGTTTCGAAATGTCCCTGAGCCTGAAGGCGAAGTGGCGTCCGGACGTTGACGCGCTGGAACTGTGCCGCGAACACGGCCGGGAAATTGCTCGCCAGTGGGCGTTAACGCCGCTGCCAGCGGCAAACGTAGCCGCTGCCGCGCCGCAGGAAGCCGCCAGCGAAGCGAAAAGCTGCGCCGACCTCGGCCCGCGTATGCAGTGCAGCGTTTGCCAGTGGATCTACGATCCGGCAACCGGCGAGCCGATGCAGGGCGTAGAAGCGGGCACCGCCTGGAGCGACGTGCCGGACACCTTCCTGTGCCCGGAATGCTCACTGGGTAAAGACGTCTTTGACGTGCTGGCTACGGAGGCAAAATGAGCGCAGGCATTGTGATTATCGGCTCGGGCTTTGCCGCCCGCCAGCTGGTAAAAAACATCCGCAAGCACGACGGCGAGGTGCCGATTCGCCTGATTGCCGCCGACAGCATGGACGAATATAACAAGCCCGATTTGAGCCACGTGATAAGCCTGAATCAGCGGGCCGACGAGATGACCCGGCAGCGCGCCGGGGAGTTTGCCGAACAGTTTAACCTGACGCTAAACGCCAATACCTGGGTATCGGATATCGATACTCAGAACCGCCAGGTGAAATGCGGGGATAAACAGTGGCCGTACGACAAGCTGGTGCTGGCGACCGGTTCAAGCGCGGTGCTGCCGCCGATCCCCGGCAAAGAGCTGATGCTGACGCTGAACAGCCAGCAGGAGTATCTGGCCTGTGAATCCACGCTGAGGGACGCCCGTCGGGTGATGATCCTCGGCGGGGGACTGATCGGCAGCGAGCTGGCGATGGACTTCTGCCGCGCCGGCAAACAGGTGGTGCTGGTGGATAACGCCTCCAGCCTGCTGTCCTCGCTGATGCCGCCGGAAGCCAGCGGCCGCCTGCAACACAGGCTCAACCAGATGGGCGTTGAGCTGCTGTTCAACCAGCGCCTCGAATCGCTAACCAAAACGCCGCAGGGCATTAACGCGGCGCTGAGCAACGGGCGAATCGTTGGCGTTGACGCGGTGGTCGCCGCCATCGGCCTGCGTCCGAACGTGGGCCTGGCGCAGCATGCGGGTCTTGGCGTAAAACGTGGGATTCAGGTTAATCGCCAGCTTCAGACGTCAGATACGAACGTATATGCGCTGGGCGACTGCGCGGAAATCGACGGCAAAGTGCTGCCGTTCCTGCAGCCAATCCAGTTCAGCGCCATGACGCTTGCGAAAAACCTGCTGGGCGCGACCGACGGCCTGACCCTGCCGGCGATGCTGGTGAAGGTGAAAACGCCGGAGCTGCCGCTGCATCTGGCGGGCGAAACCCAGCGGACGGATCTGCGCTGGCAGATTTCCGCCGAGCCGGAAGGGCTTATCGCGAAAGGTTACGATTCAGCGGAACAGCTGCGGGCATTTATCGTCAGTGAAGCGCACATGAAGCAGGCTTTCGGGCTGCTCAGAGAGTTGCAGCTTTAGTCCTCGCATCCTCTCTCCCTCGTGGAGAGAGGAATTATTGACCGCTTCACACATCAAGCAGCGGCGAAAATCCGCCGTAAATCATCCTCTTGCCGTCAAAAGCCATCGATTCACCAAACGCTTTCATGCGCGGATCTGACATCAGCTTCGCGTTCGCCTCGTCGCGCACTTCTTTAGACGGATATTCAATCCAGCTGAACACCACCTCTTCATCATCGGTAGCTTTTACCGCCATGCGGAAATCGGTGAGCTTACCGTCGGGCACGTCTTCCGCCCAGCACTCCACAATGCGCAGCGCGCCGAACTCCTTAAACAGCGGTGCCGCTTTGGCCGCCATCTGTCGGTACGCCTCTTTATTGGCGGCGGGAACCGCCACGACAAAACCATCGACATAACTCATTGCTAACCTCCACGGGATGGGGAGTACGGGCAGATAGTTTCCGCCCGTGATGATTACGCCAGATAAGTGTAGTGGCAAAGCCCACAGGCTGCCCGCTCAGAGTTTAAGCAGCATTTCGTACTGCGTGACGGGATCCTGAAGATAGCCGCAGCTTAGATACAGCGGCGCGACCTGCTCCGGAACGGAGCCTGCGGTGGAAAGCCCTGGGAAACGATCGCGGAGCAAAGTCAGCAGCTTTTTCGCCCGTCCTTTTCCACGCGCGGCGGGATCGACATACAGCATGCGCAGTTTCGGCTGCTGCGCGTTGGGGATAACCATCGCATAGGCCACGTCGTCCAGCACATAGGCTTTGCCGGGCAGCTTAAAGAGCGTCTCCGCCGCGCTCAGCCACGGCAGCCTTAGCCGGCCGTCGATCAGCATTTTTTTCGCCATCATCAGCGGATCGATTTCCAGCAGCTCGCCCGTCGGGCGACACGGCAGCGATCCCGCAGCGTGAAACCCTACCAGCGTCTGCTGGCAAACAAATCCCATCCGTTGATAAAGCGCCAGCCCGCTATCGTTGCCGACGATGACTTCCAGCCACATTTGTCGGTCACCGCGCTCGCGGGCCTCGTCGATGAGCTGCTGCATAAACCGCTTGCCGTAACCCTGCCCCCGCAGCTCCGGGCGGATAGCGAAGGCCGCCAGACGGCTGGTTTGCCCGCGGCGGGTGATGACCGCCAGCGCTTTCGGCTCGCCGTCCTGAAGCCAGATTCTCGTGCCCGTCAGGCTGATATCCTCGGCGCTAAATCGCGTGGCGAACGTCTCTCCGTCAATAGTAAACGGCACCAGATAGCCTTCGAAACAGTGCGAAAGGATCTGCGCCAGCTGATAGCTGTTCCAGCTGGCTGCGGTCTGACAGATAAGCGGGCTGGTCATCGTTACCTCCCTGTCGGGTTTAGCTTTCAAAGGCTTAAAGCATAGCCTGCCGTCAGGGTAATACCGCAGGCTCTGGCAATGTTTTTTCCCGCCGCGCGGTCACGCGGAACCACGGCAGGCAAATCTGGATCAGCGGGCCGATGGCCAGAGCGTAAAATACGGTGCCTACGCCCACGGTGCCGCCCATTAGCCAGCCGGCACAAAGCACGGTAACTTCAATGGCGGTACGCACGCGGCGGACGGGCCAGCCGGTGCGGGCATTAATGCCGGTCATCAGGCCATCGCGCGGGCCGGAGCCGAAACCGGCGCCGATATACATGCCCGTTGCCAGCGCGTTAACCACCACCGCTGAAAACAGCAGCACGCTGCGGGCTACCAGCGATTCCAGCGGCGGCATCAGCGCCAGCGTCGCATCGGCCGCCAGGCCAAGTACGATAACGTTGCTGATGGTTCCCAGGCCCGGTTTCTGGCGCAGAGGGATCCACAGCAGCAGCACCAGCGCTCCAACCAGAATCATCACCATGCCGATATTAAGCGAGAAAATCTTTGCCACGCCGAGGTGAAAGACATTCCAGGGATCGGCTCCCAGATCGGCACGTACAAACATCGCCGTCGAAACGCCGTAAAGAACCAGACCGATATAAAGCTGTATTAAGCGACGCGCCATCATTTCTCTTTCTCCCTCACATCCGATGACTGGATTTTTAATGAAAATGGACTGAATATTAAGGTCCAGTTATCAAAAAGTGGACTGCTATGGCACAGCGCAGAACGGGTACCGCCTCACTGATCAAACTGCTGGGAAACTGGCATCAGGATCTCCCCCGCACGCCGGTTTATCGCCAGCTGGCGGACGGTTTGCGGCTGTTGATTTTAGACGGCAGGCTGCCGCTGGAAAGTCGATTACCCGGCGAGCGCGAGCTGGCTGCGGCGCTGGGGGTAAGCCGAACCACCGTAGCCACGGCGCTGGCGCAGCTGCGTGAAGAGGGCTATCTGCTGAGCCGTCACGGTTCCGGTTCGACGGCCGTTTTGCCCGAGGGTACGGCTTCAGCTTCCCCCCTGCCCGACTCGTCTGCGCTACTCGATCTTTCCACCGCCGCGTTGTCCGCCGGGCCAGAAATCCATCGGGCTTACACCAACGCGCTGATCGCGCTGCCGGAGCATTTGGGGTCGACGGGTTACGACCAGCACGGTTTGCCGGAGCTGCGAGAGGTTATCGCCAGCCGCTATGCTGAACGAGGACTGCCAACAACGGCGGATCAAATTATGGTGGTTAACGGCGCGGTCAGCGGCTTCGGTCTGATCCTGCGGCTTTTGACCGGACCGGGAGACAGGGTGGTTATCGATCATCCCACTTATCCAATGGCGCTGGCGGCCATCAAAGGCGCATCCTGTCGCCCGGTGGGCGTTAGCCTGCCGGAAAACGGCTGGGATATCGACGGCCTTAGCGCCACCATCGCGCAAACTTCTCCCCGCCTGGCCTACCTGCTGCCGGATTTTCACAATCCTACCGGCCGCTGCATGGATGCCCAAACCCGCGCCGCCGTTGCGAAAATCGCTGCACGTACCCACACCACTATCGTGGTGGACGAAACCATGATGGACTTATGGTTTGACGCTCCGCCGCCTCCGCCGCTGGCCGCTTTTGACGGCGCGGATAAAGTAATCACCCTCGGCTCCGCCGGAAAAAGCTTCTGGGGAGGGATACGTTTGGGATGGATAAGAGCTTCGTCACGGACCATCGCTTCATTACTTCAGGCGCGGGGCGCGATGGATCTGGGCACCCCGGTGCTGGAGCAGCTTGCAACAATATCGCTGTTCAACGATGCAGAGAATTTTTTGCCCGAGCGACGGGAAATTTTACGCCAGCGGCGCGATGCCTGCGGCGAAGCCATCAGGGAATTATTCCCCGACTGGCGTGTGGCGCAGGCCGACGGCGGACTTTCCTGGTGGATTGAGCTGCCTAAGCCGCTGGCGAGCGCCTTTGCCGCCAGCGCGGAATCGATCGGCATCCGCATTGGCGCCGGCCCGCGTTTTGGCACCGAAGGCGCGTTTGAGCGCTATCTGCGTCTGCCCTTCACGCTGGAAACGGCGCAGATGCGCGGCGCCCTTGAACGCCTGCAGCCGCTGTGGCAGCAGCTTGCACAAACCAAACACGCGGCTTCCCGGAGCATGGTCGTTTAACCGTTCCGTCCTTACAGCGGCGGCAGCCGCCTTTTCACCGGACTGCTTTTCACAATGGAGGTATTGCTCTGGGCATAGTCGGCCAGCTCGTCGAGGATGTCATCCAGCTGTTCGATGGAGCGAATAACCAGCCGCATCACAAAGCAGTCGTCGCCGGTAATTTTGTCACACTCGATGCACTGCGGAATGCCCTGAATCAGCTTTTCAACCTTATGCAACAGCCCCGGCAGAGGTTTAACGCGCACGATGGCCTGCAGGCTGTAGCCCAGCGCAGGGAGATGTGCGCTAAGCGTGTAGCCGTCAATCACGCCCCGCTCTTCAAGCCGCTTCAGGCGCTCGGCGGTACCTGGAGATGAAAGCCCAACCCGCGAGCTCAGCGCTTTCAAAGAAATGCGCGCGTCGGCGGTCAAAATCGAAAGAATGCTTCGGTCAATTTCATCCGGAAGGTATTCAGCCATTTTTCCCTCTGTATAAAAGGTAAATACATAATTTCACCTAACTTTAGCACTTCATTGAGCCACCGACATTCGCCAGAATAAAGTTAAAAATTCAGGAGGTGAAAAATGAAAGCTGATGTGAAAGCTGGCAGCCTGCAGATGGTCGCGGCGATGGTGATTTCAGGCACGATTGGCGCGTTTGTGCTGTTCTCCGGGCAGCCTATCGCCAACGTGGTGTTCTGGCGTTGCGTATTTGGCGCGCTGACGCTGCTCGCCTTTGGCCTTTACGGCAGAAACTGGCGCAGCCATCTTACGCGTCGGGTAATCTTTATCGCGGCGCTTGGCGGTATTGCTCTGGTCATCAACTGGCTGCTGCTGTTCGGCGCGTATGCCCGGACGTCAATTGGCCTGGCAACGGTGGTCTACAACACGCAGCCGCTGATGCTGGTGGGGATGGGGATTTTCATCCTCAAGGAAACCGTTAGCCGGGTGAAATGGCTGTGGCTGGCGCTTTCCTTCGCGGGCATGCTGCTGGTGCTGTCCAGCGGCCTGAGCCACAGCGGAAATCAAAGCTGGCTGACGGGGATCGGCATGGCGCTCGGCGCGGCCTTCTTTTACGCGCTCACCGCTATCATCACCAAACGGCTGAAAGGCGTGCCGCCGCAGCAAATCGCGCTGGTGCAGGTTACGGTAGGTGTGGTGATGCTGCTGCCGCTGGCAGATTTCCACAGCCGCGCGACGTTTTCCCAGTGGGGAATTCTGCTGATGCTTGGCGTGCTGCATACCGGCGTGATGTATCAGCTGCTGTACGGGGCCATCCAGAAGCTGCCCACGTCTCTCACCGCCTCACTCTCGTTTATCTACCCAATCGTTGCCGTGCTGGTCGACAGAATAGCGTTTGGGCACAGCATGAGCGCCCTACAATTTGCGGGTGGCGCGATGATTCTACTGGCCGCTGCGGGGATTAATTTAGGCTGGGGAGAAAAAAGAGGGGGTCAATCGCAAAAGGCTTTTGAGTAGCCAGAATTGGGTGGGGGCCCTGCCAGCCAAGATACTCAGAATAAAACCTATATATTTCAATGCATTAAGATTTCTCTGACATAATGAATTTGTATCATCTAAAAAAGCTCAGGCAAGCCAATTTCTCTTGCGACAGACACAAAAAAACCGGGATTAACCCTAATGCTGGTCACTTAAGGTGATCAGCAGTTTTACTCGCCGGATATTTCTGGGCTTTTACTCTTAATTCCCGAGGGGAACTTCGCACTCTTCTTTCCGGTAATACCAGCCATTTTGCTCTCTCATACCATGTTCTTAACTCGCCAGGCATCTTATACGGTGAGGCCCATGGCAACGTCATCAGTAGCCGGGTTATTTCACTTATTGAGCCGCTATAGCTCAGCTGATAAGGCAGATAATCGCCTTTCAGTTCGAACGCAATCCTTACCATCTGGTATCTCACCAGGTTATAAGTCTGCAGCACACCCCACAACTGTTGCCGCACCAGTTCTGACAGCTTGCTGCGTAACATCCAGCGACCGTCCAGCATCCCCCGTTTCGCTTCTCGATAACCCAGCTCAATTTCCCATCCGTGCCGATATAACTCACTGATATCATTAACACGATAGCAATTTTGGTCTGTCAGGGATGTCAGAACCTGCCTTTCTTTGCCCTCAGCCGTTCGGGTCAGCAGCCTTGCTGTGAATCTGTCGGGGAGTGCAGGCCACTTTTTCCGGGCTTATGGGCTGGTTTTCAGTTCAACAAGCTCGTCGCCACAGGCCAGCTTACGCACGACTTCATACCGTGTTTTTTTGCAACGGCAGTAGCCAGTATCGTTTTTCCCCGGACGTCTGCCAGTGATGAAGCAGTCCAGGTGAGTAACATGCTTTATCGAACAGAGTGATACTTTCATCCGCCATTCTCTCTCTACCAGCTGCGCTGCCAGTCACATTTCGCTAACGTTCTCACGGTCAAAGGCGCTGGCGTTGATCAGATGATCGCTCAGTTCCATCAGGCAGACGATCCGGACCTGCGGATATCGCCTGTATAATAACCATTATGTTAAATAGATCAGAAAACGAACAGAAAAAGACCTATTACAGCAAGTTTTTACTGTGGTCGTGCTCTGCGGCGTAACGGGGTGAAGTGCATTGCTTTGTGTCAGCCTTGGGATATTTTCATATATTACTGCTTTATTCAGTAACAAATTTATCCACTTATGGAAGTTTGGGTTATGTCTTAAGCAGTATATGATGAACAAATAACCATCATAAAATCAGGGAGAACAGGATGAAAATGGTACTGCCGGTTGACGGCTACCGTTCGGCAACGGACTTCATGGCGGCCATGCAGGGCAGTGAGGGAGACGCTCACTGGCTGATGAAGAAGGGAGAGCACTGGCATGGTGGTATTCATATTTGTGACGGTTTTGCCGGCAATGCCGTCTTTAAACCGGACAGCCACGGCCTGAAATGCATGACCGATGGTCAGGTGGTAGCCTGGCGGCTGAATGACGATTATCAGACGGCGGCATACGGGAAAAAGACGCTGAAATTCAGCTCCACCTTCGTCCTTATCAAGTCCACCTGTACCCCGGATAAAGACAAGCCCGATAACGCACTGGATTTCTACACGCTGTGGATGCAGATAGCCCCGCTGTCTGAATATGGCATTACGGACACACCGACCGCGACCGTGATCGCCAGTGCGCTGAAAATTCGCCAGGACAACACCTCTCCCGGCTGGATACGCAGCGGGCTGAGGGAAGGAGTCAATGTCCCCCGTGATGCGTTGCGCCACTATGAGGTGCCGCAGGATACGCAAACCACACTGCCACGCGGTGCTGTGGTGGAGATTAAGCAGGAGGCTTCATTCCTGCTGAATGGCAGGCCGGCCCCGTTTGTCTTCGTGTCCGTGGTGTCGGTACCGGAAGGCACGAAAAGCGGATTAACCGCCGGTGAATCTGGCTGGATCTCCGGGCTGAATAAGTTTGTGAAGCGGCAGGATGTTGCGCTGCCGGCATGGATGCAGGCAGCCCGTCAGCACGGGGTGTTTAATCAGGTGGTGACGGTTTCCGGGGAGGATGCGCCGGCGGTGAAAGCCGGGGATATTATCGGTCACCTGAGCCTGAATGAGCGTCCGTCAGGCGGGCCACAGCACTTCTGCCATCTGGAGGTATTCAGCCAAGATGCCCGGATGAAGGATTTTCTGGCCAACAAGGCCGGAGTAACGACCGGCGCGTCAGAACTGCACACGCTGGCGGATAAAACCCGCTGGGTGCACCGGGAGCAGGATAATTCGTTTGTGGTGGCCGGCGTGGGGGGAGACCCTTCCCCCACAACTGCAGAGCGATACACCCCGGAAAGCGAGTGCCGCCGGCTGGAAGCAGACGGAAAGACCTGGTATTACATTCCCGGCGAACTGGCATGGATGGCGGCGGCTGATGTGGAGAGCGCGAACCAGTTCGACCTCGAAAAACGGGGGTTTATGCCACTGGAGCAGGAGGACGCGCCGCAAAGCATTTTCCAGACGCCGAAAGAGAGCTGGCTGCGCCAGGTATACAGGCAGCTGGAAGCACTGGCCCGAAGCGAAACTCGGGATATGTATTCCTCGAGCTACACCGAGCAGTATCAGAAGCTGCTGAAACAGATGGATCTGAACCAGGATGGTGTGATTGATGCCGGCGAACTGTGGCGATTTCTGCATAACACGCAGCCGCATATCCAATATCAGGTGCAGCGCTTTGTGGTGAAACACCACAGCGAATGGCTGAAGGATGGCATGTCAGCCCTGTGGCAGGCGGCACTGGATGAGCAGGCGAAGAAATACCCGGACATGGCGCTGTATAACCGCTATTTCATCAATAAACTGGTGTGGATGAAGGATGTGCCGGAGATCCGCAGCAGCGAAGCGCTGTGGCATATGCATCC